>JAFXJY010000034.1 GCA_017531985.1 Bacteroidaceae bacterium
ATACTCCACCATTGAGGTTTTTTGGCATTAGGGATATTGGCAATACGAATTCCGTTGATATAAATTTTCAATGCTCTTTTATTAAAAGATAGAGCAAAATGATTCCAACTATTACCAGAAACAGAGATGTTTTCATTTTCTCCACTAATCCATTCATCAGATGGATTATAATAACCCCACTCCATTTCTATCAAATTGAATTGTTCGTTATCATTAGACTTCCATCCACCACGACTTAATGTAATTTCCCATAAATTATTTCTCTGTTGATCGCTAAATCTTATATCATAACTTACATCAGCTCCCATACCGGGTATCCAGAAATCAAATTCTACGGTAAAAATCTCCGGCAAATAATTTTTAGGTTCTTCCATCAATGGATTGATTCTTGATGCATCTTCTACAAAGTTGATGGTATTTTCTCCATTTAATTTGGCTATTTCCACTACTCCCGCCATCAAATCCCATTTGCTTGGAAACTCGCCCAACTGTTCGTTAGCCAAATCATCTTCGAAAATTATCTCATCACCCGGCACAAAATCGCTCTTGGCGTAATTTATTTCCAATGAGTTAGGCTTTGTGGTAACCGGAGTCGCTGCTTCGATTTCTTGCTCGTCTTCTTCATCCGCTGCTGTTTGTTTCTTAGCCTTTTTACTCTTTTTAGTCGATTTCTTCACGCCATCACGAGCTGCATTCTCGGCACTCTCCCAAGTTTCATCTATGGCATCATCGACCGTTTCTTCGACTTTATCGGCTACTTTTTCCTTGGCACTCTCAGCTACGCGACGACCTAAACGTTCCAACCAACTCTGTGCCTGAGTCGGGAAAGGCACCAAAGCACATAACATCATCATTACCACTAAAATAACTATCCTCTTCATAACTCTAATATTTAAATTATATTCATATTTTCTTCCTCACACATTTTCATATACTGCCGCGGAGTAAATCCAGTATATTTCTTGAACGACATATAAAAAGCCGAACGACTGCCAAATCCACTCTTAGCATAAATGTCTTCAATACAAATAAATCTCGAATGCTGTACCGAATTAATAAGGATGCGTTGAGCTTCTTCAACTCGCAGGCGGTTAAGTAACTCAAAAAAGTTCTGCCCTAAAACCTTATTAATGGAATTAGATATAAGTCGTGCCGAAATACCTACTTCGCGTGATAACTCCCACAATGAATAAATTGGATTGAGATATCGTTTCTCATCACACAGGAATTTTAATATTGTTTCACAACATTGTGATAATTGCTCCATGGCAATATATTCGTCCATTGACGAATTTATTGCCACATTTTCCCGAATATTTACATCAACTGTTTTCATTTTGCCGCTATATTTAGGATTAAAGCACAATGCAAAATTCATAATGTTTGCTTTATATTCCTAATAAAATCGGCAAAAACATGTCCAAACTACCGACATTTGGACTAAATTTATTAAAATACCTGTCTACGTTCCCAATCTTTCAGCCATTGAGCAGGTGTCATACCCACAACTTTTTTAAATACCAAGAAAAAAGTTGAGCGAGAGCGAAATCCGCATTCGGTGTAAATACTATCAATATTATACCCCGATTTTTCGAGCGACATCAGTTTCTGTTTAGCTTCCTCAATGCGTAGCTCATTGATAAACTCAAAGAAATTTTGCTTACGAATTGTATTGATGGATCTCGACAACAGCCGTTGTGAAACTTGCATCTCCTGAGCAAGAATAGCCAACGTAAGGTCGGGACGCAAATACAACTTGCTGGAAGATAAGATGTCCAAGGCTTGATGACATATATTTTTCATTTGCTCATTATCCTCGACAGATACGACTACCGGTACTTTATCGTTATTTATCTCTTCGGGCTGCGACATGACAGGAATAACCGCGTGTGCAATAGAGTTATATACCAAGTAACACATGGCTATTACGTTAAGAATCTGTATGAGCCATGCATCGGTGCGAGGCCATATTGCATAAGCGACCATCACAATGACAAAGAGTATAGCAAAAAGGGCTTCAAAACGCCATATCCATTCTTTTTGCAACCAATCGGCATCCGATGCTACATTATTTATCAGTTTTTTACTACGATAAATATAGACAAATATAGCCACAAAATATGCGACCATCTGCACAAAGATAATCATAGTGTTAATATTCCCTATCCACGTATCGTCACCGGTCATTTCATAGCGGATTGAGGCCATTCGCTCTTCGATAGACATTGACAGCCCTACCAGCAAACAAAACAATGCGGGGAGGCAATGAAGCAAATGTTTCCATTGCAAGCGAAAATCGGGTGCAAAGTTTTTAAGTGCAAACATCCACAACAGTGGCATCAACAACGTATTGACCGAAAAACTGATAGGCAACATAACAAGCGAAAACTCATGCCAACCCAACATTCGGCTCATATTATATAGATAGACCGGAACGTTGGGTAAGACAATAATGAGAGCGGCATAGGCATTTTCTCCGCGAAATCGGGTAGCAAATAACAAAATAAGTGCCAATACAATCAATATCACAATACTTGATGAATTGACAGTGAGTATAAACTGTGTATAATCCATATAAATTATTGAGGTCTATATGTTACCCCTCAGAAAATCATTTTTCATTCAAGGGTAGTTCAATCTAACATAATTATTATAATATAGGTAAACTTCTATAAGCACCCATCAAGGTTACATTATTTTGCAAAAGTATGTAATATATAGTACTTTTACAACTCAATTTTGTCCAGACTTATGCTAAACACTTCTCCTACAATAAGTTAAAAACGCCCCATAGTTCAATGGATAGAATGCCTGATAAATGTGACAGTCGAAAAAGAGGTAAATACTGACATTGCTGTCCATTGACAATGATTGAAGCTGTATAAAAAATGAGGATGCCTCCGTATGTGAAGCATCCTCTTGTATCTTAGAGAGGCTAAGTAGCGTATATCATTGGCTCACAGCATCTCAGAGGTTGTAAGAACTGATAATATACAAGTCAAGTGGTTTAGCAGGGGAGCAATGTGGTGTACCCGACCAAATCCCAACATCAGCTACAACGAAGAAGATTGTCAATTGCTACACCCAGCCTTGCAGTCTGACATGACTATTACTCACCAAACTTGCGATAGCGAACACGTTGGGGTTCTACATCACCCATACGACGGCGTTTGTTTTCTTCGTATTCGCTGTACGAGCCTTCGAAGAAGAACACTTCGGAGTTACCCTCAAATGCGAGGATGTGGGTACAGATGCGATCGAGGAACCAACGGTCGTGCGATACGACAACGGCACATCCTGCAAAGTTTTCGAGACCCTCTTCAAGGGCTCGCAGGGTGTTGACGTCGATGTCGTTGGTAGGTTCGTCAAGCAGCAGTACGTTGCCCTCTTCTTTGAGTGCCATAGCAAGGTGCAGGCGGTTACGCTCACCACCCGACAGCACACCTATGAGTTTCTCTTGGTCGGCACCGGTGAAGTTGAAACGCGACAGATAGGCTCGAGCATTCATCTCACGTCCACCCATGCGGAAAGTTTCTTGTCCACCCGATATGACTTGATATACACTCTTCTCGGGGTCAATATCTTTGTGTGTCTGGTCGACATAAGCTATCTTGACAGTCTCACCCACATCGAATGTTCCTTTATCGGCTTGTTCTTGTCCCATGATAAGGCGGAATAGTGTTGTCTTACCGGCACCATTAGGACCTATCACACCTACTATACCGTTGGGTGGCAGCATGAAGTTGAGGTTGTCGAAGAGAAGTTTTTCGCCGTAAGCCTTGGCAACTCCTTGTGCTTCGATGACTTTATTGCCCAATCGAGGTCCATTGGGAATGAATATTTCGAGTTTCTCCTCACGCTCTTTCTGATCTTCGTTGAGCAGTCGGTCGTAAGAGTTAAGACGGGCTTTACCTTTGGCCTGACGGGCTTTGGGAGCCATACGCACCCATTCAAGCTCACGTTCGAGAGTCTTGCGACGCTTGCTGGCCTGCTTCTCTTCCATGGCGAGACGCTTGGTTTTCTGGTCGAGCCACGACGTGTAGTTGCCTTGCCAAGGAATACCTTCACCACGGTCGAGTTCGAGTATCCATCCTGCCACATGATCGAGGAAGTAGCGGTCGTGGGTGATGGCAATAACTGTTCCTTTGTATTGCTGCAAGTGTTGTTCAAGCCAGTCGATACTCTCGGCATCGAGGTGGTTGGTAGGCTCGTCGAGCAATAGTATGTCGGGTTGTTGCAAGAGCAGACGACAGAGAGCTACACGACGACGCTCACCGCCTGACAGGTATTTGATTTGTTGGTCTTCGGGGGGACAACGCAGTGCATCCATGGCACGTTCAAGACGGTTGTCGATGTTCCATGCATCGGTAGCATCTATCTGATCTTGCAATTCGGCTTGGCGATTGATGAGAGCTTCCATTTTGTCGGGGTCTTCAAGCACCTCAGGGTCGCAGAATGCTTCGTTGACACGCTCATACTCGGCAAGGATGTCGAGAACAGGCTGTACGCCTTCACGAACTACCTCTATCACTGTCTTTTCATTGTCGAGCTTGGGTTCTTGTTCGAGATAGCCCACCGAATATCCGGGAGAGAACACGACTTCGCCTTGATAGGATTTTTCGACACCGGCTATGATTTTCAACAGCGTCGACTTACCCGAACCGTTAAGACCTATGATACCTATCTTGGCTCCGTAGAAGAACGAGAGATAAATATCTTTGAGTACTTGCTTGTGCGGTGGAAATATCTTACTTACTCCCACCATCGAAAAAATTACTTTTTTATCGTCTGCCATATTATTTTTTGTAATGTTTTGTTTTCTAACATTGAGCCTATGGCTCTTTACATACTATATATTCTTACGATTACACTTTCCGTTACTTGGTACCGGCTGCTTTCACACGATAGCCACAGTTGACACGTCCCTTAATGATGTTGTTAACCTTGGCTTTGATAAGTTGCTTGCGTATGGGCGATATATGGTCTATGAACACTTTACCTTCGAGGTGGTCGCACTCATGTTGTACCACTCGTGCCAAGTAACCTTCGATTATCTCGTCATGTTCTTCAAAGTTCTCATCGTACCAGTGCAAATGTATCTTCTCGATGCGTGTAACCGACTCATGCACTCCGGGGACACTGAGGCAGCCTTCTTCTGTAGTACATTTCTTACCATCTTCCAGCACTTCGAGTGTCGGATTTATAAGGGTCATCTTCACGCCTGCCAACTCGGGATATGTATCGCTCAGCACATCGACGTCGATCACAACAACTCTTATCGAACGACCTATCTGTGGTGCTGCCAATCCAATACCATCGGTAGCATACATGGTTTCATACATATCGGCAATAAGCTTTGCCAAGTCGGGGTAAGTGGCATCGATAGGCTCGGCCACTTTGCGAATTACGGGATGTCCGTAGAGATAAACGGGTAATATCATATTGAATTGTATTTTTTACTTTCGAGATAATCTTGCAATATAATTGTGGCACTTATCTCATCGACCAACTCTTTGTTACGTCGAGCCATGCGACCGAGACCGGCATCTATCATCGTGCGGTGAGCTATAACCGAGGTAAAACGTTCGTCGTATAGTTCCACTTTCATGTCGGGGAGTTGCTTGTGCAGCGTATTGACAAAGGCTGTTACATATCGCATGTTTTCGGAGGGTTTATTATTGACCTGCTTGGGCAATCCCACAACAATGCACTCAACCGGCTCACTCGCTACATAATTGCGAATGAAGTTGAGCAACTCGCCCGAGCCTACCGTTGTAAGCCCATTGGCAATAATCTGCAAAGTATCGGTTACGGCAATGCCGCAACGCTTGCGTCCATAGTCGATAGCCATTATTCGTGCCATGATGCAAAGGTACTACATTTTACGACGAAAATCAAGAAAAAACGCAAATTGCCTTATCATAAAGGTAAATATAATGTTGGGAAATGATTATCCTTAATAATCTTCATAATGTAGAATTACAACGTAAAAATTTTAAATAAAGGGGTGATTGAGGAGTCATGCTGTGCGAAATCGCATATCGTCAAGAGTGGAGGGGACTCTCTTCAATTGGAACTTATCTCAGATAATCTTTTCATAGAATCAATATCGAGCGAAAGAACAATTTTTTAGTACACTTTTTTTGGTAATTGACATCAAACGGCTTATCTTTGCTGAATGAATGGGTGTGTATGCTCCCAATACATTATATAGAGTTTAAATTTTACTACGATGGTATACAAGTTTTTAATTATTTCGGACGAAGTTGAAGACTTCAAGCGAGTGATAAGAATTGACTCGGATGCAACATTCAAGGAATTGCATGATGTGATACTCGACTCGGTAGGTTACACCAAAGACCAGATGACCTCATTCTTCATCTGCGAAGATGATTGGGAGAAACAGACCGAAGTAACCCTCATGGATATGGGTCTTGAAAGCGACGAGGATATATGGTTGATGGATTCAACTCCGCTGAGCGAGTTGGTTGAGGATGAAGGTCAACGATTGATGTTTACATTCGATTATCTGACCGATCGCTCTTTCTTCATGGAACTGAGAGAAATAGAGTTTGGCGAAGACCTTGACCAAGCCGAGTGCATCAAGTCGGTTGGTGATGCTCCTGCTCAAACCATAGACTTCGAAGAGATAGAAAAGAAAATTGCTGCCCAATCGACATTCGACGATCTTGATGCCGACTTCTACGGCTCGGACGAATATGACATATCGGAACTCGATGAAGAGAGTTTCGGCAGCTACGATCCCTCTGAATATTAATACCGCCCTCGGGCAGAAAAACCACACATAACAATGAACAAAAACTGGATTATGATGGGTATGGCAGGCTTAGCAATGTTGTCGGCTTGTAACTCACAAGAGACTACCCAAGAGAATGTAATAGGGAAACAAGAGATTGCCATCGAAAATGGCATAATGACACCCGAAGTAATGATGGCTTTCGGTCGCGTATCGTCACCGACGGTATCGCCCGACGGCACCAAAGTCATGTATAGCGTACAATATGTCGACTACAAAGCCAATAGAGGTAACAGCGAATTATTTGTTGCCCCTATCGATGGTACTCCCACACAGATTACGCACACCCCCAAGAGTGAAGGCAATGCTACATGGCTCGATGACAACACCATCGCCTTTACCTACCCCGATGCCAATGGCTTGCCACAAGTGTGGCGTAGCAATGCCGATGGAACCGGTCGCAAACAACTCTCCAATATGGAACAAGGAGTCGAAGGCTTCCTCTTCTCACCCGACCATTCACAAGTAATCCTTATAGCCACAGTATCACTGCACAACAAGGCTGTCGACAAGTATGCCGACCTTCCCCAAGCCACCGGTCGTGTTATCGATGACTTGATGTATAAACACTGGGATGAATGGACCGAAGCCATCCCCCACCCCTTCATTGCACAATATGATGGCAACAAGATAGTCAATCCTAAGGACATTCTTGAAGGCGAGCCTTACGAAGCTCCCATGCGTCCATTCGGCGGTGCCGAATCCTTTGCATGGACACCTGACGGCAAGTCTATCATATACACATGCCGGAAAAAGACCGGTATAGAGTATTCTCTCTCAACCAACAGCGACCTATATCGCTACGACCTTACCGAGGGTACTACCGAAAATCTTACCGAAGGCATGATGGGCTACGACACCAACCCTGTCATCTCGCCCGACGGACGTTACATGGCATGGACCAGCATGGAACGTGACGGATATGAGAGCGACAAGAATCGACTCTTCGTTCTTGACCTCACCACCGGCGAGAAACGCTATTTGACAGAGCAGTTCGACTACATTGTCAACACCTTTGCCTGGGACAATGACTCACAGAAAATATATTTCACATCGCCCTACAAGGGTATGGTACATGTATTCGGTATAAGGCTCGACAATCTTGATATCGAACAGATTACCGAAGGATACTACGATTACGCAGCCGTATATCCTGCCGCCAACAACAAGTTGGTCACCATGCGTCACTCACTATCACAACCCGATGAGATATGCATCGTCGACCTTGCCACTCGCCAAGTCAGTGACCTGTCACGTGAGAACGAGACACTCCTTGCCGAGATAGAAATGGGTCGCGTAGAAGAACGCTGGATACCCACAACAGACGGCAAAAAGATGCTCGCGTGGGTTGTCTATCCACCCCACTTCGATGCCAACAAGAAATATCCTGCCATTCTTTATTGCCAAGGAGGTCCTCAAAGTCCCGTTAGCCAGTTCTGGTCGTATCGCTGGAACTTGCAGCTCATCGCAGCACAAGGTTATATCATCGTAGCCCCCAATCGTCGCGGTCTGCCGGGATTTGGTCAAGAGTGGCTCGAACAGATAAGCAAGGATTATGGTGGCCAGAACATGCGTGACTACTTAGCAGCAGCCGATGCTATCAAAGCCGAACCTTATGTTGACAAAATGGGTGCAGTAGGTGCCAGCTATGGAGGATTCTCTGTGTACTGGCTTGCCGGTCATCACGAGAAACGCTTTGATGCCTTTATCGCACATGCCGGTATCTTCAACCTCGAACAACAATACATGGAGACCGAGGAGATGTGGTTTGCCAACTGGGATATGGGCGGTGCCCCTTGGGACAAAAATAACGCTATTGCACAACGTACATTTGCCAACTCACCACACCGCTTTGTAGGCCAATGGGATACTCCCATCTTGTGCATCCACGGTGAGAAAGACTTCCGCATACTCGCTTCACAAGGCATGAGTGCCTTCAATGCTGCCAAACTACGAGGCATTCCCGCCGAATTACTTGTCTTCCCCGATGAAAATCACTGGATACTCAAACCCCAAAACGGTCTCTTGTTCCACCGCACATTTATCGGCTGGCTCGACCGTTGGTTGAAACCCGCTGAATAATCAGAACAACAATACAAAAAGTGAGCGACCGAGCATAAGCACGGTCGCTCTTTTATTATGTTGATTACAAAACAATTACGACAAGAGTAAATATAAATTTAAAAAATTAGCAAAGAAAATTGCCTAAAAACTTGCACAAGTTGCAAGAGAACTGTATCTTTGCATCGCATTTGGCAAAAAACCCACAAGGAAGGATGGGTGAGTGGCTGAAACCACCAGTTTGCTAAACTGACGTACTCGTAAGGGTACCGGGGGTTCGAATCCCCCTCCTTCCGCAAGACGCTATCATCGCAAGGTGGTAGCGTTCTTTGTTTTTACACAATATTTTTCTACATTTGCAGTCAATAAGTAACATTATCAAGATGAAGAAAATACACATTATACTTATAGCGATGGCAACACTTGCTGTCGCAGGGTTGGGAATAAGCGGTTATTTATACAAAAAATACATCAAAGACCCCATATCCGATACCGGAACAACCATCAAAGTATACATTACACCGGGCATGAGCAGCGACTCACTCTGCAATGTACTTGCCCAACAAATACCCCCAACGAAGGCACAGGAGATTGTTAAGCTAATGTATCGAGGCGAATATAACCCCGACAATCGCAAAGGTTACTTTGAGTTGAATGGCTCAACATCAATATATCGAGCATCACGTCGCCTCGCTGCCGGCAGCCAGACCCCCATCAAGTTTACGTTCAACAATTTTCGCCTACTGAGTCAATTGGTCGAACGAGCCGATGAGTGCTTATATCTAAGTGCCGATTCGCTAAACTTCCTCCTCAACGATGAGACAATATGCAATGCTTACGGCTTCAACAGCACCACAATAGCAGCCATGTTCCTGCCCGACTCGTACGAATTTTATTGGACAGTATCACCTCAACGATTTGTTGAACGCATGTACGAATACTACACACAATTCTGGAACGAAAGCAGGAGAAAAAAAGCTGAAAAAGCAGGACTTACACCCGTCGAAGTATCGATATTGGCTTCGATTGTTGAAGAAGAGACTGCCAAGGTCGATGAGATGCCCATTGTGGCAGGTCTGTATATCAACCGTTTACGTCGCAACATACCTCTTCAAGCCGATCCCACTATCAAGTTTGCCGTAGGCAATTTTGCACTTCGTCGCATTCTTAACAAGCACCTCAACACACCATCTCCCTACAACACATACATCAACACAGGACTTCCACCGGGCCCCATTCGCATCCCCTCCAAAACGGCTATTGATGCAGTACTCAATTATAAATCGCACAACTATCTGTATATGTGTGCCAAAGAAGATTTTTCAGGATACCACAACTTTGCAACCACGTTGAGTGAGCATAATCGCAATGCACAACGCTATCACACAGCACTCAATCGTCGCGGCATCAAATAACAGCACTCACTTAGGAAAGTCCCAACGAGTAAGACATAACATCATTAATAGATTAATTATAGAGGCGAAAAGGCCGCATCATCACGATGCAGCCTTTTCCGTATCAAAAACAAGAAAGAGGAATCTTATCATTTTCCTCACAAGGAAAAGATAAGGACAATAATACCAATGAAACACACAAAAAACAAGAATATCATTATTGCATTGTAGTGCCTTATCACTAATGACAGCCTCCACCATGACTTCATCACCATGTTGCCGGCATCGGCTGTTCGATAATATAACAAAGGAGAAATGAAATTGTTTGCTCGCTCGGGTATTTAACCTGAAAGTCTGAAAACGATTGTCCGAAATTCGACTTAGACATTACCCCCTATCTTATCGACTGATCCAACAATCCCAATAAACAATCAGCCGAAATCGGGATAAAAACATAAAAAAGATAGACTGCTCCTTGCGGAACAGCCTATCGCTATGAGTTAAATAAAGTCGGTATTATTTTACACGCTCAATGTAATCGCCTGTACGAGTATCAATGCGAACCTTGTCACCAGTATTGATGAAGAGGGGAACACGCACCTCAGCACCAGTTTCAACAGTAGCAGGCTTCAATGTGTTGGTAGCAGTATCACCCTTGATACCGGGCTCGGTATAGGTAATTTCAAGCACTACGTTGAGGGGCATCTCGCAAGTGAGAATAGTGTCGGTGGCTGCGTGAACCATGGCTTCGCAGATGTCACCTTCTTTCAAGAATTTAACACCATCAATGCTCTCACCGGGGATTGATACTTGCTCGTAAGTCTCGGTATGCATGAAGTTATAACCCATGTCATCCTTGTAGAGGTATTGATAAGGACGACGCTCGATGCGTACTTCCTCAACTTTCACACCCGAGTTCCATGTTTTGTCAAGGATACGACCGGTTACAACGTTACGAAGTTTAGTACGGACGAAAGCCGGACCTTTTCCCGGTTTAACGTGAAGAAACTCAACAATGAAATAATAAGTACCATCGATATCGAGGCACATACCATTTTTAAAATCAGCTGTTGTTGCCATATATTCTATATTTTATAATTAAAATTTCCTATTATCCAAAAGCCTCGCAAAGGTACATATTTTTACCATATTTTGCAATAGAGACAATGATAAAGCACACAAAAAGATTGATATAAACATTTTCAACATTCGATGAGCAGGTCTATAAGCATCATTATGCTACGTTGCGTGGCTCGCTCTATAATATAGGAACGAGAACCGGCAAAATGACCGCATTCCACAGCGAGCTTATTGCCACAACGCACAGCCATCCACACCGTACCAACAGGTTTATCGGCAGTACCTCCTCCCGGACCTGCTATACCCGAAGTGGCAATGGCACAATCTACTCCCATTACATGCAGTAACGCTTCCGACATGCATTCTACTACCGGACGACTCACTGCCCCATGCTGCAACAACAGCTCATCCGACACACCCAGTACGTTGTGTTTCACTTCGTTGCTATATGCCACAACAGCACCTTTGAAGTATTGCGAACTACCGGCTACGGCTGTTATCTCGTGAGCTATATTACCTCCGGTACAACTCTCGGCTGTTGCCAGTGTCAACCCTCTTTGCTGCAAGAGTTGCCCCAAGGCTCCGGCCAAAGTGGTATCTTCATCACAGAAAATGTCCTTACCCAATATTTCGTGCAATATTGCAGCCTTTTCATCGAGGATTTTTTGTATAATCGAGCTGTCATTCCCTCGTGCCGTCAGACGCAAACGCACTACTCCGGGCATGGGCAGATAGGCCAGTTTGATAGAAGATGGCAAGGTGGACTCGAACTGTGTCAGTCGCTCAGACAGCCCCGACTCGGTGTTGCGAAAAACCATCAATGTGCGGTGCATAACCACATCGTTGTCGCCAACATGTTCACGCAATCGTTGCAACACATCGCCTTTCATGGCCACACGCATCTCATGAGGCACACCGGGCATTGCCACCAATATTTTGTTTTGATGTTCAAACCACATGATGGGGGCTGTTCCCACCGGATTCGATATAACAGTACATACATCGGGGACTTCGGCTTGGCGACGGGTCGATTCATTCATGGCCAACCCTCTATTGGCGAAGTAACGCAGATTCTGCTCATAAACCGTCTGATCAAAAATCATTTTGCCACCAAAATAACGGCACAGTACAGGCTTGGTGACATCGTCGGATGTGGGACCCAAACCGCCGGTCATCAGCACTATATCAACGCGTGAAAAGGCCGATGAAATCGCCTCTTCTATATCATGAGCTTCATCACTGATGGTAGTCACTCGTGTCACATCCCATCCTTGCTTGTTCAACTCAACAGCCATCCATGCCGAGTTAGTATCGATTACCTGTCCGATGAGCAATTCATCACCGATAACAATTATTTCAACCTTCATGACATATTATTTTTTACAATTCGACACGAGCAAACGGAGCTTTCCCCATATCGCAGAAATCTTTATCTTGATATTTGTAATAACCTGTAATGGCCACCATGGCAGCATTATCGGTAGTGAATGAAAGGCGTGGCAAGTGAATAGCCCATCCA
Source organism: Bacteroidaceae bacterium (assembly GCA_017531985.1). Taxonomy (GTDB): domain Bacteria; phylum Bacteroidota; class Bacteroidia; order Bacteroidales; family Barnesiellaceae_A; genus Barnesiella_A. Next base: position 12,872 of record JAFXJY010000034.1, read on the forward strand.
TACTTAGAGGCATACTCCTCAAAGGCGGCTCTCACTGCCGAATTGGCCGACACACCTCCTGCCACAGCAACCTCTTTGATACCGGTCTGCTTCACCGCTTTGTACAATTTATCCATCAGGATAGCCACGATAGTCGACTGCAACGAAGCACAAAGGTCACACTTATTTTTCTCGATGAAATCGGCATCATTTTTCAATTGATCACGCAACAAATACAAGAAAGAGGTCTTCAATCCACTAAAACTATAATCCAAGCCCGGTATGTGTGGTCGACTCAACGTAAAGGCACGAGGGTTGCCATCCTTGGCCAATCGGTCAATTACCGGACCTCCCGGATAGGGCAGCCCCATGACCTTGGCACATTTATCAAAGGCCTCTCCGGCAGCATCATCGATTGTCTGTCCGATAACTTCCATTTTATTATACGAGCTAACCTTGATAATCTGCGAATTACCGCCCGATACCAACAAGCACAAGAAAGGATAACGAGGAGGATTGTATTCGCTGTCGGGTTGACGGATAAAGTGAGCCAACACATGAGCTTGCAAGTGATTGACATCGAGCATCGGGACATTAAGTGCAGTGGCAAGTCCCTTGGCAAACGACGTTCCCACAAGCAATGACCCCATCAATCCGGGACCACGCGTGAAGGCAATGGCATCTATCTCTCTCTTATCAATACCGGCACGTCTTATAGCCTCTGAAACAACCGGCACAATATTCTGCTGGTGGGCTCTTGATGCCAACTCGGGGACAACACCCCCATAAGCCTCATGCACAGCCTGCCCGGCTATGACATTTGACAACAAAAGTCCATCTCTAATGATAGCCGATGAAGTATCGTCGCACGACGACTCAATACCCAGAATTGTAATACTCATTATATACTCAATTAATCGATGAAATGGTTCATACTGCATCGAGTATGCAGCAATAATGTGCAAAAGTAACGATTTTATGCGAAAGAATAAAAGTTTGAACCGAACAACTGCATAAATATTTCAAAAAAAGCGTAACTTTGTACGCTTATAGAGTTATGAGAAAGTTATTTCGAGTTTTCAAACGCATATTACAGATAGGAGCCTTAGCATTATTTACGCTCTTGGCAATCCTATACACTGTTGTATCGCTACCCAAGGTGCAAGACAATGTACGCACGAAGGCTCAAACAATGCTCTCGGAAACACTCGAAGTGCCTCTCGAAATATCCCGCGTCAAGATCTCACCATTCAATCGTATCGAAATATTTGGAGTAACCATCCCCGACCAACAAGGAGATACACTGCTCTACGCTCACAAGATTGGTGCCGGAATCAATCTGTGGCAATTGATAAAAAACGGTCGAATAAGTCTTAATAATATTCAACTATTCGGTGTCGACGCACATATCACTCGTCCCACTCCCAATGATGAGACCAACTTACAGTTTGTCATCGACGCATTCAAGCCTCAGGAGAAACGTGAGAAAAAGCCCATCGACTTGTGCATCAATTCGGCATTGATACGTCGCAGTCGCATCAGGTATGATGTGCTATCCGAGCCACACAGGAGCGAAGGATTGTTTGATGTCAACCACATCGACTTGAATGATATAACCTCATCATTATCGATGAAACACTTCGATAAAGACTCTATCAATGTACACATCAAGCGACTCACTTGTAAGGAAAAGTCGGGATTAAATATCGAGCGACTCACCCTGCGTGTAAGTGCCAATCGTCAACTTATCAAGCTGACCGACTTCCTTTTGCAGCTGCCCCACTCCAACATTACCACCGAAAGAAGTACTATTGACATCAGCAACATAAATGACAGCCATTCATTTGCCGACAATGCCAATATAGCGTTAGACATATCTCAATCCAACATCACGCTTTCCGACTTGTCACCACTCATTCCGGCACTGCGTGAATTTTCATTACCCATAGCACTTGACTGTCATGCACATGGCACACTCAATGATATAAGAATAAAGCACTTGTCACTCAACATGTATGATGATGACATTGCATTGAACGCTTCGGCTCACATTGCCAATGCCCTGTTGGCTGACAGTATCGACATAAATATCAATCCAATTCAAGCTACAACGAGTCAAGAGGGCATTGCATCATTATGTCAAAACTTAGGTCTCAAAGAGACTCGTGCTATAAATATCCTCGATGAAATGGGAATATCAACCCTCAACGGGCGGCTGGTTCTGACACCCATGCATGCTGAGGGAAATATCACCCTATTCAGTCAATTAGGTGACATACTCTCCGACATTTCTATCACAAGAGACTCCATCAACGCACCCCTACATTGCATTGGATATATCGAAAGCGATGGCCTGCATCTAAACAAAATATTGGGAGAGAAAAGTAAGTTGGGTTTAACAGCATTCAATCTTGAAGCCAACACAATACTACACAGCAACAAGCCACACTACGCTACGTTGACCGGAAAAATTGACCGCCTCGACTACAACAATTACAGCTACAACGACATCACGCTCTATGGCAAATATCGTCACAACAACATCAGTGGAAGAATTACGATGGACGACATCAACGGAAGCATTGATGCCCACGGCACCTTATCGTCGAAGAAAGACAGTACATCGATTGATGTAAAAATGGCATGCAAAGACTTAGACTTAGCGGCCTTCAATCTCGCTCCACAAACACAAGGAAAGACCTTATCATTCAATATCGATGCAGGCTACACCGGTACAACGATTGATGATGCCAACGGTGTAATAGACATCCACGACATCATATATGGTAATAACGAGCAACAGATGGAATGGAATCAAATTCTGGTAGAAGTCCGCAACGACACACACCCACACGAACTGACCATTTCATCGGATTATATCAATGGCAAGGTATCGGGCGAATACACCACAACAACCCTGCCTCGCACCATTTTCAACATGGCAGCACCATTACTTCCTTCGCTAATCGAAGTTGACAAGACAGCAAGTAGAGCGAACGATAATACAATGTATAACGACCTCGAATGGAACATCTCTATCCGTCCCAATGTTGAGATGTCACACATCTTACAACTACCATTTACACTCACCGACACAGCCAACATTGACGGTTATATCAAGGAAAGCGAAAGAGATGCTCGCATCGATGTATCGATACCCAATGTGTGGATGGGGAAAACCCACATTGAAGATGTATCGTTGCGAATAAATCACAATAATGAGTTGATGAACATAACGGCACAAGCCGGGCTGATGAATAAGAAAAAGCAACTGACCATATGGAGCATTAACGGTCAAGCCCACAACGATAACATCGATGTGGGTATTCACTGGAATACCAACACCGAAACGACTTACTGTGGCAGCATCAAGCTTGACTCTCAACTATCGCGTAAAAAAGGTAACAACAATGGGCTAAACGTCGCTGTAAATATTCTTCCTACCGACATAATAATCAACGATACCATATGGAACATCAAGCCCGCATATATTACCATCGAAGATAAAGAGATTGCAGTCAACAATCTTGAAGTGTCACGACCTTCACAGCATATATACATAGACGGATTGGTATCGGAAAACCCCGAGGACACACTCCACGTCGACCTGCAAGACATCAGTCTTGACTATATTTTCGAGACACTGAACATCAACTATGTTACATTCGGAGGCCGTGCCACAGGTCGGGTTGATGCAGCCAATCTTTTCAGCAAGACACCCTATCTATGCACCCAAGAGTTGGACGTGGAAAATTTCTCCTACAACAATGCTGTATTTGGCGATCTTGCCATCTTAGGACAATTCGACACCCATAACATGGGCATACTTCTCAAAGGCAATATTACCAATCATCGCGGTGAAGAGAGTTTTGTCGACGGATACATCTTCCCCACGCAAGACTCACTATCCATTTCATTCAATGTCGACCATGTCCCCTTGAAATTTATCGAGCCATTCGTTCAACAGATATTTGTCGATGTCGAAGGTGAAGCCTCTGGCGAGGTCGTCTTGGAAGGTAACTTTGCTCGCATATCCCTCCGCGGCGATGCTTTTGCCCACTATTTCTCATTCGGAGTTCCATTTCTCAACACACATTATCACCTTACCGATAGTGTACACTTCACCGATAGCAAGATATATTTCAACAACGTTACAGCCTACGATGACTACGGCAATACGGCGATTGCCGATGGCGAAATTAAGCATCGGTACTTTATGCAACTCGATTATGACATAGACATTCATGATGCCGACAATTTACTGGTATTCAACATACCACGCACTCCGGGAGCTATGTACTACGGTACGATTTTCGGTTCGGGCAACGCTAAGATTAAAGGCAACGACTTCCACACCGACATAGAGGCCAATATGCACACCGACAAAGAGTCTGTATTTACATTTGCCATCACCAACACCACCAGTGCCATTGACTATCAATTCCTTACATTCAGCAACAACCGAGAGATTAAACCTAACATCATTACAAGAAATATTACCAAAGAAGATAGCTTGGTAGCACTCAACAACTCGCTGATGGAGCAAAAGGTTAAGCCACAACTACCACCTCCCCCATTGTCGGTAAGTGTTATCGCCAATATTACTCCCGATGCCGAGATAGTACTCATGATGAATGAAATGACCGGCGACAACATGACAGCCAAAGGCGAAGGCGAATTACGACTCGATTACAACACAAGCGACAATGAGATAAAGATGTTTGGCACGGTAACCATCAACAATGGAAACTATGATTTCAGCATCGAGGATATTATCACACGCGATTTTAAGATTAACCAAGGAAGCTCTGTTTCGTTCCAAGGAAATCCCCTTGATGCCCATCTTAACATCGAAGCGTTATATCAAGCACAAGCCAATCTTGCCGATCTTGACGACTCATTTATTACCGACAGTGAATTGTCGAGTACTATCGTACCGGTTCACACCATACTGCACATTAATGGCAAACTCACACAACCCGACATAGGCTTCGATATAAAACTCCCCACCCTCAGTGCCGACATGGATAACAAGATACATAGTATCATCAGCACAGACGATATGATGACCCGACAAGTCATCTATCTGCTGGCACTCAATCGTTTCTTCACTCCCGAATACAACACTGCTCAGAGTCGCAACAACGACTTGACATCGGTTGCCACCTCAACCCTCACATCGTCCATAGGAGCGTTGTTGGGACAGATAGACGAAAATTGGAATATTTCGCCCAAAATCCGCAGTGAGTTAGGCGATTTCTCCGATGTGGAAGTTGACCTCTTCCTCTCGAGCCAACTCCTTAACAACCGACTTATCTTCAACGGCAACTTCGGTTACCGCGACAGTCGATACAGCTCTACCAACTTCATTGGCGACTTCGACATAGAATATCTTCTTACCGAGAGTGGCAATCTACGTCTGAAAGGCTACAACCACTTCAACGATCGCAACTATACGGTGCGTACAGCTCTCACCACTCAGGGATTAGGATTGATGTATAAACTCGATTTCAACACATGGCGTAATCTGTTTGAATTTGCCAAGCCCAATCCATCGAAAAAAGAGGATGAAGAAAATGACGAAGAGAGAGAATCTATCGCTTCACCACATCACAACCTCGAACAACCCACCGACACAGTAATCACAACCATCACCGACATTTTTCACTAACAACTCATTACAGGTCGGTATCAGCGAGGCATGTGTTGCTCGATATACTGCATTACTGCATTCTTATAGGTCTCGCTGATGGGAATATACTGCTTACCGAACACTATGCGATTGCGATCGATGAGTCCTATCTTACAGCCCTGCACTATAAACGAACGATGCACCCGCATAAAACGCTCACTCGGCAACATTTCTTCGAGCGATTTGAGACTCAATAGCGATAGGATGGGATGTGGTTCATCCTCAACATAAATCTTGACGTAATCTTTCAGCCCCTCGATGTAAAGTATTTTATTAAGAAAAATTTGACGTAACTTATAGTCACTCTTTACAAAGATAAACTCTTCATGAGTAGATATTCCCGACGATGACACACACGGCATCATTCGCAACACTTTCTGCGTAGCTTTCAGAAAATGCTGATATGATATAGGTTTAAGCAGATAATCGACAGCATCAACCTTATAACTATCTACGGCATATTGCCCAAAGGCCGTTGTAAATACGATATGCGTCTTACCCTCTACTAGATGCGAAAATTCGAGACCATTCAGATTGGGCATCTGTATATCACAGAACACCAAATCGATATCACCACGCATCACTCGCTCAACAGCTTGCAATGCCGACGAAAAGGTATCGACAAGCGACAAGTAAGGAGTTTTTTCAACATACGAAGCAAGCAACTCAACTGCCAATGGCTCATCATCGATAATACAACATTTCAAGTTCATGAATTAGTACAATTTTCAAGGTTAATATCAAGACTTACACTATACATCGCCTCGGTTTTAATGATATTCAACTTATGCCTATGCGGATACAATAAAGAAAGCTGACGCTTCATATTTTCAAGGCCTATACCCGAACCGCTGCAATCACTCTCGCCCTTGGGATAGCAACTATTCTCAACAGTACATGATATAGATTGAGCATCGGGCGACACTATTTTAACACGGATAAACGACTCACCAATAGGACTTACACCATGCTTAAAGGCATTTTCGACGAGTGGTATAAAAATCAATGGGGCAATTAATCGGTCACGACACAACTCTACATTGACCGAGACATCAATATGAGTATCTTTGCCTTGTCTAATACTCATCAGTGCTATGTAATCTTTGATAAAATCAATCTCCCTTTCCACCGGCACAAAGGTCTCTTTATTCTCATACAGCACATATCGCAACAGATTACTCAACTCAAGCACTACCTGCTGAGCTTTCTCTCCATTAATGGCAATGAGAGCATAAATATTATTAAGTGTATTGAAAATAAAATGCGGATTGAGCTGGTGTTTCAGATTCTTCAATTCGGCATCTTTGCGTTGTTGTTCAAGTTCACGATTACGAATCTCCACTTGTCGTGTCCGTAGAAATATCTTCAATGCCATACTCAGACCCACAAACATGACCATAAACAGCAAGTCATTAAGTATCTTACCCATACGCGGCGGATGATGTGGTGGCATCGATACGCCCTCTACAATGAGAGGTAATGATTGAGGACGAAACGTATCGTGAATATATTGCAAAACAAAGCACAAGAGCGACAACAATAGAACATTACACACGACAAACCATGTAGTCTTGTGCCGAAACAACAATCTATCAATAAACAGGCAATAATTGAGATAAAATATAACAAGAAAAAATAGATATTGCACCCATACATGCCATCCTATGAGCGGACGCGGAGAAGCACTATCCGACCACGATAACACAAACGGAAAGAGTATCAATAACAGCCACGAAACAAGATGGATAAACGGCTCATATATACCCTTGCTACAATACTTATTCATGATGCAAACTTAGTGAAAAAAAATGTTTTTCTCATATAATACATTAAAAAAGCAAGCACTACATTTTCATGTAATGACATGAAAATTATTATAAGAACTATGTTACGATACTCACATAGAAAATTGACAATACAGCATTTAGGCAAATATACAAATCTTATAGCAAGTTGTAAAAAATTATATACCAAACAGCTATTTTAATCGACAAGTTATAAAATGTAGCATTTTGTAATAGGATGACAGGAACTCTAATTAGAATATTTAACACATAAAAAAGTTGATATTTCACATTACAGTATCAAATAAATAGAGTATGTTTGTACACGATTTTTTCGGTACAAAAAACGATTATTTACATTTATATAGAAATAACAAATACCAACAACATGAAACACCGACTACTTTCATTATTGATTTTATTGACAAGTATATTGAGCATTCAAGCACAAGTTACTATCAAGCACGTGGAGGGATGGTTTGAGAGTGCATATATGACATGGAATCATTATCCCGATGCCGACATGTACAACGTATATATCAAAGGTGTTAATGAGACATCATGGACACAACTCGACAAGGAGTTAATTCGCAACTATGGCTATTATGGACGAGCCGATATGGTGGGGCTAAAAGCCGGCAACTATCAGTTTAAGATTGAAGCCATGTCGGCGGGAAATGTAATAGCCGGCAGTACAAGCACATCTTCGACTGTAACGGTACAATCCTACGACAGAGCCGGATTTGCCCACCTCGATGGCGAAGCAGTGGGTGCTTACAACAACGACGGCACACTGAAAGCCAACGCTCGCGTATTGTACATAGACAACACCAATGTCGACAAGGTGAGCCTACCCATTCTCAATGGTAAAAGCGAAACCACGCTGACCGGTCTTGGCGAAATCCTCAAAGGTTATGAAAAGGGACTCGAAACACGACCATTGGCTATACGTTTTATCGGCGACATCAATATGACAAGTTCACAACTTTACGGTGATGCCGACGCCATGCAGATAAAAGGAAAGAATAACAACATCCCCATGCACATTACCTTTGAAGGTATAGGCAACGATGCCTATCTGAGCGATTGGGGACTGGTAATAGTCCGTTCCAACAACATCGAAGTACGCAACTTGGGCATTATGCTCTTCAACGATGATGGCATCTCGCTCAAAGAATCGGTCAAGGTGTGGGTACACCATTGCGATATTTTCTACGGCAAGGCCGGTAGTGCTGCCGACCAAGACAAAGGCGATGGTTCACTCGACACGAAAGATGATTCTCAGTACTGCACCTACTCATACATCCACTTTTGGGATGCCGGCAAGATGGCACTATGCGGCATGAAATCTGAGTCGGGACCCAACTATATGTCGTACCATCACAACTGGTTTGACCACAGCGACTCACGACACCCTCGTGTGCGTCGCATGACAGTACATGTGTACAACAACTATTACGACGGAGTGGCCAAGTACGGTGTAGGAGCCACTACGGGTTCGAGCATTTTTGTCGAAAGCAACTATTTCCGCAACACCAATCGTCCCATGATGTCGTCGCTGCAAGGAACCGATGCCACCGGCGATGGAACCTTCTCGGGCGAGAATGGAGGTATTATCAAGTCGTATGGCAACCTCTTTGTCGAGTGCAGTAACAATTTCAGCTACATCACAGCCAACAATGTAGAAGGCTCAGGTGCAACAGCCGTAAGTGCAACCAGCTTTGATGCTTACCATGCCACTTCGCGTAACGAACAAGTTCCCTCAACCTACAAGACCCTCAATGGAGGTACTACTTACGACAATTTCGACACCAACAGTACATTGATGTATCAGTATACAGCCGACGATGCCATAGCAGTACCTGCCAAGGTAAAATCACAAGCCGGTCGTATGCAAGGAGGCGACTTTACTTGGTTGGGATTTGACAACAGCGTCGAAGACCACAATTACGCAATCATCGATGGCTTGATGAGTGCTGTCACCGGTTATAAGACTTCGCTTGTCGAGATAGGCTCATTCACCAAGACCACAGCAGCCCCCTCGACCTACACAGTAACCTATTATGCCGATGTTGAAGGCACACAAATATTCAAGACAATGACCGAACAAATAGCCATTGTCTACCCCGAAGGCACTCCCACGAAAGAAGGCTACACCTTTACCGGATGGTCAGCTATAAGAGGAGCCGCTATCAAAGGTAACATTGATGTATATCCCACATTCAGCGACGGAAAGAATAGTACCGGAGGCACAACATCGGGAGGCGAAAGCACAACCGTAGTGAGGAAGTGGAATTTCACTTCATGGAGCAGTACAACACAAAGTATCATCACAAGTGACAATGCTTGGGTACAAGCAAGCGACGGAACCAACCGTTACGATCGCACCTTCGATACTGCTACCGACCTCGGACTGGAAGAAACCGAAGGCATCACATTCCAAGGCAAAGTACGCGTAAGTTGGGACTCATCGAAAGGTCAATATCTGCAAGGAACATTCACCATGAATGTCCCCGTAGAAGCCGGTCAGATTATTACCGTCAACTTCTCCAATACCGGAAGCAGCAATGGTACTCGCGACCTACTCATCAATGGCAATGTAGTAGCCTCATCGAGCAACACATCGAGCATCGATGGCTCTTACACCATACCTGAGGGAATTAATATAGTAACCATTACCGGTTCGGCAGGCCTCAATTATCGAAGCATTACACTCACCGAGACTTCATCTTCAAGTACACCTACCGATAAGGAGAAGCCCACATTCTCGTACAGTGCAACATCAGCAACCATCGACCTTGCCGACGCAACCAATAACCTACCAATACTCAACAACACATCGGATGGCGTGGTAAGATATGAAAGCAGCAATGCAAGTGTAGCATCTATCGATGCCAACGGTGTGGTAACACCACTATCGGTAGGAACAACCATCATCAAAGCATCGGTAAGCGAGACTGAAAGCTACACAGCAGCAACAACACAATACACGCTCACCGTTACCGACCGTAATGCCCCCACCTACACCGTTACATTCATGGTAGGCGAAGAGGTATTTGCCATTATGGAGGAGCAAACTGTGGTTGTGTACCCCGATAAACGCCCCTCGGTAAGCGGTCACATATTCTTAGGATGGGATGTAAAAGAAGGCACACTACTCACACAAGACACCTTTATCAATGCCATTCTCGAAGAAGTAACCGCCGAGACTATCATTCTCAAAGCCGGCGACTTCCCCAACGGTTATGCCATAGATAATGCCACAAGCGGTGAATTATACACATATAGCGACAATACCAAGTCGCACGAAATATTCACACTCACCGATGGCCAACACACAGTAACTCTTCCCGACGGAGTAAAAGCCACCAAGGTAACATTCTACGGCTGTGCCCAGAATAACGAAAGTCGCGATGGCATCACCGAGTTTAACGGTACAAGCGAATCGATACTATTCACCAACCGCAAATCGACAGAATTGACAACTGCCACATTCGATAATATCGAAATCATTGGAAGTTTCACATTCACACTCGGTTACAAGTCGGCTGTTAAGATTTACATCGATATAGAACCTTTCAATAATGCCATCGATGATATAACACAGGTGAACAGTACGATAAGTTATCGCAACCACACGATTACAGCCGAAGGTACAATAGAAGTCTACAATCTGCAAGGTTCACTCGTAAGCACAGGCATAGGTCATGTCGACATGCATCATGCGGCACGCGGCATCTACATAGTCAAGTGCGGTAACAATATACGCAAGATAGTTCGATAACAAAAAAAATCTTCATAACACTCTCCAACGAGGTGGCTTACCCAACAAAGCCACCTCGTTCCTATTTCACACCTACATTAACTGAATATAACTAATTTGACATATTTGATACTAAAAAAAACATAATATAGAGTATGCATATCCTATTTTTATATAACTTTGCAACGATGAAAAAGTTATTATTCTCCTAAAAAGAATGTTTGATGCAGATTAATATACCTACTGAAAATATCAAGAAGAAGTGCTACACATTAATAGAGAAAGGAAAACGAATAAAGACTTTACCTTTATGGAGTAAATACCTCATTATAGGAACTCCTATTCTCTTAATTATAACCATAGTCATACTTCTCAATCTACCCGAGAAGTCAACTCCCATATATCCCACTGTTGAAGCACAACCCGTCATCGTGGATAATGTTGAATTATACGGTGAATATGCAGGAAAAATCAAGGCTAAACAACATGTTGAAGTGCGTGCCAGAGTAGAAGGTTACTTGGAAAAGATGCACTTTCAAGAAGGAAAATATATCAATAAAAATGAGATACTTTTTACTATCGACCCTAAACTCTACAAGGCACGAGTAGAAAAAGCCAAAGCACAATTGAACAAAAACAAAGCCTTGTCACAAAAGGCCGAACGCGATCTCGAACGCATACGACCTCTATACGAACAAAATGCGGCCAGTCGACTCGACTTGGACAATGCCATTGCCGCATACGAGAGTGCCAAGGCCGAGGTAATCATGAGCGAAGCCGACCTCATACAAGCCGAGATAGCGTTGAGCTACACAGTGGTACGATCGCCCATCTCAGGATTTATCAGCGAAAGTGATGCCGACATAGGAACACTGGTGGGCCCGGGTGGAAAATCACTCTTGGCAACTATCGTAAATAGTGATACTGTACAAGTCAATTTCAGCATGACAGGACTCGACTACCTCAAAAGCAAAGAACGCAATGTCAACTTAGGACAGAAAATCGAGGAACGGAACTGGAACCCCTATATAACCATTACACTGGCCGACCACTCCGAATACCCGTTAAAGGGTATGGTTGACTTTGCCGACCCGCAAGTCAATCCCAACACCGGAACATTCTCAGTGCGTGCCGAGATGCCCAACCCCGACCACATACTACTGCCGGGACAACTCACCAAGGTAAGGCTGCTGTTGGATGTTCGAGAGAATGCCATCATCGTACCCAAGAAAGCCCTTGTCATTGAAAAAGGAGGTGCATTTGTATTCGTTGTCCGACAAGACAACATCGTGGAAAAGCGTTTCATCGAAATAGGACCTGAAATCAAGAACAACGTTATTGTTGAAAGAGGACTCGGCTCGAACGAAATGATTATAGTTGAAGGATTTCACAAACTATCTCATGGCATGCAGGTTGAGATTGTCAAACCGGTAAGCAATGAAGAATAATTTTTTTATAGATCGTCCTATATTTTCAACAGTTATATCCATTATAATTGTTCTCACGGGATTGATAGGAGTGGTATTACTACCTATCGACCAATATCCCAATATCGTACCTCCCGTAGTCAAAATTTCGGCTTCATACCCGGGAGCCAGTGCCGAGACGGTATCACAAGCCGTAGCAACTCCCATCGAACAAGTGCTGAATGGAACTCCGGGAATGCTATACATGGAATCGCGAAGTGCCAACAACGGAAGTTTCTCGGCGACACTCACATTCGACATTTCGACCAATGCCGACCTGGCAGCCGTAGAAGTACAGAACAGAGTAAAAGAAGCCGAGTCACGTCTTCCTGGTGAGGTAGTACAGAATGGTATATCGATAGACAAACAAGCATCCAGCAAGTTAATGACTATCGTACTGAAATCAAGCGATCCCAAATTTGACGAAATATATCTAAGCAACTACGCCACACTCAACGTATTAGACATGCTACGTCGTGTCAACGGCATCGGACAAGTATCGAACATAGGCAGTCGATACTATGCTATGCAGATCAAGGTTCGCCCCGAAAATCTGGCAGCTCTCGGTCTGACCGTACAAGATATAACCAACGCTATCAAAGAACAAAATAGAGAGTCGGCTGCCGGAGTCATGGGACAACAACCTATCGATGGCATAGATATAACCATCCCCATCGTAGCTCGTGGTCGTCTATCATCGATAAGCGAATTTGAGGACATCGTCATCAAAGCCAATAGCGACGGCTCGATACTACGCCTCCGAGATGTAGCCGACATCGAGCTTGAAGCTCAATCCTACAACACCGAGAGTGGCATTAACGGAGATAATGCCGCAGTATTGGAACTGAAAATGTTACCGGGGATGAATGCCATGGAGGTATCAAAAGAAGTTAAAAAGGCGATGGAAGAAATAAGTCGCAACTTCCCACAAGGTATTACCTACGAAATACCCTTCGACATGACCGAATACATTTCTCAGTCCATCAATGAGGTATATAAGACCCTGTTTGAGGCTCTGATATTAGTCATTTTAGTAGTATTTCTCTCGTTACAGAGTTGGCGTTCGACTCTCATACCGGCCATAGCTGTTCCCATTTCACTGATAGGAACATTCGGTGTGATGTTGGTTTTTGGGTTCACACTCAACACACTTACATTACTGGGTCTTGTGCTTGCCATAGGTACCGTTGTGGATGACGCTATTGTGGTAGTGGAGAATGTCGATATGCTCATGAAAAAAGAGGGATTATCGGCCTACGAAGCAACAAAGAAGGCTATGAACGGACTGGCAAGTGCATTGATCGCCACATCGCTCGTATTGTGTGCTGTATTCATTCCTGTCAGTTTCTTGTCGGGCATTACCGGTTCTCTGTATCGACAATTCACCATCACCATAGCCGTTTCGGTTATCATCTCCACATTTGTAGCACTTACACTCAGTCCGGTTATGTGTTCAAAGATTCTACAAAAAAATGAACCGAACAATCGCTGGCTGACACCCCTCTTTACTGCAATCAATCGTTGGCTCGACAAGGGCAATAAGATATATAGCCGACTCATCCGGAGTTCCATCAACAACTCATCACGAGTATTTATATCTTATGCAGTTGCTATTGTACTGATACTTCTGCTTACAAGGTACATTCCTCAGAGTTTTATACCACAGGAAGACCAAGGTTACTTCACCGTAGAGTTAGAACTACCCGAGGGTGCATCATTGGAACGCACTCGTGAAGTATCGGATCGTGCCATGGAATATTTACTTTCACTCAATGATGTTAAGCATGTACTGAACGTAACCGGTAGCAGTCCACGCCTCGGCACAAGCCAATCGCATTGCCAGTTTACAGTCATCATGAAAGAATGGGACAAGAGAAAAGATAAAGACTTGGCAGTTATTATGAAACAGATACGAGAACACTTTCATTCTTACCCCGAAGCCAAAGTTTACATGAACACCCCTCCGGTTATCCCGGGACTGGGAGCATCGGGCGGATTTGAAATGGTTCTCGAAGCAAGAGGTGGCATGAATTACGACAACCTTAAAGCTGCCACCGATACACTAATCTACTACGCATCGCAACGCAAGGAGTTGGCTCGCATATCGTCTTCGATGCAGGATGAAATACCTCAATTATACCTGAACATCGACCGCGACATGGCCAAACTCATGGGAGTATCGGTTGCCGATATTTTCACTACAATGAAAGCCTTCACCGGCTCGGTATACGTCAATGATTTCAATCTTTTCAATCGAGTATATCGCGTATATCTTCAAGCAGAAGCACCCTATCGGGCACACCCCGACAACATGAACTTGTACTTTGTCAAGGGAAATAGCGGTGAAATGATACCCATCACGTCATTGGGTACGACATCCTACGTTACAGGTCCGGGTAGTCTGAAAAGGTTTAACATGTACTATGCATCAACCATTACCGGCGAAAGTGCCTCGGGATATAGTTCGGGACAAGCTATGAAGGTGTTAGAAGAGATTGCAGCCGAGAAGTTACCTCCCAACATCGGCATCGAGTGGAGCGGACTGTCGTATCAAGAGAAGAAACAAAGCGGACAGACAGGAATTGTCATTCTACTCGCCTTCTTATTCGTCTTTCTGTTCTTGGCTGCTCAGTACGAAAGTTGGTCAATTCCCATTGCCGTACTCTTGTCACTACCTGCTGCCTGCATAGGAGCTTTTGTAGGAATCGGAATATCGGGACTTGAAAATAATATCTATTTCCAGATAGGTATAGTAATGCTCATAGGTATGGCAGCCAAAAATGCCATCCTCATTGTAGAGTTTGCCCAAGAACAAGTAGAGAAGGGTGTTGATGCGATGGAAGCTGCTGTTATAGCCGGCACAATGCGATTTCGCCCCATTGTCATGACTTCATTAACATTCATCTTGGGTATGTTACCACTGCTGTGGGCTTCGGGTCCCGGCTCGGCAAGCCGACAGAGTATAGGTGTTGGCATTTTTAGCGGTATGCTTGTTGCCATGACCATCGGCATTATTTTAGTACCCTTCTTCTTTGTATGGATACATAAAATCAAGGAACGTGTAAAAACCAAACGAGAGAAAGTATGAGACAATTATTATACATCATCATCGTTGCATTACTTACATGCGGATGTTCAATATCGAAACGATGTGTAGCACCCGAGGTGGAACTTCCTGCCGAAATAGTAGCCGGCATGGAGGCCGACTCGATGTGCATGGCCGATCTGAAATGGTACGATATATTTGCCGACTCATGTCTTGTTGAGCTTATCGAGATGACTATCGCAAACAACAAAGACCTACTCTCAGCTACGGCAAAGGTCGAAGAGTTAGAAAAATTGTACCGCGTAGCAAAAAGCGATTATTTTCCATCGCTCGATGCCGATGCTTATGTCGACCATGAGACCAACGACAAAAGTAATGCCGAGGCCACAGCCGATTTAGAAGTATCGGCTACGTTAACTCTTTCATGGGAACTCGACTTCTTTGGCAGAGTACGCTGGAACAATCGTCAAGCTCTTGCCAATTATCTGAAAACAGTTGAAGGGCAACGCACACTTCAAATGATATTAGTTGCCGATGTAGCCACAGCATACTTTGAACTGATAGCTCTTGACAACGAACTGGACATTATCACCCGCACACTCGATACGCGAGAAGAAGACTTAAACAAAGCCAAACTCCGATTTGAAGGAGGTCTGACATCCGAAATACCCTATCGGCAGGCCATTGTAGAGTATGCAACAACAGCCTCTCTCATACCCGACTTACGTCGCAAAATAGAGACCAAAGAGAACAAGATATCGGTACTGACAGGACAAATGCCTACAAGCATTCGCCGATCGGCAATATCGCGTTACAATGATTCTAAGCTACTCCCCGAGGTAGGTATTCCATCAGACCTGCTTCGACGTCGTCCCGACCTGCGAGCAAGTGAGCAATCGCTAAAAGCAGCTATGGCAGCAGCCGGATATGCTTGGGCTGATAGGTTTCCACGTTTCTCCATAAGCCTACAAGGTGGCTTAGAAAACAATGCTTTTGAAGGCTTCCTTTCAGCTCCTTTTACTTACATGTTGGGCGAACTGACAGCACCAATATTTGCCTTTGGCAAGCGTAAAGCTAAGTATGAGGCTGCTATTAAAGCCTATGACGCAGAGCGATACCAATACGAAAAATTGGTATTACAAGCATTTCAAGAAGTCAACGATGCTGTTATAGCCTACACCTCGGCCAATGAAAAGGTAGAACTCATGACCAATCTTAAAGAATCGGCTCAGAAATATCTCAATTTAGCGATGTTCCAGCACATCAATGGTCACATCAACTATATAAACGTACTGGATGCTCAACGCAGTTATCTCAATGCCGAAATTGACCTCTCCAATGCTATTAGGGACGAATACATTGCCTTGATAGTATTATATAAGGCTCTTGGTGGAGGATGGAATTAAACGTACCACCATGCGAGTTTCAGCTTAAAGGAACCACTCCATTATAATCTTCACAAACCCTATTTTTGCTAAAAATTGTTCTTCCAACTCATTATGTCGCAAAAATATCTTACTTTTGCAATTTATATGATATTCAGTATCGATATAGGGTAATAAAAATATGGAAAACAGAGAAAAGCAACAACAGCTCGACGAGCGATACATACGCATGGCTCGAATATGGGGTGAAAATTCATACTGCAAACGCCGACAAGTAGGAGCTTTGTTGGTCAAGGAGAAGATGATTATCTCCGATGGTTTCAACGGCACGCCTTCGGGGTTTGAGAATATCTGCGAGGATGAGAATGGTCGCACCAAACCTTATGTACTACATGCAGAAGCCAATGCCATAACCAAGGTAGCACGCAGCAATAACAGCAGCGAAGGAGCAACCCTCTATGTTACCTGCTCACCCTGTATCGAATGTGCCAAGCTTATCATACAAGCCGGTATAAGAAGAGTCGTATTCTCCGAGCTATATCACAACACCGATGGTGTAGAGTTGCTTGAACGAAACGGCATAGAAATTGTATATATAAATGATAAAAAAACAGACGAATGAAAGAGCCTCAATTTAATTACGCATGGCTGCCATTTTGGGCTGCTGTAACAATGGTTGCAGGTATTCTTATCGGCAACTGGAACTCCAACTCGACCGAATATCAGTTCTACGATACTTACGACTTTGAATACTCCCGTCGCAACAACCTCAACATGTTATTGCATGCCATAGAGCAACAATATGTCGATAGCGTCAACAGCAAAGAACTGACCGACAATGCTATGGCAAGCATCCTTCGCGAACTTGATCCACACTCGGCCTACATCCCTGCCGAGGATATGGAGAGTGCCACCGAGGACCTTGAAGGCTCATTCTCGGGTATCGGTATACAATTCAATCTGCTCAACGACACCATCAATGTAGTAGATGTTATCTCAGGCGGACCTTCGGAGAGAAGCGGACTGCTACCGGGCGACCGCATCATAACCGTCGACGACTCGTTGTTTGTAGGTAAGAGTATCTCCAACGAGCGTGTCATGAAGCATTTGCGTGGTAAGAAAGGTTCTATCGTCAAGCTGGGCATCAAACGCCAAGGCTCAGAAGATTTATTACAATTTGAGATAGAACGAGGCGACATTCCCCTACACAGTGTCGATGCCGCATATATAATAGAACCGGGTATAGGATACATCCTCATCAGCAAGTTTGGTCGCACTACTTACGAAGAGTTTCTTGTAGCCTTGGCACGACTCACTAACGAGGGAGCCGAGAGTTATATCATTGACTTGCGAGGCAACGGAGGAGGCTACATGGATGCAGCCATTAACATGGTAAATGAGTTTATGCTCATGAACCAGCTCATCGTCTACACCGAAGGACGAGCCATAACACGCGAAGAAGCGAGAGCCAACGGCATGGGGTCGTTCAAAGAACAACCCATCATAGTACTCACCGACGAGTGGTCGGCATCGGCAAGTGAAATTTTTGCCGGAGCTATTCAAGACAACGACAGAGGACTGATTGTGGGTCGTCGCTCATTTGGCAAGGGATTGGTTCAGAGTCAAATACCCTTCTCCGACGGGTCGGCAGTACGCCTTACAATAGCTCGTTACCACACACCATCGGGACGTTGCATTCAGAAAGAATATAAGATGGGCGACAATGAGGACTACGAGTTGGATATACTCAATCGCTACAATCGAGGAGAGTTTTTCAACGCCGACAGCATACACCAGCACACCGATCTAATATACCACACCGTTGGTGGTCGCACCGTGTATGGTGGAGGTGGTATCATGCCCGACGTATTCATTCCGAGCGACACCACCCACGTCACACCTTATTATAATAATGTTATCAACAAGAGTCTGCTTTACAAGTATGCCTTTGAATATGTTGACAAGAATCGCACCAAGCTATCAAAGGCACACGACTATAAAGAGCTGCTCGCAATGCTGGATAGCGAGAGACTACTCAACGACTTTATAAAATATGCTGCCAAGAATGGTGTTCAGGCTCAATATAACGAGATAAACAAGTCACGCAAAGTTCTTATCCGACTGCTCGAAGCATATATTGCTCGCGACATCATGGGCGATGAAGCATTCTATCCCATCTTCATGCGTGACGATGATGTAATAGAGAAAGCCTGTCAACTTATCAGGGAGGGTAAAGCCTACCCTTCATTACCCGAAACGACCTCGCACGAGGATGAAAAGTAACAAAATCATGATAGACAAGAAAGCACTTCGCAAAGAAATGAAACAACGCAAGGCTGCCTTGACACCCGAACAGAAGGCAACCGAAAGTGAGCGTGTGTGGCAACATATAGAGCAACTATCGTGTTTCCGACAAGCCCATCACATATTGCTATACCACTCACTCCCCGATGAGCTTATAACGCACAACATCATAGAGCGATGGGCTACACAAGGTAAAGAAATATATCTCCCCGTAGTCATTGGTGATGACCTTGTCATACGCCGCTACGACCACGAAGCCATGCAACAAGGAGAGTTCAACATCATGGAGCCTATGGGCAATGACATAGATACCGAAGTGATACAACTCATTATAGTTCCCGGGGTCGCATTTGACAGCAACGGCAACAGACTGGGTCGTGGCAAAGGATACTATGACCGACTTTTGTCGCGAACATCATCCACTTGTATAGGTGTGTGTTATAATTGCCAATTGGTCGACCTGATTCCTACCGAACCACACGATCACGTCATGCAATATATAGTCACTCCGCAAGGCGTAATAAAGAGTCCTATATAAGAAAAATAGCTTCACTTCTACAACATTTGCAAAAAAGAGTATAAAGAAACTTGGTAAATTCAAAAAAAGTACCTAATTTTGCACTCCGATAAATTGAAAGAATAATAACATAAAAATATCAGGCAATGAAAAGAACATTTCAACCCTCTAACAGAAAAAGAGTTAACAAGCACGGTTTCCGCTTGAGAATGTCTACCGCTAATGGTCGTCGCGTTCTCGCCAGCCGTCGTGCAAAAGGTCGCAAGGTACTCACCGTATCGGACGAAATGTACAAGAAGTAATCTTGCCTCATGGCTTGATTACGAGTCCGATTCTATATTGGATTCCTACTAACATTCGATACAAACGGCAGCACATCCGCATGGATGTGCTGCCGTTTGTGTATTGATAATATACGACTTATCGCTATAATCAGTGCCAGCCGAGACGGCACAAGCGAGCCATGATACGAGGTATATCGGTATTATCAAGCCATCCTTTATTATCGAAAGAATCGGCACCGGCACCCATCACGAATAGTGGAACCGGACTACCGGTGTGATGCACCGTTGTCCAACCCAGTCCCAACTTGGCTGAATAGATTTTATACACCTCTTTCGTCAGTTCGTCATAGCTGGCATACAAGGTCTCCTGCACTTTACTTCTTTCATCAAGAATTTCTTGCAACACCATCATCAAATGCCCTTCTTCTCCGGCTGTCATGGGAATGTGAGTACCCAGTCCCAACTTATCGGCCATCAACGAAGCCACCTCACTCCATGTCACATCCTTACCACGATGCGATAGCAATACTCGCACATCCTCGCCAAATTGACCTTTCGACACCGTTGCATACGGCAAGTAATGCATATTGACCTTGTGACGACTATCGATAGTTCCCACCGACATTCCACCGGTCTCATGGTCGGCAGTTATTACAATAAGAGTCTCGCGAGGATGTTTCTTATAAAACTCTATCGCCTCACGCACTGCTGCATCGAACTCGATGGTCTCACGCAACACACCCGATGGGTCGTTACCATGCCCCATGTGGTCGATAGCACCACCCTCAGCCATCATAAAGAAGCCTTTGGGATATTTTTTATACAGGAAATCAATACCACTACGCACCATCTGCGGCAGGGTCATATCACCATTATCGCCATCAATGGCATAACCTATACGATTTTCAGTAGTCGTGTCACTATCAAGCCACAACACTCGTTGGGCTTTATCAATTACAGCTTGCTCATAGCCCTCACGACCACGCACTATGGTGTAACCAGCCGCTTCATACTCGGCAAAGACATTGCCGGGAGTACCACTTCTCACTCCATAGGGATCGCGGAAATAGGCTCCTGCCATAAAGTCGAACCCCGACTCGGCACCTTGTCGGGCTATCTGATAATAATGATGACGACTGGGACGAGTGGCATAAAAAGCCGCAGGTGTAGCATCATCGAGACACACACTACTCATTATCGCAACTCCGCGACCGGCTGCCTTCATCTTCTTGGCTATCGATGTCAAGGTAAGCGTGTCAGCATCCATTCCTATCATTCCATTGCGAGTCTTTGCCCCACATGCCAGAGCCGTACCGGCAGCAGCCGAGTCGGTTATATCATCATTAGCCGAAAAGGTTGTGATAAACCCCGAAACCGGAGTTTCATAAAAATGAGGCAATGCCGACACCGAGTCTTGAATGTTTTTGTAATAGGTACGCAATGCTTGCACCTGTCCTATCCCCATTCCATCGCCGATGAAGTAAAATACATATTTGGGTACATCAGCCGATGCTATTCCACTCAATATCAACAATAAACTCAATACCTTTAAACGAATATTCTTCATGCTACATAAATTTAGAATCGTTAATAACACTACAAATGTAACGAAAAATAAGACACAAAAATCTTTCTCCGACAAAAAACGAAGTAAATACTTGGCAATCGCCATAAAATATCAGGGCAGGTCGGTTATATTTCGGTCAAATTCGTTATCTTTGCACATAATTATTAAAAGAGACATATTTATGAAAGATATTGTTGTGAGCGGCATCCGCTCAACAGGAAACTTGCATTTGGGTAACTATTATGGAGCACTGCGTAATTTCGTAAAGATGCAGGATGAGAATAACTGCTTCTTCTTTATTGCCGACTTGCACGCCCTTACTACTCACCCCGACCCTAAGATGCTACACGAGAATGTCAAGAACATTCTTGCCGAATACTTGGCAGCCGGACTCGATCCCGAGAAATCGACTATATTCATCCAGAGTGATGTCCCCGAGATTTCAGAACTATACCTACTCATGAACATGCATGTGGGTATAGGAGAACTAATGCGTACAGCATCGTTCAAGGACAAGGCACGCAAGCAGCTTCGCCTCGACACTCCGTCCGATGACAATGACGATGCCATTGAAAAGGAAATTATCAGCGACACATCCAAGAATCGCGTCAATGCCGGTTTGCTCACCTACCCTACGCTGATGGCAGCCGACATCCTCATACACAAAGCACATAAAGTGCCGGTGGGCAAAGACCAAGAGCAACACTTGGAGATGACTCGCCGATTTGCTCGTCGCTTCAACTCGATATACGGTGTCGAGTTATTCCCCGAGCCCACCAGCTACAATTTTGGTCAAGCCAGTATCAAAGTTCCCGGTCTTGACGGCAGTGGCAAGATGGGCAAAAGTGAAGGCAACTGCATATACCTATGCGACGAAGAGAAAGCTTTGCGTAAGAAGGTGATGCGTGCCGTTACCGACGAAGGTCCTAAAATGCCCAATTCCACAAAGTGTGAAGCTGTGGAAAACCTCTTTACGTTGCTCAAAATCGTATCATCACCCGATACAATTGCCTACTTCGAAGAACAATACAACAACTGCTCAATACGATATGGCGACCTGAAAAAGCAACTTGCCGAGGATATACTCAGAACAACAACCCCCATACGCGAACGAATACTCGACATACGCAACAACGATGAATATCTGCGTCGTGTAGTATCGATGGGTGCCGAACGAGCCAGAGAAAGTGCCGCCCGCACGTTGCAAGAGGTACGAAACGTGATGGGTTTCAAACCTTTCTGACAGGAACAAAGATAAGGAATGTCTATAATACTATGAGAAGGTACATCATAAGTGTGCCTTCTCATTTCATTATTAAATAATAATTAATACACCTTAATACTTCACCCAAAGTTTATTTCACTAATAATTAGGATAAATCAATAAAAAAATTGTAATTTTGCACTTTCTTAAAACAACGAAAATAACAACAAATAAATAACCTTAAAACCTCAAAAAACTTATGAAGAAATTATTGTTACTCACCATTAGTGTATTGATGGGTATAGGTAGTGTTATAGCACAGCAAGTACCTGTTTTCCATAAATACACATTTGATGATGCAGCCATTATCAATGGTATGTCGGATAATGGAAAGTATGCAGTAGCACATGGATTCAGTGCCGATAACTCACTGATGCAAAAAGGTGCTCGCCTTATCGAGATTGACACCGATGTCGTTACCGACTTGGCCAAGAACTACTCGACCAACGACTACATGTCGATGGGTACCGCCGATGTTACCGACGATGGCAGCATTGTAGTTGGCGAATTTAACCACAAACCCGCCTATTGGTCAAAGTCTACCGGCAAGTGGACAATACTTCCCTGCGAAGAAGATGAATACTTCGGTGATGTACGCTCGGTAACTCCCGATGGCAAGTATGCCGTAGGTCGTCAATCGATCGATGAAGATGGTTTCTACACACTGCCTGCATTGTGGGACTTGACCACCAATACATTGGTTGAAGTAGAAGGACTTCCCACATTCGACATGTCGGGACAAGACCAAGACCAAAACTGGTTCAATCAGATTTCGCCCGATGGCAAGTACATCTTAGGAAGCATGTCTTTCAGTTACTTAGGTGATGGTTTCTTCTACATATACGATGTTGATAAAAAGACATTCTCACCCATAGGTTTTACCCTCGAAGGTAAACGCTTCTCACCTCTCGCGGCTAATCTCTACTTCATCAATAGTGCCACATTCAGCCCCAATGCCCAATGGGTGTCGGGACGTGCCTACATGGTAGAAATGGATGGCAACAATATAGGAAACCAATATGAAACAACTTTCGTATTGAACGTAGCCACCGGCGATTTTAATGTCTATACCGCTACTGAGGACATCGACATAGTATCAAGTGCTATCGACAACAACGGATATGCCTTTGGTGCAACACCCGGTGGCAATCCCATTCGTCAATGGAGTATCCGCAATAATGCCTATTGGTACACTTTCGAGCAGATTCTCAAACAGCAATATGACTACGACTTCTATGCTCGCACAGGTTACGAAAATACGGGTACACCTATATGCCTGAGCAACGATGGTCGTCGTGCAGCCGTCTTGGTTGACCCCTACACAAGCTACGTTGTCGAAATGCCCACCACATTTGCCGAGGCTACACAAGGTGTTGACTTGCTTGGTTCTTACTACGCCACCCCTCGTGCCGGTTCTACCATCTCACGACTGGGCGAAGTTTCGGTTACTTTTGACCGCGATGTACAAATAGTGGGTGCCAACAATTGTGTGGAAATCCGCAACTCGAAGGGTGAAACTGTATATAACTCAGCAGGTCTCACCGCCAATAAGAAAAAAATAACCGTTCGCTATCGTAATGGTTCATTGACCGAAGGCGAGAAGTACACCCTACATATTCCCGCAGGCTCGATAGCCTTGGCGAGTGATGCTCAACTCACCAACAAAGAGATAAACATCGAATATACCGGTCGTGCCAACAAGCCTGTTGCAGTTACATCGGTCTATCCTACCGAGGGTAGTTCTTTTGCCAAAATTGACAACTCAACCAACCCCATCCTGCTTACATACGATGTAGAGGTATATCTGCCCGACAGTGCCAAAGCCTATCTGTACGACGTAAACGAGGCAGAACCCATCGCTACATTGCTAATGGCATATAGTGGCAAGGTTGTTGCCGTATATCCTGCAACTACACAATACTTGTTCAAAGACAATAACTACCGCATAGAAGTAATGCCCGGCTCGGTAACCGATGTTGCAGGAAATGGTGCAAGCGAAAAGTTTGTTATCAATTATACCGGTAGTTATGAGCGTGAAATTTCGTTTGACGACAATTCGTTGATGATAGAGGACTTTAATCGTGCCGGTGTTGCCAACTTCATGCTGTGGGACGGCGACCGCCTCTCGCCCGATGCCAATGCACAAGCTATCGGATTTGATCGCAACGACTACGGTTGGGCTATCGTATGGGATGAAGAGGACGCTTCGAACATTGCTGCATCGTCACACTCCATGTACACTCCCGCCGGTAAGAGTGACGACTGGATGGTTGTTCCTCAACTCTATATTCCCGATGAGAAATGCTCACTCTCATTCAAGTCTCAAAGCTACCTCAGCAGCAAGAATGATTACTTGAAAGTATATATATGGGCTAACGATGAAAACATCAACAGCCTTGATGCCAACATAGTAGCACGCATCAAGAATGAAGGCACATTGGTTTACAACGACTTGCAGTCGCCCGGCAAAGATGACAACCTCCTTGCCAACGACTGGACTGAAAACTCTATCAGTCTGGCACAATATGCCGGCAAAAACATCTACATCGCATTCTTGAACGACAATGAGGGACAAAGTGCCGTTTTCGTTGACGATGTGAAAGTGATGCACAACAAGCCCATTCGTGTTGCCTTCACTCACGCCTCATCGGTTATCAAGCAAGAGAATATCACTATCGAAGGTATTATCTCTATTGACTCAGATACCGACACATACCAAACTCTGACTCTCACACTCAAAGATAACAATGACAACGAAATAGACGTAATCAACGAGAGTGGTCTCAACTTAAAGAAGGGCGACACTTATAAGTTCTCATTCAGCAAGCCTCTACCCTTGGAAGAAGGTAAGTCTAATAAATTCACAGTGTCGGCACTGTGCAACGACAACTTGTATGAACTTGTAGGTCATGTATCAAATCTGGCATTCGAGCCTGTTAAACGCATGGTTATCGAGGAGTTCTCGGGTCGCTCATGCAGCAACTGTCCTCTTGGATTTATCTCAATGGAACGTATGATAGAACTATACGGAGACTTGATTATTCCTATCGTCATCCGCACCTATGGCGATGATCCCCTTGGTACCGGACTATCAGAATATACACAATTCCTCGGTGTTGTGGGAGCTCCCTCGGCCGTCATCAACCGCATGGGAGTAAGCTATCCTGCCGTATCGCACAATGGTGATTACTATTTCAGCAATGCCGAACTTCCCGAGGGACAAGATCGTCTATGGCTCGACGTCGTTGCCGACGAGTTGGAAGTACCCACCAATGCCGATATCAATATAAACAACCTCTCGGTAGACAAATCGACCAACGAGTTTATCATACCCTGCACCGTACGTTATGCCATGAACGCTGAGAACCTGAACCTCAACCTTTTCGTTGTTGTTCTTGAAGACAATGTAGAGACATGGCAGCTGAACGGATTTGCCAGCTACCCGAGCGAGGCCCTTGGCGAATGGGGCAGCTATGGTATCTATGCCGGTCAACCTGTTGTCTACGACTACATGTTGCATGATGTGTGCCGTGCATATTATGGCCTTACCTTTAATGGAACAGGTGGTTACTTGCCACAAAGCATGATTGCCGGCGAAGAATATAACGCCGAACTTCGTGTCGCAGTACCCCAAAACATCGAAAACATATCGAATGCCAAGGTAGTCGTTATGATGATTGATGCCAACACAGGAGTGGTAGTCAATGCTGTTTGTGCCGATGAAATTGCAGCAGTTGAAAACATTGACAGCGACACAAACGTATCTATAACTACACTCAACGGCAACATCGTTGTTAACACCACAAGCGAGGCCAACGTAATGGTGTACAGCACCAATGGCTCATTAATGGGTAACGCTCGCGGAATGAATCAGATTACCATCGATACTCCCGAAGGAATAGCTATTGTTAAGGTAGTAACAGCTCAGGGCGTTGTTGTTAAGAAAATTCTGGTACAATAATCACTAACCACTTCAACCCACTGACAACCCATAGTGTTGTCGGTGGGTTAAGTATTAAACATAAAAACATATTATGAAAAAAATCTTTACACAATTGTTTATGCTTGTAGCATGTGTAGCAATGTCATTCACAGCCCAAGCCAAGCTCGTAGATCTGGGCGAGATACAACTCGACACGGACTACCAAATCCCCATGGATTTCAACTCCTACATTGCATCATTCACTGCCACAAGTAGCGGCACACTCGTTGCAAGCAGTACCGATACTTATACCCTGCTCCCCTATCACGAAAAGTTGAGCGACATGGAGACCGAAGGTAATGCCATAGCCTACACACTCGACAACCCTTACGGTGCAAAACAATATCACTTTGATGTTACCGAAGGTACTACCTATTACTTCTACATTGACTTTACAATGAGCGAGTTTACCTTCCGCATCTCGATGGATGCCGGTGATGGCATAGCCATTACAAAGACTACCCCCGAGGCCGGCAGCGTATTCAGTGTTTCGGGTGGCGGATTGGTTTCGGTTCAATTCAGTCGAGCCATAAACTACGACGGCACAGCTACCCTCATTGCCAACGGACAAACAGCATCGGTACCTGTCAACGGACAGAACAATATCATCTCAATGGAGATTAAAGAGCCACTCTTCAATTGGCTCAACAATGGTACACTCAATGGCGGTGACTCGTTCATCATCCGCCTTACCAACGTAAGAGCAGCCGACGATGCCACATTGGTTTACGGCACAGACGGTACTGCCGATATTGAATATGTTATAGGCGAAATGCCCATTCAACTCCTCAACAGCAAGAACACATCAGGCACGTTCAAGTCATACTACATGCCCAACGATCCTTCTGCCATTGTAACGCTCACATTCGACGGTGCTGTTGCATCGGCAATGGTATCACTCTCATTCGGCTCGACCGATGCTGAGGGCGACTATTACGTTGAAGAACTTACACCCATCATTGAGGAAAACACTATCAAGGTAGACCTTAGCGGCAAAACTCGCACACCCGACAACATGGTAAAATCGGGTACCAACTACAATAACATGACTATTTCATTCAATAAGGTTCTTGACACTACCGGTCAGCATGCTTATTCGGGTGGTCAAGGTACAATTGGTGGCTATTCGTTTACCTACGAAACATTGGACGTTGTAACAGCCGATGTCATCAGCGAGTTTATTCCCGCACCGGGTTCTACACTCGATTGTTGCGAACCTGAGACTATCGAAATATGGATTACCGATGAAGGCAAACTCTCATATGATGGAGTAAAATTTGCTCTCGACTTCATGGAAGAACCCATTGTAGTGACTGACTACACTAAGGAAGCCGATACGTTTGACCCCACAGCAGCCATTCTGACAGTACCCTTCCCATGGGAACAAATTCCTATGTTAACACAAGAGAATGAAGAAAACGCCCCCATTGTTATCACCGTAACACTCAACAACTTGCAGAGTGCCGATGGTATTGACCACACAGCCGATGTAACTGCTACTTACTACCTTAACAGTTTAGGTGCCGTAAACAGCATATTGGGTGACGATACAAATACATTTACTGTGTACAATACTCGTGGCATACTTGTCATGCACACCACCAACCGCGATGAATTGAAGAACCTCCCCCGTGGTATCTACATCATCAATGGTGAGAAATTTGTGGTAACAACTCGATAAGATATAGCAGTCATAACCATAGCGAGCGACCGCACCGGAAGGTGCGGTCGCTTATATTTTATGTATTAGAGGCTGTGACTGTTGCCTAATTTTTATCATATCACAAATATTTCTTTTACCATTCTTGCTTTTCGCGATATAAAAGGGTAACTTTGCGTTGGATATGAAAAGCCGAGTGGTCAACATAGCATTACTCATAGGCATACTCACATGGTGGGTTATGACCATATTTACGTCATCGAATAACAAAATGGTTGTCAATGACTGTACGACTGAACCGACACAGACAACCGAGTCGTTAATCGTTGATGCCTCAACCATCGCATTCCCCGACACACTGTTATGCCTGCCACGCACAACCACTCCTATACACATACACCTCTCGCAACAAAGCAACAAACGAAATGATACAGAAAGACGTCACAATACGTCCTACTTAAAATCCGGTAAAATAATTGACACTGATGTAAGTCTTTCTATTCATAAACCTTCAAAACCTTTCTGCTCAGTTCTTTCCGAGCCTTATCATCGTCTTATAAGCCTCGGAAGGCTTATTATTTAGCCGTCAACACATTTCTACCTCAACAATGCAGCATTAACAGAATGTTGCACAGTCTACACTACACCTATATCAGCATCAACAACAAGCACGACAATATTGTGTGATGCGGTTGCGTGTGTGTACATAACTTTCAATCACAAATATCAACCGACTAAATAATAAAAACAATGGAAAATAACTTTATCAAAATACATTCAACCAAAGATATTATCATCATTAGCATTCTTATAATAATAGGTATTCTACTTGCCATTCTACCCATCGGTGGTGCCATCAATGTAACAGGCTACATACTCATAGTTATCGGGGCATTACTTATACCTTTCTACAAGAACGGATACAAAGATGCATGGGAAGGCAAGAGTTATATAAAAAAAGAATACTACTTTGCCAATAACAGAAAAGCCGAGTTAATAGCATCCGTTATCGACCACCCTCAGAATATAACCATTGAGGAGCAAGATAAAGGCAACACTCTGCGTTTGATAGTATTTTATAGCAAGGAGTCGGGACGTGCATTCTTACAACTACAAGAGTATATACCGTATAAATACGAACCTTGCACCGATGTTGTAGAACACAAGGTGAGCCAAATAGGAAATCTTATCAAATAGATCGGCTGACATCTCATAAGAGTTGCCGATTGTATACCTATCATCCAGCAGCTATATGGATGTTCTATAAATCGGTAAAAAGTTAAACCTTGTAGAGATATTCTATTACGGTCGCTTAGGAATTTATTGAGGTATCATTCTAATTCTACTCGGTTACAATGCCTGCATTACTCCATCGTAAGAAATTAAGAAAACATCCTGAAATAATCCGACCAGACATATAGAACACCATTATATAAAAAGAGAGGATGTCTCAATGCGAAGTGAATCTCAGATGTTGAATGAAAAAACTTCCGGGAGTACACTCGATGAAGAGGCATCCTCTCTTTGTTAAGAGATCAGTTTATAACTTGAACGATATAGGTAGAACAAAACGAGCATCTACACGTTTGCCATCATCGACAGCAGGAGTCCATCGAGGCATCAGCCCTACAATACGTAACACCTCAGCATCGCACTCGGGTGTGAGTCCTCGCAGAATCTTGGCATTTACGACCTCGCCATCAACAGTTATTATAAACTCAACAAATACATTACCCTCAACCTTGTCATTTACAGCCTGCTGCGGATATACAAGATTTTGCGACACAAACTCGTACAATGCTGTATCACCGCCCGGAAACTGTGGCAAAACATCGGGGGTAGTTGCAGTTTGAGCATCAACATGCACCATAACACAGGTTGCAAACATTACGCTAAGTAATAAAAGGACTTTTTTCATAACTAAATGTTTTTAAGATGAGACAATAGAGGTGCCTTCCGCGGTAAAAACACCTCGGCAAATATATAAGATAGCTATATTTTAAATTATATTTACAATTTAAATGTAATAGGCAAAACAAAATCGACATCTACGGCAATGCCGTCTTGTACACTTGGCTGCCATCGAGGCATCAACCCTACAATACGCAACACCTCGGCATCACACTCGGGAGTGAGTCCTCGTAATATAGTTGGGGAAACCACATAACCCTCACTGTTAATAATAAATCGCACCATTACCATTCCTTCCACTTTATCCGACACAGCCTGCGGAGGATATTTGATATTATCGGCAACAAATTTATTTAATGCTATATCACCACCCGGGAACTGTGGTAAAGCAGTGCTACTTGCAGTTACCTCTTGTGGCGATAAATAATTAGTGGCAACATTCTCCTGCAATTCAGTTTTGTCAGATAACGAGTGCATCGTATATTGGTACAACGAACCGCCGGCATGGGCTGCAAAGATAAGCATAAACGACACCGGCAATAAAATAATGTATAATAACCTTCGTGACAAACGACTGATGGGCTGGTTGATTTTCTTTATACGCTCCACCAACATCTTTTGATTAAAGTGTATCCCTATCAACCCATCACTGCCACCTTGCACTGATTGTAACAGATGATATTGATAACCCCTGATCGAAAAGGTATCTTTCACAGCATCGGCATCGGCAAGATATTCGACAAGGCTATGAAATTCCTGTCGAAGTAACCAAGAAAATGGATTAAACCACCCCATAATAACCATTATTTCGCCAACAATCAAATCAATAGTATGACAACCTCGAACATGAGCCTTTTCATGCAACAAAATATCTCGCAGCATTGCCGGGTCATATCTATCTACATTCATATATATTACCGAAGCAAAAGAGAATGGTTTGATAGGAACATGTGGCACACAGACTTTTATGCCCATTACCATCCGGCTATCACTATGCATACGCAAATAAAGGAGCGATAGAACCCTGATGACAAGAAGCAAAAATCCTAATACAACTCCTATATAGTACAAATCAATCAACATAAAACTATCGGCCATACGTTCAACTCCGACTGTGACAGTCGACAATTCTACACCATAACGTACATTAATATTATTATATAGAGCTTCGACACCTTCACGAGGAATATGAAAGCAAGCCAAAGGATATATAAAGGCAAATATCACACCACCCAATAAAGTATATCGGTGAGCGTGCAAGAAGGTATCGCCCGACAAAAATAACTTATATAGCAAGTATAGAGTCGTTATACCCAACTGAACAAATATTATATAGGTAAGAATATTCATAAAGAATCTATTATATTAAGAATCTGTTTTAATTTTATTTCGAGATTATTTGAGGATTATTTTTGAGCAGATATTCATTTTGGGGATGCAGGGAATAGCGAGCTATTTTCAAATTTCCGAAATGAATAGATGCCGAAAAGAGCCTCAAAGAAGCCGTATCTATTCTTAGCAATAGCAAATGAACTTGTTTTATAAAATTCAAAACAGATTCTAAGATTTACCCTTCTCTATAATTCTTACTATTTCCTGCAACTCCTCGGCTGTCAGTTGTTCTTCTTTGACAAAAAAAGCAACCATATCACGATATGAGTTGGCAAAATAGTTGCGAACGACATTCGACAGGAACTTACGTTTATACTCATTCTCATCAATAGCGGGAGTATAGAAATAAACATTTCCATACCGCTTGGCAACTACATATCCTTTTCGCTCTAGATTTTTTATTACCGAGGCAAGAGTTGTATATGGCGGCTTAGGTTCGGACATCTGTTCGAGAAAATCCTTCACACAACCACTTTTCTGTTGCCATATTACCAACATAACATCTTCTTCTTGAGCTGTCAACTTTTCCATATAACAAATAGCTTTTAGATGTTGAAATACGAAATCTTCGCAAATCTACGAAATATTCGTAGATACACAACCAACACTATTGTTAAAAAAAACAAAAACACAAAAAGGGCGTACCATCGGCACGCCCTGTAACAGTGATTTTATATAGTTATAAACTATATTACAGCAATTTTTTAACTTTCTCTTCGAGTTGAGCCTTATTGGCAGAACCTACATGCTTGTCGACCAATTGACCACCCTTAAAGAACAACAATGTGGGGATATTGCGGATGCCATATTCGCCACTGATTTCATCACCCTCGTCAACATTGTATTTACCGATAGTTACGCGACCTTCGTACTCGGCTGCAAGTTCGTCAACAAAAGGACCGATTTGGCGGCAAGGCCCGCACCACTCTGCCCAGAAGTCAATTACAACGGGTTGACCCGATGCTATAAGTTCTTTTCCTAATTCGTCTGTGATTTTTAATGCCATAGTATTTAAAATTTAGAGTTAATAATATTCGTTTTAGACTGTACAAAAATAACAAATGAAATATACATACACAAGAAAATTGCATGTTAAATTTTATAATTATCACAAAAAGAGTTGTCAGTATCGCATCGAATACCTATCTTTGCAACACCTAAAATGCTTATGTATAATGCAAAACATGTCATAGCAATCCTATCGATACTGTGTGCCACTTTTTTGATGGTGACCACATCGATACTTCCTCATCATCATCATGACGATGGGAGCATATGTCTTGTGTGGAATAGCGATAATGACAAAGGAGAAGCTCACGATCACTCACACAATGGCTGTGATGACGATTGTGCCATGAATATCGACATTGTACAAGATGCTTCGCAACCGGGACATGCCTCAAAGGTGTGGCTGATACCATCACTAACAGCCATTCTTGCTTGGGACAACACTCAACTACCCGACCCCGATGTAAAGCGTATCACCACTTTATTTTACTACCTCTTACCCTGCGATGCCGGCATTGTGGGGTCGCCTTGCGGCTTGCGAGCTCCCCCGGTCAAGGCTTAATAATTTGATTGTATCCGTCTCTCTTTGGATACATAATTCTCCCCCCGTAACAATTATACAACAAACCTTATCACATGTGGTTGCCATCACGCATCCATATCTACACATTAATAATACAGAACAATGAAAAAACAAGTTTTCGTCATTCTTACCATTGGTGCATACTTACTGGCAAGTTGTGCCAATAATACCCATGAACACGAGCATGCTCATGAACATGCTACCACAACTCACAGCCACGAAGGTCACAATCACTCGGCTCATAGCCACGATCACAAAGGTCATGACCACTCGGGTCATAGCCATAGCCAATCGGCAGCTACTCATAACCACAACCACGAGGGTGGTATTTCACTTAAACCGGGCGAAGCAGAAGCCATCGGTCTGACCACCGAAGAGGTGACTCCGGGTGTATTCAATACAGTTATCAAATGTACCGGTCATGTAGTGGGTGCAACCGGCGATGTAATGACAGTCGTAGCACCACAATCGGGAACAGTTCACTATGCTCGCACATGGAGCGAGGGTGCAGCAGTATCAAACAGTACCGTTCTCTTTACCATATCGTCACGCAATGTTGGTGCAGGTGATGCCGCTGAACGCACTCGCGTCACCTACGAGACAGCTAAGGCAGCCTACGAACGTGCCGAAAAATTAGTAGCCGATAAGATCGTGTCACAACGTGAATATGAAGCAGCTCGCGAGGCTTACGAACAGGCTCGACTGGCATACGAGGCGGTCAGCAGCAGTGATACCTCCGGAAGCGAAGCTCGTGCTTCAAAAGGCGGTTACATTACACGCCTGTGGGTAAGCGAGGGTGACTATGTTGAGGCAGGAACGCCACTGGCTACAATTGCACAGAACAAGCGTCTGCAACTGCGTGCCGATGTTCCTCAACGCTACTACAACGAATTACCCTCTATTACATCAGCCAACTTTGTTACACCCTACGATGAGCATGTATATCAACTCGGCGAGATGAATGGCAAACTTCTTTCGTACGGACGCAATGCCGGTGAGACATCATTCTTTGTTCCTGTCACTTTCGACTTTGACAACCACGCAGCCATTGTACCGGGAAGCAGTGTCGATGTATATCTGCTGGGCAAGAGCCGCAACAATGTTATAAGCCTTCCCATGCAATCTATTACCGAGGAACAAGGTCTGTACTTCGTGTATCGTCGATTGTGCGAGAATGACTTTGAAAAAGTCGAGGTAAAAACCGGCTTATCGAATGGCAGCCGCATAGAGATACTCTCGGGCATCAAAGCAGGAGACAAAATTGTTGTCGATGGCGTTTATCGCGTAAAATTGGCAGCCAACAGCAATGTACTGCCCGAAGCACACAACCATAACCACTAAACACAGCCAGCCGTATGCTAAATAAGATTATAGAATTTTCACTTCACAATCGCCTGCTGGTATCCGTTATATCGGCTCTTATACTGGTGTTGGGCGTGTACAGTGTATCGAATATGGAGGTCGATGTATTTCCCGACCTCAATGCTCCCACGGTGGTTGTCATGACCGAAGCTCACGGCATGGCACCCGAAGAGGTAGAACGTCTTGTAACTTACCCCATAGAGACCAGCGTAAACGGTGCCACACATGTACGCCGTGT
Source organism: Bacteroidaceae bacterium (assembly GCA_017531985.1). Classification (GTDB taxonomy): domain Bacteria; phylum Bacteroidota; class Bacteroidia; order Bacteroidales; family Barnesiellaceae_A; genus Barnesiella_A. The sequence goes on from JAFXJY010000034.1 coordinate 48,059, forward strand.
ACGTTCATCATCGACAACAGGTTTTTCGGTTGTTTGGGTCGAATTTGACTGGGGAACCGACCTATATCTGGCTCGACAGATTACCTCGGAACGATTGGTACAACTCAATGAAATGCTCCCCGAGGGAGTAGGAACACCCACAATGGCTCCACAATCGTCAATTCTGGGTGAGATGATGATTATAGGTCTTACAGCCGACAGTACCTCGCTGCAAGACTTGCGAACATTTGCCGACTGGACTATCCGTCCGCGATTGCTCTCGATCGGAGGTGTTGCTCAGGCCACTGTCATAGGTGGAGAAATCAAGGAGTATCGTATATCGATTGATCCGGCTCGCATGAAACATTATGATGTCACCATCGATGAAGTGCTGGCAGCTTCACGCGGCATGAACGACAATGCAAACGGAGGTATCATATACGAATATGGCAACGAATATATAGTGCGTGGTAACATCTCGACCACCGACGTCGATGCCATAGGTCGCTCGGTGGTGAAACGCATCGATGGTCGTCCGGTAGTATTATCGGATGTAGCCGATGTAATCATTACCGACAAGTCGCCCAAACTGGGTATGGCTTCGGTTGAAGGCAAGCCTGCTGTACTCATAACTGTCAAGAAGCAACCTAACACCGGTACAATAAAACTGACCGAAAACATAGAGTCGGCACTCGTTGAGTTGCAGAAAAATCTGCCTGAGGATGTTGTCATGTCGACCGATATTTTCAAGCAGTCGCACTTCATCAATAGTTCAATCAACAACGTACAACGAGCCCTCATCGAGGGAGCCATATTCGTCATTATAGTATTATTCTTCTTCTTGATGAATACTCGTACGACACTCATTTCATTGGTAGCCATTCCTCTATCGGCCATAATATCATTGCTCACGCTTAAAGGCTTGGGATTGACCATCAACACGATGAGTCTTGGAGGTCTTGCCATAGCTATCGGCTCGTTGGTCGATGATGCTATTGTCGACGTAGAGAATGTATATAAGCGATTGCGAGCCAACCGACAACTGCCCATAGAGCAACGTGCCAAGACCATCGACATCGTATTTGAGGCATCGAAAGAGGTGCGTATGCCCATTCTCAACTCCACACTTATCATCATGGTAAGTTTCATGCCTTTGTTCTTCCTGTCGGGTATGGAAGGTCGCATGTTGCGTCCGTTGGGTATAGCCTTCCTTGTAGCACTTGTAGCCTCGACAGTGGTGGCTCTCACGCTTACACCGGTACTGTGTAGCTATTTGCTCAACAGCGACAAAGCTCTCAAACAGGACAAAGAGCCTTGGTTGTCACGCAAGCTGCAAGGTATATACAGCAAAGTTCTGAACAAAGCACTATCACACCACAAGGCAGTATTAGGCGTTACCATTGCCATCTTTGTCATAACCATTGGCATATTTTTCACACTGGGTCGCAGTTTCTTACCCCCCTTCAATGAAGGTTCATTCACCATCAACATAGCCACTCAACCGGGAGTATCGCTCGAAGAGTCGGATCGAATGGGACGTCAGGTCGAAGAACTCCTCTTACAAGTACCCGAGATAAAGACAGTGGCACGCAAAACAGGACGTGCCGAGCTTGACGAACATGCCTTGGGTGTAAATGCCAGTGAGATAGAAGCACCCTTCGAGTTGCAAAAGCGTTCTCATGCAGCCGTCAAGGCCGATATTAGAGAGAAATTAAGCACAATATCGGGATTGAATTTCGAAATAGGTCAGCCCATATCACACCGTATCGACGCCATGCTGTCGGGAACAAAATCGCAAATAGCCATCAAGCTGTTTGGTGAAGACCTCAACCGCATGTATGCCATCGGCACAGAGATAAAAAACAGGGCCTCGGGTGTTGCAGGAGTTGCCGACCTGAACATCGAACAACAAATAGAACGTCCGCAGATACACATTGTACCTCGCCGCGACCTCTTGGCTCGCTATGGCATTACGATGCCCGAATTTATTGAATTTATCAACGTAGCCATGGCCGGAGAGGTGGTATCGCAAGTGTATGACGAAAGTCGCACATTCGACCTTACAGTGCGTGTCAAGGATGACAACCGCGACACTGCATCGAAATTGAGAGACATCATGATAGACACCCCCGAGGGCAAAATTCCGCTTTCACAAGTAGCGGAGGTACGTTCGTCGATGGGTCCCAATACCATCAACCGAGAAAACGTAAAACGCAAAATTGTTATCTCGGCCAACGTTGCCGATCGCGACTTACGCAGTGTTATAGACGACATCAGATCGCAAGTAGATGAACTGAAAATGCCCGAAGGATATTACGTCGAGTATGGAGGTCAGTTTGAGAGCGAACAAGAAGCCTCACGCATCCTTGTCATAGCATCAATGGCAGCGATTCTCATTATCTTCTTGCTTCTTGTTCAGCAGTTCAAGAGTGCCAAACAATCGGCTATCATCCTTCTCAACCTGCCACTCGCCCTGATTGGTGGTGTGTTTATTCTACGATTTACATCGGGTGAAATAAGTATTCCTGCCATTATCGGTTTCATCTCGTTGTTCGGTATAGCCACACGCAACGGAATGTTGCTCATTTCACGCTACAATGCCTTGCAAGAAGAAGGAATGCCACTACAACAAGCTATTGTAACAGGTTCGCTTGACCGTCTCAATCCCATCTTGATGACAGCATTGACATCGGCACTTGCACTTATCCCCTTGGCACTCAATGGTAGTGCTCCGGGTAATGAGATACAAAGTCCCATGGCACAGGTTATCTTGGGAGGTCTGTTCAGTTCGACACTGCTCAATGCTTTCGTCATCCCTATTATTTACCTTATAACGAACCGCAAAAACAGCTCGCAATGAAACGAATATTCATCTACATAACAACGGCTGCAATGGCTCTCACCGCAACGGCTCAATCGCCCATAGAGAGCATCATGGAAAGCGTATCGACACATAATAACAGCATCAAATCGGTACAACAAGAGGTTACAGCAGCCCAAACCGAATTATCGGCCGAGAATTGTCTTGAAAACCCCACATTCGAGTTTGAGTATTTGTGGGCTGAGAAGCAAGTCCCCGGAGGAAACAAATATGGTTTTGCCATCATGCAGGGATTTGATTTCCCTACACTCTACTCCGGTCGTCGCAAACTCATCAATGCACAGAACTCGTTGGGCAATTCACAAGTTAAACTGGCACGCCAAGAAGTGTTGCTGGCCACTCGTGAGTTGTGTATCAAGATTGTATATCTCAACAAGCAAATAAAACTTGTAAACGAACGTGAGAAAATTGCACAATCGTTAGTCAAGTTATACAACCAACGATTGGAAGCCGGAGATGCCAACCAATTAGAAGTTAATAAAGTAGAAATAGAACGCATCAGCCAATCGACTCGCTTGAAAATGCTCCTTAGCGAACGCGATGCAGCTATCGCCTCACTCATAGCTTACAATGGCGGCAATACACTCCCCGTCAACGCTACCACTCTGTCGCAATATCCCATCATATCCATGCCTGCGTCACTCGAAGATGCTGTGAGCCAATGGAGAGAAACCGATGCCACCATGCAGACGCTACGCAATCAGCAATTGATGGCCGAGTCATACAGTTCGGTGGCACGTCAAGGATGGATACCCCGATTTGAGATAGGTTATAAGCAAGCCTACGAAGTAGGTGATATGTTCTACGGTTTGGCCGTAGGTGTATCCCTACCGTTATTTAAGACCAACAACGAGGTGAAGACTGCCAAGGCTCGTGCATTGGCACTTACCTGGCAAACAGAAGAGACCCAATCGCAAGTTACCGCCGAAGCTACTCAGTTATACAAAGAAACTTGTGCATTAAAAGCGGCTCTCGCCGATTACGAGTTACTCATGGTTCAGAACAATCGAACCTTGTTGGTCAAAGCCTTGGAAAGCGGACAAATATCCTTGCTCGAATACATGAGCGACATAGCTCAACTCAATAAGGCCGAAGAAAACCGATTACTCATCGAGTATCAATATCACAGCAAACTATCGCAACTCAATCGCAACAACTTATAAAGTAAGCGAATAGTTATAATACCGATAAGGGATGCAACAACACAACTGCATCCCTTATTTTTTTAAGGCAACATCTATAAAATGCACAGATTAATCATTCGTTCGTTGAGGAAAATAATCTCTTCGCTCGATATTCTTTTCGGCATCTTTCAACCTCAACCTCAACCACTTAGTATGCAACACCCATTCGACCAAAGACTAAAATCCGCTCTACGAGAAAAATCATCCATCATCACAAAGCAATGGATAGAAGCCTCCTTAAACCTTCGGGATATGTTAAAAAAAACAAACATGACAATATAATACATTATTTTGCAATGTATAGTTGGCAAATTAGCTATTTAATAACTATCTTTGCAGTGAAATCACTTTATAAGTACAGATAGGTGGAGTCTTTTTACAGAACACATAATTACTTGTTGGAGCATTTGGGTAATCCTGTGCGACGAGAATTGATGCGTGAAATCGACTGGTCGCATCGGCTCATCGGTATAAAAGGCAGCCGTGGAGTGGGCAAGACAACATTTCTTCTACAATATGCACGCGAGCGATTTGCCACCGACGATCGATCATGTCTCTACATCAACCTTAACAATCTGTACTTTACCGACCACACCTTAGACGATTTTGCCACAACATTCTATCGCCAAGGTGGACGCACACTACTCATCGACCAAGTGTTTAAATACCCCGAGTGGAGTGAAGCACTACGTCGATGCCACGACACATTACCCGAGTTACAAATCATCTTTACCGGCTCGACGGTAATGCGACTGAAAGAAGAGAACCCCTTGCTCGATGGATTGGTAGCATCATACAATCTGCGAGGATTCTCATTCCGCGAATATCTCAATATCAAATCGGGGTTATCGTTTCACACCTACACACTGAGCGAGATATTGAGTAACCACGAAGCCATCTCACAAGCCATAACAAGTCGTGTCAATCCACTTGAATATTTCGACGGCTACTTACACCACGGTTACTATCCTTTTTTCCTAGACAAGAGCAACTTCTCGGAGAATCTCATTAAGACCATCAATATGATGATGGAAATCGACATCATGTTGCTTAAACAACTTGAACTATCCTATCTACCCAAGTTGCGACGGCTGCTCTATCTCGTGTTTAAGCAATCGCCCGGAACATTCAACGTAAGTCGACTGAGCCAAGAGACACAAATATCACGAGCAACGGTAATGAACTATATCAAGTGTTTCAAGGATGCAAGACTCATTAACATGCTATATCGTGAAAATGAATCATATCCTCAGAAACCCGCCATGCTCTATTTGCATAACCCCAATCTGATATATTCCAATCGTTCATTGCAGGCCGACCGCCAAGCTGTATGTGAGACATTCTTCTACAACACCGTACATAGTTGCCACTCACTAAACTTGGGCAGTAACAGCGTACGATTTGTTGTGGACGGACTTCACTCATTCCGCATCATCACACAACGCTCAAAGGTGCGAATGAGTGGCGACATGTACTATGTAATAGACAACATGTCCACCGGAGCAAACAAGAATATCCCTTTGTGGCTATTCGGATTTTTATATTAAAGAAAAAACTATATTACAAAAAACTAATATACATCAAGACAATGAGTAAAGAAAAAAAATTTTTGACATGTGATGGTAATCAAGCTGCTGCACATATCTCGTATATGTTCTCAGAAGTAGCAGCCATCTACCCCATCACACCCTCGTCGACCATGGCAGAGTATGTTGACGAATGGGCTGCAGCAGGACGTAAAAACATCTTTGGCGAGACAGTCCTTGTACAAGAAATGCAATCGGAAGGTGGTGCAGCCGGAGCATTGCACGGCTCATTGCATGCAGGTGCATTGACCACAACATATACAGCATCGCAAGGTCTGTTACTGATGATTCCCAATATGTACAAAATTGCCGGTGAGATGCTTCCCTGCGTCTTCCATGTCTCGGCACGCACATTGGCATCGCATGCATTGAGCATCTTCGGCGACCATCAAGATGTGATGGCTTGCCGTCAGACAGGATTTGCCATGCTTGCCGAAGGTTCGGTACAAGAAGTAATGGACTTGGCAGGTGTTGCACACTTGGCTACCATCGAGTCGCACATTCCATTCTTGAACTTCTTTGATGGTTTCCGCACCTCGCACGAAATACAGAAGATAGAGGCCATCGACCAAGAAGACCTCGCTCCCCTTATCGACCAAGAAGGTCTTGCAGCCTTCCGTCGTCGTGCACTCACTCCCGATGCTCCCATCGCTCGCGGTCTTGCTGAGAATGGCGACGTATTCTTCCAACATCGTGAGTCGAGCAACAAGTTCTACAATGCCGTTCCCGAGATTGTAGAGAAATACATGAATGAGATATACAAGATTACAGGTCGCAAGTATGGCTTGTTTGATTACTATGGTGCCGAAGATGCCGAACGAGTAATCATCGCCATGGGTTCGGGTACAGAAGCTATCCGCGAGGCTGTTGACCACCTCGTTGCCTTGGGCGAGAAAGTGGGTCTTGTGGCTGTTCACTTGTATCGTCCTTTCTCGGCCAAACACTTCTTGGCAGCCGTACCCGCTACTACCAAGCGTATCGCTGTACTCGACCGCACCAAAGAACCCGGAGCCAATGCCGAGCCTCTCTACCTCGATGTTAAAGAATGCTTCTACGGCAAGGAGAATGCCCCGCTTATCGTAGGCGGTCGCTACGGATTGGCATCGAAGGACACTACTCCCGCTCAGATTCTCTCGGTATACGAAAATCTCGCTTTGCCACAACCCAAAGACCACTTTACACTGGGTATCGTAGATGATGTAACCTTCACATCACTCCCCTTGAAAGAGGAGATTGCTCTCGGTGGTGAAGGTATGTACGAAGCCAAGTTCTATGGTCTTGGTGCCGATGGTACTGTGGGTGCCAACAAGAACTCAATCAAGATTATCGGTGATAACACCAACAAATATTGCCAAGCATACTTTGCCTACGACTCGAAGAAGTCGGGAGGTTTCACTTGCTCACACCTTCGTTTCGGCGACAGCCCCATCCGTTCGACTTACTTGGTAAACACCCCCAACTTCGTTGCATGTCACGTTCAAGCCTACTTGCACATGTACGATGTTACTCGTGGCTTGCGTGAGAACGGTACATTCCTGCTCAACACCGTGTGGAGCGGTGAAGAACTTGCCAAGCATCTGCCCAACAAAGTAAAACGCTACTTTGCCGAGAAGAACATCACCGTATACTACATCAACGCTACACAGATAGCACAAGAAATAGGATTGGGCAACCGCACCAACACAATCTTGCAGTCGGCCTTCTTCCGCATCACTGAGGTTATACCCGTCGACTTAGCCATTGAGCAAATGAAGAAATTCATCGTTAAATCATACGGCAAGAAGGGTGAAGATGTAGTTAACAAGAACTACGCTGCTGTTGACCGTGGTGGTGAATACCAACAACTCACAATCGACCCTGCATGGGCTACACTTGCCGATGATGCAGCCACAGAAAACAACGATCCGGCCTTCATCAACAAGGTGGTACGTCCTATCAACGCACAAGATGGCGACTTGCTTAAAGTATCGGACTTTGTAGGTTACGAAGATGGAGCATGGGAAGCCGGTACTGCCAAGTACGAAAAACGCGGTGTAGCTGCCTTCGTTCCCACATGGAATGCCGCCAACTGTATACAATGTAACAAATGCTCGTTCGTGTGTCCTCATGCTTGTATACGTCCTTTTGTTCTTGACGAACAAGAAATGGCCGGTGCCAACTTCGAAACACTCGAAATGAAAGTACCTGCAACCATGAAAGGTATGAACTTCCGCATACAAGTGAGCGTTCTCGACTGTCTTGGCTGTGGTAACTGTGCCGATGTTTGCCCCGGAAACAAAGAGGGTAAAGCTCTTACTATGGTACCCCTTGAAGGCGAACTTCCCCAAGCTGCCAACTGGGATTACTGCGTGAAGAACGTAAAGAGCAAACAATCGCTCGTCGATGTCAAGAGCAATCCCAAAAACTCACAATTTGCCACTCCGCTGTTTGAGTTCTCGGGTGCATGTTCGGGTTGCGGTGAGACTCCTTATGTCAAACTTCTCACACAACTCTATGGCGAACGCGAGATGGTTGCCAACGCAACAGGTTGCTCGTCGATCTACTCAGGTTCAGTACCTTCAACACCCTATACAGCCAATGAGAATGGTCGTGGACCGGCATGGGGTAACTCACTCTTTGAGGACTTCTGCGAGTATGGCTTGGGTATGACACTGGCCAATGACAAGATGCGTGCCCGCCTTATTGAAGCTATGGAGGCCGGCTTGAAATGTGACTGCTGCACCGACGAGATGAAGGCACTCTTTGCCGAATGGCTCGAAAAACGTGAAGACGGTGAAGCTACACTTGTCCTTGCCGAGAAAATCAAAGCTATCGTTGCCACTTGCGATTGCGACTGCTGCAAGAAGATTGCATCATTGAGCAGCTTCCTCGTTAAACGCAGCCAATGGATTATAGGTGGTGACGGTGCCTCTTACGACATCGGTTACGGTGGTCTCGACCATGTTATCGCATCGGGCAAAGATATCAACATCCTCGTTCTCGACACCGAGGTATATTCCAATACAGGTGGACAATCGTCTAAGTCAACACCCATCGGTGCTATTGCCAAGTTTGCCGCTGCCGGTAAACGTATTCGCAAGAAAGACTTGGGTATGATTGCTACAACCTACGGATATGTATATGTAGCCCAGATAGCGATGGGTGCCGACCAAGCTCAGACCTTGAAGGCCATCCGCGAGGCTGAGGCTTATCCCGGACCTTCGTTGGTAATTGCTTACGCTCCCTGTATCAACCACGGATTGAAGAAAGGTATGGGCAAGTCACAAGCCGAAGAGGCAGCTGCCGTAGAATGCGGATACTGGCACTTGTGGCGTTACAACCCCGCACTTGAAGCCGAAGGCAAAAACCCCTTCACTCTCGACTCGAAAGAACCTCAATGGGATAAATTTGAAGATTACCTCAAAGGCGAAGTACGCTTTGCATCGGTAATGAAGCAATATCCCGAAGAGGCTGCTCAACTCTTCGCTGCCGCCAAAGAAAATGCTCAATGGCGTTACAAGAGCTACTTGCGTCAAGCAAAACAAAATTGGGGCGAAGAATAATAGAGTGACAACACAATTGAATGATAAAGCCTGATTGTCAATAGGCTCTCTTTACTATATCGAGGTGCATCTTACAACGAGTTGCACCTCGATTTTTTCATAGTATTTTTTTCACCTGAATACCTTTTGCACTTCTTATTGGAGTTTTTACTTTCGCTCGCTGCGAAAAATATTCAAGCAAGCATGATATTTCTCGCTTGCTTATTTGTATCTTTGCACATTGTACGAAAGACATGAGCCACACTATTGATAAAAGATTTCAGACCCAATGCCTCGACTTGCTACGGTTTCCGCTGGCTGTCATTATTCTCTACATCCACATATTCAATAACGCCTCGGCTATTGCTACGGATGAACTGACTTCGGGAGGCGAGTTTCTGCACTTTGTCGACAGCATTATAAAAGCATTTCTCAGCGGACAGAGTGTACCCATATACTTCTTTATATCGGGCTATGTATTCTTTTGGGGAGGGAAATTGGATGTCAATATCTACCTTCGCAAACTCCGCAATCGCATTCACTCACTGTTCATTCCTTACATTGTGTGGAATACGGTAGCATTGCTCACGATTTTGTTCTTCATGTTACCCTGGTTTGCATCGGTCAATCCTCTTGAACAAGAGCCACACTTCACGCTTAGCTCTCTACTTAATACATATTGGAACAGCGAGAAAGGTGTATTTGCGACACCCGAGTTAACCGGACATATCTTTCCGCAAAACCAAGCGATGTGGTTCTTACGAGACCTGATGGTGCTGGCACTACTCAGTCCTATCATATATTTTACCATAAAACATGGAAAGATATATTCAATCATAACATTTGCCATACTATGGTTGCTCACCGACTATTACTCTTTCCACGACTTCTACTTTCCATTCCAAGGTTTGTTCTTTTTCTCTTGGGGTAGCTATATGAGTATTAATCAACGTGACTTGATAGCCGACATGGGACGTGTTAAAGTACCCGGTTTCATGCTCTATATTCTTCTATCCATCGCACACATTGTTCTTCAACCACACTCCCCTGAGGCTACAACCATCATCAAGGCTTGCAATATGTGGGTAGGTGTTATTGTAGCATTCAACACTGCTGCAATACTGCTCAATAGTGGGAAATGCCGAGTCAATCGGTTTCTTGCCTCATCAGCCATATTCATATATCTTGCACAAACGATGTGTGCCAAATACATTTTCAAAGCTCTTATGATACTTACCGGCACAGATAGCGGCTACATCGTCGTTCTCATTACCATTGTAACACTACTCCTTTCATTGGGCTTACTATTGTGCCTATACCATGTCATGCGGCGATATACCCCCTCGTTGCTCTACATCATGATAGGCCGCAAAGAGTGAACCAATCGTGCAAACGAGGTGTTCGTACTATGAAAGTTTATATCTCACAGACCTATCATATTGGGATGATAGCGATAGAATGAAATTTTATAATAAGTATGAGGGCTTATCTCAAACCTTTCATTATCTTTGCGATATGGAACTGACTCAAAACATTATTGCCCTACTCAACGGATGGGTAGTGCTACCAACTGGCAAAGAAGAAAATGGACTGGCTGCAACAATACAATATGAATTAATGCAAGCCGGATATATGCTCAATGAAGAAGCTTATCGGATGGTTGAACACGCTCCTTACGATGACGCTGTAACCTTTCACCGAGAGGTGATAGGTTATCTACGTTACATGTTGGGGGATTTGGGCAATTTCAAACCATTCTACGAAGGCTTTCCACAGCAAGTCATGGAGTTGAGTCACGCCGACTTGTTTATCAATCAACTTATCTATTATTGGAGCAATGGTCATTTCATACCCGAAGGATGGAAAGGCGAACGTCCTACTGCGATGGAACATCCGCAATATAACATGCTCCGAGCAGCCGACATCAAGGACTTTGAGGCAATATTTACAACACTATGTGCAGCCAATCAATCTCTGACCCAACAGAGTCGCGACACAATATTGTGGTTTGTACGCCAATATCCCGATGTAGTACGGTTACTACCCGAAGTCATTCCATTCAAGGAGACATTGTGCATGCTTGCTGCCGAAAACATGCCAGTCCAACTGGCAACAGCTACCGATGTTTTACGACTGGCAGTATATATGTCGGGAGGTGACATATCACTCCCCCCCGTGCCACCAACACACATTACTATCATGGCCGATGGCACACCTCACCGATATCTCAACAAAGCCTCACTGGCATTCCGATTCAAGAAATTCACACGTCGTGAACGACGTATGCTGCTCGACCATTTGGAACAATCGTCGTGCGATGCATCAGAAATGGTATTGCGTGCCGAGCGTTGGAAACGATTGGGCGAGATACTACATGTTGGCGATTATGCCCGCCGCTATCCTCGCAGTGCCGAGGCATTCTGTGCAGTTCGCAACTATGCTCGCAGTTGGTATGCCGAAGTGGATGATTCGGCCGACATCGGTCAACGCATAGCCATCCTCTCACAACGCCCCGGCGAGTATATGCGTCGCATCGACCACTTGCTACGCATGGCTCAGAATGACAATGAGCGAGAGAGTATCCTTGCCACATTTACACACCTATTACCTCGCGTTTCGAGCAAGGTGCTGTACGAACTATACAACCACTTCCTTCGTCGCACCGATGCCGATGCTGCTCGCTCTATCATAATCAAGGGCAAACAGGCTCCTGTATTTCTTGAAAAGTTGACTCCCATGGCGACTTCGTTAGCCAATCGCATCAACGATAGCATTGTTGATGAACTGAAACGACGCTTCGCCAAGTCCGAACCACTGGGTAAAGTGTTCATTGATGAACAGTTGAAGAATGTTCCGGCTCCATTGCAAATGCGTGGACTCAACCCATCGTTGAAGACTCGTGTCAGAGGCACTCGCATTCCATTCGACAATCCCGATGCTCGTGTTGTACGTTTCTACCTTCACTGGGTAGATAAAGATGGATATGAAGACCTTGACCTTTTTGCCACGTTTGTGAGCGAAGATAGTACCGAAACAATATCATGGGCAACAGGACTGAAAAGCGATTGTGCCGTACACTCGGGCGATGTACGCCATCACAAAGGCGATTGTGCCGAATACATCGATGTTGTCATGGACGAGGCTCGCAAGCACTATCGTTACGTCATTGTGTCAGCCAGCAATTTCGAACGTCGTCCCATGAACAGTCTCGACGCGGCTTTTGGCTACATGGAGCGAGAACACCCCGAGTCAAACCCTACATGGATACCTGCTACGGCTGTCAACAGTTTCCGTTTCTCATCCTTGTCCAATGGGGTTCACATGGTGATTGTCGACCTACATAAGAACGAGTACATCGTTCTCGATATAGATAGTGGCAGTGCCTTACCATTCAATCATGTACCACTCTTACTCGATGTTATTCATCTCTACACCGAGACCCCCACTCTCGATATGTACACGTTATTGTCGTGGCACGCCGAAAGTCGCGGACAACGGGTAGAATCGCCGGAGGATGCCGATATTATCATGGATTTTGAAAATTTTTCGACACAATATACCGAATGTTTAAAATATATGATATAAATTTGCAACATCAATAAGACTACAACAACAACCATCGTTGCGTTGTTACCATATAAGCAGGCTATCGGTTGAGGTTACTTCTATAGTTTTTTCAGAAAACGTATTTCACCTCCCGGCTCACCTGCTTTTTTTATATCCTATCGACTGCATAGAGTGATGAGAAAATATATCGATGAATATATTTCCTCGGGCTAAACATCGGTGTGGATGAGATTTCTTTGCCCCCAACCAATATACCCCTTACACTCTCGTGGCATACTTACTCCACGACTACATCATATCGAACGATGTCATACTTTACTTCATAGGGTATACCCGTGGCACGGGTAGGTGGGGTACTGTGATGATAGTAATTCTTCCCTTTGTCGAAACTCTTGATACTTACCATACGAGTCATACCGGGTCTGATATCACACTCAACAAGTTCTTCTCGGTTGTGGAATGTGATACCATCTTCGGTGGTGGTATACACCAATTTTATCAGTACCCTCGATATATGATAGTTGGCAGTATTGTTACGCAATATAAAACTCTCATGTTCGTCATTACGGTGCTTACTATAACCCATCATCGATACAGCCATAGGCGTGAAAGGCACATCGGGTGTGAGCAATGTATCGACCACTTGATGCATACCCATCGCAACTTGCTGTGTTGCAGAACGGGAGGCATTACGCTGCCACTCGGCAGTCACACTGCGATTACGACCGGCAATATTACTCTGCCCCGACATGCACAATGGCAATATGACCAGTATATAAGTCAGCAATTTTTTCATGACAAATGGTCGTCAATATTGATTATACCCCACAACTTTATCGTCATCCTTGCGTTTTTTGTCGCGTAATGGCTGTGTGGAATATCCTATAACGATGTCGAGTAGGATGCGTTTGCGTGCCGGTATATCCAACAAGGTACGCAACTTTTTCTCATCAAACCAGCCTAAGATGCACGAGCCAAGTCCTTCATCGGCAGCGGCCAAAGTTATATGTGCTGCCACAATGCCGATGTCGATATACGGGAAATGCTTGTCCTTTACCACTGCTCCAATACCCGAGGTAAGATTGGGATTTTCCTCCACAATAACCATATGCACAGGAGCTTGCTTGGTAAAGTGATTCATACCCAACACTTTCGACGATGTTGTATCAGCCACCTTATTCTTCAACTCGGGGTCATCTACTACAATTATCCTATAAGGCTGTGCATTACATGCCGAAGGAGCCAACTGAGCAGCAGCAAGAATACGCTCTATTTTCTCCTTTTCAACCGGACGTGTTGCATCGAAAGCTCGGTCGCTCTGGCGACTGCGAGCCAAGTCAAGAAATGTTTTCATTGTTCACTATCTTATTGCTCGGCAAAGTGCATCATGCGAGAGAGATACTTTCCGATGATATCGAACTCGATGTTTACAACTGTACCTTTCTTGATACAGCAGAAGTTGGTATTATCGTGAGTGTAAGGTATGATAGCAACCTGGAAGGTATTGTCGGTGGGATTGCACACAGTAAGACTCACGCCATTGACCGTTACCGAGCCTTTATCGACAGTAAAATATCCGCGACGAGCCATTTCCTTATCCAACTCATACTCGAAGGTGTAATACCAACTACCATCGGCCTCCACCACATCACGACACACAGCCGTCTGGTCGACATGTCCCTGCACAATGTGTCCATCAAGACGACCATTCATCACCATGCTACGCTCAAGGTTGACCTTGTCGCCCACTTCGAGCAATCCCAGATTGGAGCGTTCGAGGGTCTCTTTGATGGCTGTTACGGTATAGGTATTGTCATCGATACTTACCACTGTAAGACACACACCATTGTGCGATACACTCTGGTCTATTTTCAACTCATTGACAAATGAACAACTCAATGTCAAGTGCAAATTGCCTTGGTCATTACGCAATGCTACTACGGTAGCCGCTTCTTCTACTATTCCTGAAAACATAATTTTTTTAGTTTTATCGACGGTAAAGATAGTGATTTTTTATATTTTCACTACCTTTACGGAGTAAAAGTGCTAAATATTTATCAACAAATGCCTCTTAACAACCACTGATACAAAACTCTAAGGGTATGACAGAGGTTATAATATCAAGTATAGAAGATTATGTTATTGCAAGAAACTGACAAGATACAACAGAAAATATACGACGCACTGCGACATCGACACCTGCAAAATGCATTTAGCTTGATGCAACTACTCATACAAGAACTGCAAGAGTGGTCAGCCCGTACGATGCTTGACGAACTGGAAACATCTTATCGATACATGATACAATATATGCTCGATGGCATCAAAGATCCCGAACGACAACATGTATACAATCACCTACTGACCGAGTCATACCTACTGGCCGATACCATCGACGAGCTTCGTCGATTGAAATCATCATCGACATTATATTATACCCGCAAAAGAGAGCTGCAAAAGTCAGGACTTCACTTGCCGGAGATATTTTCCAACTTAGACAACTCTATCAACGTTCTATCACTCAGCGAACTTATTCCCGATAGTGAAGATTGTACATCACACCGTCGCGAGGCAGAGAAAGCAGCGACACGCTTTTTCAACTACGTTTGGACTAACTATCCTGCCGATGCCAAGGATTATGCCACATTACGCGAAGCACTTAGCCCGCATCATCTGCCCGATGCCCTTGCTGCTCTTATTGTGTCAGCCCTCACACTCAACATTATTCAGCACTTCGACGACGAGAAGATGTGTATTCTCATCGACGCTTATTGCAACCACAATAGCGATGAAGTACAGATAAGAGCCTTGTGCGGCATACTCATTACCCTGCTACGATACCACTCGCGACTGCCACTATACGAGAAGTTGCAAGCTCGCATTACATTGCTCTTCGACGATAACCGGGTTACGACCGACATGCGTAACATCATATTTCAGTTCATACGCAGTCGTGATACCGAAAAAATTTCGCGTAGGATGACCGAGGAGATTCTCCCCAAGATGATGAAGATAAGCCCCTCCCTCTACAAGAAAATCAAGGAAGACGATGCCATGATTGATATTGAGTCGCTCGAACAGAACCCTGAGTGGCAAGAGATACTCGAACAGTCGGGCATAGCCGATAATATCAAGGAACTGAACGACTTACAAATGGAAGGTGCCGATGTACTGATGAGTACATTTGCACATCTCAAAGGGTTTGACTTTTTCCAATCGTTATCCAACTGGTTCATGCCCTTCACTACCACTCACACAGCTGTTACTCAGACATTGGGCAACGAAGAGTGGAGCAAGCAATTTGCCCGACTATTGCAGTCGTCAGGTTTCATGTGCAACAGCGACAAATACTCATTCTGCCTCTCTCTGTCACAAGTTCCCGAGAGTCAACGCCGCTTAATGGCTCAGCAATTTGACAGCCAGCAAGCACACTTACATGAGGAAGCTCGTGCCGAGTTACATCGACAAAGTCGTGAACGTGAGAACATATCCAATCGTTACATACAGGACTTGTATCGCTTCTTAAAGCTACACCCACAACGCAACGAATTTGTCGACTTCTTTACAACTCCCATTGATAAAATTTTACAAATAGACGAATTTTCAACCATCACGCAAGATATAAAATTACTGAAAATATTAGGCGAATATCTTTTCAAAAATGCATGTTACGACGACGCTACATACGTTTTCACCATGCTTTCACACAACAACTTTACCGACAGCGAGTTATACCAGAAGATAGGCTATTGTCATCAGTCGAAGGGCGATTATGAGACGGCACTCGAATTCTATCTGAAAGCCGACTTGATCAAACCCGACCATGTGTGGACATTACGTCGCATAGCTACCTGCTATCGCAATATGAAGAAAACAGAGACCGCCATACAGTATTTCATGCGAGTTGATAATCTTACCCCCGACAACCCTGCTGTCAACCTCAATATCGGTCACTGTTATCTTGAACTGAAAGAGTATAACAATGCTTTGAAATATTACTTCAAGGTCGATTATCTCGACAGTCGCTCCTCCAAGGCCCGTCGTCCCATCGCATGGTGTTCGTTCTTGGTAGGGAAAGTTGAGCAAGCATGGCGTTATTATGAAAAAATTCTCGCCGACACTCCCACCTCATCCGACTATCTTAATGCCGGACATGTGGCTCTGGCCTTGGGTAAGATGAAAGATGCAATAGGCTTATATCGGCAAAGTATCGTAGCTGACAACAACAATATCGAAAACTTCACTCGCAGCTTCGATCAGGATCGCAATGACCTCATCAACGCCGGAATTGCACCCGACGACCTACCCATCATCTATGACCAAGTGCTATACAACTTGCAGCAACAAGTGTGACGGCCTATGCATTGACTCACTCGTACATACAACAGAGTGCCACTCTCACGAGCAGCACTCCGGTATTCATATGAAAGTGATAGTTATAAAAGTGGTATGATGAGTTTTTTACAGATGCAAAGATAAAGGAAATTGCTGCATTTAATAAAATACGATTTTTACCAATCACTGTATTTTATGCACCATTTCTTAAAGCCAACCTACTATTCATTGATATTTTCTTGAACAAATTATTGACTACAATTTATTTTATAATTAACTAAAACCCTCTCTTCTACGAGGCGTTTCAACTATATCGTTCACACTCACCGAGGCTAAAAGGTGGTCTTTTCAAATAAATTGTAGTAAATCGTTCCGCTCCTTTATTTCCATGAGGATAATACACACATTGCTATCCATTACCGAAATACGAGTAAAGGTACTCGAAGTAGAAACGGTCGGAATTGCTATATCGTTATTTTCCAACCCATTAGCGATTTAAGACAAGATTGACTATACTTGGCACAACATCTATAAAGGACGAATGGATGCACTACTCACGCAGCACACCCACCCTTAGGAATTCATCACATTATGCTTATAAAAGTGCTATATAAAAATCATGCTCACGCATGATTATAGGTTATGAGAAAATCAGAATTTATATCGTTCTTCCACTATTGCCCAATCGACAATCTGCCACAAGTTGTGCAGATGAGCAGCTCGACGATTACGATAATCGATATAATAGGCATGCTCCCATACGTCGAAAGTGAGCAACGGAATAAGACCTTCGGTCATAGGGTTACCGGCATTAGCCTCGGCACGTATCGCTAAATGCCCGCTGCGATCACAACACAACCACACCCAGCCCGAGCCAAAGAGTGACACACCGGTCTGCTCAAACACCTCCTTAAAGTTCTCGAACGTCTCCCAATGACGTGCGATAGCTTGTGCAAGCATTCCTTGTGGGAAACGCCTGCCTTGGGGCGAGAAAGAGGTAAAATAGAAGACGTGATTCCACGCTTGCGAAGCATTATTGAACAAAGCTCCATCGGACGATAGAATAATATCCTCCACAGTCATATCCTCATAGTCAGTGCCGGCTATCATATCGTTCATATTGTCGATGTAGGCTTGCTCATGCCTGCCATAATGTATCTCGATGGTCTCGCGGCTTATAACAGGCTCAAGGGCATCCATCCCATAAGCCAATGGGGGTAACTTGAAATTCATCTTAATTCTACTTTTAAGGAAACTATTTTTATTTCTCATGCGGTGGGTCAACTCGGCCAATCAACCATTGTCCTCGACCTACATCCTAATAACAATGTTCATCACCAAAAGTTCACTACCATCATGTCATAATATTAAAAAAAACACAATTAGCATAATTAATTCTTGAAGAAGAGAACGAAATACGATATGTTTTTGTAACTTTACGGCAATAATTATAATGGGCGTATTGTATATCGGCGGATAGAATAGACATTATAATAACCATATATAACCTTGCGGACGATAAATATCGAGCCTCCGCACCCCACTCAAAGGGTGCAATAGTGTGAAACAACAAGTTGTTGCTACATGAAAAACACTGTAAACGCATCCTTGCCGGTGACGAAATGTAGAGTAACCAGCATCGCAAACACTTCATCACCACACAAGACGACCCTGCTTCGTCTTACCCCAAAAGATAAAAATAAAAAAAACATATAAATGACAAGCAAATGGAACTACTTGCCCCTTACACCCGAACAAGAACTTATCAGTGCAGCATTGGCGGTAAACTACCCCCAATGTCCCACTATATGTAGACTGTTGGCTCAACGAGGGGTCACTTCGACTGCCGATGCAGAGAAGTTTTTCAAGCCCTCGATGAGCGACTTGCATGACCCTTTCATGATGAAAGACATGCACACAGCCGTAGATAGGCTCAATAGTGCTATCGGGGCAAAAGAGAAGATAATGATATATGGCGACTACGATGTGGATGGTATCACCGCAGTAGCGTTGGTGTATCGTTTCTTAATGAACTACTATTCGGGGCTCGATTACTACATCCCCGACCGTTATGACGAAGGATATGGCATCTCGACCAAGAGTATCGACTACGCCGCCGAGAATGGCATTTCGCTGATTATCACGCTCGACTGCGGTATCAAGGCTGTGGAGATGATTGACTATGCCCATAGTAAAGGGATCGACTTTATCATCTGTGACCACCACGTACCCGACAACAAGCTACCCAATGCCACAGCCATCCTCAACCCCAAGCTCGAAGATGAAACCTATCCTTACAAGCACCTATCGGGATGCGGTGTGGGCTACAAGTTCATGCAAGGATTTGCCATCAGCAACGACTTGGACATGACCGAGCTAAACTCACTGCTCGACCTTGTAGCAGTGAGTATCGTATCGGACATTGTACCCATTACGGGCGAAAATCGCATACTCACATTCCACGGCATGCATCGCCTCAACACCAATCCCAGTGTGGGCATGAGAGCCATTATTCGCGTGTGCCAGTTGCACAATCGTCGCAACATAGACATCAACGACATTATCTTCAAGATAGGTCCTCGCATCAACGCTTCGGGACGAATGGAATCGGGCGAGAAGGCTGTTGCCTTGTTGGTAGCTCGCGACTACAACGATGCCTTCCGCAAGAGTAAAGAACTCGAAGAATATAACCAGACTCGCAAGGAACTCGATCGCCGTACCACTGATGAAGCCAACGAGATTCTGCAAACTCACATCGACATTGATAATCGTCGCTCCATTGTGGTGTACAACAAAGATTGGCATAAAGGCATCATAGGAATTGTGGCATCACGATTTACCGAACACTATTATCGTCCGGCAGTAGTATTGACTCTATCCGACGGACTTGCCACAGGCTCGGCTCGCTCGGTACAAGGTTTTGATGTCTACAAGGCCGTTGAATCGTGTCGCGACCTATTGGAAAACTTTGGCGGTCACACCTATGCCGTAGGTCTGTCGCTCAAAGAGGAACATATCAAGGAGTTTACACAACGATTTGAAGATTATGTTGCTCAGAACATCAAGCCCACACAGATAACTCCTCAGATTGATATCGACACCGAATTGCAGTTCTCCGAGATTACCCCTGAATTTACCACCCTGCTACGAAACTTCAATCCATTCGGACCGGGAAACGAAAAACCCATCTTCCTCACTCGCGACGTGTACGATTACGGTACGAGTCGTCTGGTAGGTCGCAATCAGGAACATCTCCGACTCGAACTGGTCGATAATATGTCGGGACGCATCATCAACGGAATCGCCTTTAATAAACACCGATACTACGAATATATCAAGAGCGGAAAGCCGTTCGATATATGCTACACCATCGAGGAGAGCCTGCACAACGACGAGATACAGCTCACCATAAAGGGCATTCGCTGCCACGATGAGTAAGTAACAAACTGGATGCTCGACATCCCCATTACATCGGCAACGATATTTCCGTTAAATATAAGAACCCCAAAAGTACCAAACTTTTGGGGTTCTTGTTTTTTATAGTTACTCAGTAACAAAGTGTTACCGAATCACTGAGCAAACTTATGCCGAAGGCACATTACTCGATTACAGTAACATTTTTCTCAGCGTCGATAGTCATCAACTTACCATCAATAGCAATTGATGTATATTCCACGCCATTAACAGTTACAGGAGCATCAGCTACATAATTCTTGATACGCCACTCACCTGAAAAGTTTTCGCTGTAAGTATTATTTGCAGTTGTCAACACATGAGGCATTTTGGCATAGTTGTCAATCTCGATAGCAGCACAGTTCTGATTAGCGATAGCACCTGCCTTTGCACCCACAGTTGCGTTGAAAGTACAACCATCTACTTTTACATTGCAAGCACCTGCACCCTCGTTGTAGATAAGAATTGCCTTACCTGTTGTGTTGAAAGTACAGCCATTGAACTCTGTATTATTAGAGCCATAAGTCCAGACATATGTATTGTTCAAATTGAATATACATTCATTGAAAATATCTTTATCTCCATAGCAATTCAACTGACCATTGACAGTTACTTTATTATAGGTAACAATACCCGAATGCTGGAAGCCATTGTATGAGCCGGCTTCTACGGTAACACCTTCCAAAGTAAGATTGCAACCAGCCAAATTAGCTTTATTTGACTTTATCACCACATCCTTTGAACCTATAATAGTAACAGAATTTCCGTTTAGAGACGGCATTTGGTATGTACCTTCCTTCAAATATATAGTTGCACCATCTGAAATCGCATTTGCCAATTCCGCATTTGAAGTAGCACCTACAACAGCATTATCACCTTCAACCTTTACAAGACCACCATTAACAACTACCTTGTCGGCATCACCTGCTGCATCTTCGTCTACCCATACGGCAAATACTTTATCGGCAGCAACATCCTCGATGTTAACGTTTGCGAGATTAATATCAGCACCGGC
>JAFXJY010000035.1 GCA_017531985.1 Bacteroidaceae bacterium
GCCGGTGCTGATATTAATCTCGCAAACGTTAACATCGAGGATGTTGCTGCCGATAAAGTATTTGCCGTATGGGTAGACGAAGATGCAGCAGGTGATGCCGACAAGGTAGTTGTTAATGGTGGTCTTGTAAAGGTTGAAGGTAGCAATGTTATGGGTGTTGCTTCAAATGCGGAATTGGCTAATGCAACAATCCCTCAAAATGCTACAATATACTTAACTGCCGGTAATTTCATTATTCCTGATGCTTGCCAAGGAAAAACTGTGACCTTTATTGGTACAGGTAATCCTGAGGATACTAAAATAGCTACACAGGATGATGGAAGCTATGAAGGTTGTGATTATTCATTAGATGGCTCAACTGTAATATTCGAAAATATCAGCATTAATACAGATTCACATACATATACCGGTTATGCACGTTGCAACGGTACATATAGAAACTGTATCATCAACGGAACATACACATTGTATGGCAATAGCGTATTCGAGAAATGTACATTCAATGTATCGGGTGATGTCTATAACATTTGGACTTGGGGTGCTCCTGTAGCAACATTTACAGATTGTACTTTCAACTGCGATGGTAAGGCTATGCTGCTCTATGGACAAGTAAACACTCAGTTGACAATGAACAAATGTACTTTCAATGACAAAGGTGGCTTGCCTGACTTGAAGGCTGCTATCGAGATAGGTAACGACTACAACAAGAGCTATAACTTGGTTGTTAATAATGCAACTGTCAATGGTTTCGAAATTAACGACAAGGGTATCAACACAGGTACTACTCTCTGGGCTAACAAGAACTCTATGGGTCAAGACAAACTCAATGTAGTAGTTGATGGTGTAGATGTGTACTAATATTTGATATATTTATCTAATGAACAGACAGAGGGCTGTGGCGAGTGAGACTTGCTACAGCCCTCTTCTTTGTGACAGACTTTTCTTATCGGGAAACTCGGAGGTTGAAAATATCTCTGTCTGTATAATCAGTAGAACGGGAAATCCTTACGAGACAGCTGGGTTGGGAAAATTGATTGAACGGAAGTTGCAACCTACGGTTGTATAGATGAATATTGCTAAACATCATTAAAAAAGCAGTTTATAATTTTTCGATTACTCATTTTGTATTATCTTCGCACGATGTTAACCCACCTCAGGTTATTAACAAAAAGTGCCACTTATCAACAATTTAAGCATTTTGTGCCAAAATAAATAGGGGAGTAGGTAAAAAAATATTTCCTTTGCAATGGAATAAAAGGATAAACATGGGAAAAATAATAGCAATAGCCAATCAAAAAGGAGGAGTAGGAAAAACAACTACCTCGATGAACCTTGCCGCTTCGTTAGCGTTGCTCGATAAGAAAGTGCTTCTTGTCGATGCCGACCCACAGGCCAATGCGTCATCGGGGCTTGGCGTGGATGTGCGTACGGTAAAATGCTCGCTATATGAATGCTTGATAAGTGAGAAGGTTATCGCCGATGCTGTGTGCCAAACACCTGTACCGGGCATGCATATCGTGCCGTCACACATCAACTTAGTGGGTGCCGAGTTGGAGTTGCTCAACCTGCCCCAGCGTGAGCGTCGCATGGAGACGTTGTTTGCTGCCGTACGCAATGACTATGATTTCATCATCATCGACTGTTCGCCTTCGTTGGGTATCATTACCGTCAACGCTCTGACAGCTGCCGACTCGGTTATCATCCCTGTTCAAGCCGAGTACTTTGCCTTGGAGGGTATAAGTAAATTGTTGAACACCATTAAGATAATAAAAGCAAAACTGAATACACGTCTCGAAATAGAGGGCTTTCTGTTGACCATGTACGACTCACGTTTGCGACTGGCCAACCAGATATATGAGGAGTTGAAAGGACACTTTGGACGCATGGTGTTCGATACCGTCATACAACGTAACATACGCCTGAGCGAGGCACCCAGTCACGGGCTTCCTGTGGCACTATACGATAGCGAGTCGCGAGGCAGCATCAACCATATGCAACTCGCCAAAGAATTGTTGAAACGAAATAATATGTAGAGAATATGGTAGCAGTGAAGAGAAATGCCTTGGGACGAGGTCTTGACGCCCTCATCAACATGGACGAGATAGAGACCTCGGGGACATCGTCGATAAGTGAGATAGAGTTGTCACGCATACAACCCAACCCCGATCAGCCCCGTCGCGAGTTTGACAACGAGAGTCTCGAAGAACTTGCCACCTCTATTCGCGAGATAGGTATCGTGCAGCCCATATCGTTGCGACAACTTGCCAACGGAACTTACCAGATAATAGCCGGTGAACGTCGTTATCGTGCAGCCTTGCTTGCCGGACTATCGACCATCCCTGCCTATATTCGCACCGTTGAGGATGAGGCTGTGATGGAGATGGCACTCATCGAGAATATACAGCGTGAAGACCTCAATGCCATAGAAATAGCCCTCTCGTTTAAGAAACTGATAGAACAATACAACCTCACACAGGAGCGGTTGAGCGAACGCATAGGTAAGAAACGTACCACCATAGCCAACTATCTGCGACTGCTGCGACTCCCTGCCGAGGTGCAGATAGGTCTGCGAGATAAGGTTATCGACATGGGACATGCCCGAGCCTTGCTCTCGGTGGAGAGTACTGCCGTACAACTTGAATTATATAAAGCCATCGTTGCCGAAGGATTGTCGGTGCGTCGTGTCGAGGAGTTGGCTCGCAGCATGGCACAAGCTCCCTCCCGAGCAGCCAAGAAAGTGGCTCACAGTAGTTCACGTCGACAAGAGTATAACTTGCTTAAAAATCACTTGTCCGACTTTTTCGGTACCAAGGTACAATTTAGTTGCGATGACCGAGGTAAAGGTCGTATAAGTATCCCCTTCAAGAACGAGGAGGAACTGGAACGACTGATAGCACTCTTCGACAAACTGAAATAGAGATGAACGTGCAAGGCAACATATTGCAATGGATGCAACAACAGCTGCTGCGAATGGTGTTGTTGCTGTGTGTGTTGTGGGTCAACATGGGTATGGCACAGGACAACACAATGCCATTGTCTCCAATGGTTGTCCCCGACACGACCTCAACCATCGACAGTCTCTCTCTCATGGAACAACCGGTGTCGCTCATGATGGACTCGGTAGCCGTATCGACTCTTGTTGCGGACAGCACCGCCCTTACCACCGATACCATTGTCATACCCGGCACAGTGTCGAGCTTCAATCCCGACGGTATGCGAGCCGTATGGCTCTCGGCATTATGTCCCGGATTGGGACAGATATATAACCGACGCTACTGGAAGCTACCCATCGTAGTGGGTGGATTTGTGGGACTTGTGTATGCCACATCGTGGAACAATCGCATGCTTAGCGACTACCAACAAGCCTATCTCGACATCATGGATACCGACCCATCGACCAACAGTTATATGGACTTTTTCCCTCCCTACTACAAGGAGGAGAACTTGGACAAGACGTGGCTGACCAACTTGCTGAAAACACGCAAAGACTCCTATCGACACTACCGTGACTACTGTATCGTGGGCATGGTGGCACTCTACCTTGTGTGTATCTTGGATGCCTATGTCGATGCCGAGTTATACCATTTCGACATGTCGACCGACCTTGCCATCGATGTTAAGCCGGCAATAATACCTATAACACGCACACAATACCCTGCATTAGGCTTGCAGTGTGCAATAACATTCTGACTATGAATAGATTTAGATTATTTTCAGTGTTAATCCTTGGGCTGTTGCTCCCCTTTGTGGTGCAAGCCCGCGAGAGTGAGTTGGAGAGAGAGCTGACCGACGATGTTGTCGTATCGGCACAAGATACGATTACCGACAAAGACTTTGAACTCCCGCAAGACTATATCGACCACATGCAGCAACGTCTCGACGACTGGTATCTGCTCAACTACACCAGCTATACACCTCAGTCGAACGAGCATACACACGATGTCAATTATCCCGACTCGGTATATCGCCAACGCTTGGCCGACTTGGAGACAATCATAGAGATGCCATACAACCAGATAGTACGCAATTGCATAGACAATTATATGCGAAATAAACGCAACTCGCTGAGTGCCATCTTGGGACGAAGCATGTTGTATATGCCCATCTTCGAGCAAGCCCTCGAAGAGGCAGGATTGCCGTTGGAACTGAAATATCTGGCAGTTGTCGAGTCGGCACTACGCCCCGATGCCACCTCGCGAGTGGGAGCAGCCGGCTTATGGCAGTTTATGCCCGCAACAGGACGCATGTATAACCTTGCACTCACCTCACTCGTCGATGAACGTCGCGATCCCTACAAGTCGTCGGTGGCGGCAGCCCAGTATCTCAAAGACCTCTACGAGATGTTTGGCGATTGGCACTTGGCATTGGCCGCCTACAATTGTGGACCGGGCAGGGTGTCGCGTGATATTCGTGCCGTAGGTCGTAATGACTTCTGGGAAATTTACTATCGCCTACCATCCGAGACACGCATGTATGTACCACTGTTCATAGCAGCCAACTATGCCATGAAGTACTACGAAGAACACAACATCGAACCCATCCTCCCCGACAGACCCCTTACCACCGACACCGTAATGGTGAACCATCGACTGAACTTTGAGCATATCTCCAAGGTTCTCGATGTACCCATCGAAGCACTGAAAGAACTCAATCCGCAATATCGTCGCGATATCATTCCCGGCAGTGTCAACAAGTCGTATTCACTGCGACTCCCCTCGCAGCAGGCCTTCGCCTTCCGCGTAATGGAAGATTCGATCATGGCATTGGCCAAGAAGGAACTGGCCGAACAAGGTCTCTCGGAAGAGGATATTGACATGGAGCCTACGCCCATCTATCACAAAGTACGCAAGGGCGAAACCCTATCGAAGATAGCACGCAAATATGGCACAACGGTGAAAAACATCAAGACATGGAGCGGCATCAAGAGCGATCGCCTACGCATAGGACAATCGGTTATAGTAGGTTGGAGTAACGGTGCACCGGCGGTAAAGAGTCGCAGTAAAAGTAGCACAACCACCAAGCCTGTTGCCACCGATGCCGCAACCTATCACAAAGTACGCAAAGGCGAAACCCTCTCGACCATAGCCCAACGATATGGCACAACCGTAAAGAGACTGAAACGAGCCAACAATATCAAGGGCGACAACATCTATGTAGGTCAGCGGTTGGTCATACCGTAGTGTATATGTGAGTGCCGTAGAAGTTTCGGCTGAAAGGATTTATAAATATACAAAGTACCCCATAGGGAAGTGACATGATAAAAAGGTCGCTTGCCTATGGGGTATTAGATTAGTGTCGGCAAAAGTTATGAGAAACCTTAGTCGGTGAGGAGTTGTTCGATGACTTGTGGGAAGTGACGATGTTCGAGGATGTGGATGCGATCGGCGAGGGTGTCGGGGGTGTCGTCGGGGAGAACTTCGCAACGAGCTTGGAAGATGATTTCGCCACCGTCTATCATTTCATCGACATAGTGAATGGTAATACCACTCTCGGTGTCGCCGGCTGCAAGAACAGCCTCGTGTACGTGGTGACCATACATGCCTGCACCTCCGTGAAGGGGTAACAAAGAGGGATGGATGTTGATGATGCGTCGGGCAAAGGCTGTGGTGAGGGGAGTCTCTATCTTACGCATAAATCCTGCCAGAACGATGAGGTCGATGTTCTGCTCTTGAAGCATGTCGACAATGGGGGTTGCTGTGTTCCAAGTCTCTTTGTCGAGAGTGATGGTGGGGATGCCGAAGGGTTGCATGCGTTGGTGTACACCGGCATTGGCACGGTTGGAAAGTACGCAGGTTACTTGGATGTTGTCATTGTCGGCAAAGTGACGTGCTATGGCCTCGGCGTTTGTTCCCGAGCCGGAGGCAAAGATGGCTATACGTTTCATGTTGTATGGTTTGTTGATAGGTTATTTTATTAATTAATGTGTAGTTGTAGCTTAGTTAAGGGGTCTTGCACTGCCGCTGAAAGAGCCGGGCGAGCTGTTGCCGGGACCATATCCACCACTTCCGTAACGACTGCCCGAGTTGTAGTTGTTATTGCGGTTGTAGTTGTTGTCGTAGTCGTAGTCGTTATCTTCTTCGTCCTCTTTCTTGGGCATCTCCTCTTTTGATTTGTTTCTCTTGATAGCAAGGGGTTTCTGCTTGTCGATAGCGGTCTTGTATATGTCCCAGTCTTGTTCGACATTCCAGTAGGCACGCAGTTCCAGTTCGCCGGGGTAGTAATATACCTCCTCCGGTTGTCGCTGTTGGGTATAGTTGCCGGTATCGTATTTGCCGTTGTTGTTGCTGTCGATAAACAGGCGTGCATAGTAAGTGCCGGGTTTGAGGTAGGTAAACTCGGCTCCACCATCTTTGACAGGTACTTGATATACCGGTTTGTCGCTGTTGTTGAGCAGTTGCACGACAGCACTATCGTTGACACCGATAAGAGAGAAGTAGAGGTTGGTGTACTCTTGCATCGACTTGATGTCGAAGTCGCGATTGAACTTGTCGGTGTGTAGTCCGTACATATCGATGACAGCCATCGAGTCGACTTCGAGGCGATACTTTCCCTCGGGCTTCCATCGATGCGATAATAGGTAGTTACGCAACGATATAGAGTCGGGAGCGAGTGTGTAGAGAGAGTCGGGTAGAGGTGTCCAAGTGGTATCGGACTTTTCGTAAAGATGAAAGGCTGATGCGTACAGGCTGTCGATGGGAGTCTTAAAGGAAATGACAATGGGGCGGTTGACCTCGTGTTTGCCGTTGATACCAATCTCCATGGGGGCGAATACGGTGGGTATAACCTCGGGCAGAGAGTCGTTAGAAGCACGTTTTTTCTTCTTCTTGTTCTCCTTGGGAGCCCGATAGGTCATGGTCAGTGTGTCGTTGTAGAGCGAGAGAGCTTCAAGCGAATCGGTACGATAATAGCTTAGAGCCACTTTCAGTGTGTCGGAACGGAACACTGTTGAGTCTTTAATCCAATAATATAATGTGTCATTGGTGATATTCTTTTCCAATACATACCATTGGTCATGGGCTGTTGTATCGAGAAGCGAAATGACGGGTAGAGAGTCTTGCGGAGCAGCAAAGGTAAAGTCGAGTCGGTTGCGTTCTTTTCGTTGGTTGTCTTGCAGATATTGTCGTTTAATCTGCTCATTGAAAGCCGTAAGCAAGACGTTGTTGGGGAAGAATTGGTTGTAGTCGATGTAGTGGATAGAGTCGATTGTAGCCGAGTCGGTGTATATGGTGTCGGCATATTGTTTGGGCAATGAGTAGGGCGTGAAAATACTATCGCTGAAAGCAATATCTTCGGTGTTGGAGTCAAATCGGTAGTTTCGATTGCCATCTTTCAGTGCAACAATGCGGTATTGTCCGGGCTTGAGGTTGCGTATGGTAAAGTGACCGCGAGCATCGCTTGCCGCGATGCGTTCCATGGGGATTGTTGTGAAGGCCGAGTCGTGAAGGTTGCTGTAAGCTCCCACCAACATGCCGGTGATGGGTTCAAGATCTTCGGCATTAAGCAGTATGCCGGATATTTGCAGTGAGTCGCGTTCCTGACCGGTCGAGAAGGAGAAAGAGAATCCTTCGAGAGCATTTTTCTCGTTATTATCGACAATGGCATTGCTAAAATCGATGGTATAGGTAGTGTTGGGCAGGAGTGTGTCTTGCAATTCGATGCGAACTTTTCGCCCCTGAGCCTGAATCTTGGGCATATTGAGTTGCGGAGGCGAGATAATCACCTTCTCGGAAGGTTTGTCCACTTGAATAATCTCGTCAAATTCTATCTCGATGCGTTTCTCATTATAGTTGCGAGTATCGGGCAGCGGGTTGCTCTTGATGTATTTGGGTGGAATCTCGTCCTTGGGTCCGCCGCCGGGACGCGACATGTTGGCACAAGAGTATAATATGCAACTCATAATGAGTAGCATGATGATTAAAGGGAGGTATCGGAGATTGTTGTATATATTCATATATGAAAAAATTTGAGGGTATAAAGGTACAAAAAAAGTAATTTGAGTGCAAAATGTACACAATTTCGTGTCGACTTATTGCTAAAAAAACAAATAAACGGCTGTAAATTGCGGTATAAAAGAAAAAAACCGTATATTTGCACGCTGAAATAATATGCGAAAATATATAAATTAAAAAAATAAAAGTACTAAACACATGCAAAACAAAGTATTTACAGGAGTGATTGCTACTTTGCTGGCCTTAATCTGCCTGTTCTACCTCTCGTTCTCGATGGTGACCTCTCACCACAATGCCAAGGCCGAGGAGTATGCAGCCGGTGATGAGACTTTGTACAAAGAGTATATCGACTCAATCTCGACCGAAAAGGTCTATCTTGGGTATTATACCTATCAACAATGTCGTGAGATGGAAATTGGCTTGGGTCTCGACCTCAAGGGTGGTATGAACGTAACGCTACAAATTTCGGTAGCTGATGTTTTGAAACACTTGTCGAATGACAATCCCGATCCCAACTTCAACAAAGCCATCGCTAACGCAGTAGCCAATCAAGCCGACAACAACGACTTCTTGCAAGTATTTGTCGATGAGTACAAAAAACTCGACCCCAACGCCCGATTGGCGGCTATATTCAGCACACACGAGTTGAAAGACCGCATCAAACCCGGTTCGACCAATGATGAGGTTATCTCAGTACTTCGTGAAGAGCTTAACTCGGCTGTTGACAACTCTTACAACGTATTGCGTAACCGTATCGACCGTTTCGGTGTGGTAGCTCCCAACATTCAGAAACTCGAAAAAGACGGTCGTATACTTGTTGAACTTCCCGGTGTAAAAGAGCCTGAACGTGTACGCAACCTTTTGCAAGGTGCTGCCAACCTCGAGTTCTGGGAGACTTACAAGTATGAAGAAGTAGTTGCTCAATTGCAATCGGTCAACAATGCTATTGCTACATCTAAGGCCAATCAAGCCGTTGCCGACACAGCCGTAGTAGAACCCCTTGTTGAGGAACTTGTGGCTGAGGTTGCCGAAGCTACAACCGATACTCTCAGTGAAACATTGCAAAATGTTGTTGCCGAGAATAATGAGGCTGAGCAATTGGAACAATTCCGCAAACAAAATCCTTTGTTCGCAGTATTGATTCAGGACAACTTCCAAGGTTCTCCTATTATTGGTTTTGCTCATAAGAGCGATACTGCTGCCATTAACAGCATGCTTGCAAGCAAGATAGCACAAGATATTCTTCCCTCAAACCTCGAACTTCGTTGGACTGTAAAGGCTATCGATGAGAAGGAAACTTATTATCAACTCATTGCACTGAAATCGAGCAAGGGTGGTCGTGCCTCCATGTCGGGTGATGTAGTGGTAGATGCCCGTGACGACTTCGATAAGTTCCGTGGTGGTTCGGTTGTACACATGAACATGAACAGCCAAGGTGCCAAAGAGTGGGAGAAACTCACCGGTAACAACATAGGTCGTGCTATTGCAATCGTACTCGATGACCAAGTTTATTCGTTCCCCAATGTCAACTCGGCTATCGCCGGAGGTAGCTCTGAAATCTCGGGCGGATTCAGCCCCGAGGAAGCCAAAGACTTGGCCAATGTGTTGAAATCAGGTAAGATGGCAGCCGGTGTCGACATCATCCAAGAAGATGTTATCGGTCCTTCGTTGGGTCAAGAGGCTATCAACAGCGGTATCATTTCGTTCGTAGTAGCTCTCATCATCTTGATGATCTATATGGTAGTAATGTATGGCTTCATCCCCGGTTCGGTAGTAAACGTAGGTTTGCTCATCAACTTCTTCTTTACCATGGGTATCCTTGCATCGATACAAGCCGTTCTCACCCTCTCGGGTATTGCCGGTATCGTATTGGCATTGGGTATGGCTGTGGATGCCAATGTGCTTATCTTTGAGCGTACCAAGGAAGAGTTGCGTTCGGGTAAGAACTTGAAGACTGCTATTGCCGATGGTTACAAGAACGCATTCTCGGCCATCTTCGACTCTAACTTGACATCAATCATCACCGGTGTAATCTTGTTGATGTATGGTACAGGTCCTATCAAGGGTTTTGCCACTACTCTTATCATCGGTATCGTCATTTCGTTCTTCATTGCAGTATTCCTCTCTCGCATGGCTCTTGAATGGATCAGTGACAAAGAGTGGGGTAAGAACATCACCTTTACAACAGGTGTTTCTAAGAACCTGCTTGTCAACAATAACTTCAACATCTTGGGCAGTCGTAAGATAGGATTTATCGTGTCGCTTGTGTTGGTAGTTATTATGACAGTATCGTTCTTTGTCCGTGGTGTGAACCAAGGTATTGACTTCTCGGGTGGTCGCAACTATGTAGTTCGCTTCGAAGAGCCTGTCAATACACAAGAGGTACAACGCATGCTTGCTCCTCAATTTGAAGGTAGCTCGTTGTCGGTAATCACTATCAGCAGTGAAAACCAAGTGCGTGTATCGACCAACTATCGCATTGCAGAGAATGGTGACGAAATAGATCAGGAAATCGTAGATAAAATGTATGAGGCCTTGAAACCTATGGTGGGTGAGATAGGTGTTGAGGCATTTGAAGCCGATTATATCATGAGTGTTCAGAAGGTAGGACCTTCTATCGCCGAGGATATCAAGACAGGTGCTATGTGGGCAGTGTTATTCTCACTCATTGCCATCTTCTTGTACATCTTGTTGCGTTTCCGCGACGTAGCATTCTCAGTGGGTACATTGGTATCACTGGCGTTTACTACTTACGTTATTATAGGTCTCTACTCACTCTTCTATGGAATAATTCCTTTCTCAATGGAGATTGACCAAACATTTATTGCCGCCATCCTTACCGTTATCGGTTATGCAGTAAATGATACAGTGGTTGTATTTGACCGTATCCGTGAAGAATTGCAACTCTATCCCAAGCGTAATCGTGCCGAGGTTATCAACTATGCTCTTAACAGTACATTGTCGCGTACAATGAATACATCGGTAAGTACAGCAGTGGTATTGTTAGTAATCTTTATCCTTGGTGCCGACACTATTCGTAGCTTCGTATTTGCCATGTTGTTTGGTGTGATTGTAGGTACATTTGCTACCTTGTTCATCGCTACTCCTATTGCTTACGAAATACAGAAGCGTCGCATGGAGAAGAAGGGTATTGCATTTGATGACTCAGTTCTCTTGAAAAAGTAATGTATCGTTTCATATGAATGACGAGGTCGCTTGCGAATGGGCAAGCGACCTCGTTGCTTATAGTGGGAGATGAATGATTTTATAGTTCGGATAACAACTTTTTCAGTCGTGCCACACCTTCCGAAGCACCGCAAGCAATGGTGTGAGTGCCGGCAGGTACGTTGATGGGTCGAGGGTCAATCAGGTAGATGGGTACGTTGCGTCGTGTGTAACGCACCAACCCGGCGGCAGGGTAAACATTGAGCGATGTACCTATTACTACAAAAATATCGGCACTTTCCACCAGTTCAATGGCAGGTTCAATCATGGGGACAGCCTCGCCAAAGAATACAATGTGTGGGCGTAACGTATCGCCGAACTCATCGCGTGTATCGACCGAAATTTCGCAGTTGTCGGCCGGTAGCTCGTAGATGCGGCTTTCGTTTCGAGTGGAGCGAACTTTCATCAGTTCGCCATGTAAGTGCAGAACATGGCTGCTACCGGCCCGTTCGTGAAGATTATCGACATTCTGTGTGATGATGTGTACATCATAGTCCTCTTCAAGTTCGGCTAATCCCAAGTGTCCTTCGTTGGGCTGAGCAGTAACGAGCTGCTTGCGTCGCACATTATAAAACTCTTGAACTAATGCGGGGTTGCGTTCCCACCCTTCTATCGAGGCGACATCTTCGACGTTGTATTGCTCCCACAACCCACCGCTGTCGCGGAAAGTCGATATACCACTCTCGGCACTCATGCCGGCACCGGTAAGAATGACAAGTTTTTTCTTCTCCATACTATTGAGAGGTTTTAAAAAATAAATAATGTGAACTATCGTTTATAAAGGTTGTTCCCCTATAAAATGCAGTGTAAATATCGAAAAAATAACTATAAGGAGCAAATAATAATTGTTTTTATGTTATTTTTAACTAATATTCTGCATAATAAAGTGTTAAAGAGTTATCTTTGCACTTGCTTTTGGAAGTATATAATATTTAAATAACAACAGATATGGATAAGTTAAGTTATGCCTTAGGCATGAATGTGGGTTATAGCTACCTCGCATCGGGTATTAATAAATTACAAGTTGATGACTTTGCAGCAGCAGTCAAGGCTGTGATGAATGCCGAAGAACCGGCACTCAGCATTGATGAAGCCAAGCAGATTATTAATGATTTCTTGGCTCAGTTGCAAGCCGAATCGGAGAAGGCTGCTGAGGCCAATCTTAAAGCCGGAGAAGACTTCTTGGCTGAAAATGCACGTCGTGAGGGTGTAGTAACACTGCCCAGTGGCTTGCAGTATGAAGTACTTGCTACCGGTGAGGGTCGCAAACCCAAGGCCACCGATAAGGTACAATGTCACTATCATGGAACATTGATCGATGGCATGGTATTTGATAGTTCGGTACAGCGTGGCACACCTGCCGTATTCGGTGTGAATCAGGTAATACCCGGTTGGGTTGAAGCCTTGCAATTAATGAATGAGGGTTCGCGTTGGAAACTTTATATTCCCTCGAAACTCGGATATGGAGCCCAAGGTGCCGGTCCTATACCACCTCATGCAACATTGATATTTGAAGTAGAATTAATAAAAGTAATCTGATAAAAATAGTAAGAAAATGAAAAAGTTATCAATAGCGATAATGAGTGCCGCCATTGTATTGGGGGTTTGCTCATGTGGAAGCGGTATTAAGACAACTGCTCAACTTGACAATGCAGTCGATTCGCTTAGCTACGGATTGGGTTATACACAGGGTAATCGTTTGGCCGAAGTAAAAGCCATGGGAATGTATCCCGAATTAAATACTCTTGATGTAGAGCAATATTTGCAAGGTCTTGCCGAGGCTGGTAATATCTCGGAAGAAAAGAAATCATATTACATAGGTGTAAATGATGGCTTGCAGATGAAGAAAAACCTTGACAATATGTCATCACAACTTGGTATTGAAGCCAACTATGAAGAGTTTCTTGTAGCTTACGCTCAAGCCTTGCGTGGTGATACAACATTGGCCATCAGTAAGGACAATATCGATGAAGTGTGCAAGAGCATCATAACATCGATACAGGAGGCTAATGAGAAGGCTGAGTTGGATTCGATATCAGCTACACCCGAGGCAATTGCCAATCTTGAAGCCGGTCGTGCATTCCTCGCTGCCAAAGAGAAGGAAGAGGGTGTGAAGAAGACTGAGAGCGGATTGTTGTATAAAGTAGTAAGAGAAGGCAAAGGTGAAACATTTAAAGCCCATCAGCGTATTGAATTGGGTTATGTAGGTAAGTTTATCAACGACTCTATTTTCGATCAAAATAGCAGCATCCAGTCGATTGTATCTCGCTTTGTTCCCGGATTCAGCGAAGGCTTGCAACTCATGTCGCCCGGAGCCAAGTATATTCTTTACATACCATCTGATCTTGCCTATGGTATTCGTGGTAATAGTGCAATACCCTCCAATTCAACACTCGTTTTTGAGGTTGAAACCAAGGGCTTGGCTCAATAAATATCATATTTCAAGCAATAACAGGAAAAAGGCTGCGTAATATGCAGCCTTTTTCTTTTGTAATAGATTTTTTCAAGACGAAAATAAATGCGAAATGTGTTCATATGGGTACTTGTAGATGGTTATTGTAATTATTTGTTACAATAACATTAGATTTTAGGCAAAATGCTTTTGTTTTTCAAAAATTATTTATATTTTTGTTACCTGAAAATATAGTGCCTTAACTGCAAGGAGAAGATAATAATTAAAAAATAGAGGTTATGGAAAAGATTGATGATTTAGATCGCCAGATTTTGGAGATTATTATGCACAACGCTCGCATTCCTTCAAAGGATGTTGCTGCCGTATGTGGAGTGTCGCGTGCTGCTGTACACCAACGCATTCAACGCATGATTGACTTGGAAGTTATTACCGGCTCGGGCTATCATGTCGATACCAAGGTATTGGGTTATCACACTTGTACATATATCGGTGTTAAACTGGAGCGTGGCTCTATGTATCGTGATGTAGTGCCTGAATTAGAGAAAATTAAGGAAATTGTTGAGTGTCACTTTACCACTGGTCCGTACACTATATTGTGTAAATTGTATGCCTACAACAATGAGCATCTCATGGATCTGCTCAATAATCGTATACAGAATATCCCCGGTGTCGTATCGACCGAAACACTTATCTCCCTCGAGCAGAGTATGAGTCGTGAGGTACCTGTTGTATATAAGGTTAAAAAGCGTAGCCGTAAGAACAAGAAAGTAGAAGAGTAATATACTCAGTCATACTGTTAAACAGCAGCGAGGTTGTGCCGAAAAACTTGACACAACCTCGCTGCTGTTTTGCGGGTATTATCCCTTGTATGATCTTCATTACACTATGATGTGGATGCCTAATCAGGCTTCATGCCAGTCGCCATTCGACTTGATAAGAGCGACAAGATGTTCCACAGCTTCTTCTTCGGGAATGTTGCGTTCGATACATCTCTTTCCTTTGTAAAGAGCTATGCGTTTAGGTCCGCAACCTACATATCCGTAGTCCGCATCGGCCATTTCACCGGGACCATTTACTATGCATCCCATGATTCCTATCTTTAACTCTTTGAGGTGAGAGGTTGCTGCCTTGACGCGGGCAATGGTTTGTTGCAGGTCAAACAGTGTGCGACCACAACTCGGACAAGAGATGTATTCGGTTTTACTGGTACGCAGGCGAGCAGCTTGCAGGATAGCAAAGGCATAGTCGGTGCAGTGTCCCGAGGGTATAGTGCCGTTGTTTTCGAGCCATAAGCCCTCGGCGTAGTGGTCTATCATGATAGCTCCGAGGTCTACCCCCGATTTTATCTGTAACTCCTCAGCTTCATCCTCATGATAGGTCATTTTTATTACAACAGGTGTAGTGATACCGGCATTGACCATACGGTGTATTACTGCTTGGCAGTCGCCTATTGGGTTGATATGATGCGAGGTAAGTATAATAACAGCCTGCTTGTTGCTGCCCACCTGTTGTAGAATATCGAGTGTTGCCTCGGTACAATCCAATTGTACAAAGATGGTTGAGGCTGTACAATGATTTATTTCGTTTACCTGAGACGCGTTGAGTAGTGGAAAGACGTTGTCGAGAGGGGTGTAATAGATGAAGTCGACAATCGTGCGTTGCAGAGGTGAGGTGTGAGGCATACGATTGCCGTTGTACAGAAAGTCGGGTTGTAATTTACCAGCTGATGTACCTATAACAATAGGAGTATTGTTGCTTCCTATGATGCCGCATGGATGAGTGGGACGATGTTGGGGTTGTACTGCCGAGAAGGATTCGGGGCAACTACCTTCGATGGGAGCGTGTCCGGCACGCGAGGTAA
This sequence comes from Bacteroidaceae bacterium, assembly GCA_017531985.1. Lineage (GTDB taxonomy): Bacteria > Bacteroidota > Bacteroidia > Bacteroidales > Barnesiellaceae_A > Barnesiella_A. The sequence continues at coordinate 15,449 of JAFXJY010000035.1, forward strand.
TATAATTGACCAACTTGCCTGCAACCGGCACTTCATTTTTGGGGTCTTCGCTGAGCGATACACGAATGGTATCACCAATACCTTGTGCCAGAAGAGTCCCTATTCCCACAGCCGACTTGATGCGACCATCCTCACTATCACCGGCTTCGGTAACTCCCAAGTGGAGAGGATAGTGCATCTCCTCCTTGTCCATGGCATCGACCAGACGACGAACCGTCTCGACCATAATGACAGTGTTGGAGGCTTTAATGGAGATAACCACGTCAGAAAAATCTTCATCCTTGCATACTCGCAGAAACTCGAGACAGGATTCTACCATGCCTTGCGGAGTATCACCGTATCGACTCATAATGCGGTCGGAGAGTGAGCCATGATTGACACCAATGCGGATGGCGGTGTGATGCTTCTTGCAAATGTTTAAGAATGGGACAAAGCGGTCGCGTATGCGTTGCAATTCGATGGCATATTCTTCGTCGGTGTAGTTGTGTTGTTCGAAGGTCTTGACACGATCTACAAAGTTTCCCGGGTTGATACGTACCTTTTCAACGTTTTCGGCTGCTACGTCGGCTGCATGAGCATTGAAATGGATGTCGGCTACCAAAGGTGTTGTGTATCCTCTTTCTCTCAGTTCGCGACGAATATTACCAAGATTGTCGGCCTCGCGTACTCCTTGTGCGGTGAGTCGCACATAGTCGGCTCCGGCATCGATGATAGCGATACATTGTTCGACACTCGATGGTGTATCGAGTGTCGATGTATTAGTCATTGATTGTATGCGGATAGGGTTTTCGCCTCCCAACGGAGTGTTGCCTATATTAACTTCGATAGTGTGACGTCGATGATAGTTATACATGATAGTCGCTTCTAATATCTTGTATGTGAGACCTTCGATTGAGATGTTTTTTAGTTGGTCTTATATTCGTATTTAATCTGAGTCAACTCTTGGTTGGCTTTGGCAATTTTGTCGGACAATTTTGCTTTGTATTCGTTGACTTGTTGAGCGATACGTTCATCACTGAGAGCCAATATTTGAGTGGCAAGAATAGCCGCATTAAGGCCTGCATTGATACCTACTGTGGCAACAGGTATTCCGGGAGGCATCTGTACGATAGCCAATAGAGCATCCATGCCTTCAAGGGTCGACTTGATGGGGACACCTATAACAGGCAGTGGGGTCATGGCTGCAATCACACCGGGAAGGTGAGCTGCCATGCCGGCTGCTGCTATAATAACCTTGATGCCTCTTTGTTGTGCATTGCGGGCGAACTCTTCGACCTGAGCAGGAGTACGGTGTGCCGAGAGTGCATTTATCTCAAACGGTATCTTGAAATCATTGAGTAATTGAGCAGCTTTTTCCATGACAGGCATGTCGGAGGTGCTGCCCATGATAATGCTTACGATTGGTTGCATGGTATGTGAGTTTTTATATTATTAATGATTGATTAGTTGTAATGACATGGTGAAGAGGCATGACACATATACCCAGAAGAATCCGTTGATAAACCCGCAGCACACTTGTCCGATAGTGTGGCGTCGTAGGATGATGCGTGATGTGCCTACGGCTCCCGATGCAAGTATGGCTGCTATTTGTAACATTGGTATGGCATCGGTGTACATGATGTATTGTGTATAACTCATGACGAATATCAGCCCTGTAAGACCTCCTATGGCTGTCATGTGTACACTTATCTTCCACCAGCGGTTGATGCAGAGGTCTACCAAAAGGGCGATGAGTCCTCCTATGAAAAATCCTAATTGTATGCCTCTAAGATTGGCGTTCCATAAGAATATGGTAGCGAAAATAAAGCATACAAAAAATAATAAATAAGGTAGTGTGCGTTCTTCTCGTCGGACGAGACCTACGCTTGTAATGCGACGCGTCTTGTATAGTAGTAGCACTCCTGCACAGGGTATGGCTATGGTAAAAAGTGTCACCATCAGTGAGATGTTCAGTATATATTTCATTCCCAACATGCTCATATATGAGAAATAGAGTGAGATGAAAATTCCCACTACTGCTACAAGTAATGGGTGAAATATTGTTGAACATATGCGTGCAAATATTTTCATATGAAGTATTCTATTAGGTTCGTGAAAAATCTTTTTGTTGTTGATGGTAATTGTAGTGTAACTATATTGGATATAGATCGGTTCGACAATACCACCCCATCAAGTGCAAAAATACACAAATAATTGTAAACCCGAATAAATATATGGCTCAATTTTACCGCTCTTTACGCATTCGAGCTACGGGGATACCCATTTGTTCGCGATATTTGGCTATTGTGCGTCGGGCTATGGGGTATCCTTTGCTATGTAATAGTTCGCACAATCGTTCGTCGGATAGGGGAGCATTCTTGTTTTCGTTATCAATGCACTCTTGCAGAATGTGCTTTATCTCGCGGGTCGATACTTCTTCACCGTCGGCATTGTGTACACCCTCTGAGAAGAAGTGTCGGAGGGGGTATATGCCGTAAGTGGTTAGTACATACTTGGTACTTGTGGCTCGCGATATGGTGGAGATGTCGTAGCCGGTGCGTTGTGCTATATCGCGAAGTATCATAGGGACAATGTCGCTGTCGAGGCCTGTGAAGAAGAATTTCTGCTGTATGTCGACAATGGCAGAGATGGTGTCGAAAAGAGTTTTCTGTCGTTGCTTTATGGCATTGACAAACCACTGGGCGGCATCCAATTTCTGCTTGATGAATAGTAGTGCGTCACGATTGTCACGAGTGCGATTCTGTTCATTATTGTTATAATCTTCGAGCATCTCGCGATATCGAGGGCTTATTGTCAGTGATGGAATGTTGCCACTGATGAGGTTGACCACCAAAGCTCCATCTTGTTCATATACCTCAAAGTCGGGTGTTATCTGTTCGTTACCGTAGTCATTATTGCTCCATGCACCACCGGGTGTGGGATTGAGGTTTTCTATCTCAATGTAGGCTGCATTAAGTTCTTCGGGGGTGATGGATAGTTGTTTAATGATTTTATCGTAATGTTTCTTAGAGAAGGCGTCGAAGGCCTCGTCGATGATGCGGTAGGCCAATTGTGATGCTTCGGTGGCACGATGGCGTTCGAGTTGCAGCAACAGGCATTCTTGTAGCGAGGTGGCACCTACACCGGCCGGCTCGAAGTCTTGTATAACTTGCAATATTTCACTTATTTGCTGTACCGAGGCATCAATGCTCATTTGAAAAATGAGATCGTCGGATATAGAGTGTAGAGGTCTTCGCAAGTAGCCATCATCATCAATATTACCGATGATATACTCGGCAATGTGTTGCTCGGTGTCATTGAAATCTTGCATGGCTAATTGTTCGAGCAGATATTCGTGGAAACTTGTTCCGGCTCCGATGGGTGTATACTCTTGTCGTTCTTCGCCGGGGTAGTTGTTGTTGCCAAAGCGATAATCGGGTATTTCCTCGTCCGATGAGTAGTCGCCCAGTGATATTTGCTCGGAGTTTTCTATGGGGTTGCCGTCTTCATCGAGATTATACTCGGAGGGGTATGTGGTATCGATGTTATCGTCGCTTCCTTCTTCCAATGCAGGATTTTCTTCGATTTCCTGTTTGACACGTTCTTCCATTTCCAACTCATTGAGTTCCAACAATCGCATGAGCTGTATCTGTTGGGGAGACAGCTTTTGTTGTAGTTTCTGTTCTTGTTGTAATTGTTGTCGTGTCATGGAGATTTTTCTTATTTACGCAATGTTTTTACAAGGGCCATGTCTATCTGCTTCTTTTCGAGATTGGCATTGGCAATAACTACTCTTACGGGGTCGCCCAGTTGATAGGTGCGATGTGTGCGGCGTCCCACCAGACAGTAGTTCTTCTCGTCAAGGTCGTAGTAGTCATCGTCAAGGTCACGAATGGGAACAAGTCCTTCGCATTTGTTTTCATCCAGTTCTACATAAAATCCCCACTCGGTTATACCCGATATTACTCCGTCAAATTCCTCGCCCAGTCGTTCTTGTAGGAACTCTACTTGCTTGTACTTGATGGAGGCTCGCTCGGCGTTGGCTGCAAGTTGTTCCATCTCGGACGAGTGCTTACACTTGGCTTCGAGTGATTGTTCTACGGCACTACGTCCTCCGTTCAGATAGCGGTCGAGCAGGCGGTGAACCATCATGTCGGGGTAGCGACGGATGGGTGATGTGAAGTGTGTGTAGTATTCAAATCCCAGTCCGTAGTGACCTATGTTGTCGGTTGTGTAAATGGCTTTCGACATGGAGCGAATGGCTACGGTCGAGATAAGATTTTCCTCGGGTCGACCTTTTATCTCCTGCATGAGTTTGTTGATATTCTTTGATAGCTCCTTTGTGTTGTTACGCAATCGTGTGCGATACCCGAATCGAGTTACAAACGTCGATAGGTCATCTATTTTGCCCGGGTCGGGTTGGTCGTGGACGCGATATACAAAGGCCTTGGCCTTCTTGCCGGTGGGTGTATTTCCCACTGTTGCGGCTACTGTCTGATTGGCCAATAGCATGAACTCTTCAATGAGCATATTGGCCTCCTTGGCAACCTTGAAATAGACGCTGATGGGATGTCCCTCTTCGTCGATTTCAAATCGTACTTCTTGCCGCTCGAAACTGATGGAGCCGTTCTCAAAGCGACGCTTACGCAACTTCTGAGCGAGCATGTTAAGAGTCAGTATTTCATCACGGTACTCATCGTCAGCTCCTTCTATAACGGCTTGTGCCTCTTCGTAGGCATATCGACGATTGGAGCGTATGACTGTGCGTGCTATGTGTGAATGTTTGATATTGGCATTTTCATCGAGGTGGAAGATGCATGAGAACGATAACTTCTCTTCATCGGGTCGTAGCGAACATATATAGTTGCACAATCGCTCGGGGAGCATGGGAATGGTGCGATCGACAAGGTATATCGATGTGGCTCGTTTTTCGGCCTCTTTGTCGATAATACTGCCGGGTTGTACATAGTAAGTGACATCGGCAATGTGTACTCCCACTTCCCACAGTCCCGATGGGAGCTTACGGATGGAGAGGGCATCGTCGAAGTCCTTGGCATCGTGGGGGTCGATAGTAAAGGTGGTAATGTTGCGAAAGTCTTCGCGTCGTTTTATTTCATCCTCATTAATGACTTCCGATATTTTATTGGCTGCTTTTTCGACATTCTCGGGGTAGTGATACGGTAGACCAAACTCTGCAAGGATGGCATGCATCTCGGTGTCGTTGTTGCCCACCTCTCCCAATACATCTAATACTTCGCCAATGGGGTTTTTGGAATGTTCAGGCCATTCGGTGATGCGAACAACTGCTTTTTCTCCGTTTTTTCCACCTCGCAACTTGTTCTTGGGAATGAATATATCGTTGGCAAGAGTTTTGCTGTCGGTTATGAGGAAGGCGTATTGTCGTTCCACGCTGAGAATGCCCACAAAAGTATTGTCGGCACGTTTTATAATGTTCGTTACTTCTCCTTCCGGCTCGGCGTGTCGGCGACGAGCCGATACATATACCTCAACGATGTCACCGTCGAGGGCATGCATTGAGTTGCGTTCGGCAATGAAGATCTCCTCTCCTTCTTCGGTAATGACCTGATTTTTACCATTGTTGCGTCGTTCAAATGTGCCGACTACTCGCGTGCCGCGGTCTTTTCTCTTGAATCGCCCGGGAGTGGTCTCTATAAGAAATTCTTGTTGTGCCATCGTGGCAAGTATCTCGTAGATTTTCTGTCGCTGTGCAGGAAGTTTCAGCCCTAATGCATGAGCTACTTGCTTGTAGTTGAACTGACTGTGTGGACGTTGATTGAAAAACTCTACGATTTTATGCATCAAGTCATTGATACTCATTTTGTTATTCCTTTTTGGGGATTTGTCTGCCATGATAGTTTCTGATTTGCTGACCGGCAACATCGCTTGTCATATTGCAAAGTAAGTGAATTTTTTCAAATAGTATGTTGTAATTAATATTTTATAATATAAATGTAATATATCTCAACATTATTTCTATGTATCAATACTACAAGAGGCTGTGCCAAAATCTGAATTTTGACACAGCCTCCTGTGATGAATGATGATTATCTTTTATGCGTCAATGTTGGCGTAGGTGGCATTTTCTTCGATGAAGTCGCGGCGGGGAGCGACTTCTTCACCCATGAGCATCGAGAAGATGCGGTCGGCCTCGGCAGCATTTTCGATATTGACTTGTTTGAGGATACGATTTTCGGGGTCCATGGTTGTTTCCCACAATTGTTCGGGGTTCATCTCACCAAGACCTTTGTATCGTTGTATTTCTATGTTTTCTTCACGCCCTTCTCCATAGTTAAGAATGAATTGGTCGCGTTGCATGTCAGTCCAGCAGTATTCTTCGACTTTGCCTCGTTTGCTCTTGCATTTGTATAGTGGTGGTGTGGCAAGGTAGAGGTAGCCTTGTTCGATGATGGGACGCATACGGCGGAAGAAGAATGTCATGAGTAATGTGGCAATGTGAGCACCGTCGACATCGGCATCGGTCATGATGATGATTTTGTGATAGCGTAGCTTGTCGATGTTGGCTGCTTTGCTGTCATCCTCTGTGCCGATGGTTACACCCAGAGCCTTGAACATGTTGCTTATCTCTTGGTTTTCAAACACTTTGTGGTCCATAGCTTTTTCCACATTTAGTATTTTACCACGCAAGGGGAGGATGGCTTGGAACAGACGATTGCGACCTTGCTTGGCAGAGCCTCCTGCCGAGTCTCCCTCGACGATAAATATTTCACATTCTTCGGCATTGCGTGATGAGCAGTCGGCAAGTTTACCGGGTAATCCACCGCCCGATAGCGGTGTTTTACGTTGTATTTTTTCGCGAGCGGCTCGGGCTGCATGGCGTGCTTGTGCGGCAAGTATAACCTTATCGACGATGGCTTTGGCTTGCTTGGGATGCTCTTCGAGATATTGCGATAGTGCTTCGTTGATGGCTTGTTGTACGGCTCCGGCTACTTCACTGTTGCCTAACTTGGTCTTGGTCTGACCCTCGAACTGGGGTTCCATCACTTTTACCGATATAACGGCTGTAAGACCTTCGCGGAAGTCGTTGCTATCGATTTCTATTTTTACCTTTTCCAGCATCTTGGAGTCTTCGGCATATTTTTTCAATGTGCGAGTGAGACCCATACGGAAGCCGGTGAGGTGAGTACCACCTTCTATGGTGTTGATATTGTTGACATAAGAATATAGGTTCTCGGTGAACGAGGTGTTGTATGTCATAGCTACTTCGACCGGAATGCCTTGCTTCTCGGTGACGATGTGTATGATGTCCTCGATGAGTGCTTCTTTGCCATGATTGATATATTTGACAAATTCTTTAAGACCCTCGCGAGAGTAAAATTCTTCGCGAACCGGGATGCCTTCTTCATTGGTGCGACGACGATCGGTAAGTGACAGACGTATGCCTGCGTTGAGGAATGCAAGATCGCGTAAGCGATGGGCAAGGGTGTCGAAGTTGTATTCGGTTGTCTCTTGGAATATTGAGGCATCGGGCTTGAAAGTGATGCTTGTTCCGGTGGTGTCGGCTGTGCCTATTACCTCTACATCGTGCAAGGGTTTGCCACATGAAAATTCTTGCATGTGTATTTTTCCATCGCGACGTACTTCGGCTCGCAGGTAGGTTGATAGTGCATTTACACACGATACGCCTACACCGTGCAGACCTCCTGATACTTTGTATGAACCTTTGTTGAATTTACCTCCGGCGTGTAACACTGTGAGTACTACTTCGAGTGCCGATTTTCCTTCTTTCTCGTGGAAATCGACAGGGATACCGCGACCGTTGTCGATTACGGTTATAGAGTTGTCTTCGTTGATATATACTTCGATGTCGGTTGCGTAGCCTGCCAGTGCTTCGTCGATAGAGTTGTCGACTACTTCGTATACAAGATGGTGCAAGCCTTTGACACTGGTGTCGCCAATGTACATGGCCGGGCGTTTACGCACGGCCTCAAGACCTTCGAGTACCTGAATACTGTCGGCCGAATAATTACCGTTTTTCTCTTCCAATTCTTCTGACATATTCTTGTTGGTTTTTTATTCTTGTGTATTGTTGCAGGCGTGCAATGAATATCGGCACGAGTTGCGACAACTCATGCAGCCTACTTTCTTAAACTGAACAAAGATATAAAAAAATAGTGAGAAATGAGCCAATAGAAATCAAAAAAAATGAGGCCTGAAAATGTGAAATATGGTAAAAATAGGTGGTATAAAAAAAGCATCCGCCATAGTGACGGATGCTTGTCGTGTAGCCGATAGGGGAATCGAACCCCTCTTTTAAGATTGAGAATCTTACGTCCTAACCGATAGACGAATCGGCCTTCTCGTTTTTGGTGCGACAAAGGTAATATATTTTCATCGAATGCTCCAAATTTTTACGCTGTTTTTTTGTGAAGAATTCTTGAATTTATTTTCTTTCGCCCTCTTTTTTGCTAAGAAATGTGTAGAGAGTTGATTTTAAGTGTTATTTTTTTTAATTTTGTAAGAAACAATTTAATTGGTAGAACGGCTATGATAATAACCACGGGAAATATTTTATTGGTTGGCTCTTTGTTGCTTATAGTGAGTATAGTATTGAGTAAAGCCGGGTATCGTTTCGGTGTACCTACGTTGCTGATTTTTCTTATTGCCGGCATGCTGTTTGGTAGTGACGGTTTAGGGTTGCAGTTCCATAATGCTTCTGAGGCACAGTTTATAGGTGTAATTGCTCTGAGCATTATACTCTTTACCGGAGGTCTTGATACGCGGTTTTCCGATATAAAGCCCATTATGAGTCCCGGTGTGATGTTGTCGACATTGGGTGTTGTTCTTACGACCCTTTTTTCCGGATTGTTTATATATTGGATTTCGGGATTTGGTTGGACGAGTATTACCTTGCCATTGACAACATCGTTGCTGTTGGCTGCCACTATGTCTTCGACCGACTCGGCTTCGGTATTTAATATTCTTCGCTCGCAACGTATGTCGTTGAAGTATAATCTGCGTCCGATGCTCGAACTTGAAAGTGGTAGTAATGACCCTATGGCTTATATGCTCACGCTGATGCTCATACAGGTGGTGGGTGTGGGCAATGTGAGTGCTGCTGATGTGGTGTCGATGCTGGCTGTGCAATTTGCTGTGGGAGGCTTGGGAGGCTTCTTGTTGGGACGAGCTGTGGTATTGTTTATCAACAAATTGAGGCTTAACAATGCGTCGCTCTATCCTATTATTATGTTGGGAAATGTATTTTTTATCTATTCACTTATCGACAAGTGTGGCGGCAATGGCTTCTTGGCTGTGTATATAGCCGGTATAGTAGTGGGGAATAGTCGCATCAGCTATAAGCGTGAAGTGTCAACTTTCCTTGATGGTGTGACGTGGTTGTTGCAGATAGTGCTGTTCTTGATACTGGGACTTTTGGTCAATCCTCATGAGATGTGGTCGATAGCCGGTGCCGGATTGTTGATAGGCTTGTTTATGATATTGGTGGGTCGCCCGTTGAGTGTCTTTATATGTCTCTTGCCTTTCCGTAAATTGAATTTTAACTCACGATTGTTTGTCTCGTGGGTGGGATTGCGTGGGGCTGCTCCTATTTTGTTTGCTACTTATCCCATTATTGCCGATGTGGAGGGTGCGAATATAATTTTCAATGTAGTGTTTTTTGTGACTATTCTATCATTGGTTGTGCAAGGAACAACCTTGTCGTCTATGGGCAAGTGGTTGGGGGTATCGGAACCTCAACCCGAGACTCCCGATTATTTCGGTGTGGAGATACCCGAAGAGTTGGAGACCTCGCTCAACGCTATGGATGTTACAGCCGACATGCTTGTTGATGGAGTCACGCTTAAAGAAGTGTCGTTGCCTAAGGGTGCATTGGTCATGCTTATACGACGCGGTCACAATTATATAGTACCCAATGGCTCGGTACAATTGCTTGAAGGTGATAGATTGTTGATGATCTCGCAGGAGGTGAAGCCTCGTGAGACACTGAAAGATGGCTACGATAGCTGTCAGTAGTGGGCTGGTTTTTCGGTGTCTCTACGGTAGAAGGTTTTGTCGGGTGGGGTATGTTCTTCGTGTGACCTTACCTTGGATGTGGTGCGTCCTATTTCGGCACGGTCATCTTCTCTGTCTTTTCAATAAAGGAAAATCGTGTACTAACTTTGACCAATAAGCCTATTTCTTGTCCACTAAAAAAAGTCATCCTGAGGTTTATCTACTATTTTGACCAATAAGCCCTATTTTGACCAATCCCCCCAAATAAGCCACAGGGCCTTGTTTCTCCTCTTGCTGTCGGGTTGTGTGAATACAAAAAAAGACCATCTTCTTTATCAGATGGTCTTGGTAGCCCATAGGAGAATCGAACTCCTCTTTCAAGAATGAAAATCTTGCGTCCTAACCGATAGACGAATGGGCCATCATCAGGGGCCTGTAGCCTCCTGTAACTTGTTACACCTTATTAGAGAGTGTTAACGTGGTGAGCGAGCTTCGATTTAAGGTTGGCTGCCTTGTTAGCGTGGATAATGTTCTTCTTAGCGAGCTTATCGAGCATCGAGCTTACTTTCTTGTATAATTCGGCTGCCTCATCCTTCACAGTGGTAGCACGCAACTTGCGTACGGCGTTACGAGCAGTCTTGGCATAGTAACGATTGTGCAAGTTTCTTACTTGTGTCTCTCTAATTCTTTTCTTAGCAGATTTATGATTTGCCATATTCTTTATTGTTTTATTATTTATCTTGTAGCCCATAGGAGAATCGAACTCCTCTTTCAAGAATGAAAATCTTGCGTCCTAACCGATAGACGAATGGGCCTTACCTATTTGCTTTGTTCAATACATAGATGTCTTGTTACAAAAGCGAGTGCAAATATACAGTACTTTTTTATAACTACAAAACTTTTTTGCTCAAAAAATGAATTTCTTTGCTTTTTTGTCCCAAATTGGGCTGAAAATGATGTGTTTTCCGCCCGAGACACTTGTATTTTTACGCAATATTGAGTTATTTTGCGTTATGTATGAGAAAACTCGCGGTGTCGTTTTATACACCCATCCTTATAATGATACGCTGTCGGTAGTGCATGTCTACACCGAGCGATTCGGGCGAATGTCTTATATGTTGCCTCGCGGTGTGGGACGTGCAGCCAAGATGGCTCGTGCCTTGTATATGCCGTTGGCTTTGCTCGACATGGAGGTGGAGGTGCGTCCGGGTCGTCACACGCAACGTATTCGTGAGGCTCACTCTTTCTTGCCTCTGATGCACATTCAAGGCGATCCTGTGCGTTCGTCGTTGGCAATGTTTCTTTCGGAATTTTTGGGCAGCGTGTTGCGTGGAGGTGAGTCACAACCTCTATTGTTTGCCTACATAGCTCGTTCGGTGCAGCTACTTGATGCCTTGGAGAGTGGTTTGGGCAATTTCCACATCTGTTTCTTGGTGGGGCTGACATCGTATATGGGGATAACTCCCAATGTCGAAAGTTTCTCTCCGGGATATTATTTCGATATGCAAGAGGGCGTTTTTGTTTCTCATCGACCGTTGAATAATCCCTTTTTACCTCCGATGGAGGCTGCCTTTATGGTGAAGCTGATGAGGATAAATTATGTCAATATGAGACGATTTCGCTTTTCGCGTGGTGAGCGAAGGATTATTCTTGATCGCATTCTATCTTATTATGCCTTGCATTATACCGGCATGGGGCAGCTGAGTTCGCCGGCAGTGTTGCATGCCCTTTTCGATTGAAGCTGTTGCATGGTTGCAAAAAATGATGTACATTTGCACATCCGATATGAATAGGCCTCTGTAGTTCAACGGATAGAATAGCGGTTTCCTAAACCGTAGATTTGGGTTCGATTCCCAGCGGAGGTACGAGATTTGAGATAATGAGATCCGCGAATTGCGAGTGCGTATAGATGAGCTTACACGCGAGAGAAATAGAGATTGTAGAATTTAAAATAAGAACCACCTTGTGGCGAAGCGTGTCGATGTTACGGAGTCTTCTCAAAAGGTTTTGGTTGAGTATATAGGATGGAGGTATGGCAAGTTCTAATGAAGATTTGAAGGGTTGCTTGTTGGGATGTCAATGGTTTTTTATAATATGCTCTTGGATTTTAATAATTGTAGTATATTTAATAAATTTACTAAAAGATATGCCTCGTTATATCTATGTAATCATACCATTATCGTTTTTATTTTATTTTGTATTAAAATTCACTCGAAAGAAATTATTTTTCAGTTTTGCTAATATTGGTTATTCCGAACATGTATTTTATATAGCATTATCGCTAACTATTATGTTTCTTGCAATGATAAGTACAAACATTGCAGTACCTTACTATGTTTTAATAATTTGCTTTTTATTGAGTATTATATGCTACATTTGTTCTCAAATACACATCAATGATGAAATTGATGAATACATCAAAAAGCAGGAGAAACAATTACAAGATGATTTCAAAAAGAAAGAAGAGTTTGTTAATGGATTTTTACTTAGTGAAAAAGAGAATCTAAAAAAAGAGAGAACTATAATACAAGAGAGGGAAGATTTTGTAAATGGTGTGATAAATGGGGATGATTATATCTTTAATAAGATACCATCATTTGTAGCTGATATGCAGGCGTATGATTTTTCGATAACTGAAAAATATCTGCATACAAAAAAGCATCCTGCTCATAAAAAAGCAGAAGAGGTGGGAGATCTAAAAAAGAGATATAGACAAGCTGTTATAGAAGCAAAAGTTGCTACATACAAACTACAAGCTCTTGTCGGACTATTTCCCGAGTTGGAAAATTTTATAGACGAAGAAGCAAACTTAAACGCACTTAATGAATATATTTCGTTATCAGATATTCAAGATGATTATGATAGAGTGCGTTTTTATATTTCTAAGGATGAATATAATAATAAGACAATAACTGAAAGAAATCAGTTAGCATTAGATAGATATATTAATAGGAACAAAAGCAAAGAAGAGATTGGAGCTGAATATGAATCTTGTTGTGCAAGGGTTCTTGAAAAAGTGTTTGGCTATAAGGTTATAGAACACGGTGCTTTGTATGGATTAAAAGATTTAGGCAGAGATTTGATTTGCTTTGATAATATAAATAGTTGCACCTATATTGTACAGTGTAAATATTGGGGTAAAGAACGCCCCATAAGGGAAAATGTTATTATGCAATTATATGGTTCGGCTGTCGCTTATAGTGTATCATATAATAGCACACAAAAAAGTATATTCGGGTCAAAAATTATTCCTGTTCTTATGATACCACCAACAAGTGTTATATCAGATACAGCAAAAGATTTTATAAAAATACTTGGAATACAAGTTTGGGAACAAAAATTACTTAACGATTTCCCAAGAATAAAATGCAATATAAACAATGGCAATAAAATATACCATTTGCCATTTGATCAACAATACAAAAGAACAATAATAGATAAGCCCGGTGAGTTTTATGCTTGTAATGTAAAAGAAGCGGAAGATGCCGGTTTCCGTAGGGCGATGAGGCATTATATAAGTGAATAATAATAATACCTATGTTACTAAGGATTAACACCCAACATGTGCTATCTTGTGTGTTGTACTTTGTTAATTATCTATGTAAGTAGTTGATAATAAATATGTTCTAATGCCCTTCCCAGCGGAGGTACGAGGTTTGAGATAATAAATCGGCATCATTTGTGTGTGAAATGATGCCGATTTTCTATTTATATGGTTGTAATGGGGCGATGTGATTGAAGATGTGAAGTTTATTCTCCTCCAAATTCCATGAGATATGCTTTGATGAAATCGTCTATTTCTCCATCCATCACCCGGTTGACATCGGATGTCTGGTAGTTGGTACGATGATCTTTGACACGACGGTCGTCAAATACGTAACTGCGTATCTGTGATCCCCATTCTATTTTCTTCTTGCCGGCTTCTATCTTGGCTTGCTCTTCCATGCGGTGTTTCAACTCTTTGTCGTAGAGTATCGAGCGTAGTTGTCGCATGGCGTTTTCCTTATTCTTGGGTTGGTCGCGAGTTTCGGTGTTTTCGATGAGGATTTCCTCTTCTTCGCCGGTGTAGGGGTCTTTGTATTGGTAACGAAGTCGAACGCCCGATTCTACCTTGTTGACATTCTGTCCACCGGCTCCACCCGAACGGAAGGTATCCCATGAGATGAGTGCCGGGCTGATGTTTACCTCGATGGTGTCATCGACTAATGGTGTGACAAAGACTGATGCAAAGGAGGTCATACGCTTGCCTTGTGCATTGTAGGGTGATACTCGAACGAGACGGTGTACTCCGTTCTCGCTTTTAAGGTAGCCGTAGGCAAAGTCGCCTTCGATCTGCATCGATACCGACTTGATACCGGCTTCGTCACCCTCAATGAGGTGTGCGATGGCTACTTTGTAGTTGTTGCGTTCGCCCCATCGTATGTATAGTCGCATGAGCATCGATGCCCAGTCTTGGCTTTCGGTGCCACCGGCTCCCGAGTTGATTTTGAGCATTACGCCCATCTTGTCTTCTTCTCGGCGTAGCATGTTGCGTAATTCGAGGTCTTCGATGAGCTTCATGGCACGTTGGTAGGCGGTGTCAACCTCTTCTTCTTCGACAACACCTTCTTTGACAAATTCGAAAGCGAGTTGTAGTTCTTCGACGGCTTTTTCCACCTCGGTGTATCCCTCTATCCAGAAGCGTATTTCTTTAATCTTACGCATCTGAGCTTCGGCTTTCTTCTGGTCATTCCAGAAGTCGGGGACGTGTGTACGCAGTTCTTCTTCCTCTACTTGTATTTTCTTGCTGTCAATATCGAGATAGCGATAAAGGGCTTTTCTGCGTTCTTCGGCTTCTTTGAGTTGTTCGATAGTTATCATGGAAGGATGTTGTTTTTATTATAATGTGTGTTTATAAAACACAAAGGGCGTACAAAGGTAGTACGTCCTTGTGTAATTTGCCAAATATTGGATTGAAAAAATTTTTATGAATACATTAATTCAATCTCTTTCTTGTATATTTTGTTGATGATGGAGCGACGCAATTTGAGTGTATTGGTGAGTTCGCCTCGCTCCATGGTGAAGGCATGAGGCAGGAGGGTGAATTTTTTTATTTGCTCAAAGGCGGCAAATCCTTTCTGCAACTCGGCTATGCGACCTTCTATCATCTTGTATATCTCTTGATTGCGAACGAGGTCTTCGAAGGTGTGGAATTGTATCTGCATCTTACGGGCATACTCGGTGAGGGCTTCGTAGGCAGGTACTATGATGGCGGTTACATATTTCTGTTGGTCGCCGATGACTGCTACTTGCTCGATGAAGCGGTCGCCTCCCAGACAGCTTTCGATGGCTTGTGGTGCGATGTACTTGCCGTTTGAGGTCTTGAAGAGATCCTTGATACGCTCGGTAATGGATAGTTTTCCATCGACGTAAGTGCCGGCATCGCCTGTGCGGAACCAGCCGTCTTCGGTAAAGACTTTGGCTGTCTCTTCGGGCTTCTTGTAATAGCCTTGCATGACGGTGCCGCTCTTGACAAGGATTTCGTTGTTGTTTTCGGTGTCGATGCGAACTTCAATCTCGGGCATGACTGTTCCCACTGTGCCTATCTTGTAGTCGTTGGGAAGGAAGCATGATACGGTGGCGGTTGTCTCAGAGAGTCCATATCCGTAGGTGATGGGCATGCCGCAAGAGAGGAGGAACTCATTGATGGCGTCGCCAAGGGGTGCTCCTGCTACGGGGAAGAGAACTCCGCGGTCTACTCCCACCGTCTGGCGTATCTTGGAGAGTACCAGTTTGTCGAATAGTTTGTATTCAAGATTGAGCCACAATGGTATGTTGCGACCTTGGCTTTTGTATTGTAGGTAGTATTTGCCACCGACTTTGATGCCTTGTTTTATCAGAGCGGCTTTCACACCTTTCTGTTTGGCAATGAAATCTTGCACTCCGGCATAAACTTTTTCCCAGAAACGAGGAACGTTACACAATAGTGTGGGGCGTACTTCTTTGACTGTCGCAGCAATGGTCTTGGGGTCGCGATTGATGACTACGCGGACGCCCATTGTGAGGCAGAAGTAGCTCCATGCACGCTCAAAGATGTGTGTCATGGGTAGGAAGCTGAGCGAGATGTCCTCGTCGTCGATCATGGTGAGGCGTTGCTCATGAATACGCATGATGATGTCGTAGTTGGAGTGCGACAGCATCACTCCCTTGGGTTCACCGGTAGTTCCCGATGTGTATATGAGTGTGGCCAAGTCCTCGGGACGAGCCGAGCGAGTGCGGCGGTCTACTTCGTTCTTTATTTCGTCCGAAGCATTCTTGCCTAATGCCAGAAATTCGTCGTAATACATCGATGTGGTATCACCCTCGGCACGTTGCACCTGACGGTCGAAGATAACGATGTGTTCGACCAAGGGGCAATTCTCGCGGGCTTCCATCCACACGTTGTATTGTGTCTGCTCGCCTACAAAGAGGATGCGAGCCTCTGTTTCGTTGATGATATATGTAATCTGATCGGGTGAGCTTGTGGCATAGAGTGGGGCTACAACGGCACGATTGCGGAATGAACCGAAGTCCGTTACCAGTCCGTACAAGGCATTCTGTGTGAAAGTGATTATGTTTTCTTTCTCTTTAATACCTATCTGAGCCAATGCATAGGCTGCTGTGTCGACAAGTGAATGAAATTCGTTCCATGATACCGAGATCCATTCGTTGGTAGCATAGTCTTTGTGACGGATGATTTCACGCTCGCCATACTTTTGTGCCTGACGGCCGGGCATCGAAGTCAACTGATTTATCATGTTGTTACAATTAATTTGTCGCAAAGATAAGCATTCAACTCTTTAAAAAGTTGTAAATTACAATTATTTGAGGCTAAAAAGAGAATCGAATTGCACATTGATGTCGTTGTTGTGCATAAGCTGATGTTCAACTTATAGGTAATATCTATCAAAAGCTTTGTTATGATTGAGGTCAAGGCCGGGCGATAGCAAGCAGAAGCGTCAGGCACACACTGAGAATGTTTCCCTTAACGAATGAAGATTAGTCGGTCAACTTTATAAAAGTTCCCTATATACAATGTGATTATCGGTTGCGGGCGATAGTGTAGTCGAGTATGCTCACAAGAGCTTGACGAGTGTCGTTGTCGGGGAATGACGATAGATGCTCCAAGGCCTCATTGCGAAATTGTTGCATGCGGTCGTTGGCATACTCTATACCGCCATGACACTTGGCATAGTTAATAAGTGTGTCGATGTCGTCACTGCTCAGTTGCTCTTGTTCTATCAACTGTCGCATTCGAGCATTTTCCTCATCTTCGTTGTGAGTGATGGCATAAAGTAGAGGAAGCGTAATCTTACCCTCTCGCAAGTCGTTGCCGGTGGGCTTGCCTATGGTTTCATCGGCATAGTAGTCGAAGATGTCGTCCTTGATCTGGAAACATAAACCCAGCAGTTCGCCAAACGTTTCGAGATGTTGGCGAGCCGTATCATCGGCATCGATTGACAATCCGCCCACATGCATACAGGCCTTGAATAACGATGCAGTCTTGCGACGAATCACCGAGAAATAGGCCTCCTCCGACAGCCGGTGAGCTCGGGCATTGTCTATCTGGTCAATCTCGCCGTGAGCCAGCTCCTTGCCCAGTTGACCCATAGCGGCTATAATATCCATCTTGCCGGTCTCTATGCCACATTGTAAGGCACACGACACAAAATGGTCGCCCATAAGTACAGCTATGCGATTGTCCTCGATGGCATTGATGGTAGGTTGTCCGCGACGTACATACGAGTTGTCTACCACATCATCGTGAATGAGGCTGGCATTGTGCATCAACTCTATGGCTGCTGCGGCATTGATAGTCGATGAAGTAACCTTGCCAAGCATTCTGGCACACAGGATGATAAGAATGGGACGTATCTGCTTACCCTTGGTGAGCAAATAGCGATCAACAATCTTATTAATCAACTGATTGTTGGTGTGCAGACGTTCGACCAGCGTGCGGTTGAATATTTCTAACTCTTCACCTATGGTAGCTTGTATGTTTGACAGTACATCCATTTTCTTTTATACAAAATCGTTGCAAAAGTAATAATAAAACTCATGTAAAACAACAGTTGTTTGCACATAAGTGTAGAATATCAAATAATAAAGTAGTAATACTATTTTGTTGATATAAGTGTGAATTCTAATTGTTTGATTTTTGAGAAAAGATTCTTTGTATGAATATTCTTAAATAGAGAAAGTTATAGTAATAAATTAGATGTTATTAATAACATTAGATAAATATCTTCTAATACATGTTATGTAGTTAATAACTCATTGTTTAAATATCTTCTTCTTCGATTTTTGCATTACGATGATATCCATGTCGGACAAATGAATCTACATATATTAATTCTTTATACCATTCTCCTAATTCGTTTTTTTTATTTTGAAGTCTGAAAAATCCTCTGACAAAAATGTCATTGTCGTTAATAATTTTGACAAACCAACGAGAATCCATAATGATAACCTTTTGACCACTCTCATTGCGAACTTTTTCTTTGTGTTTGTACTCTTTGATAATGTCTTCAACTATGGTAATTGTCTTGTTTGGCACAATTATAGTTTCAACCTTGGCATATTTTTTAACTGCAAGGTAAGTTATTAATAAGTTGGCTACACTTTCATACAATTTATGACGATCTTCTTTTGATGTATCGTATAATTCAGGGTCATTTATGAGGGAAGGCCAGCAGTGAAGCCTCCTAACATTATTTTCTGTCGATTCAAAATAGAAATAATTATATAGGACACTTATATCATTGATAGTTTTGAAAAGCCAAACAAATAATTTGTTCTCACCAAAGCCATAAACAATAGTTCCGAATTCTTTTGCAAGCAATATGCCGCACACATTCTCTTCGTAAAATTCCTGAAAAAGTTGATGGTCAATATTGAAAAAAGACTTGGCACTTTTTTGCATGACTTTTTCAAACGAAGGCATCAATAACTCGGGAAGTCCCCAATCAGGTTTATTTTTCACGAGTTCCCCTAACCATGTAATACCATTCATCAAATATCCAATATGCTGAATGTTTGAAGTTTGCAAAATAGTAATTCGACTTGGATTGAAAGCATAATTTTCTTCTAGGAGCCACGAGATTATAGGTTGCTTGCGTATTACCATTATCTGATTATTTTTAAGTTTTAAAAATCGAATCAAAAATAAGTCTTTATTAGAATTAGCAAAGTTAAAGAAAATAATGCTAAATAAAGATGTGGAAGATTAGAATTTTCATAAATACTTCTACAATTTCATTTTGCATGTGATTGATAATCCATTCCTTTTTTCTATCTTTGAAAGTTGTAATCCCTCCACATCGATAGTGTGTGCTATTGGTGTGGCTTAACTTGTTGTGAATATGAATGAAACTGTCAATACTAAGGCTCGCAAGCGGTTGTTTCTTATCGATGCTTATGCGTTGATATATCGCTCGTACTATGCTTTTATAAAGAATCCTCGCATCAACTCGCGTGGTGAGAATACATCGGCTATACTTGGTTTTGTCAATACGCTTGAAGATGTGTTGCGACGTGAAAATCCTACGCATATAGCTGTGGGTTTCGACCCTCATGGACAGACATTTCGTCATGAGGCTTTCGAGCAGTATAAGGCTCAACGCGAGGAGACCCCCGAGGCGATACGTTTTGCCGTACCCATTATCAAGGATATAATCAGAGCTTATCATATTCCCATTATCGAGGTTCCCGGATATGAGGCCGACGATGTGATAGGCTCGTTGGCACTGAAAGCCGAGGCTGCCGGATTTGATACCTACATGATGACTCCCGATAAGGACTATGGTCAGTTGGTAACGGAGCATACGTTTATGTACCGACCGCGATTTGGTGGCGACTACGATGTGTTGGGTGTACAGCAGGTGTGTGAAAAGTATGGCATTTCATCGCCTCGACAGGTGATTGATATATTGGGACTTATGGGTGATAGTTCCGATAACATACCCGGTTGTCCCGGTGTGGGCGAAAAGACGGCTGTCAAGTTGATACAGGAGTTTGGCGATATAGATACGCTATTGGCCAATACCGAGCGATTGAAAGGGGCTTTGCAGCGAAAAATTGTAGAGAATCGTGAGATGATAGAGTTCTCGCGTTTCCTTGCTACCATCAAGACCGATGTCGAGGTAGAGTTTGACGAAGCCTCTTTGTTGCGTAAGCCCTTTGACGAGGAGGCTTTACGCCGCATTTTTAATGATATGGAGTTTCGTACACTTGCCGACCGTATATTGGGCAAGAAGTCGCCCGAGTTGCCGCTTAAATCGACCCCGCAACAAGCCACGTTGTTCGATGCCTTCGATGCCGCTGTCGAGGGAGCAACCGAGGAGCCGAGTCTCGATAGTGTAGCTAACGTACAGCACACCTATCACTTGGTCGATACCGACGAGGCCATGTGGGACTTGGCAGCTCTGTTGGGGTGTGCCGAGGCTTTTGCATTCGATACCGAGACGACGGGCATTGATCCCATGCAGAGTGAGCTGGTGGGAATGTCGTTTGCCATGCAAGCACATGAAGCCTATTATGTGCCTGTTCCTGCCGACCGGGTAGCTGCCGAACTTGTAGTAGAGATATTCCGTACAGCTCTTGAAAGTGAGCGAGTGGTAAAGGTGGGGCAGAATATTAAGTACGATTACATCGTGTTACGCAACTATGGAGTCACCTTGCGAGGTGGCATGTTCGATACGATGGTGGCACATTATCTGTTGCAGCCCGAGCAACGTCACAACATGGATTATCTTGCCGAGGTGTTGTTGCACTATCGTACCATACCCATCGATGAGTTGATAGGTGCCAAAGGTCGCGATCAGTTATCGATGCGTCAAGTGTCGGTGGAGCGTGTATGCGAATATGCCGCTGAGGATGCCGATGTAACGTGGCAGCTCTATGAAGTACTGCGTGAAGAGTTGCGAAAGGAACAGATGGAGCAACTCTTTGAGGAGATAGAGATGCCTCTTGTGCGGGTTCTTGCCGAGATGGAGATAGCCGGTGTTCCGGTCGATGTAAAGGCATTGCAGACTTCGGCTCGTTCACTTGAAGAGCGTATTGCAGCACTTGAAGAGGAGATATATACACTGGCAGGCATGACCTTCAACGTGGCTTCTCCGCGTCAAGTGGGTGAGGTGTTATTTGAACATCTCAAAATCGATAGCAAGGCTCGCAAGACCAAGAGCGGACAGTACTCGACAACCGAGGAGGTACTCGAACGCTTGCGTCCCAATCATCCCATAGTGGGAAAAATACTCGATATGCGAGGACTACGCAAGTTGTTGAGTACTTACATCAATGCCTTGCCCGAACTTATCAATCCCCGCACCGGTAAGATACACACATCGTTCAATCAGACGGTTACGGCAACAGGTCGACTCAGTTCAAGCAATCCCAATCTGCAAAACATACCCATCCGTGATGCCGAGGGGCGTGAAATACGTCGAGCCTTTGTAGCATCGCCGGGATGTCGTTTCTTCTCGGCCGATTATTCGCAAATCGAGCTGCGTATCATGGCTCATGTCAGTGGCGATGTGAATATGATAGAGGCGTTTAACTCAGGAGCTGATATTCACACCGCAACAGCAGCCAAGATATATAAAGTACCGATGGAAGAGGTAACGTCTGACATGCGTCGCAAGGCCAAGACTGCCAACTTTGGTATTATATATGGTATATCGACCTTTGGTCTTGCCGAGCGATTGGGGGTATCGCGTCCCGAGGCTAAGCAATTGATAGATGGATATTTTGCAACATATCCGCATATCAAGGAATATATGTCGCAGTGTGTGGAGGTGGCTCGCAGCAAGGGATATGTGACAACTCTGTGCGGTCGTCGTCGTATGTTGCCCGATATAAACTCACACAATGCCACGGTGCGTGGATTTGCCGAGCGTAATGCTATCAATGCCCCGATACAAGGTAGTGCTGCCGACATAATCAAGATAGCCATGATAAGGATATACGAACGAATGGAGCGTGAGGGATTGAAAGCTCGCATGATATTGCAAGTACACGACGAGTTGAATTTTGATGTTCCGCAAGCCGAAGTCGAACGGTTGGCTTGTATCGTGACGGAGGAGATGCAACAGGCTTATCGGTTGAGTGTGCCTCTGATAGCCGATAGTGGTGTGGCCGATAACTGGTTGGAGGCTCATTAATTATAGGATATAAAATAAATGAAGGAGAGGAATAGATGGAACTTAGAGAACTGAACAAAATAATAAACACACCGGCACGTTGCAAGTCGTTCAAGCGATTGCTGTGTGATGAAAAGATAGCCCGCATCGCACTCACCGGGCTTGAAGGGTCGGCTACTGCCTTTGCACTGTCCAATATGCTTGCACTTGGCAAGCCGGCTGTTGTAGTAGCTTCGGACGGCGATGAGGCAGGTTATTTGTATCACGATTTGTTGCAAATAGAGGGTGAACAACGTGTGGCATTTTTCCCATCGGGCTATAAGCGTAGCATTAAGTATGGTCAGGTAGATGCCCCATCGGGTATCATGCGTACCGATGTACTCAATCGTCTGCAACAACCTCAGCCATTATTGGTTGTTACCTATCCGGAGGCAATTGCCGAGAAGGTGGTCGATAGTAAGGTATTGAACAATAATACTTTACGAGTAGGTGTTGGGGATGTAGTCGATATTACCGTGGCTGCCGATGCATTGCGTGAATATGGATTTGTGCGAGTCGATTATGTGTATGAGCCGGGGCAATATGCGGTGCGAGGAAGCATCTTGGATGTTTTTTCTTATTCCAATGAATACCCTTATCGTATCGACTTCTTCGGTGATGATGTAGAGAGTATTCGGGCATTTGATGTAGACACTCAATTGTCGCGTGAAAAGCTCGAGGAGATATACATCATACCCAATGTGTGTAATCAAGTAGAACAAGGTGTGTCATTGCTACAATTTATCGATGCATGCACCGTAATAGCCTTTCATGATCTGTCGCATACGCTGTCACGCATCAAGGAACTGAGTGCTGAGACGCTGGCAGTGCAGGCACTGCTTACCGAGGAGGTTGATGTCAACGCCATGGATAAGATAGTGGAGAGTGGCGATTTTGCTCACCGACTGCTTGCCTTTCGTCGCATCGAATATGGCAAGCATCTTTATGAAGTTCCCCAAGCCACTATCGCCTATAATTGTTCTCTGCAAGGAGTATATCACAAAAATTTCGACCTCGTGAGTGATGCTTTTGTCAAGTTGTTGCACGAAGGGTATAAGCTCTGTATAGCCAGTGACAACGAGAAGCAGACCGCTCGTCTGCGTGACATCTTTACCGATCGAGGAGACAATATAACCTTTACCCCCATCCTACACACCGTTCACGAAGGTTTTGTCGATCATGATGTGAAAGTGTGTTGTTTTACCGACCACCAGATATTCGACCGTTACCACAAGTATAACCTCAAAAGCGACCGAGCCCGCACCGGTAAGATGGCACTTTCATTGCGTGAATTACAACAGATTGAGGTGGGCGATTATTTGGTACACATCGATCATGGTATAGGTCAATTTGGAGGTCTTACACACACCGAGATAGCCGGCAAGCGACAAGAAGCCATCAAGGTAATATACAAGAATGGCGACCTGATATATGTGAGTGTACACTCGCTACACAAGTTGTCGAAATATCGCTCGAAAGAGGGAGAAGCACCTAAGCTCAATAGGCTGGGTACCGGTGCGTGGGAGCGAATGAAGGAGCGTACCAAGAGCAAGATGAAAGATATTGCTCGTGACCTCATCAAGTTGTATGCTGCTCGTCGTAATGAGGAGGGTTTTGCCTTTTCGCCCGACAATTTCATGCAGCATGAGCTGGAAGCCTCATTCATCTATGAAGATACCCCCGACCAGATGAAAGCTACGCAGGAGGTAAAGACCGATATGGAACGTTCGCGTCCTATGGATAGACTTATATGCGGTGATGTGGGCTTTGGTAAGACCGAAGTTGCTATCAGAGCAGCCTTCAAAGCTACTTGCGATAACAAGCAAGTGGCTGTCCTTGTACCCACAACGGTGTTGGCATTTCAGCACTATCAAACATTCAGCGAGCGTCTCAAAGAGTTTCCTGTAAAGGTGGAGTATCTGAGTCGAGCCCGTAAGCCCAAAGAGGTGCGTCGCATCCTTACCGAACTGAAAGAGGGAAAAGTGGATATTATCATAGGTACTCACCGCATTGTGGGTAAAGACATTGAATTTAAAGACCTTGGATTGCTCGTTATTGATGAAGAACAGAAATTTGGCGTGGCTGTGAAAGAAAAACTCAAGCAGCTGAAAGTCAATGTCGACACACTCACCATGTCGGCGACACCCATACCTCGCACGTTGCAATTCTCGTTGATGGGGGCTCGCGACCTTTCAGCCATCACTACCCCTCCCGCCAACCGTTATCCTATCCTTACCGAAGTACACACCTTCAACGAAGAGATTATCCGAGAGGCTATCAACTTCGAGATGAGTCGCAATGGTCAGGTGTTCTTTGTCAATAACAATATCGAACAACTATCTACTCTCCACAACACCATTACTCGTCTTATACCCGATGTGCGTATAGCCGTGGGACATGGTCGCATGGCTCCTGATGAGTTGGAACAGATAATACTCGATTATGTCAACTACGAATACGATGTGTTGTTGGCTACAACCATCATAGAGAGTGGTGTAGACATGCCCAATACCAATACCATCATTATCAACAATGCCCACCGGTTCGGGTTGAGCGAGTTGCATCAGTTGCGAGGTCGTGTAGGTCGCAGCAATCGCAAAGCCTTCTGCTACCTGCTTACACCGCCACGCGATGTGTTGGGTGAAGATTCTCGCCGCCGATTACAAGCAATAGAGAGCTTTTCCGACCTTGGCAGTGGAATACATATAGCTATGCAAGACCTCGATATACGCGGGGCGGGTAATCTATTGGGAGCAGAGCAGAGTGGTTTCATTGCCGACTTGGGTTTTGAGACCTATCAGAAAATATTGCAAGAAGCTGTTGAAGAACTCAAAACAGGAGAGTTCAGTGAGTTGTACTATGCCGAGGGAGAGACCATCCGAGAGGAGGAGTATGTGTCCGATTGCCAGTTTGAGTCGGATCTTAACCTCTTTATACCGGCCGATTATGTGCCGCAAGAGTCGGAGCGTATCACACTCTACCGCGAGTTGGATAACCTCAACACCGAGAGCGACATAGCCGGATATTGCGAGCGTATGCGTGATCGTTTTGGAAAAATACCCTCCGAGACACTCGACCTTGTGCAAGTTGTCAACCTTCGCCGGTTGGGACGCATGTTGGGCTTTGAGAAAATATCGCTCAAACAAGGTAAGATGTATCTCTATTTCGTTCGCGATGAACACCGAGCTTACTATCAGTCGACTGCTTTCGGACGAGTGTTGAATTATCTGCAAATCAATGCCCGACGTTGTAAATTACGCGAAGTCAACAATCGTCGCTCTATGCTCGTCGACAACATCGGTACAGTACTCGATGCTGTGCAACTCCTCTCCTCGATTCTACACACCGATAGTGTGTGAATCGATTATGATTCGAGTCCTTTATACTCCTCGGGCTTATAGCCTTGGGCAACAAGCGATTGTAGGATGTAGTCGCGTCCCGAGGCATTCTGGAAAGGATACAAGTCGAACAGAGGAATGATGGCTGTGATGTATTCCATGATTTGCGATTGGATTTCCTCGTAGGTCTCCCATTGAGTGGTTGTGGTAAAACAATATATCTGAATAGGTTGTCCGTTGACATTGGGTTCGAGCGAGCGAACCATGAGCGTGTATCCTTCGTGTTGTATGTAAGGGTGTTGCATGAGATATTGCGTAATGTAGAGACGTAACAGTCCCAAATTGGTCTCGGTGCTTGATGAAGAGAGCTTATCGGTCGATATGATAGTTGTATCAGGGTCGTAGGGCTGAATGTCATTCTTAATGATGAAAGCCTTGATAATGGGATGTGACGAAATTTTGGCGAGTAGTTGGGCTGTGCTGAATTGTATCGAACTGAGGTCTATAACGATTGATTTCATGATGCGTCGTCCTCCCGACTCCTTCATTCCACGCCAGTTTTGCAATGGTTGTGATATAAGCGTATAAGGTGGTAGCATGATGGTAGTGTTGTCGTAATTGCGGACTTTTACGGTATTGAGCGACACATCGATAATAACACCATCGACGATAGTACCCGGAATGGTTATCCAGTCGCCGTTGCGTACCATATCGTACTGGGTGAGTTGCACACCTGCCACCAGTCCCAGAATGGAGTCTTTGAATATAAGCATCAGAACAGCTGCGAAAGCACCCAATCCGGTAATGAGAGCCGTAGGAGAGCGGTTGATGAGAATGGATATGCTTATGATAGCCCCCAGTGCCATGAGTGAGGCATGAATGATTTGTAGCAATCCTTTCATGGGGCGATTACGCATGCGGCTATGCTCATAGAATGTCTTCCATAGGATGGTAAGCGTCGTGTTGGCCACATTCACTACGATACACACAATAGCGATAGAACAAGCACGTCGAGTGTATTCGATAAATATCGTATTGCTACCGAAAGCGAAGGGGAGCATAATAAGAAGGCTGAAAAATGGAATAAGCCACAGAACATGCGTAGTGAGGCGGGTGTTGATGATTTCATTTATCACATTGCTGTTCTTTTGTTTAGCAATACGTTGTAGCACCACTCTGATAGCGTAGCGTAACAAGTACATGAAAGTGAGCGAACTAATAATAATGATAATAAGATATATCCATTTGTCATACACACCATTGATGGCTTCGGTAAGTCCCATGTGTGACAGGCCTTCTCGAATTTCGTGCAAAAGGCGTTTGCCCCATGAGCGAGAATGGTTGAAAGTTGATAGTAACATAATGTAACAACTCTCGGGCAGGGATTTTGGTTCGACGCATAAAATTTTGTATCTTCGCACTCAAAATCGAAAAATAACACATTAAAACATTAGTCATGGCATTGAAATGCGGTATTGTGGGCTTGCCCAATGTAGGAAAATCTACACTTTTTAATTGTTTATCTAACGCTAAGGCTCAGTCGGCCAATTTCCCTTTCTGTACAATCGAACCCAATGTGGGAGTTATTACCGTACCCGATGAACGGCTTAATAAGTTGGCGGAGCTAATTCATCCACAACGTATTGTGCCTACAACTGTGGAGATTGTCGATATTGCAGGTCTTGTAAAAGGTGCAAGCAAAGGCGAGGGGTTGGGTAACAAGTTCTTGGCCAATATCCGCGAGACCGATGCCATATTGCATGTGTTGCGTTGTTTCGACGACGATAATATCACACACGTCGATGGCAGCGTCGACCCTGTTAGAGATAAAGAGATTATCGATTTTGAGTTGCAACTTAAAGACCTCGAAACCATCGATGCCCGTATCGCCAAGGTACAGAAGCAAGCACAGACCGGCGGTGATAAGAATGCCAAGCTCGCCTACGAAGTGCTGAGTCGTTACAAAGAAGCCCTCGAACAAGGAAAGGCTGCTCGTACAGTGCAATTTGAAACCAAGGACGAGTTGCGTATAGCTCATGACTTATTCCTGCTTACCAACAAACCTGTGATGTATGTGTGCAATGTCGATGAGGCAAGTGCCGTTACAGGTAATGCCTACGTCGAGCGAGTACGAGAGGCTGCCCGTGAGGAAAATGCCGAGATACTCATTCTCGCCGCTAAGACCGAGTCGGAGATTGCCGAGTTTGATGACTACGAAGAGCGTAAGATGTTCCTCGATGAGTTGGGTCTTGAAGAGTCGGGAGTGTCGCGACTGATACGTTCGGCTTACAAGCTACTTGACCTCGAAACCTATATTACAGCCGGTGAACCCGAGGTGCGTGCATGGACTTATCGCAAAGGAAGCAAAGCCCCACAATGTGCCGGAATCATACACACCGACTTTGAGAAGGGCTTTATTCGTGCCGAGGTTATCAAGTATGAAGATTATATAGCTCTCGGCTCGGAAGCTGCTTGTAAGGAGGCAGGCAAGATGAGCATCGAAGGCAAGGAATATGTCGTACAAGATGGCGACATCATGCACTTCCGTTTCAATGTGTAAAAAACCGACTGTTGATTATAGAAAAGGGCTGTGATGACAGCTCTTTTTTGTAATATCCCCTAAGCATTGGTAAGTCGATAATTATTCGATTGCAGTGATGCTCAAATATTAACATCGTATAAAAACTTGCAGTGTCCGATTTTATGATTTATATTTGCGAGACGTTAAATTTAATTCCTTAAACATTATGAGTTTCAGTGAAAAAAGTAACCATATATTTGACGATACAACAATGTTGTATCACCGTTATGATGATGTAGATGCCATTGTGGAAAATCCCTTTGCAGAACGCACAATCGAGTATTTCTTGTTCTTGAAGAACTGGATTGATGCAGTGCAATGGCACTTGGAGGATATTATCCGTAATCCTGAGATCGACCCTGTTGAAGCATTGGCCATCAAGCGTCGTATCGACCGTAGCAATCAAGATCGTACCGATCTTGTGGAACTGATTGATAGCTATTTCCTTGACCTATACAAGGATGTGCCTGTGGCAGCCGATGCGACAATCAATACCGAAAGTCCGGCGTGGGCAATCGACCGTTTGTCGATATTGGCTCTTAAAATTTACCACATGCAGCAAGAGGTAGATCGTAGTGATGCTTCGGCCGAGCATATAGCTGCATGTTCGACCAAGTTGAATATTTTGTTGCAACAGCGTGAAGATTTGTCTACTGCTATCGATACATTGCTCGATGATATAGCAGCAGGCCGTAAATATATGAAAGTGTATAAGCAAATGAAGATGTATAACGATCCTAATCTTAACCCCATCTTGTACGCTAAGAAATAAAAATTTCCAGTAAAGGCAGCGGTAATGTCCGGTAAGGTTTTGATTATTCGGTTTTCGGCATTGGGTGATGTGGCTATGACCATCCCTCAGGTCTATTCGGTGTGTCGTGCCTATCCACATGTGACTTTTGTCATGCTTACACAGAAGGTTGCCTCGACGTTGTTTATTAATCGACCTGAAAATTTGCAATTGTTTGTAGCCGAGGTATATACCCGACATAAAGGTATGTTGGGATTGTGGCGATTGGCTCGCGAATTGCAGATGTTGGGTATCGACACTGTCATTGACTTGCATGATGTGATGCGTTCGCAATATCTGCGATTGTTGTTGCGAATGATGGGAAAGAAAGTCTATATCTTGGATAAAGGGCGTGCCGAGAAGAGGCTTTTAGTGGCTCGTAATCACAAGGTGAAAAAACAGCTCACAACATCGGCTCAGCGTTATCATGACGCCTTTGAGCGTGCCGGGCTTGGTTATGAGCCTCACTTCGTATCATTATATGGTGATGGAAGAGGAGATGTTGCTACTTTCTCACATCTTTCGCCCGAGAAAGCGAGCGGTGAACATTGGATAGGTATTGCACCCTTTGCCAAGCACGAGGGGAAAATTTATCCCTTGGAACTGATGGAAAAAGTGGTGGAGAAACTGAGTCGTGAAAAGGATGTAAGACTCTTTCTCTTTGGAGCCGGTCAGTACGAAGCCTCAATCTTGGGTGCGTGGCGTGAAAAATATCCTCGGGTTACGTCGCTTGCCGATGTCCGCAATGGTTTCCCCGTAGAGTTGGCTCTTATCAGTCATCTTGACGTGATGTTGTCGATGGACTCGGCCAATATGCATCTTGCAGCCTTGGTCAATACACCCGTTGTATCGATATGGGGTGCAACGCATCGATATGCCGGATTCTTGGGCTATGGTGTCTCTCCAAACAATATAATTGAGATAGATATGCCATGCCGACCTTGTTCGGTCTTTGGTGATAAGCCTTGTTATCGAGGTGATTATGCTTGCCTACATCGCATCTTGGTCGATAATGTGTATAGTAAGTTGCTGTCGTTCATTGATGTAACATTATAAATAGCTGTGATATGAGAAGAAAGATTGTATTGATAGTAGTAGCAGTGGTGGCAATTCTATTATTGGCTGTGGGTGTAATAGGATACGGGTTTATGAATGACCCGCGTATTAAGGCAGCACAGAGTATTGCCAAGATAGATGACGGATTGTATACGTTGACCTATGAAGGAGATTATGGCTTTGATGAGTTTCTGGCTCGTGGAGGAGCAGCAACTGATGCAGAGATGGCACAATATATCACAGAGTTTCTGACATCGGGCTTTGGTTCGGCACCTACGCCCGATACAACTGCCAGCTATGGATGTAGTACGTTTGTTTCACGCACTTCACGAGGAGTCCTATTTGGTCGTAACTTCGATTTCCCCTTTCAGACCGGAAGTAAGGCGATGATTGTCCATGCACGTCCCTCTCATGGATATGCTTCGATATCGACAGCTTGTCTCGATTTCATGGGAATGCCGGCCGAATGGTGTCCCGATAGCGACATGATGTCGCGTGTGTCGGCTCTTGCAGCCCTTTATCTGCCTTTGGATGGAATTAACGAGAAGGGACTCTGTGTAGCCGATCTTGTGGCCGGCGATGAGGAGGAGATTCATCAGATGACCGACAACCCCGATCTTACCATAACGGCTACTATCCGATTGCTACTCGACAAGGCAGCATCGGTAGAGGAGGCAATAGAATTACTCAGACAGTATGATATTCACTCATCAATAGGAACATCACATCATATAGCCATTGCTGATAGTGAAGGAACTTCGGTTGTAGTAGAATATATAGATGGTGAAATGTCGGTGGTTTCCACCAATGTAGTGACCAATCATTATCTTACCCCCGGTGAAAAGTTTGGATTAGGGAATGAATTGTCGCACCAACGCTATGGTTGCATAACTGATGCCTGCGACCGCTTGCAGGAACGAATGAGCATTACTACGGCACACAATATACTTCGAGAGGCATCCTATCCCGAATATACGCAATGGAGTATCGTATATGCGACTGATGCTTGTGAGGCATATTATACATGGCGGTCGCATTTCGACAAAGAACCGTATGTCTTTGCGGTGTCGAAACGTTGATTGTGGTTGTGTGTTACGTCAGTTTTTTCATTATCTTCGCAACATGGATACTCAACAGACACCTCAGGAAAGAATAGCTTGGCTGAGTGCCGAACTCAACCGGCACAATCATAATTACTATGTATTGAACATGCCCACTATCAGCGATCGCGATTTTGACATGCTCATGCAAGAGTTGCAGCAACTTGAAGTACAATATCCGCAGTATGCTTCGCCTCAATCGCCTACACAGCGAGTAGGAAGTGATATCAATCATGCCTTCGAACAAGTGGAACACATATATCCCATGTTGTCGTTAGGAAATACTTATTCAATTGAGGAGGTGGCAGCCTTTTACGAACGTGTGCGACAAGGACTTGGTGGTGCTTCGTTCGATATAGTGGGAGAACTGAAATTTGATGGTACATCCATCTCACTTATATACAAAGATGGACATTTGCAGCGTGCTGTAACCCGAGGTGACGGCTCGATGGGTGATGATGTTACTCGTAATGTGCGAACCATACGCACCATTCCGTTGGTGCTGCAAGGCGATGATTATCCTCCGTTTTTCGAAATAAGAGGTGAAATCTTGATGCCTTGGAGTACTTTTGAAAAGTTGAACGAGGAGCGAGAGCGTGCCGAGGAGCCTCTCTTTGCCAATCCTCGCAACGCAGCAGCGGGTACTTTAAAATTGCAGAATCCATCAGTTGTGGCATCGCGAGGATTGGATGCTTACCTTTATTATATGCTGGGCGATGGTCTGCCATCCGGCAATCATTATGAAAACTTGCAGAAGGCCCGACAGTGGGGTTTCAAGGTGAGTGATACTATGCAAGTATTGCACAGTGTCGAGGAGATAAAAGCCTTTATTGACTATTGGGATACCGAGCGTCGTAACTTGCCCGTTGCCACCGATGGAATTGTGTTGAAAGTAGCTTCGCTCGAACAGCAAGAAGAGCTGGGCTATACATCCAAGTCGCCGCGTTGGGCTATTGCTTATAAGTTTCAGGCCGAGGAAGCTGTCACACGTCTTAATTCAGTATCATTTCAGGTGGGGCGTACCGGGGCGATAACGCCGGTAGCCAATCTCACACCGGTGCAATTGTCGGGTACTGTTGTGCGTCGTGCCAGCTTGCACAATGAAGATATTATCCGTTCGCTCGACTTGCACATAGGTGACATGGTGCATGTTGAGAAAGGGGGAGAGATTATACCCAAGATTACAGCCGTTGATTATGATAGTCGTACACAAGGTTCTGAGCCGGTATTGTTTGTAACACATTGTCCCGAGTGTGGCACCGCTCTTGTGCGAGAAGAGGGCGAGGCTGCATGGTTCTGTCCCAATGTTAATCATTGTCCGCCACAAATCAAGGGTCGTATAGAGCATTTTATAGCTCGAAAGGCAATGAATATTGACTCGTTGGGTAGTGAAACCGTAGCCCTGTTTTATGAACGAGGAATGATAAATAACGTGGCCGACTTATATACACTGACAGTTGATGATGTAGCTGCACTGAAACTGCAAGGTCGCAAGTGGGCTCAGAATATAATTGACTCCATCGCCGGTTCACGACAAGTACCTTATCATAGAGTCTTGTTTGCGTTAGGTATCAGGTATGTAGGGGAGACGGTAGCCAAGCGACTGGCAGCAGCATTTCCATCCATCGATAAGTTGAGAGATGCCACTATCGAGGAGCTGACGACAGTTCCCGATATAGGGGAGCGTATAGCAAGGAGTGTGACGGAATATATGAATGATATTGACAACTTGTTGCTTATAGAGCGATTATTGCAGTATGGTGTGCAGATGAAAGCCGAGGAGAGTGCCGTTGTAGCACCTGTTGCAAATGT
Source organism: Bacteroidaceae bacterium (assembly GCA_017531985.1). Taxonomy (GTDB): domain Bacteria; phylum Bacteroidota; class Bacteroidia; order Bacteroidales; family Barnesiellaceae_A; genus Barnesiella_A. Next base: position 48,292 of record JAFXJY010000035.1, read on the forward strand.
GCTGAATGGAGCGTCGGTGGTTATCAGCGGAACATTTGAGCATCACTCTCGCGATGAGTATAAGGCTCTTATAGAGCAGTATGGAGGTCGCAATGTTTCGTCGGTATCGGGTGCTACACAGTATCTGTTAGCAGGAGCTAATATGGGACCTGCCAAGCTCGATAAGGCTACCCGATTGGGTGTTAAGATTATTAGCGAAGCTGATTTTCGCAGGATGATAGGCGAGATAAGTGAAGATTAAGGTATCTCCTATTAATGGGACGATCAGTTCTTCGTTGTCGGTTGTCATCCGTTTCGGTCGTTTATGAATATATTGTATTCTATTTCTAACTTTGGTATAATGGCAAAAAGTAGTTGGTAAAACCCTGTATAAAACGCTCAAATACTGATAATTATAACACCATTGATGAAACGCGTTTCATCAATGGTGTTTTTTGCTACATTAGCTGTAATTTCGGCTATAAAAAGTGAGAGACGACTCATAGTGTGAAGCCGTCCCTCTTGTTGTCTCAAAACTTGTATATAAATTGTTTATTTTACAACTTTGAATGATTGACCATCTACATTGACAATGTAAACACCGGCAGGAGCATTGTTTAAGTCGATGTTACCTTCGTTGGCTTCGGCTACGAGTACACCTTGCATGTTGTAGACACGAGCATTGTTGTATGCACCGTTGATGAATGCCCAGCCCGAGTACATGGTTACACTGTTAGCTTCTCCTTTCACTTGGTCGATGCCTTCGGTGCCATTAGCAACCAATACGGCAGGAATCTGAATAGCTCCCATCGAGAAGCCTACCATAGCAATACCGCCCATTACACCGCCATCTTCGCTGGTGGCAAAGATAGTCGAGAAAGATGCACCTGTGGGTTCTTCCCAAGTGTAGATTTCTGACAACAAGGTCATTTCGCCATTTTTATATAGAGCGGGAGCTCCCATGGGGCTGTTGCTACCATATGCCACACCATTGTTGTCGATACATGCAGCTACTGTATATGAGCCGAGGAATGCAACCGACTCTTGGTCGGGTGTCCATGTAAAACCTTTCAAGTCAGTCATGTTGGCCGATGCAGCATAAAAACCTGCCAGATACTGTCCATTGGGACTTACCATGGCATAACCTTCGGCATCAAGATATTGATCTACACCGGTTTCATTATATACGTCCATAGGGTCTCTAAGGCAGGTGAGGCGTTTTTCTTCGCCGTTGATGATGGCCGCTGCACTGCGGGCTCCGCTACCCCATTCCGAGAATCCGGTGAGGATTGTGCCATCGTCCGACATACCTTTTACAACCCATCCATAGGGGCACTCCAACTTGTCGATACTCTCTTGTATGTTTTCAAATGTGTTGATGAGGTCATACTCCTTAGTCTCTTCATTCCATTGCCACAAGGCGGGGTAGAGTTTGTAGACAAATTCGTCGGTAATGTATCCGCCGATAAACTTAGCGTCGCCCGAGATAGCTGTGGCACAACCGTTCATGTCGTCGGCATCACCGATACCCGATGTGAGCATTGCTTCGGCACGAAGCAAGGGAAGAGGTGACCATACACCGTCTTTGTAGTATCCGGGGCGAGCTGCTACTGCTCCGTCGCTTCCGGGTATCTCTACCCAGTAGTTACCTACAAATGTACCATCGTTCGATACATCCATAATCATAGATGCCAAGTCGATGATTTCAAATTCGCCTGTTGAGCGTTTCCAAGTAAAGGCACAAGAGCCGAGGAAGTCGTCATAACCGGCAGCGTACTCGCCATTGGGCGACATGCCGTAGATAGTGCCGAAGATACCTTCCATGCTGGCAGCATCAAAGCCGGGTGCATAGAGTGTTGCTTTTTGTAGATCTTGAGCCATTGATGTGGTCATGATGGCACAAGCACAGAGTGAAAGTAATAATTTTTTCATATAAGTTTTTTTGGGTTAATACAGTAATCAACGACTTGTGTAAATTTGCGTGGCAAAGATAACACTTTTCGGTCAGAGAACAATTTAAAATGTGAGAATATACACTTTTTAACCATATTGAACATCTATATATGGCATCTTGCTGTCATTACCTCGGACATGGCGTGATTGCCCATGATGTCGTAGACGCATGCAGCACAGCGGTAACCGAGTGTATCGAAAAGTAGAGGATGAAGGTTGTAATCGGTGGCATCGGATGGCGGTGTAAGAACTGAAAGTAGTGTGGTTACTTCATGATTCTTGTTAGTGACCGGTAATGCGTAATAGTCTATAACTTGACTACCATTGTCATCGACAAGCCATGCTGCTACGGGTTTGGCTATACCTCCGCGTGTGTGGGGGTTGAATTGTAGCCCATATTGTGGATGTGATGCATTGATAAACTCTGTGACCGATCGTTTCCATCCTTTCATCTGCAATGATACCGGTCGTAGGAAATTGTCGGGAAGTTCTATTCGTCCGCTTCCGTCTTCGCGTGGTTGTGGTGTGATGTTGTTTTTCAACTCGGTGGGTGTGAGTAGATTGACCGGGGCAGTCAATAATAATAGTCGCAGCTGCTCATCTATTACTGTATTGATGTAGCGTTCAATGTTTACTCCCTCGGTTTGTTCCGATGTTCCATCCCACTGGGGTGTGAGTTCCTCCATGCATGTCTTGACACGTTCTATTATATCCTTCCGTGTGACTTTCATAATAAATTGATTAGTAGTGAGACAATGAAGAGTAATCTGTACTCATGAATGCACAGATTACTCTTGGGTGGATAGTTGGTTAGTATTGTGGAACAATTCGCATGTGTGCATTGGGGTAACGCAGAGTCATGCAACTTGCCTCGGTGAGTACAAGGGCATCGGTGTTGCGTATACCGGCTTTCTTTAAGTCGAGAGCTTGCGAGCCGAAGGGTACGTGTGACCACTTTTGGATGTATTCGGGGTCGAAAATAAATCCGTGGTCGCTTTTGCCGCAATCGTCGAATACCTCGGAGTGTAGAACATACAACTTACCGAATTTCGACACAATCTCGTTGAAGTCCAAGCCCCATTTAGCCATTGTGTTTTCGTTGGACAATGTCTTGAAGGCCTCCATCTTGTTGAGGCGACCTATCAGTTCGGAGCCTCCAATGAGAACTTTACGCTTGTTGCCGGCATTTCCTGTAAAGCACATTTGCATCATATCTATGAGTTGTTCGTGTGTCCAGTCGTCAGACGGTGAATATTCAAATTGCTTGCCTGCTTGCCACCATATACCACCCGTAAGGCTTACGTTCTCTTTTTTAAGAGGGTCGAAAATATTGCTCTTGACACCAAACAGGAAACTCTTTTCCATGCTCAATCGCATGTCGTAGATGGCAGCTTCCTCTTGGTCGGAGAAGTCCCATTCTACTTCTTTGTTGGCGATTTTCATGAAAGTAGATTGTTCGATTTGCATCTTGAAAATCTGGCAGAAGTTTTGTGACTTTACCGGAAGTGACTCGAACTGAGCGGTTTGTACATCTAATTCGGTAGCTGCACGTCCCATTCTCACCAATTTGGCTCCAACATGAATGTTGGGGACACATCCTTTTATTTCGCCTATACGTTTGCCGTTGACAGCTGTTACCAGTAAAGCACCGGTATCGGCGTCTTTACCCAATACATAGAGTACAAGAGAAGCCTCAGAGGTAGTAGTGCCATCTTCTTCGTACCCTTTTACATCCTTGACCATGATGGTATCGGATGGCTCAAAGGCATCGCCCAACTCCACCGTTAACTTGGCACGAGTGTGGTTGGCTGTGGCCGTATTGGCATCGGGTTCGATGTATGAAGCCGACATATAAGTAGCGGTGGGTTTCATATCGACCGAGTAGTAATCTACCACCATTGAGCCTGATTTGCGAGCCCCTTTGTAGCGGGATATTTGGTCGATAGGAGTCGACATGGGACGTATCTTGGTAATGCGTTCGTCTATTTCGCTTTTCAACAGCGAGGGGCTGTGTTCGTTGACGGTGGCAGTTGTTATGGGTTCGCCCGATACAATAGTTCCGCCCGTTGCAGTGGGGAAGACAACTGCGAGCGACAGACTTCCTAAGTCGGTACAGCCCGATAGGCATAGAAGAGCTATCAGCAATATCGCTGATAATGCGACGATGGAGATGATGCGAATGTTGCGTTCGGATATTTTATACATATTACTTGATTTTAATAACGGAACTTTGTTCCATGAGTTAACAATTTATTTATTATAAGGTGTGGTTGCGATGTCATAGAAAAGGGAACGGTTCTTACATGTCCCACACGCTGCTGTGACGGCGGAAACGACGATAGCCACCCTTGCGGTTGCTGCCACTGTTGTTGGGTGTTGAGGGGAGTGCATCGCCTATGCTGTCGCGATGAGCCATGACGATACTGTGGTTGCGACCCTTTATCTCGGCGGCATGTTCGGCACAGCTGAGGTCGGTATCATAACGTAGACCTTTGTGCAGCAACTCCAAGACATCTTCACTGAGATCGCCCGAGAAGACGTGACGGCACACATGAAATACACGTTCGAGAAAATCGTTTATTTCCAGTTCGTCCATGCCTTTGTTGCGTTTGAAACGTTCGATGGAGCGAGAACTCTTCTCGACATTGCGTTGCATAGCCTCTTCCATGTCGCGGAAGGCTTTGTTTCGTTCCATAAATTCTTCATTGGCACGATTGAGAGCTTGCAATTTCACCTCGTCGCCCTCACCTTCGAGCAGTTCTTTGCCGAAATAACGTATGCATGCCACGACCGCATCTTCACCATCGGCAATGTCCGAGATGAACGCCCCCACACGCGGGTTGCTATACATGAGTTGTGTGAGCTTGTTGTGGTCGCCAAGCATCTTTTCGTAATGGTCACACACATAGGTGTCGTACTCGTCAAGAGCGTCGAAAACCTCGTCGATATTCTCAAACATACGCCCCGGATAACGTCGTACAAGACGTTCGGCGATGCGGTCGCGAGAGGTGCGATTGTTTCTCTCTCTTGCTGTGTTTTGTTCGGTTTTACTCATAACTAATGATTTTAAAATTGTTCTTGCCTTATGGCTCTGCAAAGGAACAACCACAATCACGCTTTGCGATGCGATAGAATGAAAACGAGAAGGTCTCGAAAGATGAAGAATTATGATACATAAAAAATCATTTTTTCTTGCTTATTTAAAATTATATTTCGATATTTGCCAATATCAAAAATATATACATTGTAATTTAAGGCTTTATATTTTTTACTAACCATAAAAAACTTTACACTATGGACTGCATGAATACACACCCCCAGACTAAGTTAGAGAGTGTTGTATCTACTCAATGTAACTATAATCTTCTAATCCGCTAATATTCAAATAAGTAAAATTATGCTCAGGTACTACCATCAGAGCCGGTGGTACTTTAACCATTAAACATATAAAACAATAGAGATATGAAAAGATTGACTTTAACTTTATTACTCTTCTCAGTCGTTGTCATGGCAATGGCTAAGGATAATTATCTGCCATCCATTGTAGATAATCGCGAATACATATATGTGAATGGTAATGATACTATCAGAATGAACACTCGACCATCAACCGAGTGTGAGGGTTATATTGAATTTTATGATTGGGAGTTTCCTACATTGCTGAAAGAAAATGGTTCATTGATTCTTCACGATATTAATGATCATTATTTGGATCACACGGCTTATGCAGATGTTGTCTTTAAGGAAAATTTTACTACCATTGATAATGATGCTGTATATTTCAATTACAATATGCAGATAGGAGACACACTAAACGTAATATATTCAATGGACTGCACAAACGGACAGTTTTTTTCCATGTATATACTTGGAAAAATTATAGAAGTGCAATCCATTGACACGTTAGATCTACAATCGGAGAAACAACTTAGATACGTTTTACAGTCTCGCTGTTTTGCATCCAAATTACGTGAAACATACGAAGAATCAGCCGACCAACCTCCTCATAACTTTGAAGCTCACTATGAAAAGTATTTCATAGGCACTCCCTATTATGATGAGTGGATAGAGGGTATAGGCTACACCACTTATACATATGATGAAAGGGGTGAGATAATATATACACTTCAATGCGTCTTTGAAGATGGTGAGTTGATATATTGTGCCGATGGAGCTAAATGTGACGGACTGAGTGACAATGTAAACAACAGAATAGATCTTACTACTCTCTCCCTACATCGTGAGGGCGAGACCGTTGTGGCAGTGTTCCCGGCTGCGGATGCCGGCGAAACGATTACACTATACGACACAACGGGTCGCATAGTAGCCGATGTGTCAGTGCGTGAGGGTGCTACCTCGGCAACCATCGACATTGCCCACTTGCCACAAGGCGTGTACATAGCCCGCATGAATAGTGGAGCATCGTGCAAAGTAGTGTTGTAATCGTTACCTTTCGTCAGCGATAAGAGGATGTGATATCGACACACCTGTGAAGATGTCACTTAGATAAACAACACGTTATAGGGAAATACGATAAACGTAAGATTATTTATTAGTAAAGGAGTCCTTCCAGAGTCTTGTTGTGCGAAATCACATGCCGTCAAGACTTTGAAAGGACTTTCTTTCATTAGAAATCATTGTCGACCCTTTTATATAATGAGCCACACCTTTGACAAATTTTTACGCACTCGATGATGGCTATTAACAAGAAAAGCATTAACTTTGACCAAAACCTTAAATAAACCTGAATTATTAATGTAAAAGAAAGGATAATACTATGTTTGCACCTCACACCTATGCCCAACGCCGAGCTCGTCTGCGTGAAATGGTAGGCAATGGAATAATCATTCTCAATGGTAATCTCGAAACAGCCATCAATGCCCCTGAGAACGCCATGGCATTTCGCCAAGAATCGTCGTTTCTCTATTATTTCGGACTTGAAGTATCTCGTCTGGTAGGTGTTATCGACTGCGATAACGACTGCGATACACTCTACGGCAATGAAGTTACCATCGATGAAATGATATGGACCGGACCACTGCCCTCAATGGCCGAGCAAGCAGCACAAGTGGGCGTTACCCGCGTAGCACCGCTCAACAAAGTGGCCGATGTCGTAGCCGAGGCACGTCGCCAAGGTCGCACCATACACTACCTGCCACAATTTCGAGGCATGGAGTTGATATACATGTCGACACTTCTCGACATTCCCGCACAACGCCTTAACGAGACCGCCTCGCACGACCTCATGGCTGCCATCACTGTCATGCGTGAAATAAAAACCGAGGAGGAGATAGCCGTTATGGAGCGAGCCTTTGAAGTGGGCTATAAGATGCACACCACTGCCATGCGAATGTGTCGCGAGGGTGTGATAGAGCGTGAAATCATAGGTGCTATCAACGGCATAGCCATGCAACATGGCTGGGGATGGTCATTCTATTCGCATGTAACGCAGCATGGCGAGATTCTGCACAACTTCGGCTGCGATTATCCCCTTGAAAATGGCAAACTTCTGCTCGTAGATGCCGGAGCCGAACTGGCAGGTGGATATTGCTCGGATCACACTCGCACCTATCCCGTAAGCGGCAAGTTCACTACCAAGCAACGCGAAATATACGACATCGTGTTGCGGGCTCACGACCATGTACTCGACATAGCACGTCCCATGCGATATATGGACCTTCACAACGCATCGTTGCTCTCAATGGCACGCGATCTTACCGACCTCGGTCTGCTCAAAGGCAATCCCGAGGAAGCCGTAGCTGCCGGAGCCATGTTCATGCTCATGCCTCACGGACTGGGACATGGTATGGGTATCGACGTACACGACTGCGAAGCCATCGGCGAGCGAGGCAACGTCTACAACTTTGATTTCTCACGCTTTGCACCCCGTGCTGCCGAACTTGCCTGCTGTACCTATCGCAGCACATGGCAGCTCCGTCCCGGTGTAGTAATGAGTGACGAGCCGGGCATCTACTTCATACCCGCACTCATCGAGCAGTGGAAGAAAGAAGGCAAGTGCAAGGAGTTCATCAACTACGACCGCTTGACCGACTACTACGACTTCGGTGGCATCCGCATCGAGGACGACCTTATCATTACCGAAGAGGGCTGCCGCTGCATTGGAGGCAACAAGCACATCCCCATCACAGTAGAAGAACTCGAAGCAGTCGTAGGTCGCGACTAAGCATATAGACTATGAAGCTGTCTTAAAAACTTAAATGACTTCTCTAAGAAGTAATAGATTATAACTATTATATCCTAAAAGGGTCGTATCTTACTCAATACAGAGCATGATACGACCCTTTCTTTTGTCTTTAAGGATTCTCAAAACTCAAATGGTTAGTTTATAATTCCAAAAATTAAATTTCGAGACATCCTCATTTTTTATATCAATGTTTCTTAAAAACGGCATCGTGTTCGCTTTACTTCGCCAAGAACTTGGCGAATGAGGGTGATTGTTCGGTGCGGAGGGTGTCGGTCTCGTCGATGTAGATGAGGTAGTAGGCTATTGTTGTGTCTTGCCGGGCGAGTTGTTCGGCTCGTTGGCGACCCATTACCATGAGTGCTGTGGCATAGGCATCGGCTCGCATGGCGGTGGTGGTGATGACTGTGGCACTGAGTACGTCTTGTTGTGCCGGATAGCCGGTGGTGGGGTCGATGGTGTGACCGTATTTTCGTCCGTTGCGTTCGTGATAGTTACGGTAGTTGCCGCTGGTGGCGAGTCCGTATCGACCATTGAGTTGTGCTACGGCGTGTAGGTTGTGGTTATTTCCATCGGGGTCGTCCTCGGGGGTAACGATGCCTATGTGCCATGCTGTGCCTCGGGGATTGAGGCCGGAGGTTCGCACTTCACCGCCTACTTCTATCATGTAGTCGTTGATGCCTGCATCATCGAGCAGTGCGGCTATGAGGTCGCAGGCACATCCGTCACCGAGTGCCGAGAAGTTGAGCAGTGTGCGAGGGTCTTGCTTGATGACGTGACCATCGGTGAGTGCTATTTTGTCGTAGCCTACAAAGGTGCGTAGGCTGTCGATGAGTTGTTGTGTGACGGTTGTGGTGTCGGCCGTAAAGCCAAATCCCCATGCATTGATGTAGGGGGCACAGGTTACGTCTAATGCTCCGTCGGTGGCTTGTGCCACGTCCATGGCGGTGCGGAATACTTGGGTGAAGATGGTATCGACTTCTATGTCGTCGTTGCGGTTGATGTGTGCTATGATCGATGTGCTGTCGAAGGGGTTGATGGCGTGGTAGTAGTCGTGCATCACTTGGCGTATCTCGTCATCTAAGGTCCGATGTGAACGATACTTGACGGAGTAGGGGGTGTGCAGTTCGTAGCACACCATTTCGCGATACTCCTCACGCGGTGAGCAACTCCACAACAGCAGCACGATGGTGGCTGCAAGGAGAGTATGTAGCAGTTGTTTCATTTTCATCGTATGTTGGCAATGCTTATGATGTCGGCAAAGACTCCGGCGGCGGTTACTCCGGCTCCTGCACCATATCCTTTGATTATCATAGGATATTCCTTGTAACGCTCGGTGGTGATGAGGATGACGTTGTTGCTGCCTTCGAGCTGGTAGAGGGGATGCTGACTATCTACTGCCATTATGCCCATGCTTGCTGTTCCGTCGTACAGACTTGCCACATATCGCAGGTGCAGACCTTGGTCGGCACACTGTTTGCGACGAGTCTCGAAGTCGGCATCCATTGACTTTACGTTGTGCATAAACTGGTCGATGGTGCCGCTGAAATACTCGGCAGGGATGAAGTTGTCGATGGCTACATCCTCTTGTTCGATGGCATATCCTGCCTCACGAGCCAAGATGACCAACTTGCGAAGTACGTCCTTGCCACTGAGGTCGACGCGTGGATCGGGTTCGCTGAATCCTGCTTCGCGTGCCATTTCGATGGCTCGGCTCAAAGGAATATCGGCACTGATGGTGTTGAATATGTAGTTGAGTGTGCCGGAGAGAACAGCTTCGATACGCAATATACTGTCACCACTGTTGGTAAGGGCGTTGATGGTATTGATGATGGGAAGTCCGGCTCCAACGTTGGTCTCGAAGAGGAACTTAACATCGCGAGCATTGGCTGTCTCTTTGAGCATTACATAGTTGTTGTAGCTACTTGATGCGGCTATCTTGTTGGCTGCTACTACCGATATGTTGTGCGATAATAGGTCGTAATATTGGGCAGCTACATCGCTGCTGTCGGTACAGTCGACAAAGACTGAGTTGAACATGTTCATACGGAAGATTTCTTCCTTGAAGAACGATGGTGATGATACGATATCCGAGGCTTCGAGTTGTTCGCGATAGGTCGATAGGTCGATTCCGTCGCGGTTGAAGATGCACTTGCGTGAATTGGCAATACCGACAACTCGCAGACACAAGGCTTTGTTGTGCAGTAAGTTATCCTGTTGCTTGGCTATCTGCTTCAAGAGGTCTCCACCCACATTGCCCACGCCCACTACAAAGACATTGAGAACTTGTGAGCTGGACAAGAAGAATGAGTCGTGAATGGCATTGAGAGCCTTGCGAAGGTCGCATGACTTGATTACTATCGATATATTCATCTTCTGAGCACCTTGTGCACAAGCGATGGTGTTGATGCCGCTACGACCCAATGTGCCGAACAATTTGCCTGCTATACCGGGGGCTTGTTTCATGTTCTCGCCCACGATGGCAATGGTGGCAAGTTCGCGTTCGGCACGAGCAGGACTCATCTCGCCTTGTTCTATCTCGATGGCAAATTCTTTGTTTAGCACCCGCACAGCCAGGTCGGCATCGGCATTGCGAACGGCAAACGAGGTGCTGTTCTCCGATGATGCTTGCGATACCATGAATACACTCACCCCCGATTGTGCCAGTGAGTTGAAGATGCGTGAATTGACACCTACTACACCTACCATACCCAATCCCGTAACAGTTATGAGGCAGGTGTCGTTGATGGATGATATACCTTTGATGGTCTTGCTGTTGGGGTTATTCTCATTGCATATGAGCGTTCCCGGAGCAGTGGGGTTGAACGTATTCTTGATAACAATGGGTATGTTCTTGTGGTAGACCGGGTAGATGGTGGGAGGGTATATCACTTTTGCACCGAAGTTGCACAACTCCATAGCCTCGGTAAAAGAGAGCTGGTCAATAACGTAGGCCGAACTGATAACACGCGGGTCGGCTGTCATAAAACCATCGACATCAGTCCATATTTCCAGTCGATTGGCATCTAAGGCGGCAGCCAATATGGCTGCTGTATAGTCCGAACCACCACGTCCCAGATTGGTCGTGTCGTTGTTGTCACGGTCGGCCGAGATAAAGCCCGGTACGAGTGTTCGCTGTGGAAGTTGGGCAAAAGCCTCGGTTATGAGACGATTGGTCAACTCAAAGTCTACGATATGTTTGTTGAACTGTTGTTCGGTCTTGATAAATGAGCGAGAGTCGAGGAGTGTAATACCCTCAATAACGCGACTCAGTATGGTCGACGACAGGCGTTCGCCGTAACTTACAATAGCATCGAGTGTCTTAGACGATAACTCTTTGATGAGAAATACACCACGATATATGTTGTTGAGTTCATCAAGCAGTTCGTCGACCTTACTCTCTATCTCATTGCGATATTGAATGGGAACTACACCGGCTATCACATCGGCATGACGAGTGCGAATGACTTGCATATTATTGGCATAGGCTTCATCGCCCTTAGCAGCCATCTCGGCGGTGGCTATGAGTTTGTCGGTTATACCACCCAGAGCCGATACAACAACGATAACATTCTCATCGCATTGTTCGACAATCATTTTCACATTCTTGATACTATCGACTGTTCCTACCGATGTTCCACCAAATTTTAATACTTTCATTTTATGACAGTTACTATGTTATAAAATCTTTTTTACCACACTGCTTTGACAGTGTACTCGCATACGCACGCGAGTAAGCAGGGTGCAAAGATAAGAAAAAATGTGAGAACAATGCCCCATTGAAGAGGTTATTCTCACATAATGACTTTTGTCTATAAGAAATAATAAAGACTTTCGGTTTCGCTATGTCGCTTATCGGCCATGTGGGTGTCCGAATCCGCCATAATGATTACGCATCTGGGGCTTTTCGCCACCAAAGGTGTTAAATCGATAACTGAACGAAATCATGCAATAGCGACCGAGTGTGTTGTATTCTACGTCTTCCAGGTAGTTACCCGTTACAGAGCGTTGTATGTTGTTGGCTTGGTTGAGAAGGTCTACACCTTTGAGCATGATGGTTGCATTCTTGCCGGTGAGGAACGAATAAGATAATTGGGCATTGAGCATCCACACTTCTTGGTTGTAGCCATCGGTGTATCCTTGGTTGCCGGTGTAGCTGATGTCACTACCCAATGAGAGCCCGAAGGGTAAGTTTACCGTAAAGCGATATGTTCCACCGTAGCTGTGTATGGTGCGGTTGTTGCCGGTCTGTACGCTGTTGCGAACATATTGCAAGTTGTAACGACCGCGTAACTCTGTGTCGAAATAGGTACTGCGGAAGGCCAATGAGAGGCTTTCTCCGGCACTTAATTGGTTGGCACGGTTCAACTCTCCATTGTTCTTACCGGCACTGCTGCTAAATCCCAGTCGCGTGAAGTTGTTCAATTGCCAACGTTTGTCGCGGAAGGGTAGAGTTATCATAAACATTCCGTTTACGTCCCACACACCATCAATGTTTTCGTAAGTGGTGGTGCGACCGCCTGTCTCCGAGTCGTATTGTGTAGTGGAGATGATGCTGTTCATCGTGTAGTTGGCACGCAAGTGAGCCATGATGGAGCGTTGACTCTCGGCGTGGTAATCGCTGAAACGCATACGCAGACGGTGTGTAAATGATGGTGCAAGATCGGGGTTACCCACGATGATGTTAAGAGGGTTGGAGATGTCGGGTACGGGTTGCAACTGAGCAATGGTGGGTTGACTGGTGCGTCCGTTGTAGAAAACTCGCAATGAACGTTGCTTGTCGGCTTTGTACGTAAACCACAAGAATGGTGCCCAGTTATATACGGTGTATGTGTCGATGTTGTTCTGAGGCTTCAAGAGATCCTGCGAAGATGTGGTAGTGGGTTCAAACGACACACCGACATTATAATTGAAGAAACGATTGACATGGCGGAAGCCTATCTGGGCACTGTTGGTGATGTTGACATTGCGGAAACTGTTGCTATAAGCCGTATCGGGTGTTTCGGGATAGATGCCGTACTCGTCGGCTGTATAGGTGTACTTGTCGGCATTACGGAAGTTTCCTTGGCTTCGCAGTGCAAAAGTCAAGAACATACCTTTCTGAGGGTTGCCGATAGGTTCGGTGTAAGTGATTCGTGCGTTGTATCCGTTGCTCCACGAGTGGTCATCGCTCTCTTGCATGAGGTCGGTGCTATCTTTAAGTAGGTAATACCACGTTCTGTCAATGCTGTTGCCTGTCTCGTTGGTATTACTGAAATTGTATCGACCGTGTACGCTGATCGAACGACCGGGCTTCGATGTGAGTTGGCGGTTGTATATCAGTTCGCCCGATGTTTCGAGGCTGATACCATGACTATTGTTGAGGTTGTAGTTGCGGTTGACTTGTGTGCGTGAAGCATCACCGGCAAATGCATTCGATTCTTCGAGCTTGCGTGAGTCGTTGATGTTGAGCGATATGCGTGGACGGAACTCAAATGTATTCAATGAATCGGGATTCCACTGTATGCGGAAACGTCCATTAATCTGTTGTCCTATATCGTTGGCTGTCGACATACCATCGCTGTACGACGTACTATCAGTGAAGAAGTCTTGTCGTTCGCTACGCTTGCGAGTGTCGCGGTCATTATAGGAATACATTACGTCGCCACCTATACGGAATATCTCTTGATTTCCTACGTTGAAGTTAACACCCAAACTGTGCGATGTGGCAATACCATTATTGCCTCCCCAACGGCGGAAGCGACCTTGTCCTTGGTCGGTAAATCCCATGCTGTTGACATTGTTGGAGTTGGCAATGAGGGTAAATTGGTCATCATCCTTGATATAATTGACCATGGCACCTCCTTGATAGCGATGAGGATTGATCTGGCTGTAACCATATCCACCTTGTATTTCACCGAACCAACCTTGCTTCATGCCCGGCTTGATGGTGAGGTTGATTACCGTTTCTTCTTCACCGTCATCAACGCCGGTGATGCGTGCCAAGTCACTTTTACGGTCAACGACTTGCAATTTCTGAACCATTTCGACCGGAATGTTTTTCGATGCCACCTTGGGGTCGTCTGAGAAAAATTCTTTTCCGTCGAGTAATATCTTGGTAACCTCTTTTCCGTTAGCTGTAATTTTACCGGTCTCGTCGACCTCAACACCCGGCAGACGTTTGAGCAGATCTTCGACAACGGCACTGGGCTGGGTCTTGTATGAATCGGCATTAAACTCGACGGTATCTTCCTTGACAACTACCTCGGGTGCTTTGCCCACAACGGTTGCTTCCGATAGGAGTATATCGCCGGTACTCATTTGTATCTCGCCCATGTTGTATCGTGACTTGCCTCGCTCGGTGCGTATGTTGACATACTGAGTCTTGTAGCCGAGGTATGAAAATTGTGCAATATAACTGCCATGAGCTACCGGTTTGAGCGAGAATTTTCCCTCGTTATCACCCGATGTTCCTTCTACAAAGGTGCTATCCTTGGCTGTCAAGAGTCTTACACTTACTCGTGGAAGAACTTCGCCATCAAGAGCATCTTTTACTATGCCTCTTATTGTAACATATTGTGCATTAGATAATTGCGATGGTGCAAAAAATACTATTATAAGTATGGTATATATAATTTTTTTCATAATTTTTGAATTTCTGTTTCTAAACCTTACCTAAGACTGAGAACGAGTGGGAAAGTTTAATTAGGATGTGAAAAAAATATTGTTCAATCCTAAAAGTGTTGTCAGTCACATTATCTTTATCATCCATACTTTTATTAAGGTAGATTCTATCAATTAGGTCGAGTCGAAAGGGTTGATTGGTCTATTTTTTATCTCTTCTGATGGTGCAAAGTGAGCGTTGTAACCGCGAAAAATGAGAATGATATATCTATTACACCCCAAGCAATCGAAATAGAGGTTTTTGACAATCAATTTCACATTTACTCATTTATAGAGCGTACCTTAACTAATTTTGCATACAAATTATTACCGATATACCACACAAATATTATATCTTTGTACTTCAAAATGTGCATTTATGAAAGATTTTCTAACCATACTGCGACGGTTTGTTCCGCCCTATAAGTATTATCTTATACTCAACATCTTCTTTAACATCTTGGCATCCTTTCTCACACTTTTCTCGTTTGCCTTGATAATGCCCATTCTTGAAATGTTATTCAAGACGGGAAATGTGACTACCTATACCTTCATGGAATGGGGGTCGGGCAATCTGAAAGACGTAGCCATCAATAATTTCTATTACTTGACAGCACAGATTATCGAGCAATACGGAGCATCTACCACGATTCTTATATTAGGATTATTTCTAACTGTTATGACAGGATTAAAGACGGGTAGTAGCTATCTGAGTTCGTTTTTTCTAATTCCTCTGCGAGCCGGAGTGGTGCGTGATATCAGAGCTTATGTGTATGACAAAGTATTATCGTTGCCGGTGGGATTTTTCACAACCGAGCGTAAGGGTGATGTCATGGCACGAATGTCGGGTGATACGGCCGAGATTGAAAACTCCATCATGGCTTCGCTCGAAATGTTGTTTAAGGATCCCATCATGATACTTGTGTGCTTGTGCATGATGTGTGTGGTAAGTTGGCAACTGACGTTGTTCGTACTGATATTGCTACCCCTTGCCGGTCTGCTTATGGGGCGTGTAGGTAGGGCACTGAAACAGAACTCTCTCGAAGTACAACAGTGTTGGGGTCAGATAATGTCGTCGATAGAGGAGACATTGGGCGGAATACGCATTATCAAGGCCTTCAATGCCGAGGAGAAGTCGTCACAACGATTCAGTAGTATTAATAATCGATATTTCCGTCTGAGCAATCGGATGAATCGTCGGCAGGTGTTGGCACACCCCATGAGTGAGTTTCTCGGCACTGCTACAATAGCGATAGTATTGTGGTTTGGCGGAAGCCTCATTCTCTCGGGCAACAGCACTATCGATGCAGCACAATTTATCTATTTCCTTGTAGTTTTTTACAGTATCATCAACCCTGTGAAAGACCTATCAAAAGGTATGTATGCCGTACAGCGAGGATTGGCAGCCATGGAGCGTGTCGACAAGATACTCTCTACTCCCAATCCCATCAAAGACCCTGACTCGCCCGTTCGGCTCACCGAGATGAAAGAGGGTATCGAATATCGCAACGTGTCGTTTAAGTATAGCAATGAGTATGTAGTCAAGCATGTATCACTCAATATTCGACGAGGTCAGACTGTTGCTCTCGTTGGGCAGTCGGGTTCGGGTAAGACGACCATGGCCGACTTGTTGCCAAGATTTTACGATGTAAATGATGGTGGTATATATATAGATGGCGTAAATATCAAGGACTTTAAAGTTCGTGACTTGCGTGAGTTGATGGGAAATGTCAATCAAGAGGCTATCCTTTTTAATGACTCATTCTATAACAACATAACATTTGGTGTTGCCAATGCCACACGCGAGCAGGTAATTGCTGCGGCACGCATTGCCAATGCCCATGATTTTATCATGGAGACCGAGGATGGTTATGATACAAACATAGGAGATCGCGGATGTCGTCTCTCGGGTGGACAAAGACAACGCATCAGTATAGCACGAGCCATATTGAAAAATCCGCCCATCCTCATCCTCGATGAGGCCACATCGGCACTCGATACCGAGTCGGAGCGTCTTGTGCAAGAGGCTCTTGAAAAACTTATGCACAACCGCACCACGTTAGTGGTTGCTCACCGTCTCTCTACCATCAAAGATGCCGACTTGATATGTGTGATGCGAGATGGAGAGATTGTAGAGAGAGGAAAACATGATGAACTGATAGCACTCGATGGATACTATAAGCATCTTGTCGATATGCAGAAGTTCTGAACCGTAATCCCGGTTGCAGACACAAAACATACATTTTTTATATCATTGCCGAACTTTTTATTTTTGCAGTGGTTATAGTAATGTGTGTTATGTGTGTGTGATGACGGGAGACAACGCTCATTGAGCTGCGTTCTCCCGTTTTTATGTTTACACTTTATGTACGATTTATTGTAATAAGTAGGCACACATTATGACACTCTTTTCACTTATTGTCTTAGCCATAGGGCTGTGTATGGATAGTTTTGCAGTATCACTTACGAGTGGAGTACTCATGAATCCGTTCACGCATCGTCGGGCTTGTCGATTTGCAGCTATCTTGGCACTGTTTCAAGGACTGATGCCGGTGATAGGGTGGTTGCTGGGTGTAGGATTTCGTGATTATATCGAGGCGTACGACCATTGGATAGCTCTCGCTCTGTTGGTATATTTGGGAGGGCGTATGATATATGAAGCATTGCAGAATGAGGAAAATGCATGTTTCGACCCCTGCTGCATGAAAACAGCCATGAGCTTAGGATTAGCCACCAGCATCGATGCCATGGCTGTGGGTATCTCTCTATCGTTCTTGCATGTCGATATATTGCAGTCGGGGGTAGTAATAGGTATAACCACCTTCTTGTTCTCAATGGGTGGTATATACATAGGTCGAAAAATAGGTACTTATCTTAAAAAGAATGCCGGCATCATTGGCGGTATCATTCTCATACTCATAGGGGTGAAAATATGTGTCGAACACCTGTTTTTTTCGTAACCTGGTAGGTTGCCACATAGGTAATCGGGTAGCTCTTGTAATCGTTGAAAATAAAATATATAATCGCGATATACAATATTCTCCTCTGACAAAAGTTTGTTTTTGAATTATAATGTGTATTTTTGCACACTTTTTGATATGTAAGAATATTTACCAACCTTTTAAATAGGCAATTGACAAATGAGAAGATGGCGTATCGAAGACTCGGCCGAGTTGTATAATATCAATGGCTGGGGATTGAAATACTTTTCGATTAACGAAAAGGGGCATGTGCAAGTAACACCTCGCGAAGGACACGCATCGGTCGATCTGCGTGAACTGATGGACGAGTTGCAAATACGCGACGTGACAGCTCCTGTGCTTGTTCGTTTCCCCGATATCCTCGACAATCGTATTGAGAAGATTTCAAACTGTTTTCAACAGGCTGCTGAGGAGTATGGTTACAATGCACAAAACTTTATCATATATCCTATCAAAGTCAACCAGATGCGACCCGTAGTCGAGGAGATTGTCAGTCATGGTAAAAAGTTTAACATCGGTCTTGAAGCCGGTTCAAAGCCCGAATTGCATGCTGTCTTAGCTATAAATACCGACAAGAACTCTCTTATTATCTGTAATGGATATAAAGATGAAACTTACATCGAATTGGCTCTTCTTGCCCAAAAGATGGGACGTCGCATCTTTCTTGTGGTGGAGAAACTCAATGAGCTGAAAAATATTGCCGAGATTGCCAAGAGATTTAAGGTGCAACCCAACATCGGTATTCGCATCAAGTTGGCGAGTGCCGGAAGTGGTAAATGGGAAGAATCGGGTGGCGATGGCAGTAAATTCGGCCTTAATTCGAGTGAACTGCTTGAAGCTCTCGAATTTCTGCGTCAACGTAAGATGACTGATTGTCTGCGTTTCATACACTTCCACATAGGCAGTCAGATAACCAAGATACGTCGTATCAAGAATGCACTGCGTGAAGCATCACAATTCTATGTACAACTGCAACGTATGGGATTCAATGTCGAGTTTGTCGATATTGGCGGCGGTCTGGGTGTTGACTATGATGGCTCTCGCTCATCGTCGAGTGAAAGTAGCATGAATTACTCTATTCAAGAGTATGTCAATGACGCCGTCTTTACGTTGGTCGATGTGTGCAACAAGAATAATCTGCCACAACCCAATATCATCACCGAGAGTGGTCGTTCACTTACGGCACACCACTCCGTGCTTATTATTGAAGCCCTCGAAACAACATCGCTACCTATCTGGGATGAGAAAGAAGAACTTGAAGAAAATGCCCATGAACTGGCTCGTGAGTTGTACAATATATGGGACAACATGAACACCCCTCGCTTGCTTGAAAGCTGGCACGATGCCTTGCAGATACGAGAAGAGGCTCTCGACCTGTTCAGTCTCGGCATGCTAGACCTTAATACCCGGGCTCAGATTGAAAAACTCTTCTGGTCTATCGCCCGAGAGGTTAACCAGATGGCTCTGAGCATGAAACATGCTCCCGAGGAGTTGCGTAAGATACAGCGAATGCTCCCCGATAAGTATTTCTGTAACTTCTCCCTATTCCAGTCATTGCCCGACTCGTGGGCTATTGATCAAGTGTTCCCCATCATGCCCATCGGACGCCTCGATGAACGTCCCGATCGCACAGCTACACTGCAAGACATAACCTGTGACTCGGATGGCAAGATAGCCAATTTCATATCGAGCAGTGGTGCATCCAGTTCGCTTCCTGTTCATTGTGTAGGTAAAGAGCCTTATTACATAGGAGTCTTTCTGGTGGGTGCCTATCAAGAGATATTGGGCGACATGCACAATCTTTTTGGCGATACCAATGCTGTGCATATCAGTGTGTACAAAGACCGATATGAGATAGATCAAGTAATCGATGGAGAAACGGTTGCTGAGGTACTTGACTATGTACAATTCTCTCCTAAGAAATTGGTGCGAAGTGTCGAGGCCTGGGCAACGGCTTCAATGAAGGCCGGTATCATTACTCCCGAGGAAGGTCGTGAGTTTCTCTCCAACTATCGTTCGGGACTATACGGTTACACTTATCTCGAACGCGATTAATACAAGCAATCACAATGGTTAGCCCACTGCCACCTGACCGGCTTCGGGCTAACCGATTTTATACATAAGCCATAATCTCCTTGTAGAGTGCGTTACTTTTTATACTTTGCCTACGATGGCACAAATTATCACGGATGGCAGGTACAACCCAATGCTGTCACAGTGCAACTTCGTCTTGAAGAAGCGATGCACACACTGTTGCGACAGCCTGTACCCGTTACCGGAGCTGGTCGTACCGATGCAGGAGTCAATGCCCGACTGATGGTGGCTCATTTCGACATCGTTACCCCGCTGCCCGATGCAGACGCTTTTGTCGACCGTCTGAACCGTCTGCTTCCCCCCGATATTGTGGCATTACGCTGTCAACCGGTTGTCGATGAGGCTCATGCTCGCTTTGATGCAACTTCAAGAACCTATAAGTATTATGTAATAGACCACAAGTCGCCTTTCTTCGAACGCTATGCTTGGCGATACCGTGGTACACTCGATTACGACTTGATGAATCGTGCGGCTGAACGATTGTATGAACATACCGATTTTACATCATTCAGCAAGCTCCACACCGACGTCAAAACCAATAATTGCCGTGTGACCTATGCCCGCTGGGAGAAGGATGGAGAAGGTTATGCATTTACCATCACTGCCGATCGTTTCCTTCGCAACATGGTGCGTGCCATAGTGGGTACGCTCATCGAAGTGGGACGGCACAAAATGTCGGTAGAGGAGTTTGATGCAGTCATTGTCGGCAAGAGTCGTTCGTTGGCAGGTACCTCCATGCCGGGTAAGGCTCTCTTCTTACATAATGTTACTTACCCCGAGGAAATTTTCATTCGATAGTTATTCAGCATCTATCATGATACTTTGATTATCTATGTGGTTGACGTTGGCTTTTCTCTCGGCACTCCTTCTCGGAGTGTATGATACATGCAAGAAAGCTGCTCTTAATGGTAATGCAGTCATTCCTGTCTTGCTATTAAACACATTGTTCAGTTCGTTATTGCTTCTGCCTATCATCTTGCTATCGGTATTTATGCCCGATGTGATGAGTGATACGATATTCTATGTACCACCTGCCGACCTTCGTACTCATATCTACATTTTTGTCAAATCCTGCATTGTTCTCTCGTCGTGGCTTTTTGCCTATTTTGCAACCAAGCATCTGCCCATTACGATAGCAGCTCCCATCAAGGCCTCGCAGCCCATTCTCACCCTCTTAGGGGCTTTGTTGTTTTTCGGTGAGGCTCTTAATGGCTATCAGTGGATGGGTGTGATTATTGCTATTGTAGCATTTATAATGTTATCCATATCGGGACGTAAGGAGGGAATTAACTTCAAGCACAATGTGTGGATATTATTTATTGTCATGGCTACGGTGACGGGAGCCATCAGCGGACTTTATGACAAATATCTGATGTCCAATGGTTTTCATCGTATGACGGTGCTTGTGTGGTATTCGTTCTATCAATTGCTGCTCATGTCCATTATTACAATGGTGTTGTGGTATCCCAAGCGTAAGGCTACCACACCCTTTGTGTGGCGAAAGAGTATATTTTTTATCTCACTCTTTCTCATCGCAGCCGACTTTGTCTATTTCTATGCTCTCAGCTATCCAGCATCGATGATATCCATTGTCTCAATGGTGCGTCGCAGTAGTGTTGTGGTGAGTTTTACTGCCGGTGCTATACTTTTCCGCGAGAAGAATATTCGTAGCAAAGCTATCGACCTGCTGTTGGTGCTTATAGGAATGATATTTCTCTATCTGGGGACGAGATAATACCGTGT
Organism: Bacteroidaceae bacterium; assembly: GCA_017531985.1. GTDB lineage: Bacteria > Bacteroidota > Bacteroidia > Bacteroidales > Barnesiellaceae_A > Barnesiella_A. The sequence goes on from JAFXJY010000035.1 coordinate 69,886, forward strand.
ATTCTCTATCTTAATACCAGTTCTGTTCCCATTGTCAATGTGTCGTTGTATCGCATCTTGTTGCGACGAGCCAGACGCTTGCAATCTATACCGTAAAGTTGTGATATTGAGTGGAATGTTTCTCCCTCTCGTACGATGTGTGTGTCGTATCCTTTTACTGCTTTGCGGTGCTTCTTCTCTAAGTAAACAATATCCCCTTCATGAAGAATATCGTCCACTCGACCATCGTTATACTTGGCCAAGTCCTTGCCTCTGAAACCCATGTCGATGGCTATTGATGTGTAAGTATCGCCCATGCAAGCCTCGACATAAAGCAGTCCCCATGCCTTATATACCTCGCGAATCAACACAACATCGTCATGTTGTCGTGCTGCAAGTACAGCACGTTCGGCATCCTCGGTATAGTAGTTCAAGTCATGACGTTCTATGATATTTATCAGTTTTTTGTCATACTCACTATCCTCGGCATATCCGCATGCTTTCAGCCCCTTTGCCCATCCTTTGTAATCGGTTATTTTCAGGTCGAATAAATTGCTATATCGTCTCGTTAACAGGAATTGCGAGTGATCCTGAAACGACTCATCGACCGACTCGTATTTGCGGTATGACCTATTACCGTAACACACCGTGTCGCCCTCCCAATAGTGAGCCTCTATCCCGAAGTGGTTGTTGGCTGCGAGTGCTAGTTCGCTACATCCGGCTGTCGACTCTAAAATGCCCTGAGCCAGTGTTATACCGGCCGGAATGTTGTATCGCAATTGATGTTCTTGTGCCAGTAATGCATATTGCATAATATACTTTTCATTGCGGCTCAGAGTCTCTTGACTCATGAGGGGAGTGCTTATACTCATCAGAAGAATATACAATATACAACGGGTGATGGTGTGTCTCATGATAAAAATTATTTTATTGTACGAAAAAATCATATTTGGACATTATCTTTCGACAAAAATTCATACATTTGTGCAAGTACCGAAATAGTTTGTGTTATGAAAAATATCGAAATTGCTACAAATATAATAGTTTGTGATTATAATGAACTAACCGATATACAAAAAAAATTAGTTACACAAGCCAAGGAGGCTTGTCGTACAGCCTATGCACCATATTCGCAATTTAATGTTGGGGCTGCGGCACTACTTGATAATGACCAGATCATCAGTGGCAGTAATCAAGAAAATGCCGCCTATCCATCCGGTACTTGTGCCGAGCGTACCACTCTCTTCTATGCCGGAGCCAAGTATCCCGATAATGCAGTTACAAAACTTGCCATTGCTGCTTATAAAGGAGATGCTTTCACCGCTACCCCGACTGCTCCTTGTGGTGCATGTCGACAAGTGATACTCGAGACCGAACACCGTTATAAGACTCCCATTGAGATTATTCTTTATGGTGAGGAAAAAACATACATTATCACATCCATCGAGTCGTTGTTGCCACTATGCTTCGGTAAGACCGACCTAGAATAATAGCATACAAATGGAAAATTACATCGTTTCAGCTCGTAAATATCGCCCTTCAACGTTCCAATCGGTTGTAGGACAGAAGGCTCTGACACAGACACTCAAAAACGCCATCGATGCCGGTAAATTAGCTCATGCCTATCTTTTCTGCGGTCCTCGTGGCGTAGGAAAAACCTCATGTGCCCGTATCTTTGCCAAGACTATCAACTGTCTACACCCCACCGCAAGCGGTGAGGCTTGTAACGAGTGCGAGTCGTGCCGTGCCTTTAACGAGCAGCGTTCTTATAATATCTCGGAACTCGATGCCGCATCGAACAATAGTGTTGATGATATAAGACAACTTGTCGACCAAGTGCGTATCCCTCCGCAGATAGGTAAGTATAAGGTATATATTGTCGATGAGGTACACATGCTTTCGACAGCTGCATTCAATGCATTCTTAAAGACTCTCGAAGAGCCTCCTCACCATGCTATCTTTATACTGGCCACCACTGAGAAGCATAAAATTCTACCCACTATACTTTCACGCTGTCAAGTTTATGATTTCCAGCGTATAACCATTGCCGATATTGCCGAACATCTGCAATATGTTGCGTCGCAAGAAGATATTGTTGCCGAACCCGAGGCTCTCAGCATCATAGCTCAGAAAGCCGACGGAGGTATGCGTGATGCCTTATCAATATTTGACCAAATAGCCAGTTTTACAGCCGGAAATATTACTTATAATGCTGTTATAGAGAACCTAAATGTTCTTGACTACGAATATTACTTCCGTCTTACCGATGCATTTCTTGGAGCCAATGTTCCGGCTGCTCTACTGCTCTACAAAGAGATATGCGACAAAGGTTTTGAGTCGCAACACTTTATCAGTGGTCTTAGCAATCATTTTCGCAACTTGTTAGTTAGCAAAGATGTGTCCACTCTCACCCTATTGGAAGTGAGTGAACAAACTGCCCGGAGGTATGGCGATCAAGCCTCTCGCTGCGATATACGGATGTTGTACAAAGCGATGGACTTGACCAATCGTTGCGATCTTGATTATCGCGTGAGCAATAACAAGCGTTTCTTGGTGGAACTTATGCTCATACAGTTATGTCAGCTGTCAATGCCATCGGAGCCAGCACAACAATCGCAACCAGCCTTGCAAGCTGTTCAACCCGCTCAACCAGCCACTCAACCTCGTCAAGCACAGCCTGCTCAGCCGGTCGCACAACCTCATCAGGCACAACCGACCGTACAGCCCAAGCAAGCCCCATCGGCACAGTCCTATGTGCCTCGTCCTGTCACGCAGCAAGCATCGGCTCCTCGTCACGGTGTTCCCATGCCTTCAATACGTATCAACGCGCAGAAGGAAGAACCTGCTCCCGAAAAAGAGAAACGTAATGAACCCTTCACCAACGAGCAACTTGTAGAGGCTTGGCTGAATTATGCCGAGACCATTACCAATGAAGTGGCATTGTATAATACAATGCTCTCGCACAAACCCACGCTCAAAGGTGTCAATATATGTCACGTTTCGGTGGAGAGTACTATACAGCAGTCGCTCATTCTTGTCAGTCGCGATGGCCTGCTTAACTTTCTTCACAACGAATTGAAGAACGATACTATCGACTTAGAGACAGACATTAAAGTGTCGAACGAACGACACATATCATATGACACAACCGAAATTCTCTCTGCTATGAAAGAGGATAACCCCAATATCGTGAAAGCTGTCGAAGTGCTACAACTTGAATTGGAATAGTAAAGATTCTTGGTGATTTTAGGCTTGTAAGCCCCTATTTTCTGGCAAATTTCCATATATGGATATTGCCTGCCTCAAATTTTTTATCAAATTATTGGCAAAAAGCGTTGTTTCCTTAAAAAGCATTTATTACTTTTGCGGTGTCAATAAAGTAAAACCTAAATACTATGACCACACCATCCACATCAGTCCTCATTATTTACACAGGAGGAACTATCGGAATGACTCAAAATCCCGAAACAGGAGCGTTGGAACCCTTCGATTTCAACCATCTTATCGACAATGTTCCAGAACTACGACGTTTGGGATATTCAATATCCACAATACAGTTTGATCCCATTATCGATTCGTCCGAGACCGAACCCACTCAGTGGAGTAAACTGGTACACATCATTGCCGACAATTACGAAAAATATTATGGATTTGTTGTTCTCCATGGTACCGATACAATGGCCTACACTGCATCAGCGGTGAGCTTTATGCTCGAAAATCTCGGCAAGCCGGTTATCTTTACCGGATCGCAACTCCCCATCGGAATGTTGCGTACTGATGGAAAGGAGAATCTTATAACAGCCATTGAGATTGCTGCCGACAGGGATGAACATGGCAACCCCCGTGTCCCCGAGGTGTGCATATTCTTTGAAAATGCACTGATGCGAGGTAATCGCACCAGCAAAATCAGTTCGCAATTCTTCAATGCATTTACATCGCCCAACTATCCACTCTTGGCTCATGTAGGTATCAACATCAATTACGATGACGTGGAGATACACACCCCCGACAACAACGAGCCGTTGAAACCACACTTCAACATGGATAACAACGTTGTTGTACTCAAACTCTTCCCCGGTATCAATCGACATGCCGTACACCAAGCTCTCACCATCCCCGGGCTGAAAGGTGTTGTACTCGAAACATTCGGTTCGGGCAATGCTCCTCGTTACGACTGGTTCTTGGAAGAGTTGCGTAATGCAACCGAACGAGGCATTGTCATTGTCAACGTAACACAATGCAGTAGTGGTAGTGTGCAGATGGGACTATACCGCACCGGTAACACATTACGCGACATAGGTATCATCAGCGGATTCGATAGCACCACCGAGGCAGCCTTGGCCAAATTGATGTTCCTCTTCGGTCATCATCTCACACCCGAACAAGTTATCGAGGCTATGAAACGTTCATTTGTTGGTGAGGTTACCATTCCCCGACCTTCGGCCGTTTCTCAATAATAGGGATAATAAATAACACAAGAGGCTGCGTTCGCTGATATAGATAGAACGCAGCCTCTTGTATTAAGTGGTATATAAGCGATTATTTCAGGTCGCCCACTTTTATCAGATATTCGGCTATTTGAACAGCATTCAGTGCAGCACCCTTCTTAATCTGGTCGCTGACCAGCCAGAATGTCAATCCATTGGGATTTGTCAAGTCTTTGCGAATACGACCCACATATACAGGATCTTCATTAGCCTTGTCGAGAGGCATGGGATAAGAACGTTCGGCAGGGTTATCCTGCAACACAACACCCTCAGCTGCTGCGAAGGCTTGTCGTGCTTCTTCGACACTGATGGGACGCTCTGTCTCCACCCACACTGCCTCGCTGTGGGCTCGCAACACCGGTACACGCACACACATGGCACTTACCATTACATCCGAGTGCATGATTTTGCGAGTTTCGTGATACATCTTCATCTCCTCCTTGGTGTAGAGGTTGTCGGTAAAGACATCGACCTGAGGGATTAAGTTATACGCCAGTTGATAATAGAACTTCTCCACCGTAGGTTTCTCACCGGCAATAAGTTCTTCATACTGATGTTTCAACTCCTCCATCGCCGATGCACCCGCTCCACTGGCAGCCTGATAGGTAGCAACATGTACGCGTGTAATGTGCGACAAGTTTTCAATAGCTTTCAGTGCCACAACCATCTGAATAGTGGTACAATTGGGATTGGCTATGATGCCGCGAGGACGCACCAAAGCATCTTCACCATTCACCTCAGGCACTACCAAAGGCACATCATCGCACATGCGGAAGGCACTTGAATTGTCTATCATGACAGCCCCATGGCGAGTTATTGTCTCGGCAAACTCCTGCGATGTGCTTCCACCAGCCGACGTAAAGGCTATATCCACTCCTTTAAAGTCATCATTATGCTTCAACTCTCGCACTACTATCTCCTTGCCTCGAAACGTATATGTCGTTCCGGCACTCCGCGACGAGCCGAACAATAACAATTCGTCGATGGGAAAATTACGCTCATCGAGTACTCTTAGAAACTCTTGACCAACGGCACCACTGGCACCAACAATTGCAACTTTCATTTTCAATTTTTTTTAGTTTCAATGTACAAAGGTACTAATTATATATGTTTATGCCAAATTGTATTTTATTTTACATTATTGTAACTTTTAGCAACATTGTATAGTTATAGGAGACTTCTGTAATCTGCGATTTTATGCCCATAATGAGTATCATGTTTCGCAATTTTTTTGTTTTTCTAATAAAAAAATTTGTTTTTTTTGAAATATGTTTTCTGTTGATAATCAGCGTGATAGGTTGATTGTCGGAATTATTTTTTTGTTTTTTTGTTTTTAAAATTTGTTTTTAGGCTTTTTATTACAGGCATCAGTCCTTCCACGCGTATTGCCATGGCAGCAAAGGCTATAAGAAGAACGGTTCGCCATAGTAATCGCAGTGCCGGAGTGTCGTTTAGCATATACATGCCTCCCACAAATAGCAATGCTGTAAAAAGAGTGTAGAAGGTCATCTTGCGTATAGGGTAGGGTATAGGGTATCGTCGTTGTCCGATGATGTAACTCAACAATAGCATCGTTCCATTACAAGCAACGGTTGCCCACGCACATGCCATGTAGCCATGAGTGGGAACGAAGATGCATATAATGGCGATAGTTATGATGCATCCTATGAAGGTGAAGAGAGTTCCCCAGTAGGTCTGGTCGTTGAGTTTAAACCAAAATGCGAGATTGAAGTATAAGCCAAATAAGAGTTCGCCTACCATTACGATGGGTACTACTTTGAGTCCTTCGTGGTACGACCCTGCCACAAGTATCTTGAAGATGTCATCGAGGTAGAAGGAGACCATTAGGAAAATGAACAATGAGAAGATGAGGAAATAGTGTGTTGTCATAGCATTGGTCTCGGCGACATCTGACCGTTCGCTACGCTTGAAGATAAATGGTTCAATGGCATAGCGATAGGCTTGGATGAACATTACCATGACAACCGCAATCTTGAAGCAGGCCCCGTATATACCTAATTGCGTCATTGCCTCATTGGTGTTGGCAAAAAGGAATGGAAACAGCATCTTGTCGACCGATTGGTTCAAGATACCGGCTATACTGATGCATAGAATAGGGAAAGCATAGGTCATCATGCGATGCATCAATGCCGTATCGATGCGGTATTTGAAGCCTCTAAATTCTTTGCGTAGCATAACGACGTTGTAGAGGCTGGTTATAACGTTCGATACAAATATGTAGCCTACTCCATAGTCGGGTCGATAGAACCATGATATACTATCGGGGTAATGCCGGTATATAATAGGGCATATCAGTAGGAAGAATATGTTCAATAAGATATTGAGGCCTATGTTTGACAGCTTGATGCCGGCAAATTTCCATGCTTTATCCTCGCAACGAAGTCGTGCAAAGGGCAGACTTGTAATGGCATCGAGTGCTACCATGACGATAACCATGGCAACAAAGTCGGGGTGCGATGCGTAACCCAGTAATTCGCTAATGGGGTGTAGGAAGAATAGGGTGGATGTGGCAAACAGCAGTGAGAGTAAGATGAGAAAAATGAGTGAGTTGGCATATACTTGCATGGGATTCTTGATCTCCTTGTTATTAAAGAAGCGGAAATAAGTTGTCTCCATACCGAATGTAAGCATGGCCAATAGCAATGCTGTATAGGCATACAGGTTGGTCACTATGCCGTATTCTCCCTCGATCAATACGCGGGTGTAAAAGGGAACCAATAGAAAATTGAGAAATCGTCCCAATATACTACTTAGTCCGTAGATGACTGTGTCCTTTAACAGTCCCTTCAATTCCGAAATTTTACTCATACATCGTCTCCAAATAATCCTCCCCAATGCGTGTTGGCACGACCCAGGTGTGTGTATGCCAAGTCGGTTACTTCTCTACCGCGAGGAGTGCGTTTGATAAATCCCTCTTTGATAAGAAACGGCTCATATACCTCTTCGAGTGTTCCGGGATCTTCTCCCAGAGCAGTTGCAATGGTGGTTAATCCCACAGGTCCGCCCTTAAACTTGTCTATGATGGTTGTCAATATCTTGTTGTCTATTTCGTCGAGTCCATATTTGTCTATGTTGAGAGCCTCCAATGCATATCGGGCTATCTCGACATCGATGCAACCCGTACCTTTGACTTGTGCAAAGTCGCGGACACGACGTAGCAGAGCATTACATATACGAGGTGTGCCTCGGCTACGCATGGCTATCTCAACGGCAGCTTCGCGTGTACAGGGTACTTTCAGCAGCCGAGCCGATCGCTCTACAATGCGACATAACACATTGTGATCGTAGTACTCCATGTGACAATTGATGCCAAATCTGGCTCGCAACGGGCTGGTGAGCAGTCCGCTCCGCGTTGTTGCACCCACTAATGTAAAGGGATTGAGTGACAGTTGTATGGAGCGAGCTCCGGGTCCCTTGTCTATCATGATATCGATGCGATAGTCCTCCATGGCCGAGTAGAGGTACTCCTCAACGATGGGGCTGAGGCGGTGTATTTCATCAATGAACAAGACATCGTTGGCTTCAAGCGATGTGAGCAATCCTGCCAAGTCGCCCGGCTTGTCCAATACCGGTCCTGAGGTAACCTTAAATCCCACTCCCAGTTCATTGGCAATGATATTGGCCAATGTTGTCTTGCCCAATCCCGGAGGACCATGCAGCAATACATGATCAAGCGGTTCTTCGCGAAGGCGTGCTGCCATCGTAAAGACGCGTAAGTTCTCTATAATTTTATCTTGACCGCTGAAATCGTCGAACGATAATGGACGTAATGCCTTTTCCAGTTCTTTCTCGCTATCGCCCATCCGTCCGCTGCGTATATCAAAACTATCGTCTGTCATCTTTTTGTTGCGTTAGTCGTCCCTATATGTACGTTATTTAACTGCAAAAATAAATTTTTTCTTACACATTTACAACTTTCTACCCTTTATTATATTATTTATATTATCTTTGCCTCCTCTGAAATAAGAGTCATTTACACACCTGTGTAATTGTATTTTAACTTGCAATAATAAGTTATGAAAGAAATTGTAATTATCCTGTTGCTTATATTACTCAACGGATTGTTTTCGCTCTCCGAAATTGCACTTATATCGGCTCGTAAAGTAAAACTCACGAACGAAGCCAAGCGAGGTCGTAAGTCGGCACGTATTGCATTAGAACTGGCCGAAGAACCTGATCGTTTCCTGTCGACGGTGCAGATAGGTATAACCTTGATAGGTATCCTTACCGGTATATATTCGGGAGCTACGCTTGCCGACGACTTTGCACAACTTCTTGTAGGATGTGGTATCGCAGCCTCTTATTCCTACCCTATTGCTCAGGTGGTGATAGTCGTGGTGGTTACTTATCTGTCTATTGTCTTTGGAGAACTTGTTCCCAAACGCATAGGTCTCAACAAGGCTGATAGCATGGCACAAATTGTGGCACGTCCCATGAAGTGGCTGTCGGTGCTGGCACATCCCTTTGTTTGGCTCCTTGCCAAGAGTACTTCGCTGATTGCTACTGCTATGGGAGTTGCCCAAAAGGAGAATACAGTGACCGAGGAAGAAATCAAGTCGATGATACAAGAAGGTACCGAAGCCGGTGAGGTGCAAGAGGTTGAGCAAGACATTATTGAACGTGTGCTGGTGTTGGGCGACCAACGAATAACGTCGATAATGACCGCTCGTAAGGATCTTGTGTGCATGCACTCGTCGATGACTGTTGATGATGTGCGGCATATTATATCGCAAGACCTCTATGATGCCTATCCCGTGATAAGCGATGGTATAGACGATATTCAAGGTCTTGTTGCACTAAAAGACCTGATATTGATACTTGATAAACCTCAGTTCAACTTGGCCGATGTTGTCAAGAAGCCCCACTATTTTCCTGATACGATGACCGTATATACTGCACTTGAAATGTTTCGTAACGAGCGTGTAAGTCGTGCCTTGGTCGTGGATGAGTTTGGTAGTATCCAAGGTCTGGTGACCATGCGTGATATTCTCGAAGGACTTGTCGGCTCTCTTGAAAATTCCGATGGACAACCTCATATCTCGCCTCGTGAAGATGGCTCTTCATGGCTTGTCGATGCGATGTGTCCTTTCTATGAGTTTCTGGCATACTTTGAGCGTGAGGACTTGTATCAGCCAACCGATTATGCCACCTTGGGTGGATTGATATTGGATATACTGGAACACCTTCCACAGGTAGGCGAAATTGTTACATGGGAGACGTTTACCTTCGAAGTTGTCGACATGGACGGTACTCGTATTGACAAGTTATTAGTCAGAAAGTTATAATGCCTTTGTGTACATCGTTACTCTTTACAACTGCAATATATGCAACGGTATGTCGCTCAGCTGCGAAGCAATGACAGCGTAAGAACTGTAAAAACAGCCATATATCTTGCATGTGCGGGAGAGTATCCACATCTCTTTTACCGCATCTTTCATCCCGGCAATGCTTTCACGGTCGCATACGGTGTCGATTGTCAAAATTCTCTCTCCGAAGATGCTGCGTAGTTCTTCTTTGCAACTTATATCGTCCGAGGCTACATAGAAGTTGGTCTCGGCACATTGCTCTATCTCTCGATGCATAGAGTCGATAAAGAGTGACAAGGGCGATTGCTCGATAGCTAATGTGTTATCAGTGCGACGTACATGGATGCCTATGGTGCGAGATGAAAAATACTTATCGACGTATTCGTCCACAGCCGATAGAATGTCGGGACATGGGATAAAATTGCGTGACAAAGCCGACTGGTATTGACCAAACTCATGACAGCTTTCTATGAGTACACGCTTGCCCTTATCGATAGCTTTTTCCAACTTCCCCTCTTGTTGCAATCGTACAAACTCCTTGCTATAAATGCGAGTGTCGAATCGGAGCGGAGCAATAAACTTAGGTAACCATAAAGTGTGGCGGCGAGGTGAGCGGTATAAAAAACGATTGAGAAATGTTCCTTGTTTGATTGTAATTATCTGATTATCAGAATAGGAGGGTGGTAAAAATAAGTCGGAAAAATCGGCATTCAACTCTCGATTGCTGAACCATATTACATTCAGTGGCACATCGGCTGTTCGGGTATACTCGATAGCCGAGTTCATAGCTCGCATTCGGTTGGCCAATCCTCCGTAAGGTACAATGGTGAGTTCTTGCATAGTAATAAACAATGAAAATACTTAGTGATGAATCAATCTTTGTGCCACTCAAAGGCAATACGCTCGCTGCCGTTGCGTGACAAGATAATGATGCCACTGCGAGTAAAACCATTACGAGCCAAGGCTTGATGCATGACAGCGTTGTTGTGATGCGTATCAACTCGCAGATAGTTACAACGTTCCTTACACCATGCGAAACAGTAATCGGCAATACCCCTTATGCTGCCATTCGAGGCTAAGCGATGTACTACTCCGTAGGGTTCATCATAGAGCCATGAACCCTCGTATATAGTGGTATATGTTGGCTCAACATCTACTCCCAGTTGAAATGAAAATACGCCCACTACATGCTCGTCATGCTCCATGCAGTAGAAACAGCCGGTCGCAATCTCGGTCTCTATCAAGCTGCGAGGCGGATAATCATCGCCCCACTGGTGGATGTTGCCCTGCGAACGCATGTATGATTTAGCTTTCTCAAATATCGACATTACAACATCTATATCCTCTATTCGTGCCGGTCTTATAATCATGTCGCGTACAGCTTAAAAATTATACACTGCAAATATAGTAATAACTAATGAGATATGTAATGTAGCTTCCGATATTTCGCCGCAGAAGAAATTTTTGATAGCTATTGCTGTTAAGAAACAAAAAAACTCGTTCAATCGTGGTAGATTATCAACATAATAACGTACCTTTGTGGGTAAATAGCAGAAACGTATTATGTTGTCACATATAACACTCAATGGCACGCGTGTGCAGTATCGAGTCGAGGGAGACGGACGTGCAGTAATCTTACTGCATGGATGGGGATGCAACATGGCTACCATGTCCTCTGTCGAATCGATATTATTGCCCCACTTCAAGGTGTATACACTCGATTTTCCCGGTTTTGGAGGAAGTGATGTCCCCGATAGTGTGTGGGGTGTCGAGGAGTACACTCGCATGTTGGAGAGCTTTGTCAAGGAACTGGATATAGTGAACCCCATTCTCATAGGACATTCATTCGGAGGTCGTGTATCCATCCTATATGGTTCTCGTAACGAGGTGCATAAGATAATCCTTGTCGATGCAGCCGGTGCCAAGCCTCGTCGGTCGCTGAAATATTATTTTAAAGTCTATTCCTACAAGTTATACAAGCAGATGCTATACCTTGTGATGGGCAAAGAGCGTGCCGAAGAGAAGTTGGAGTTGCGTCGTCGCACTGCGGGTTCGGCCGATTATAACGCCCTGAGTGGTATGATGCGTCGCATATTTGTAAAGGTTGTCAACGAGTATCTTGAACCGTTCATGCCGTTGATAAAGTGTCCCGTACAACTTATATGGGGGGCAAAAGACCAAGATACCAAGTTGCGTGAGGCTCGCATTATGATGAAGTTAATACCAAATGCCCGACTGGATGTCATAGACGATGCCGGTCACTATTCATTCCTTGATAATCCCTACAAATTCCGTGCAATATTAACCTCATTTCTGAAAAAAGAAATGTACGACATAAATTAAGAAAATGATAACAATTATTACACAGACGATGTTGCTGGCATCTCTACTACTCTATATCGGTGTTGTCCTGAAATATGAATTGCAGATGATGCAGCAAAACACATATCGTAACAATCGCTATTGGAAGTGGTTCACAAGTAGTGGTGCATCGTCCTCACCTCGGAGACTTGCCGATTACTTTATATTGCTTATCGCACTTACCAATTTTACACCCGAAATCATACACCCTATTATCGCCGTAGTGTTGATTCTGTTGTCGATAAAAGAGTTGCGTACCAAGTACAAGAAACCTCTCGTATTCACAAGTCGTGCCATCAGGCTTTACATAGCCTCATGGTTCATTGTATTGTTGAGTGTAGCCACTGTCGGATTTATAACACATTTTTATGTCAAGGACTTGTTGGTGACTCTTCTATTCTGTGTGGCTCTTTCGTGGATTATAATAATGGTTGCCAACGTATTGATGAGTCCTATTGAGCGGCTGATAAACCAACGTTTCTATAACGAAGCCAAAGAGATATTGGCCGAAATGCCACATCTACGCATCATCGGTGTGACAGGCAGTTATGGCAAGACAAGTACCAAGCACTATCTCTATCGCATACTTAGTGAGAAGTACAACGTAATAATGACTCCCGGCAGCTACAATACACCTATGGGTGTTATCCGCACAATACGCGAAATGATGAAACCCTATCACGAAGTATTCATTGTGGAAATGGGTGCCAAACAATTGGGCGATATTAAGGAGATATGTGACCTTGTATGTCCTACAATAGGTATTGTGACAGCCGTCGGTGAGCAACACTTAGAGTCGTTCAAGTCGATTGAAAACGTACAACGCACCAAGTTTGAATTGATAGATGCTCTGCCGTCCGATGGACTGGGCGTAATTAACAACGACTTTACATATATTGCCAATCGTCCGGTCAATAATGTAACGGTTAAACGTTATGCCGTAGCTCCCGGTAATGACTATCATATTGAGGATGTAGAGTATGGTGTTGTGGAGACACGATTTGCCGTAGTAGGTGAGGGGCGTAGAATAGAATTGACTACCAAGTTGATAGGTGAGTGTAACCTATCGAACCTCATGGCTTCTGTTATTGTTGCTATCTATCTTGAAGTTCCCGAAAAATCGATTCGTTACGGTGTGAGCCAAATAGAGCAGGTGGAGCATCGCTTAAACATGAAGCGTACCCCCGGAGGCCTGTCTATTATCGATGATGCTTTCAATTCCAATCCCGACGGGGCTCGCATGGCACTCGATGTGTTGAGTCGCGTAACGACAGGCAAACGTATCGTTATCACTCCGGGTATGATTGAGCTGGGCGAAAAGCAAGTAGAGTACAACCAACGCTTTGGAAAACAGATGGCCGGAGCTGCCGATTATGTAATGGTAGTAGGTGAATACAATCGCGATGCCATCTTGGCCGGTCTTGCCGAAGGTGGTATGCCTGAGGAGCATATCTTCGTGGCCGACAGCTTTACAACGGCTCAAGCCCGATTGATTCAAATAGCACGAGCCGGTGATGTCGTGCTGTATGAAAATGATCTTCCCGATATGTTCAAATAGGAGTTATCGGTAGTTAGTATTTGTCAGTGTCATAAGATTTGGTTGCCCGATAGAACTTGTGAGGTTTGTGGGTACAAGGTCAAATAAATATAAAATGTAAAAAAGATGAGAACAAAAGTAGGAGTATTTTTTGGAGGTCGCTCGGTCGAACACGAAATATCAGTCTTGACAGCCCTTCAAGCAATGAATGCATTTGATAGCGAAAAATTTGAGATTATACCCATATATATATCGAAAGAAGGTGGTTGGTACACCGGTCAGGCTCTCATGTCGGAGAGAAACTATAAAGATATGAAGTCGTTGCAAGCCATGTGCGAAGAGGTGTATATGAAGCCTATCTTTGGCGATTATAATCTCTATCGGAATAAAAAACGGCTCTTTGGAAAAGATGTGGTGACAACCTTGGATGTCGTTATACCTGCATTGCATGGAACCAATGGAGAGGATGGTGTATTTCAAGGTCTCTTAGAGACCATCGGTATTCCATTTGCCGGCTGTAATACACTCTCGGCGGCCATAGGCATGGACAAGATAGTAATGAAGATGGTTCTCGAACACTGCAACATACCCATTGTCGATTATGTGTGGTTTACTGACAAACAATGGTTTGCCGATCGTGACCGCTGGGCTGATGAGGTAGAAGATAAGATAGGTTATCCGGTGATAGTGAAGCCCGCCAATCTTGGTTCGAGTGTAGGAATTTCACGAGCCGATAATCGTGATGAGTTTATTGCCAAAGTCGATGAAGCAAGTCGATATTCGACCCGTTTGGTTGTTGAAGATTTGGTGGAAAATCTTAAAGAAATCAACTGCTCGGTGCTGGGCGACTGCGATGACTATATGACATCGGTGTGCGAAGAACCTATCAAGAGCGGAAAGATACTATCGTATGAGGATAAGTATATGGGTGGCAGTAAAGGCGAAAGTGGTATGCAAGCCAGCGACAAGCGTATCCCTGCCGAGCTTACTCCCGAGCAGACCTCTCGCGTACGATTCTTGGCAGGAGAGACTTTCCGCGTCCTGTCATGTCATGGTGTGGCTCGTGTCGATGTAATGATTGATGATAATACCGGTGATATTTATGTCAACGAAATAAATGCCATCCCCGGTTCTCTCTCGTTCTATCTGTGGGATGCAACCAAAATTCCCTTTGATGAACTGATGGAGCGTATGGTAAAGTTGGCACTCAAACGTAAACGCGAGGCAGGCAATAAAATAGTAAGTTACTCACAGAATATATTTGCCCTCGGAGGTGGTGTGAAAGGCTCGAAAGGTGCCAAATTGAAAAAATAAGCCGCCGTAAATCCTTGACTCATAGTCTATGACAAGAAGTGGGTGCCTCAAAGTTTGATTTCGGAGAATACAACTTACTATTAGATAACAAGGAACCCTAAAAGATTAAATAAAGGGTCGTATCAATCTCAGTATTGAGTATGATACGACCCTTTTAAATTCTATTAGAGTTACAATCTGTAACCATTCAGAGTTGCTTTTTTAGTCATGCGTCACCCTCTCATTTTTGCTAAGTTGGGTAAACAGCGTGACTGAAACATCACGTCATTGATTAGTGTTGTTTCTCCCTTTTATGTCCTGTATGGGTAAATACTGAACCATTCACTTTCTCGTTGCGGTCTTGTGCAAGGCGTGAAGGGGTTGGATATTCCAGTCGTTCAAGTTCGGTGATAGCTGCACGCATGTCGTCGAGAAGCATATCGGCCATGTCGCGGCTGAATCCTTGTCGCACAACAATACGCATTACTACCATCTCTTCTATATCCTTGGGCATGCTGTAAGCAGGCACCATCCATCCGTTTTGTTTGAGTTTGTCTTGCAGATCGTACAGTGTCCACCGGGCGGTAGGAGCATAATCTTTACACATATGCCATATAAATAATGGATTGACAACTTCATCGCAATAGTTGGCAAACTGAGGCATCTTCCCTATCTCATCGTGCAGATAACGAGCTATCTCCATGGAGTTGCTTTGTACTTGCTTGTATCCCTCATAACCGAGTCGGATGAATTGATAATACTGACCTAAAATCTGTGCTGCGGGTCGTGAGAAGTTAAGTCCCACTTGTGTAATGTCGGCACCGAGATAATTGACCGAAAAGGACATCTTGCCCGGCAGATACTTTTTGTCCTTCCACACAACCCATCCCAGACCCGGATATACAAGTCCATATTTATGTCCCGATGTACTGATGGAAAGCACCCATTTAAGACGGAAATCCCAGCGTTTCTCGGGGTTGATAAATGGTAATATGAAGCCTCCCGATGCAGCGTCGACGTGAATGGGTATATCGTAGCCGGTGCGAGCATTATATTCATCAAGTGCCTTATCGATGGCTTCGACATCATCGTTCAGACCTGTCCACGTAACACCTTGTATGGGAACAACACATATCGTATTCTCGTCACATTTCGCTATAACAGCTTGTGCATCGAGAGTGGGATGTTCACGCGAGAGGGGTATGGTACGCATCTCTATTTGCCATAGGTCGGCAAATTTCTCCCACACAACCTGATAGCCTGTCGAAATGACAAAGTTGGGTTTATCGTAGGGCTTGCCTTGTGCCTCTCGGCGTTCCCTCCATCGCAGCCATGCAGCCACACCTCCCAGCATGCAGGCCTCGGAGGAGCCTATTGCCAAGGCTCCCGTTTTCCATTTGCTTTGTTCGGGAGTGTTCCATAAGTTTGCCATGATATTGATACACTTGGCACTCATTACTGCTACGCGAGGATATTCGGTTTCATCGATATAGTTGATGCTGATAGCCTCGTTCATCAGTCGTGTGGCGAATGGGTCCATATAGGTGGTTACGAATGTTGCCAAGTTGAGGCGAGGCTGTGTTTGTGCGAATGTTTCATCTTTGACCATTTGGTAAGCTACCTCAGGGCGTGTACCGTGCATGGGTAACTTGTCGGCCGGGGCTGGTTGTAACATCTCTTCCGAGCCGAATACTGCTGTGTCGTTGCGATAATCGTTTTTTTCCATAGTTGATATGATTTTTATTGATGGTTGAAAAAAGTTGTTAGACAAGTAACAATGAACAGCTGTGTATGGTTGTGTGTGGAGGGGTTTATTATCTCTTTTTGTGATATGTTGGCGATTGTGAATATGAACCTAACAGAGATGTAGTGTGTTGGTATGTCAAACAGTGTATTATGAAGATTGAAACCGGACAAGGGCGAATACCCCTTATAACATTATTAGGAATATGGTCTATCTCGGCATTGAATGCATTGCCGGGACTGGCGGTATCGCCCATACTGGGTGACCTTACAAAGATATTCCCTCATGCCTCTGAGTTGGATATACAGATGCTCAGTTCGTTACCATCGTTGATGATTATACCATTCGTATTGCTCTCGGGTAAATTGACCGAGCGTATGGATAACATCCGATTGTTGCAAGTGGGACTTGTTATATTTGTATTGAGTGGTGTGTTGTATCTGTTGGCCGATAGAATGTGGCAGCTGATAGCCATCAGTGCCTTGTTGGGAATAGGCTCCGGACTGATTATACCGCTATCGACGGGGTTGATAGGTCGCTTCTTTGTAGGTAGGTATCGTACAAGACAGTTCGGACTAAGTTCGGCTATTACCAACCTTGTACTCGTACTTGCCACAATGATTACCGGTTATCTGGCCGAGATAGAGTGGCATTTGCCCTTTATAGTATATTTATTGCCCATCGTATCTATCGTCCTCTCGTTTCAGTTGCGGAAGGCATTGGCACAAGATATTGAACCATCACCGGTACGCGATACGACCGACAATGGGTTGCGACCTCATGTCAAGGTTAATGATAGAGGACTGGGTATGAGGCATCTTGTGCAAGTGATGTTATATTATGGGCTGCTCACCTATATAGTAGTAATAGTGAGTCTCAATCTGCCTTTTCTCATTCAGGAGCGGGGTATGCACAGCAGTTTAACAGGAACTTATATATCTTTGTTCTTCTTGGCGATAATGGCTCCCGGATTTTTTCTCAACCGACTGATTGACCTCATGGGTCGTAGTACTCAACTATGGTCATTACTGATGATTGTAATAGGATTGGGTATGATCGTGGTGACTACCAACGAATGGTTGGTGGGCATTGGTTGTGTACTATCGGGTGCAGGCTATGGTATCATACAACCCATCATGTATGACCGCACTACGCACATCGTGTTACCTCACAAAGGTACAATGGCATTGGCTTGTGTCATGGCCATGAATTATGTGGCTATATTGGTATGTCCCTTTGTTATCAAGTTTTTTCAGTATATGATGCACGACCATAGCGAGTTATTTGCATTCAAGTTGAATACACTCTTGGCGGCACTTACATGGGTAGCTGCTTGGATATATAGACGGTCGGCTCTATTTGACAATTGATGCAACATTAGAAGCCCGGCAGGTCGAGATATAAAGTCGGTAGCAGGAGTAAAAATCCTACGATGAGAAGTAATAAAATAAATTTCCATGCCCACTTGACCCACTGTTCGTATGAAATCTTAGCGACTGACAAGACTGCCATGAGGACTCCCGAGCAGGGGGTAATCATGTTGGTAAATCCATCGCCAAACTGGAAGGCCAGCACCGTAGCTTGTCGAGAGATACCTATCATGTCGGAGAATGGTGCCATGATGGGCATCGTAACGGCTGCCTTTGCTGAGGCCGATGGGATGAACAGATTGATAAATGTCTGTATCCCATACATTGTTGCCAATGCACCTTCGCGTCCGCTATTTTCCAGAGCTTTCGCCATGGATGTGAGAAGGGTGTTTATTACGGCTCCATCTTCGAGTATGACGATAATGCCGGCTGCGAAACCAATGATGAGAGCTGCCGAGAATATATCCTTTGCTCCGTTGATAAATTCCTTGGCGATATTATCGGCCGAATATCCTGCCGAAAATCCGGCTGCTATGGCCAGTGCCATGAATAAAGCACATATTTCGGGCAGATACCATCCATAACCCATAGCTCCTACTACAAGGAAAACGATGGTGAACAATAACAGATTGAGGATATACATGCGTGTTGAGTTGAGAATGGATAAGACCGATACCAGCATGAATAGACCGGTTATTATCCACAGCAGATAGGGTGTGTTATATTCGTTCTGACCTATCTTGATAACGCAGTCGGAGGCGTAGAAAATGGAAAACAGTATCAATGTCGCACTTATAATGGCAAAACATATCCAAGCTCGCATACGACTCTCGCTCTCGGGTGTGGATGTGGTTGAAATAGATGCTGTATCTTGTGCGGTAGGTACCTTGCGTGTTTTGTTGGCGTACCACAAGACAAACCCAATGGTTATGGTCATGAGTACAATCCAACATAGGGTACGATACTCTATTCCCGAGAAGAGGGGTAACTCTGACATATCCTGAGCAATACCTATGGTAAAGGGATTAAGCATTGCTCCGGCAAAACCGACATGTGCTGCCACATATACCATGCACACACCCACAAAGTCATCGTAACCCAGCGAACGTGCCAGGGGGATAACCACCGCAACAAAGGCTATCGTCTCTTCGCTCATGCCGAATACTGCTCCAAATAATCCGAATAGTAGCATGATGAGTATAATAACCATATTGCCTATACCGATATGACGGATAAGACCGAATTTCTCTAATTTGCGAGCCTGTGCTATAAACTTCATGATGCCGTCATCAACAGCCTTTGTGCTATTTATCACCCAGAATGCTCCACCAATAATCAGAACAAAGGCGATAATGCCGGCTTGGCGGCTGAATCCCTCGTATAGAGCCGAGAATACTTGCCATGTCTGAGGGTTGCCTCCCGGTATGAGCCATGTCGATATAGCACATACTACTAATACGGTGAAGATGATTACATAGGTATTGGGTACTTTAATCTTTGCCATAGTTTTACTCTTTGTTTGCACAAATGTACGAATAATATATGTAGAAAACAAACGACCTATTACTTGGCAGTAATAGGTCGGTGTGAAATGAAAACGTGAGTATCAGAAGTTATATTGTATCATAGCATTAATGCGGTGTGCATTACCCGAGCCATTGTCGCGGTTGTGTCTATTGCCATAGAGGTATTCGATACCTATCTGGCAGTTGTTAAATGGTGTATAGAATGCATTGGCTACAACATATTGCCCATAGTGGTAGGCTTCATCGGAAAGGTTTTTATCGTTGAGCAGTCGACACTGGCTGTATGACGCCGAAAGAAATAGCCCCTGCTTGATAGTATATTGTACTCCTCCCGTCAATCCTATTGCGTAAGGTGCAGTCATAGCTCCATTGCGTTCGGCGGGGATAAGGTCATAGCCATATCCGCTCAGATCATTGAGGTAGCTTGCATAACCCTTTCCATAAGAGCCTTGGTAGTATAGCGTAAAGTGTGGTGACATTTTTATCATGCCACTCAGCTGTGCTGCCCAGCACACTACTATCTTGTTACTCTCGCTTATGAGATTGCGATACGAAAGCATGCGTAGAAGGTTCGACAGGCGTATGTGACTTGCTCCATTGTCCCACTCATATTGGTAGTAAGAGGGCAAGTCGGGGACTCGTTGATGGATAGTGGCATTGTAATGAGGATGGGTGGTATAGGTAGCCGATGGCATCTCTACGGCGTAGGCTATACTCCAATGTTTGCCAATGGGTTTGATGTATTGTAACATGGTACTCATGGCTATGATGCTGCCCGATGGTCCTTGGAAGTCGATTGTAGGTGGAATAGCTGCCACGTCGCAGAAGGTACTCCATCCGCGTCCAACCTTGAAACGCCATAATTCGATGTAGGCTTGTCGCAACCTCATGCCGTAGTAACCTACATTGATTCCGCGGAAATCCCCTTCTATGTAAACAGTGAAGTCGCCTACCGTTGTGTTGCGTCCTACCAGCTTGAAGAAGAGACGGGATGTCGATGCGTCCATCTGAAACTTACTTCTCATATCGGGCTGTGACGGAACGGGGATGGTGGCTGTTACGAAGTCGATATTATCGGCTATGCCGGCTAAGCCGAATGATGTCGTTACCTTGGCATATCCGCCTATACCTAATGCGACTCGCCCCTTGCGATCAAGAAAAAGGAATCGTGGAGCTCGAGGATCTTGAAAGTGCCGCCCATTGGCCTCATACATCGCTTTCATTACTGCGTAAGTGTTGCGGTGTGATGTCGCATGTTCATTACTTTCGACAATGGCAGAGTGTACTGTTGTGGAGTCGTTGGCATGTGACATAAAAGGATGTAAGCAATCAATGGCTATTATGACCATGCCCAATAATAGTATTCTTCTCATATTTGTTTTTTTAATGATTTATTACCAAAACAATGTACAAGTGTGTAATGTTTGGTATAGTGATGGTCGCAATAAACCATAGGAATAAAAATTTGTTATAGATTGTAGACTAAAAACTAATAGAATTATGGCAAATGTTGTAAAATCGACAAAATTGAGTGTAGCTACGCTCGCAATAATGAACGTGACGGCGGTAGTGTCGTTGCGAGGACTGGCGGCCGAAGCCGAGTATGGTTTGAGTTCGGCATTCTATTATCTCTTTGCCGCCTTGGTATTTCTTATTCCTACGGCACTGGTAGCAGCCGAGTTAGCTGCCATGTTCTCCGATAAGCAAGGTGGTGTGTTCCGTTGGGTAGGAGAGGCTTTCGGTAAACGTATGGGATTCTTGGCTATATGGTTGCAATGGGTAGAAAGTACGATATGGTATCCCACAGTACTGACGTTCGGAGCTGTATCACTGGCATTTATTGGTATGGATAGTACCCATGATATGGCATTAGCTTCCAATAGAATGTACACGCTTGCAGTGGTCTTGATTATCTATTGGTTGGCGACTTTTATTTCGCTTAAAGGCATGTCATGGGTAGGGCGTGTCTCTAAGTTAGGTGGACTTATAGGTACCATTATACCGGCTATTTTACTGGTTGTCCTGGCTATCATCTATCTTGCTACCGGAGGAAAGTCGCAAATGAACTTTGAGGGAAGTTTCTTTCCCGACTTGACCAATTTCAATAATCTTGTATTGGCATCGGGTATATTCCTTTTCTATGCAGGTATGGAGATGGGAGGTATTCATGTACAGGAAGTTGATAATCCCTCTCGCAATTATCCCAAGGCTGTCTTTATAGGTTCGCTTATAACAGTACTGATATTTGTGTTGGGAACATTTTCTCTGGGTATTATTATTCCCCGGAACGAGATAAATCTTACGCAGAGTTTGTTGGTGGGTTTTGACCGCTATCTGGCCTATGTCAAGGCTTCGTGGTTTTCTCCCATTATAGCAGTGGCCTTGTCCTTTGGAGTCTTAGCAGGTGTGCTTACATGGGTGGCAGGACCTTCAAAGGGTATATTTGCCGTAGGTCGAGCCGGTTATTTACCTCCTTTCTTTCAAAAGACCAACAGTCGCGGAGTGCAACGTAACATATTGCTTATACAAGGTGCTATTGTGACACTATTGGGATTACTCTTTGTGGTGATGCCCTCAGTGCAAAGTTTCTATCAGATATTGTCGCAGCTGACAGTATTATTGTATCTGATCATGTATCTGTTGATGTTTGCAGCGGCTATCTATTTGCGTTACAATATGAAAAAGGCTCAGCGTCCATTCCGTATAGGTAATAGTGGTAATATATTAATGTGGATAGTGGCAGGTGTAGGATTTCTTGGATCTTTGTTGGCCTTTGTTCTCAGCTTTATTCCCCCGGGACAGATAGCCGTAGGAAGCAAGACGGTATGGTACTCGGTATTGATTATAGGATGTGTTGTAGTGGTGGCTATACCGCTTGTTATCTACTCCATGCGTCGTCCTGAGTGGCGTGATCCTTCGGCAGCGTTCGAGCCGTTCCATTGGGAAAAGGATGAAAGCAACCAATGATGCAATCATTCTCTATGGGATTATAAAGCAAGAACAGCACTCCGTAAAAGAGTGCTGTTCTTCTATAATGATGTGGTAATGGGTATCAATTACATGTATTGAGAGAAATCGGTCTTGGTCATATCGCCCGAGTTAAGGAACTCTGTGTGGAATGCAAAGGCCGCTTTGAGAGTGTGAGGTGTGTGACCTCCATTGGCCATCTTGTAGTAATCCCAGAGAAGTTCGCGGTACATGGGGTGGGCACAGTTTTCGATGATAGCCTCAGCACGCTGACGGGGCGACTTGGCACGAAGGTCGGCAACACCATGCTCGGTAGCGAGTACCATAACCGAGTGTTCGCTGTGGTCTTGGTGTGATACCATGGGGACAATCGAACTGATTTTTCCGCCTTTGGCAACCGATGGGCAAGCAAAGATTGAAAGGTAGGCATTGCGGGTAAAGTCGGCCGAACCGCCCAATCCATTCATCATCTTGGTTCCGGTGACGTGTGTAGAGTTGACATTACCAAATATGTCGGCTTCGAGAGCTGTATTCATGGTGATAAGACCCAGACGACGTACTATCTCGGGGTGGTTGGTAATTTCACTCGGACGTAATATTACACGATCCTTGAAGTAATAGATATTGTCCATGATGCGGTTGAACATCTCATCGCTTACAGTCATTCCGCAAGTGCTGGCAAATGTACATTTGCCTTGGAACATAAGTTCCATAGCCGAGTCTTGAACGACCTCGGTGTACATCTGGAATTGAGGAATTTCGGGGTTCAGACCCATTTGACCCAATACGGCATTGGCAATGTTACCTACACCCGATTGTACGGGAAGAAATTCTTTGGGAAGCAGACCGCACTTGATTTGCGACACGAGGAAGTTACATACGTTTTCACCAATTTTCGATGTAACAGCATCGACGGGTGAGAATGGTTTAACACCATCGGTCAAGTCTGTCTCAACGATACCGACAATCTTTTTGGGGTCGACCTTGATAACGGGCGAACCGATGCGGTCGCTGGGCTTGTAGATGGGTATTTCGCGACGATAAGGGGGATCGAGTGGTGTGTAAATATCGTGCATGCCACGCATCTTATCGGTCTCGTGATGATTGATTTCGATGATGAGTTTGTCGCACAATTCGCACACTGTGGGAGCCATACCTACACCTGCACCTAAGAGGATTTCACCGTTTTCGTTTACATCGGCAGCTTCGATAATACCAACGTGCATCTTGCCCATGTAACCATAGCGGAGATATTGTGAAAGGTGAGAGAGGTGTAAGTCGTAGTAATGCATCTCACCACTGTTAATCAAGTTTCGCGAGTCGGGGTGTGATTGATAGGGTGTACGCACCTTGATAGCGTTTACACGACTTAATTCACCATCGATGTAGTCGTTGGTTGATGCTCCGGTGTACAATCCTATTTTGAAGGGTCTTCCGGCATCGTGTTCAGCTTTTGCTCTGCGTGCCAAAGCTACGGTTGTTGCCTTGGGTGTTCCGGCTGCGGTAAATCCGCCAAAACCTACATTGTCATCATGATTGATGTACGAGGCAGCTTCATCTGCTGTAAGAATTCTGTATGCCATAGTGATTTTGTAAATAGATTGAGGTTATATTATATAATTGTATTAATATTTTCGCGTTAATATTTCACTGGTAATTACAGCTTGCTTCCAGTCGACTTCTTGGGTGTTAAATCGACTCTCGGCTTGACTATTATCGTATATGTTGTCGTCGGTAATTTCATTACCCGATATATCGGATATGGCTCGTTCTCCTTCGATATATGTGGGAGTGAACGGCTGTGGCGTCGGACTTTGATTCTCTTGTGAAGTTGTGGTGCTGATTTCCACTTCTATCGGTTCGACTTTTTTCTTTGGTTTGAGGGGAGTACCTTCACGAAGTGCTTGAAATATTTCTTCAAGTGTGTATTCGGCGGGAGTATGTGTTGTTTCCTCGGTAGGTATTTCTTTCTCAACTGTTTCAAGAAGCTCATTGTCTTCACTCGAATATTCGGTATATTCTACCTCAGGCAAGGGTGTGTTACTCTCGTCCTGAGTATTGATTTCGTGCCGGGGTTGAGGCTTTTTTTCGGACTTTTTCTTGCCTTTATTTTGTGCGGCAGTACTAAAAATTCCGATGATTGCGAAAACAATATAGAATATAATATCCGATAAATCCATCTTTATTTGTAAATTTGCGTTCAAATATACGGGTTTATTGAGAGAAAAACAAGTATCGGAGGATAGAAAAACGAAGAAAGGGTAGTTTCTCAACCACCCTTCTCTAAATTAACCTAAACCTTAACTATGAAAAAAATTATATATTGTTGCTGCAAATTAACATAAAATTATCCGTTTGAGCAATAATTTGAATAATTTTTTTACATAAAAAGTGATAATTGTTTGTGTGTGACAATCAATGATGCTCGTAAAGATTAGATTTTAAGCAGATATTCTGAATAATTAATGATAAAAATAATATCCAATGAGTGTGGAGAAAAAACTTTTTATAGAGACCTATGGCTGCCAGATGAATGTTGCCGACAGTGAAGTTGTGGCATCTATCATGGAAATGCAAGGTTATAGTCTGTGTGATAATATCGAACAGGCCGATGCTGTGTTTGTCAATACTTGCTCAATACGCGATAATGCCGAACAGAAGATTTATTCACGATTGGCTTATCTGCGTTCTTTGAAACGCAAGACCCCACATCTGATTATTGGTGTGTTGGGCTGTATGGCCGAGCGTGTGCGTGAGGTGTTGATGACCGAGCATGGTGTAGATCTCGTGGCCGGTCCCGATGCCTATCTCGACTTGCCTTCGCTTGTGGCAGCTGTCGAAAGAGGTGAGCCTGCTATCAATGTAGAGTTGTCTACAACCGAGACCTATCGCGATATAGTGCCTGCACGCATGGGTAGCAGTCGCGTCTCGGGCTACATATCCATTATGCGTGGATGTAATAACTTCTGTTCTTATTGTATTGTTCCTTATACGAGAGGTCGTGAACGTAGTCGTGAACCGGAGAGTATATTGCGTGAACTGGCCGACTTGCGAGAGCGTGGTTTTAAAGAGGCTATTCTCTTGGGTCAGAATGTCAATTCTTATCATTATGTAAGCGAAGATGGAACGGAGGTGGACTTCCCGGCACTGTTGGACTTGGTAGCTGCAGCTGCCGGTAATGGCATGCGAGTGCGATTTACTACATCACACCCCAAGGATATGAGCGACGATATACTGAAAGCCATTGCTTCGCATAGCAATCTGTGTCATCACATACACCTGCCGGTGCAGTCGGGTAGTAATCGTATACTTAAACTGATGAATCGTAAGTACACTCGTGAGTGGTATCTTGACCGTGTTGCGGCTATTCGTCGTATCATACCAGACTGTGGCATATCGAGCGATCTTTTCTGTGGCTTCCACTCCGAGACGGAGGAAGAGTTTGAGGAGACATTAAGCCTGATGCGTGAGGTCGGATATGATTCGTCTTTCCTGTTTAAGTATTCAGAACGTCCGGGTACATTTGCTTCAAAAAATCTCCCCGACAATATCAGTGAAGAGGTAAAGATAGCACGCTTGCAACGCATGATAGAGTTGCAGAATGAACTGTCGTTGGAGAGTAATCGACGCGATATAGGAAAGACCTTTGAAGTGCTTGTTGAGGGGTATTCCAAGCGTTCAAGAGAACAACTGTTTGGTCGCACACAACAGAATAAAGTTGTAGTTTTCCCCCGAGGCAACCACCACATAGGTGACTTTGTGAACGTAAAAGTCTGTGAGGCCTCATCGGCGACCTTGTTGGGAGAGGAGGTGTGATAGATGCACTCATCGATGACAACACCCGAACGTCCACCATTGTGGACACCGAGCTTCTGTGCTGTGGCAGCAGGTAACTTTCTGCTGTTCTTCTCGTTTTATCTGTTATTGCCCATCTTGCCCATGTATGTGGGGGAGACATTTGGAGTCGACAAGGCCATAACCGGTATGGTATTGGCATCTTATACTATCATGGCTCTGCTTGTGCGTCCGGTCAGTGGATATATGGTTGATACTTTTCCTCGAAAGAAGTTGCTGCTTATATGTTATACAATCTTCATGCTTTTCTTTTGTGGGTACTTACTGGCCGGCACATTAATACTCTTTACCCTCATACGGGCTACACATGGTGCTGCCTTCGGGTTGGTGACGGTATCCAACAGTACGATGGCTATCGATATTATGCCCGCACAACGTAGAGGCGAAGGAATTGGCTATTACGGAGTGAGTAACAATCTTGCTATGGCCATAGGTCCGTCGTTGTCGCTCTACTTTTACGAGTCGTTGCATGAGTTTACACCCATTTTTATGATATCGGTAGTGACATCGTTCCTGGGCTTATGTTGTGTGTCGATGATAAAAGCACCTGTTAAAGCGGTGGAACAGCCATCCAAGACGCTCTCACTTGATCGTTTTATCCTTGTAAAGGGGTTACCCGAGATGTTACCTGTTATACTATTTTCGTTTAGTTATGGTATATTATCGACCTACTTGGCTGTATATGGTCGTACCGAGGTTGGCATTACCGGAGGGACAGGATTGTTTTTCGTAATAATGGCTTGCGGTCTTGTGATGTCGCGGTTGCGAGTAGGGCAGATGCTCAATCGTGGATTGGTGTGGCAGAGTGTAGCGACCGGCATGCTGATATGCCTGCTGGGACTGGCTCTGTTTGTCATATTTCGTGTGCCGGTCGGCTTTTATTTGGCAGCCTTCGTGCTGGGAGTAGGTTTCGGCACAATGTGTTCGGCACTGCAAGCGATGTTCATCAACTTAGCCCCCAACAGTCGTCGAGGTACTGCCAACTCTACATATTTCACAGCATGGGATTTGGGAATAGGTCTGGGAGTCTTTATTGGTGGTCACATAGCCGAGGTGGCAAGCTACGCCATGGCCTATCGTGTAGGATTGTGTGTGTCGGCAGTAGGGTTTATGATATTCTATTTTGTCGTTCGATACCATTTCGAACGCAATAAACTCCGATAAAGAAAAGGGGTATGGAGATGCAAGAATATATTGAAACACACATCATACCTCAATACCAAGCATTCGATAAGGCACATAATGAGGATCATGTGCGGGCTGTTATAGAGCGGAGTGAGCGTTTGGCACAACGTTATGATGTAAACCATGATATGGTCTACGTCATAGCGGCTTATCATGATGTGGGATTGTGTGCCGGTCGCGAACGGCATCACATGGTATCGGGCGAAATGCTTGCAGCCGATGCAACCCTGCCGCGATGGTTCAATGCCGAACAGCTGATTGCCATGCGAGAGGCTGTTGAAGACCACCGGGCATCCAATGCAGCTCCGCCGCGTTCGTTGTATGGTTGCATAGTGGCCGAGGCCGATAGGCTGATAGACGTAGATGTAACATTGCGAAGAACAGTTCAATATGGGCTTGAACACCTCGAATCGCGTGATAGAGAGGTGCATTATAAACGCTTTGTTGAACATCTTATAGATAAATATGCACCGGGTGGCTACTTGCAATTGTGGCTACCCG
The DNA here is from genome assembly GCA_017531985.1 of Bacteroidaceae bacterium. Lineage (GTDB taxonomy): Bacteria > Bacteroidota > Bacteroidia > Bacteroidales > Barnesiellaceae_A > Barnesiella_A. The sequence continues at coordinate 98,018 of JAFXJY010000035.1, forward strand.
ATAGCGATAATGCTCGTCCGTTGGAGGAATTACGTCGTATAATAGCCGATGAAGTGCAATTGCAAAGAGTATTCGACATCATCTATGATGAAGAGGCAGGAGTTTTAAACGCATAAATTGAGTATTTATATCAATAAGACCCCTGTAAAAAGCGAATATTTGGAAATAAAAGTGTACATTTGCATTCACACATAACATATAATAAAAAATTATGCAAATATTAGATATTGTAATACTGGCTCTTGTGGCAATCATGACCATTTGGGGCTTTATGCGAGGAATAGTACGTCAGATAGGGGATCTCGCAGCATTATTATTGGGTATAATTGGAGCCAACCTTTTTGGCTCGGTAGTAACTTCTTGGATGCAGACTCACACCGATTGGCCTTTAATTGCATGCCAGTTGGTTGCATATATCAGTTTATTCTTGATAATATATCTCACCATCCGCATTGTGGTAAGTTTTATCAAGTCGTTGACCGAACTGGTGCGACTGGGATGGATTGATTCGCTTGCAGGTGGCCTGTTTGGAGCTTTCAAGACATTACTATTGATAAGTATAGTATTAAATGTAGCACTTATGATGACTCGCGATGCCGAGATTTGGCACTCCGAGGCACTCACTCAATCTATGAGCTTCGAGGCTCTTAAAGACTTTGCTCCGCACATACTTAATCTTGTGTGGCAGTAAACAGTGATAGATATTAGTTTGTTGATAAAGCATACAACAAGAAGTAATGAAAGAACAGAAAGATAACAAAGAACTTGTAAAAAAAGATAATATCGAGCAACAAGGCAGCGTTTCGATTATCGAAGAAGTTACGAATAATGATTATAAATATGGTTTCGTAACCGATATAGAGACCGATATAATAGAACGAGGACTTAATGAAGACGTCGTACGTCACATTTCGCAACGAAAGGGCGAGCCGGAATGGCTGTTGGAGTTTCGTCTTCAAGCCTTTCGCCATTGGCTTACGCTCGACATGCCCGATTGGGCTCATCTCAACATACCCCCCATCGATTACCAAGCCATCAGTTATTATGCCGAGCCTAAGACTCGCAAAGGACCTCAATCACTCGAAGAAGTCGACCCAGAGTTATTGAAAACCTTCGATAAGCTGGGCATTTCGCTCGAAGAGCAGATGCGACTTTCGGGTATAGCAGTCGATGCTGTTATGGACAGTGTATCGGTCAAGACTACTTTCCGAGAGAAACTGGCCGAATTGGGTGTAATATTCTGTTCGATAAGCGAGGCTGTGAAAGATTACCCCGACTTGGTACGCAAATATCTGGGAACGGTTGTATCCTATCGCGACAACTTCTTTGCCGCTCTCAATTCGGCGGTATTCAGCGATGGCTCGTTTGTGTACATTCCCAAGGGAGTACGTTGCCCAATGGAGTTATCGACCTATTTCCGCATCAATGCAGCCAATACAGGACAATTTGAGCGAACGCTTATCGTAGCCGACGATGACAGTTATGTGAGCTATCTTGAAGGTTGTACAGCACCGATGCGTGACGAAAATCAACTTCATGCCGCTATTGTTGAAATACGTGTCCATGAGCGTGCCGAGGTAAAATATTCGACCGTTCAGAACTGGTATCCCGGCGATAAAGAAGGTCGTGGCGGTATTTATAACTTTGTTACCAAGCGAGGACTGTGCAAAGGAGACAACTCCAAGCTGTCGTGGACACAAGTGGAGACAGGCTCAGCCATTACATGGAAGTATCCCAGTTGTGTATTGGCCGGTGACAACTCGGTAGGCGAATTTTACTCGGTAGCAGTTACCAACAACTATCAGCAAGCCGATACCGGAACCAAGATGATACACATAGGCAAGAACACCCGTAGTACTATCGTGTCGAAAGGTATATCGGCCGGTAGCAGTCAGAACAGCTACCGCGGATTGGTGCGTATCACCCCATCGGCCGACAATGCCCGCAATTTTACCCAATGCGACAGTTTATTGCTTAGTGATCACTGTGGAGCTCATACTTTCCCCTACATCGACATTAAGAACAATACAGCCGTAATGGAACACGAGGCTACTACATCTAAGATTAATGAAGACCAAATATTCTATTGCAATCAGCGTGGTATCCCCACCGAAGATGCAGTGGGACTTATAGTGAACGGATATGCCAAGGAAGTAATGAACAAGCTGCCCATGGAGTTTGCTGTCGAGGCACAAAAATTATTGCAAATTACACTTGAAGGCTCGGTGGGATAATCAATGAACTGGTTAATACTCTTCATAGCAGGCTGTTTTGAAGTCGCATTCACCTTCTGCCTTGGCAAGACTCGTGGAGCCACAGGAGTGGAATTCTACTTGTGGGGAGCAGGATTTCTTGTAGCCACATTCATGAGCATGTACTTGCTGGCACGAGCCTCGCAGACATTGCCCCTCGGTACTGCCTATGCTGTGTGGACCGGCATAGGAGCCGTAGGAACGGTGCTGTTAGGTATTTTCGTCTTCCGTGAGCCTGTATCATTGGCACGAATGTTTTTTCTCTTTACGCTCATAGCCTCCATCGTGGGGCTTAAAGTCGTGTCGTAGCGATAGCATTCGAGACGATAATTATAATAAAAATTGCATATAATATTTGCACTCTATTGTTTTAGATGAATATTCATCGACACAAAAATAGGGTGCAGATGTTATTTTTTATTGTTAAAAAGCTATTTGTTTCACAATAAATAACTACCTTTGCAGTGCTTTTAGCACTGATGTAACAAACGTTAAGAGCATAATCAACCGTGAAACACAATCTTGAAGTAAAATACTAATTATAAATTAAAAATCATAACTATGGAATTACCATTTGCAGAATCTTGGAAAATCAAGATGGTAGAACCTCTCCGCAAGAGTACTCGCGAGGAGCGTGAACAATGGCTCAAAGAAGCTCACTACAACTTGTTCAACTTGAAATCGGATTATGTGTACATCGACTGTCTTACTGACTCGGGTACAGGTGCAATGAGCGACCGTCAATGGGCAGCCATGATGATGGGCGATGAGAGCTATGCAGGTTCTTCATCATTCTTTCGTCTTAAAGAGACCATCACTCGCCTTACCGGTTTTGAGTATGTTATCCCCACTCACCAAGGTCGTGGTGCCGAGAACGTACTTTTCAGCCACCTTGTAAAAGCCGGTGATATCGTTCCCGGTAACTCTCACTTCGATACTACTAAGGGTCACATCGAAAGCCGTAAAGCTTTCGCTATCGACTGCACTATCGATGAGGCTAAAGATACTCAACTCGAACACCCCTTCAAGGGTAATGTTGACCCTGCAAAACTTGAAAAAGTTCTTGCTGAACAAGGCGACAAAGTACCTTTCATCATTGTAACAGTTACAAACAACACAGCCGGTGGTCAACCCGTTTCGATGGAAAACCTTCGTGCAGTAAAAGCTATTGCCGACAAGTACGGCAAACGCGTTGTTTATGACTCGGCTCGTTTTGTTGAGAATGCTTACTTTATCAAGACTCGTGAGGCCGGTTATGCCGATAAGACTATCAAAGAAATCGTTAAAGAGATGTACACTTACGCCGATGCTATGACAATGTCGGCTAAGAAAGACGGTCTCGTAAACATGGGTGGTTTCATTGCTACTCGTCACGAGGACCTCTACGAAGGTGCTAAACGTTTCTGTATTCCTTTCGAAGGTTTCTTGACCTATGGTGGTCTCAATGGTCGTGATATGGATGCTCTTGCAGTAGGTCTTGATGAAAATACTGAACTTGACAACATCGAAACTCGTATCAAACAAGTTCAATACCTCGCTGCTCGTCTCGATGAGTATGGTATTCCTTACCAACGTCCCGTAGGTGGTCACGCTATCTTCGTTGATGCCGATCGCGTTCTTACCAACGTACCCAAAGAAGAGTTCCCCGCTCAAACTCTCGCTATCGAGCTTTATCGCGAAGCCGGTATCCGTGGTTGCGAAATCGGTTACATCCTTGCTGACCGTGATCCCGTAACTCGTGAAAATCGCTTTGGTGGTCTCGACCTCCTTCGTCTCTGTATCGCTCGTCGTGTATATACCAACAACCACATGGACGTTATCGCAGCTGCATTGAAGAATGTGTATGACCGTCGTGACGAAATCAAGCATGGTGTAAAGATTGTATGGGAAACCGAACTCATGCGTCACTTCACTGTGAAACTTGCTCCCGTTGAAGAATAATAAGTAACATAACTTATAGTTTCAGAATTAAAGAGCCTGCCGCAATATTCCGGCAGGCTCTTTTTGTACAATGGAATGTTGAAGAAAATCTCCGATAACAACTGAATTATTCATCGGTGGAATAGATATACCCTTAATAATTCATCCGCTTAGGTTCAAAGTAGGCTTGTGATACAAGACAAGCAGGGCAGGTGGCAGGTGGCTTTATCCCTTCATATATATACCCGCAATTGCGACACTGCCATGCGATGGTCTCGTTGCGAAGAAACATGCTACCTTCTTCAAGACGTTGCAACATGCGGCGGTAACGCCACTCATGAAAAGCCTCTACCTCAGCTATTTTCTTAAATGCAGCTGCTACATCTTTAAATCCCTCATCGATAGCCGTCTGTTCAAAGTCGAAATACAAGGCACTCCATTCCAACTTTTCACCTTCGGCAGCCTCTAACAGATTTTCGGTTGTTGTACCTATACGTCCGGCAGGATACTCGGCTGTAATAGCAACCATGCCTCCATCGAGGAATCGGAAAAAACGTGATGCATGAGCATATTCCTGTTCGGCTGTCTCGGCAAAGATGCCCATGATTTGTTCATAACCCTCTTGTCGAGCCACCTCGGCAAATAAGTTGTAGCGATTGCGTGCCTGCGACTCTCCGGCAAAAGCCTTTAACAGATTTTGCTCCGTAATAGTTCCACGAATACTTTTCATTATTAGTGTGATTTATTTGGTTTAATTTTCACACTATAACACATGGCAATGGCAAATAGTTGAATCGTTATTGATAAATCATTTGCGAAAATATTATAACGATAGTATGGTATGATAAACTTTGGTTATGAATTTCTCATAATCATTGAGTATAACAGCACTACCCATTGCCTCGTATCTGTTATTGGTCAAGGTAACATCATATGGGTTTTTGCGATAATAATCGATATAGTCATGGGCAGTTTCAACATCATTATTGCATTCGGGCAGATGGACTACATATATCAATGTTTTGTTAGGAGTATGAAAACATATGTCAGTATTATCCTTTGACAGCATCACATACTTGGCAATATGGTGCTCGGAAAAAGTTTCCCATCGTGTTATTCGTTTATCTCTGTTATAATATGGCAACTTGTCAATGATTATAAAAATCTGGAAATAGGGTATGTTGTTACTTCTTATATTGGCTGTTTCACCAAGCATGTTTTCAAAATAGTTATTAGAGTTTTGTGCATAATTCTGCATAACAAACTTTACAGCGATACCGGCAATTGCTTTGTTGTCTTTTTTGATGGTTATATCTACAACCTTATCAATATAACGTCCTTTTATACAATCCTCTCGGTCATCCATATATCCTTGTGACACTACGGTATATTCATTGCCCAGTCGCACTGAAATATCTTGGGCTATTGCTCCATGTAAAGGTTTCAGTTTATCAGTGCTTCGCGAAGTTCCTTTGATAAGGAAGGCATCAAAAGAGTGTTTGATTACATTGAGAAATTCCTTGTTTGTTAATTGATTTGATTGTGATTGAGCCATTAGTCTGTAAAATATTTAGATGATAATTGAGATATAATTCAATGTCTTTTGAATTGAAGGTATAGTATCCGCCACTTTTGTATTTTTTTAGAGAACTTATATATTTGATAAAGTCTTCATTATAGAGGATTTTAGTAATGGTATCAATATCTGCATTTGTTAAGATATATAATCCGCTATATAGTCCGCATCCTCGTGGTACATGGTTAATCTTGATGGATGATACATCCTTAATACAAGTATTGATGGAGATTTTATTAACGTACACGTCCTTCAATGCTTGTGTTCTTCCGTACAGATACCATTGAGGATTACTTCCTTCTTTTTGTCCTTTCAATAAATTTTCCTTATGCAAATATAAGTATTCGGCTATATCTTGGTTGTTGAAAATCTTCTCTTTGTCCAAAGGCTTGCCCTTGGTGTCATAGGGAAAAAAGGCTTTATACCATTTTCCTGTTGAGGCCTTTATTGCAGGTATAACATGCTGTGTAAATGGAAAGTCCTGTGCTATAAAAACTTTATCAGACAAAGTAGCAAAACCATTTTTTACAACAGCTAGCTTTAATCCTCTATTCATTATTATTTCGCGAAGTTGGTTCAATGTCTTGCGATATGCAAGATAGAAGTAGCCATTTATATCTATTTCATTAATACATAATGTTTCTATATATTTTTTATCCCGATTTTCAATATCATATTCGTAGTAAGCAAAGTTATCGGTATTGATACCCTTACGAAAATGTGATATTAGCGTGTAGGTAGTAACTCTGAATGCTTGATAATGTGCTAAGTCAATAAGAGATATGAGATTGCGATTTTTTCGGATATAATCTCTTAGATTAGCTCCTGCAACACTGTTAAGCCATGAACTTGGAGTAATGTAACATAGGTGTCCTCCCTCTTTCAACATTCTGAAACCAATTTCAAAGAATACAAGATATAAGTCGGTCATTCCTCCTGTTGCAAAAGCGTATTTCTTTACAGTGTTATATCCCTCATTAAGATTGTGAACTCTCACATATGGTGGATTTCCTACCACAAAATCCATTTTATTGTCATAATCCGATACCGTAAGCGTGTCGGCATGACGTATATCAAAGTCTACCTCTTTGAGATGTAATGACTTACATAGGTCTTTTAAGTTTTTCTGTAAGTCGACGTTAAATATATAGTTGTCTATTTCGATAGCATGAATATATTGTGAAAGATGTTCTTCAACACCATTTGCTGTGTGATAAAAAGCTACATATTCATTATAGTATCGCTTGATGATTTCACACAGAAAGGCACCGCTTCCACAAGAGTTTTCCATACAATGTTTTTGTAGGATATTTTCTCCGTAATATCCTGCTTCATCAAGGATGTTTTTTACCAGATAATCAGGTGTGAAAACTTGTCCGTTGTTTTTTATTTTATTTGACATTGATAGGATTCGTATTTCTTGCTGTGCAAAGATAATGTTTTTTATTGAAAATACTATTTTATACCGTCCTGCGAAATGCGAGATAAAAGACAATCGAGGTGTTCCTGTGTGTAAGGAATACCTCGACTGTCAAATGGGGTTGTTATGCACTATTACATGCTGTGTGCAGCTGTCTGTATTACTTCGCCTAAGGTCGGATGGGTGTGAATGATACGTTGTAATTGCTCGACGGTGGCTCCGGTTGAAATAAGAGCACACACTTCTTGTACGAGGTCGGCTGCGTGAGGCCCGTATAGGTGGCAACCTATCAGTCGACCATCGGCATCGGCTATAACCTTGCACAATCCGTCGGGTTCGTTCATGCACAGAGCTTTACCATTGGCACGGAAGAATGCTTTGCCACAGCGATATGCAATACCTTTATCTTTACACTCGTCTTCTGTAACACCTACGGTAGCCACTTCGGGTACGGTGAATACGGCTGCCGGGATTACATCCAATCGGATGCCGTCGTTGTCGTTACCGCAGATGTGGTTCAAGGCTCGTATGCCGTGCCATGTAGCTGCGTGGGCAAGCATGATGCCTCCTGTTACGTCACCTATGGCATAGATGTGAGGAACGTTTGTCTGCATCATTTCGTTGACCTTGATACCGGCCGGTGTAAATTCGATGCCTACATCGGCAAGGTTGAGCGAGTCGGTGTTGGCACGTCGTCCCACTGCCATAAGTACTCGGTCGACAGTAATACATTCCTCTTTGCCCTTGCGAGAGTAGGATACTTGCATCTCTTCACCCTCTTGCTTGATGGCAGTAACTCCGGTCTGTGTGAGTATTTCAATACCTCGTTTTGATAGACTCTGTTTTAGACGTTTGGCTATATCGGTGTCAAATCGTGGTAGTACCTCCTTGCAGAACTCTACAACTGTCACTTCGCTGCCGAAGCTGTTGAAGATAGATGCAAATTCAAGTCCTATCACGCCGGCTCCTATTACACACAGGCGACGAGGAATTTCGGTGAGTTCGAGCATCTCTTTCGAGGTGAGTACTCCCGGAAGGTGGGCTCCTTCGATGGGAAGGAACTTGCTGACCGAGCCGGTGGCAATAATAATATTATCGGCACTATATTGCTCGCCATTGACTTCGATGGTGTGAGCATCCACAAAGGTGGCTTTTCCCTCGACCAGATGAATGAGCTTGTGTCCCAGCAAGGTTGCCACTCCTTGTTTGAGTTGTTCGACAATGCGATTCTTGCGTTCGGTAACAGCTGCAAAATTGAAGTTATAGCTAACACCCTCTATGCCGTATAGTTCGGCTTCATGCAGGTCGTTTATTACTTGTGCATTCTTGCAGAACGACTTAGTGGGGATGCAACCCTCGTTGAGGCAAGTGCCACCGATGGCATTTGCCTCAATGAGAGTAACTTCTATGCCTCTTTGGGCTGCCAGTACTGCGGTTTCGTAACCACCGGGACCGGCTCCTATGATGATAAGAGGTGTGTGCATATACGTTTATTGTGCTTGGTTTTTCAACTCGGTGTAAGTGAGGATGGGGTTCTTGGCAGCCGTTGTTTCGTCAAGACGACGCACCGGTGTGTTGTGGGGTGCTGTCTTTAACTCGTCGGGCATAGTGCGAGCCTCCTCGGCAATCTTCTTCATGATAGCCACAAATTCGTTGATAGTTTCCAACGATTCGGTTTCGGTGGGTTCTATCATTATCGACTGGTGGAATAACAATGGGAAGTAGATAGTGGGGGCGTGGTAGCCGTAGTCGAGCAGACGCTTGGCTATGTCGAGTGTGGTAACACCGGTCGAGGTGTCGGCCAATCCGTCGAATACAAATTCGTGCTTGCACAATGTGTCGATGGGTAATTTGTAATCTCCTTTGAGTTCCTCCTTGATATAGTTGGCGTTGAGAGTTGCCAAAGGTCCTGCATAGCGAAGATTTTCTTTACCCAGTGACAAGATATAGGTGTAGGCACGTTGCAGAACAGCGTAGTTGCCTAAGAAGCCCGAAATCTGACCTATTGCTTCCTTACCGTTGTATATCTCGTATTGACCTTCGTTGTTGCGTATCACGCGAGGACTGGGCAGATACTCGGTAAGATGAGCAGCCACACCCACTGCTCCTGCACCGGGACCTCCGCCACCGTGAGGTGTTGAGAATGTCTTGTGCAGATTGAGGTGAAGGATGTCAAAGCCCATATCACCGGGACGACAGCGACCCAATAGGGGGTTCATGTTTGCTCCATCGTAGTATAACAAGCCACCACAATCGTGTACCATCTTGGCAATTTCGAGAATGCGAGTCTCGAAGAGACCTAAGGTGTTGGGGTTGGTCATCATTATACCGGCAACGGTGTCATCGAGTACGCTACGCAGTGAATCGATGTCGATTGTGCCATCGGATAATGATTTTACCTCTACTACATCCAGTCCGCACACTGCTGCACTGGCCGGGTTGGTTCCATGGGCACTATCGGGAACGATTACTTTGGTGCGTTTTACATCACCTCGCAATAGGTGGTATTGTCGCATGATCATCAATCCGGTCAACTCGCCATGAGCTCCTGCAAAGGGGTTGAGTGTACACTCGGCCATACCGGTAATGGTGGCAAGCGAGCGGTTCAACTCGTAGTAGAGTTCCAATGCTCCTTGTGCAGTTTCAACGGGTTGTAAGGGGTGAAGGCTCTTAAATCCATTCAGCCCTGCCATTTCTTCGTTGATTTTGGGATTGTATTTCATAGTACAACTACCCAAGGGGTAGAAACCGGTATCAACACCGAAGTTCATGTTTGACAAGTTGGTGTAGTGACGAACAACACCCAACTCATCGACCTGAGGCAGTCCTGTGTCGGTGGTGCGACGCAGATTTTCGGGGATGTCACAAGTGTGCTGTGTCCACGGATTGCGAGGAAGCGAATAACCTGTGCGTCCCTCTTTCGATAATTCGAAAATTAATCTATCGTAGTATTTCATGGCTTACAGTGTATTTATGACATTAATTAAATGGTCTATTTCTTGTGGAGTGCGACGCTCGGTTACGCAGAACGATACATAACCTTCCTCGGTCTGCAATGCTCCGAAGATGCCCTCACGCAATAATGCGGCTTGCAACTTGTCGATAGGCAAGGTAGTATTAAGAACAAATTCCTTTAAGAAGGGCTTGTCAAACACTGGTGTAAACTTGCCTGTGGCAATGAGGCGGTTGTATAGTTCGTGTGCACCACCGTAACTTATCTCATTGACTTCTTTAAGACCTTTGGGTCCCATAAGTGCAAGGTATATTGTCACATACAATGCCATGAGCGACTGGTTGGAGCAGATGTTGCTGGTGGCCTTTTCGCGGCGGATATGTTGTTCGCGTGCTTGCAGTGTGAGGACAAAGGCTCGTTTGCCATCGACATCGCGTGTAGCACCTACCACACGTCCGGGCAACTTGCGAACATGCTCTTTTTTGCAAGCCAAGAAACCTACATACGGTCCTCCATAGTTCATGGGCATACCCAATGTCTGTCCATCGCCACATGCTATATCGGCATTCCACTCACCGGGTGTCTTTATTACAGCAAGAGCCGAGGGATCGGCATAGATCATAAAGAGAGCCTTCTGCTCATGCATGGTGTCGGCATATCCGGTAAAGTCCTCAATTATGCCATATTTGTTTATGGCCGGAACTAACAATCCGGCTACATCGCCGGCAGCAAGTTCGGCTTTTACGGCATCCAATGATGTTACACCGTCGACAGCTTCTATGGTAGTAATGGCTATGCCGCGATACTTGGCATAAGTGTCAATAACGCTGCGAACATTTACGGGAAGAGTTCCCGATACGAGTACGCGTGTCTTTTTACGAGTCGATGCAAGAGCCATCATTACGGCCTCAGCTGCGGCAGTAGGACCATCGTACATCGATGCATTGCTGCAATCCATTCCGGTAAGGGATGCAATCATGCTTTGGTATTCAAAGATATATCGAAGTGTTCCTTGCGAAATCTCAGCTTGGTAGGGGGTATATGCTGTAATGAACTCAGAGCGTTGCAGCAAGTAGGGTATTACCGAGGGTGCATAGTGGTCGTATGCACCGGCACCGGCAAAGACTGTCAGGTTTGTGTTGCGACTCTCGAGCTCGGCAAAGCGACGACGAATTTCTTCCTCGCTGTAAGCCGAGGGTAGGTCATATTCTTTATCTTCCGAGTAATATACTTCTTTGGGAATATCGGCATAGAGGTCGTCGAGCGACTTCATGCCGATACGTTCCAACATCGCTTGTATATCTTCCTCGGTGTGGGGAAAATAGGCGAAGCTCATAGTACAATTCTATTAGTGTTCGTTTGCACAGAAAGCTTCATAAGCAGCTGCATCCATCAACTCGTCGAGTTCCGATGCATCGCTCATCTCTACTTTCATAATCCAGTTCTCGAAAGCATCCTCATTAATCAACTCGGGTGCATCTTCAAGGGCTTCGTTTATTTCTGTAACAACACCGCTAACGGGCGAAATAAGGTCGCTGGCAGCCTTGGTACTCTCTACTGCACCAAAATCCTCTTCCTTGGCTACTTCATCATCAACCTCGGGCATGTCAACATATACGATGTTGCCCAATGCGTGTTGTGCATAATCTGTGATACCTACGATGGCTATGTTGCCTTCTACTTTTACCCACTCATGTGATTGGCTGTAATACAAGCCATTTAATACTTTGCTCATAATATTTTTTTGATTTTTATAGGTTAATAAATTATCTTTCGTTATAGATTATTTTTTGTATTTAGCTTCGTAGAAACGACGTTTGCACACTGTTCCTTTGAATGTTTTTTTGCGGATGCGAACTTCTACTTCGCTACCCATGGCGGCATATTCCTTTTGTATAAGTGCCACACACACGCTCTTGTCGGTCGAGATAGAGCGATAGCCGGTTGTTACACGACCCACTACTTGACCGTCAACTTCCACTTCATACTCGGCACGAGGTATGGCCTTGTCGTGTAGTTCGATACCTACCGATTTGCGGGTTACGCCCTCAGCTTTCTGGCGGGCACATGCTTCCTTGCCCAAGAAGTCGTTCTCTTTGTCGAGCTTGACAAACATGCTGAGACCTGCCTCTACGGGAGTAATATCCACATCTATTTCGTGACCGTAGAGAGGAAGTCCTGCTTCGAAACGCAAGGTGTCGCGACAGCCGAGACCACATGCGGCAACATGACCTTCGTTGTACAACTTGTCCCACAAGGCTATGATAGTATCGTGGTCGGCATATAGTTCAAATCCGTCCTCGCCGGTGTAACCTGTGCGGCTGGCAATGAGGTAGTGACCATCGTAAGTAAGTTCCTTGAAGGTGTAAAATTCGAGATCGGCAATAGGGAGACCCAAAAGATTGACTGCCACCTCCTCGGCTTTGGGGCCTTGCAATGCAATCTGACCTATTTCGTCCGATGCATTATCTACTTTTACATCGAAGCCTTCACTCTGGCTTACCACCCATTGGTAGTCTTTGGCTATGTTCGACGCATTTACAACAAGCAAGAAGGTGTTCTCATCTTGCATACGATATACGAGCAAGTCATCAACAACTCCACCGGTGGGGTAGAGCATGAAACCATAGAGAACTTTTCCTACGGCCATGTCGGCTACTTGGTTAGAGAAAATATAGTTTACAAATTTTTCGGCATCGGGACCCGAAACATAGATTTCGCCCATGTGTGATACATCGAACATACCCACATTGTTGCGTACTGCCTGATGCTCCTCGACGATTGAGGTGTATTGTATAGGCATCATATATCCGGCAAAGGGACTCATTTGTGCTTGAAGAGCCACATGTTTGTCATAAAGACATGTTTTCAATAGATTATCCATAAGGTTTTTTATTTAATAGGTTCAGTAAATATTATATCTAATAGTTCTTCGGTTGTAAGATTCTGTATATATCGGTCGAGACTTATTCCCTGCAAAGCCTCTTGCATGGCATCACGACTCCATTCGACACCCCGCAGGCGGTCATTCAGCAGGGCATGATAGTCTTGTAGGACGAAGAAGTCGCCACAAAGTTCTATCTTGCTTATGCGTCGATGATGCAAGTCGGCGTTGATGCTTATCTCTCCGGCACGCGTGCGTTGCATTCCGCTGTGGTAGCTGTATCGAGGGTTGCGACCATATATAAATTCCTCATCTAAGTAAGTACTTTCTATTGCTTCGATGGCTGCAATCTCTTCTTCGGTAAGCATGCGTTCGCCATCGCAGAAAGTCGCTATCAAGTGACTACGGAACTCGGCAATATCCATGCTTGTGTACTCACACAAGTTCGTTACACGTTGGCGTGCCGAGGCAACGCCTTTACTTTGCAACTTATTGTCGGATGGTGTGATAGCTTGTTCGAGATGGTCGAAGTTGGTATTAAACAGCATCGTGCCATGAACGATACTTCTACCCGGCAGCTGATAGAAAGCATTGCCCGACACCTTGCGTCCATCGACGAGAATATCATTTCGTCCCGACACTTGTGCAGCAATACCCACCTTCTGCAAGGCAAGAGCAACACGACGCATATATGTGTCGAAGATAAATCCCACACTATCGCCCTCCTTGATATACGAAATCATCAGATTGCCCATGTCGGAGTAGACACATCCACCACCACTCTTACGGCGGTACAATGCTATATTATTATGTCGGCAGTAGGGAAGATTAACCTCGGTTTCAAGTACTTGGTTACGTCCGAAAATGACGGTCGGAGTCACCTGCCATATGAAGAAACATTCTTTTTCGTCAAGGCAACGTGCCACATACTCCTCCATCGCCAGATAGAAGACTAATCGCCGAGGCCTATTGTCGGGTAATACAATATGTTTCATCACTGTCAAGGTTAACGGTGCAAATATAGTGAAAGGCGAGAGAAAAACAATTCCAACTTGTTAGAAATTTTTGTCCGAGCCGCATCCTATATTCTACAAATATACGCAACATTTTTTCGATAGCCATAAAAAATAGTCTTTTTTTTATTTTTTCGCAATTCTCTGAAAAGTCTCAACGCCCCCCGAGCCTACATCCCGCTTCGGCATCCTCTATTACCCTACATCACAGAGGAAGTCCTCACAGGGTCTTGTCGGTATGCGATTTTCTCACAACAAGATCCTGCGAGGACTACTCTCTCACTAATAAATAATCTTATAATTATGACATTGTTTCTCTATCTATCGTTTCTACTGCTGTGTCGATAATGAATATTTTCATCATATTCATATATACACACATCATCTTCATAGCAAGAATTTATAATTCCTGTAAATATAGGGAAAGGTATATCTAAATCGCCAACAC
>JAFXJY010000036.1 GCA_017531985.1 Bacteroidaceae bacterium
AAGCATCTTCCTTTACCTTTTATATCGCTTGGAAAAAATCAAAAACAAACAAAAAATAAGAGAGATTTTCCTCGCCTTGGAAAAACCTCTCTTTGTATGATGATGCAGCTCTAAAACCAACTACTTTTTGCCACATTACCAGAAATAGTGACGAAATAGAAAAAGAGCCTTAGTTATTACTAAGGCTCTTTTGTGAGGTGCCTGGCGGATTCGAACCGCCGTAAACGGTTTTGCAGACCGGCTCCTAGCCACTCGGACAAGGCACCATTGTGCTTTTGCGATGCAAAGGTAATGCTATTTATCGGATATTGCAACCTTTTTGACTGTTTTTTTGTATATTTATTTAAGTTTTTTGCTATATTGCTGATTGATAGTATGATATCATATCACTATATTGGTAGAATATAGGAGGCGGCTCGGACAAAAATTTCTAACAAGTTAGAATTGTTTTTCTCTCGCCTTTCACTATACATTGGGGTATATAGGTATATCTGATGTTAATTATTCTTGTTCGTTTTTCTTTCGTAAAGCACAGTCGGCGTAGGGGCAACTGCTGCAATGGCTGCAATTCTTGTCGTTGCGATGTTTATATCGGTATATAAAATGTCGTATCACAATTGCTGCTACGATGCAAAGGACTGCAAATACTATTATCTGTTGTACTTGTGTTGACATTTCCTATGTGAATAAAGATCCTATTTGGAATACTGCAAAAGCACATATCCAAGCCACTAATGTGTTGTATATTACTGCAAAAGCTCCCCACTTCCAGTTGCCTGTTTCCCTTGATACTGCTGTGATAGAAGCTATACATGGTATATATAACGACACAAATATGAGGAACGAAGCAGCAATGAGTGGTGTGAAATCGGGACTTCCTGTTGATGGGTTGACCTGTGTGAGCTTGTGCGAGAGTGTCTCGGGCGATTCATCGCCTTCGGCATACAATACCCCAAGTGTGCTGATAACAAGTTCCTTGGCTGCTGTTCCCGAAATGAGTGCGATTGTTACTTTCCAGTTAAATCCCAATGGTTCGAGTACGGGAGCTACTGCCCTACCTATTTGTCCCATGTAGGAGTTGGCTTGCTGTTCGGTAGTTTGTTCGGCAGTCAGTTCGCCTTCTATATCGGGACGTGGATAGTAGCTCAAAGCCCACACGATAATAGATGCAACGAGAATGATGCCACCCATCTTACGCAGATATTGTTCGGCTTTGTTCCACATGTGTCGACATGTAGCTTTGAATGTAGGGATGCGATAAGGGGGTAACTCCATGACAAAGGGGGTTTCGTCCTCTTTGAAGTGAAATTTACGCAGTAGTTTGGCGGTTGCAAAGGCTATTGTTATTCCCAGTATATATAGTATGAGGAAAGCCCATCCAACATGACGTGGGAAGAATGTGCCGATGAAGAGAATGTATATGGGGAGTCTTGCACTACACGATATGAACGGATTGATGAGGATCGTGATGAGACGGCTGCTACGACTTTCGATGGTGCGAGTTGCCATGATGGCCGGAACGTTACATCCAAATCCCATAACAAGTGGAATGAACGATTTGCCATGCAGTCCTATCTTGTGCATGGCACGGTCCATGATGAATGCTGCACGAGCCATATAACCCGAGTCCTCCATCAGCGATATAAAGAGATAGAGGATAAGAATGTTGGGTAGGAATACAATTACCCCTCCTACTCCGCCTAATATACCATTGATGAGCATGTCTTTAAGAGGGCCGGCGGGCATAATATTGTACAACCACGATGAGATGGCTGCAACTCCATCTTCAATCCACGACATGGGATATGCTCCCAATACGAATGTTGCCTCAAACATAAGGAACATTATAAAAATGAAGATAGGAATGCCTACAACACGATTGGTAACAAGCGAATCGATTACTCTTGTTACATTGCGTGCATCTTCTTTGCCTTGCGTCATGGTTTCTTGTAATGCTCCCGATATAAAACCATATTTTTCGTTGGCTATGGCTTGTTCTATATCTTCTTGTAGGGTTTCTTCTACTTCCTTCCTACTTTTTTCAGCTGTTGCTACCCATTTGTCGAAGTCTTTATTATCCGACAGCAATGATATTATCTCTTTGTCTCCTTCGAGCATTTTTAATGCCAAATAGCGAGGTGAGAATTGCAATGCTGTTTTGCTTTGGCGTAGTTGCTCTTTTAGGTCGGCTATGGCACTTTCAATGACCGGTCCGTGATTGACATGCACATGTCGCACCGACTTATTGCGACGCTCATACACTTCGATAACCGTATCGAAAAGTTCTTCGATACCCTTACCTGTTCGTGAAACGGTAGGAATCATGGGTACACCTATCATGTCGCCCAGCAATTTATAGTCAAGAGTTGTTCCACTTTTTTCTAATTCATCGTACATGTTCAGGGCTATCACCATGCTGTAATCCATGTCGATAAGTTCGGTGGTAAGAAATAAGTTGCGTTCGATATTCGACGCTACGACAACATTGACAACTATATCGGGCATTTCGTTATTTAAGTATCTACGCACATATAGTTCTTCGGGTGTGTATGTCGATAAAGAGTAAGTACCCGGTAGGTCGTATATATTAATGCGATACCCTTTGTAGTCGAAGTGTCCGGCCTTGGCATCGACCGTAACACCGCTATAATTACCTACATGCTCGTTTGCACCCGATGCGACATTAAATAACGAGGTCTTTCCGCAGTTGGGGTTTCCTACCAGAGCTATATTAATGATTTTACCTTTAATTTCGGCTGCATGTGCCGGTGTATATTCGTCGGTGGTTGTGCCATGTGATGTAGGAGGTGTTACCGAGGCTGTTTCTTGTTCGGTTACCACTTCAATAAGGTTGGCTTCGCTGCGTCGCAATGACACTTCGTAGTCCATAATCTTAAATTTGATGGGATCACGCATGGGAGCATTTAACTCAGCGACAACCTCCTGACCGCGTACAAATCCCATCTCTATAATGCGTTTGCGGAAAGCTCCGCGTCCCAGCACCTTAACGACAATGGCTTTTTCGCCTATTTTAAGTTCCGATAATCGCATTTCTATACCTTTTCAATTATTCTACTTCTTTTATATCTATCAGATTGTTGAGAATGGCATATACCGTCAATCCCGATACTGATTTAATACCGGTCTTGCGAGTGAGATTTTTTCGGTGAGTAATTACTGTATGTATCGATATGTGATATTGATCGGCAATGTTTTTGTTTGTCAGTCCTTTGGCGACAGCTATGAGTATCTCTTTCTCTCTGTCCGATAACTCGGTCGATTCGGTAACTTGTTCACTTGATTCTAATAACTGACGTAATTTCAAGGTTATCTTTTCACGACTATCCGATATCTCAATAGTCGTCTTGAAGTAACGTAACACATCGGGATCAACATATTGATATACCAATGCTGCAAAAGTTGAACCCGGCAATCGCTGTGCCAATTCATCCAGTTCTCCACGTCTTTTGATATCTATTATAGAGGGATTGATTATGACAATATCGGGTCGCAAAGGGGCAACACGTTCAATATAGTGACCATCGGCAATAATGGCACTCACTTCATATCCTTTTATTTCATCTATCATCAGCCGTAATCCTTGGGCTATCATGGAGTACGGCTCGATGATGACTATGCGTTTATTGTTTGTCATATATGTTTTTTTCGAGGTGTTGTACCAATGGTATTAATACCACATCTTCGATAAATGTGTGTCGACTCAAATCCTCTTCGAGTGAGAATATCTGAAATAATAACTCGGTTGTCTCTGATGCCATCCCTATACCACGCAGGTGCTTAACCAATATGTTTTTCAAGTCACTCAACTTGTCATCAATATTGCTATGATTTTCTTGAAAGTTCTCTATGTCATATCCTTGTTGACGCTTGTGGCATGCCATAAGTGTGCGTATGTAAGGAAAAACGGTATTTTCCTCATATGCAAAGTGATTGATGACCTCTTGCTCGTATTCGGCAAAGAAGCGTTGTAATACTGCACTGTGCGACGAAGTGCAGTGTCCCGATATTTTCTTTAACTCTTCTTTGATTGGACGTATACGAGAGTTGATATAGTAGATGTGTGAGCGTGACAGATAGCTCAATAATTGCTCGGCATCTAATTGTGTAACTTCTTTGATGGTGGGTTTATAGTCGGTGTGTGAATATATGTTGCACATCATGACAAAAAGCGTAGGTGAGACACCTTGTCGAGTGCATTGTTCCATAACAGTGGTATCTCCTACTCCCAGTTCCATATTGAAACGAGGAAATAACAATAACAGATTATAGTCAGACTCGATAAGCTCTGCCATCTTCATTTGTGCAGTGTATAACGATGTAATCTTTTGTGTCATAAATATCCTTTTTCATCGGCTTGTTACACCTTTGCAACAAGTGTTGCAAAGATAGTTATTTTTCTTTTATTATTCATATACCACTTTTTAGGTATATTAGTGTAATATACTCGCATGATGTGGGGATGACGGTTGTTGCTTGACTTCTATACTTTGAGTAGCGACAGTAGCAACCTATCTGTTTTTTTTATGTTGCTGCAACGATTTTGACTATAAAATAGTTATAATTGCGATACATTCGGTACATTTATTTGCTCAATATAATGTATAATTTCGGATGTAAATTGTTCTACTAATTCCGAAATAATCCCCTTTCGCCTATAATATATAGGATGGTATGAATTGAAAATTAGAAGCGGTCGTTTGACTCCTCGTTCAAGTGTTGCTAATAGAGTAAATTTTGTTTTACTGTTCAATATGTTGTTGAAGTCGAAGATATTACCAAATATCAAATCAAGCATGTCGGTATAATTTTTATTCTTCTCAATGTGTGCAAATGTAAATAGTATTATGTCGGGATTAAGAATCTCAATTTGTCTTTTGCTAAAATAGGCTAATTCCTTTTTCATACTTTCATCGCAGCCCGGCATTCCTTCTTCATAATATCCCAATAATGCAATGTTTGTTGCAGCAGTTCCTAATATTCCCGAATATTGAGGATATAATTTATTACTTCCTTCTGATATGGTTCTGATGCTTTCTACAAATTCCCATACGGCACTTCTGTGATTGTCATGCTCGGAGTATCCCCACTCTTTGTTAACAAAATTATCATAATGTTCCATCAAATCGTCGACAGTAATTTCGTCCCAGCCTTTTTCGATGGGTTTTGTTTCCCATCCATTTGTTTCTTTTGCTACAATCAAGACTTTGATTGATGCTCTTATATATTCGGAGCTTACTTTTATCAGATAGGGTTTAGCATATTTACCTTCCTTTTTCGGAAGGTTTTTAGCCCATGTGAGGATTTCCTGATTTAGTTGGCGTAGTTTTTTATTCATGTATTATTGACTTCCCGGTAAACTGTATTGACTACCTTTGTTCGGTGCAAATATATACATAATATTTCTTTTGTAATAATGTCTAATATGCATATAATCAATGATATATATGACTTATTGTAATGCTTAATTAATAAAGTTTTTTTACCCTGACAGAATGTCTCAAATATCCGTTTGGCAGATGATTTAACGTTGAATTAATAGTAAATGCATTTTTTGTTAAATATTACTAATAGTAATGGGCTTGACGTTATAACAATATTGTTGTTAGTATCCATGCAAAAAAAACAGGATGGACTCTGTATCGAAATCCATCCTGTATATGTTAGGGAATACAATATATCTTTATCCCACAATACTCTTAATTACCTCCATGACTCCAGCGGCGGTACGTTCGGCCTCGAATTCGCTGTGGGCCTCGGCATAAACGCGAATGATAGGTTCGGTGTTGGATTTACGCAGATGCACCCAACTATCGGCAAAGTCAATTTTTACACCATCAATATCATTAATCTCTTCGCCTGCATATTTCTCTTTAACAGCTAAGAGCAGAGCATCGACGTCAATATCGGGTGTGAGTTCTATCTTCTGCTTGGTGATGCAATATGGAGGATAAGTCGATTTTAATTCCGTAACGGTTTTCCTCTCGTGAGCCAAGTGTGAGAGAAACAAGGCAATACCTACAAGAGCATCTCGTCCGTAGTGACTCTCAGGGTATATTACACCGCCATTACCTTCACCTCCTATAATGGCATTGGTAGCTTTCATTTTTTCCACAACATTCACTTCTCCTACGGCAGCAGCATTGTATTCACAACCATGTTTGTGGGTAATATCTCGTAAGGCTCTCGATGAACTAAGGTTGGATACAGTGTTGCCCGGTGTGTGTTTCAGTACATAATCGGCAACTGCCACAAGGGTATATTCTTCAACAAACATCTCTCCGTTTTCGCAGATAATGGCCAAGCGGTCAACATCAGGGTCTACAACAAAACCTACATCGGCTTTACCTTGACGCATGACGTCGGCTATGTCGGTAAGATTGGCGGGTATCGGCTCGGGATTGTGTGCAAAATGGCCTGTGGGTTCACAATTAAGTTCTACAATATTTTTTACACCCAAGGCTCGCAGTAGTTGGGGAATGACAATTCCACCTACCGAATTGACACAATCAATGGCAACTGTAAAGTTGGCATCTTCGATGGCTTGACGGTCAACGAGTTGCAATGCCATCACTTGTGCAATGTGACGTTCGTTGTAGTCATTAACCTCAATAAGTTGTCCCAAATGGTCGACATCGGCAAATGTGAAATCCTCACACTCTGCTATGCGTAATACCTCTTCGCCTTCCGCTGCATTAAGAAATTCACCCTGACCATTGAGCAATTTCAGAGCGTTCCATTGCTTGGGATTATGGCTGGCTGTGAGGATGATGCCACCACAAGCCTGTTCGCCTGTCACTGCAATTTCGGTGGTGGGTGTAGTGGCAAGTCCTAAATATACAACATCCCAACCCATACCCATGAGTGTTCCTACAACAGTGTGCATGACCATTTCGCCCGAGATACGAGCATCACGACCTACTACTATTTTGTTGCTTTTACCTTCACTGTTACGACGTATAAATGTGCTATAAGCTGCCGTGAATTTTACTATGTCGAGAGGATTAAGACCTTCGCCTACACTCCCTCCAATAGTTCCTCTTATACCTGAAATAGACTTGATTAGTGCCATATTGTTTATTAAATATTAGATGGGAAATATCGAATATTATACAAATAAGGAATAACAGATGTAAGGTCGTTAAGCGAACCGGCTTTCGATTTTACAATCAAGTTGACACGACTATTCAGTGGAACATAATACAGAGGCTGTTGTACACCTTTACCGTATTGAGTAGTGGAATTTAATTCGGTATTTTGAAAATTGAACGAGTAAGCCTTGCTCAGTTCACTATCATTGCCCGAGGGAAGTTGGTCGACACCCTCAGCCCATGTAAGAAGATTAATGCGAGAATAGCGGAAGAACACAACTTCATTGTACTGAGCCATTTCTCCATCTCCCCAATGCAATACTTGCATATATACATATCCATCTTCATCGAGCTTATAATAAGGAGCGTCTTCACCCACTATGAACATATTATCGGCAGGTATCTCTTCGATCACTGTTTGGCTTTCCAAGAATTTCTCTACTGCATCATTTTCTTCATCAAGAAGTTCGGCATAAGACTTGGTATCGTCACATGATGTAGCAAGTATGATACATGCTACCAGTGCGATAATGTTGCACATGAATTTCAAACTTTTCATTCTTTATCTTTTTCTTTATTATTGTTACAATATATGGGTAATAACTCTCGATATTTGGCTATTGCTTCATCGAGTGTGCCGTAAAATTCACCTCCGGCTGCATTGAGATGACCTCCACCACCGAAATGCTCTGCTGCGATGGTGTTTACTGCAAAGTCGCCTTGTGAGCGGAATGAGAACTTTACAAATTCTTTATCTTCACGAATGAATGTTGAGAAATGTATGCCTTTTATGCTTAAAGGAACATTTACAAGACCATCACAGTCACCTTTCTGAAAGTTATATCGTGACATCTCTTCGTGTGTAAGATATATCAATGCAGCTCCATGCTCAGGGAACAGCTCCATCTTGTGGCAGATGGCATAACTGTTAAGTAACAACTTGTTAGCTGTCTGTGTGTTGCATGCGAGGGTGTATATGCGGTCCTTGTCTACTCCTTTCATTACCAACTTGGCAATGATTTCGTATATCTCAGGTTGGTTAGAGTTGTATGTAAAGTTGCCTGTGTCGGTCATCATACCGGTGTAAATAGATTCGGCAGCAGCACGACTTAACATACGGTATCGCCCCATCTGCCATATAACACGAAATATCAATTCGCATGTCGATGAAATTTCGGGATGAGATATTGTGAGATGGGTGAATGGTTCAGGATATAAATGGTGGTCTATAAGTATCTTATATGCCTCTGAATGTGCTACATATGGCGACAATTTGTCAATGCGATGTAGTGCATTGTAGTCAAGACAGAACAGCAAGTCGGCATTTTCTATTGCCTTGATGGCAAGTTCCGATTGTTGAGTATAGATAATGGTCTGTTTGACACCGGGCAAGAAGTGAAGGTTGCGTGGTATCATATCGGGAACGACAACAGTTGCAACCTTGCCCATTCGGCGTAGAAAGTGATATAATCCTAACGATGATCCGATGGCATCACCATCAGGAGCTACATGGCAGGTTATCACTATATTGTTGTAACGCAATAGTGCGTTTGTTAATTCGTGTATTTTACTTTCGTCTATTATTGGTGTAATCATGTTGCAAAAGTACGAAATTTAATCGAGATATAAGTACTAAAAAGCAACATGGTCTGATATATTTTGATAAACTTTATAAAAAACACTTTATTTATTCTTGTATGATACTCACATATAGGAGTTTGAACACCGAATAAGATATATAGAAAACTTCTATCTCGATTGTAGCTTCTATATATATTTAGATAGAGCCGACTTGGAAGATGATTTTAGGTATGTTTCTTATTTTCCCCTCTGGTGCAATGCGAGCATTATAACAGAGGAAAAAATAAGAAAGATACCTCCATATTTTCCTAAGCGACCGAAATAGAGTGTTTCGACAATCAATTTCTCATTCACCAATTTATAGAAGTTCCTTGAAGTTTATTGTGTTGCTTTCCATTGTGCGAATGTCTATCATGAAAAGCTTTTGTATAAGACTATCCCCCACACCGGTTATCAACTTTATTACTTCGGTGGCTTGTATTGTACCTATGATACCGGGTAGAGTTGCAACTACTCCGTTTATAATATCGGGTTGCGAAATAGCATGTGTACGATCGGGGTATAATTGTGAATATCGCCAGTTGTAACGGGCATCGAATACCGACACTTGCCCGCAATATTCGTTGATAGCTCCATATACATAGGGTTTGCCTTGCAAGGCACATACATCATCGATAGTGTAACGAGTATCGGCATTGTCACATCCGTCAACTACAATATCATAATCGGTTATGATAGAGGCAGCATTATTGCTATCCAATCGTGTGGGATATATGTTGAACGAAGTGTGTGAAGAGATTGAATGTAGATGTGTGTATGCACAATGTACCTTATCTTTTCCCACATCGGCTTCGTGATATAATACTTGTCGTTGTAGGTTGCTATGTGATACAACGTCATTGTCGATAATGCCTATATGACCCACTCCGGCAGCTGTGAGGTATAGGGATATGGGTGAACCAAGTCCACCCACTCCTACTACAAGTACCCGGGCTTGCGAGAGTTTTGTTTGCCCCTCGCAACCGATGTCGGGTAACATGATGTGTCGTGAATATCGATTGTTCATGTTGTTGTTCAATCAAATATTTTATCCCAATCCTTCCATACGACCTCGTATCCGGCAGCTTTAATGGCGGCTTCTACTTCGAGGGGACTACGTTCATCGCTTACAGAGAATTGTTCCAATGCTTGCGGATGTGTATAATATCCACCGGGTTCGGTTTTACTTCCGGCACTCATTGAGGTTGCTCCCAAGGTGGTAATGTGATTGCGGAAATGGGGCGTCTCGCGGGTCGATACCGATATGTCGACATCGTGATCAAAGATACGATAAGCAAATATCAGTTGTGCCAACTCTTTATCACTCATGATTGTATTAGGCTGGAAACCTCCGGCACTGGGACGCAGGCGAGGGAAATTAACACTATAACGAGTACGCCAGTAGTGCTTGCGTAGGTATAACAGGTGCAGTGCCATGAATGTGACATCGGTACGCCACTCTTCAAGACCTATCAGTACACCCATGCCTATCTTGTGAACTCCGGCTTGCCCCATGCGATCATACCCATTGAGTCGCCACTCGTAGTTCGACTTCATTCCTTTGGGGTGATATATTTTATAATGCTCGCGATGATATGTCTCTTGAAAACACACAACTCCATTCAGACCGGCCTGTGTGAGACGATAGTATTCTTCGCTTTTCAGGGGCATTACTTCGATGGATAAGTTGTTGAAGTAAGGACGAACTGTCTGCAAGGACTTTTCGAGATACTCAACACCTGCATCGCGGGGATTTTCACCGGTCACTATCAGTAGATTTTCAAAGGGTGCAAGTTGTCGGATGGCTTTACATTCTTGTTCTATCTCTTCTTGCGAAAGGATGGTGCGAGGCATAGGATTGTTGTGATTGAAGCCACAATAGACGCAATGATTGCTGCATGAGTTGGTGATGTACATAGGAATGTACATTGAAATAACTTTACCAAATCGTTCTTGTGTATATTGTCGACTCAGTCGTGCCATATCCTCGATATATGGAGTCGCTGCGGGAGAGATAAGTGCCATGAAATCATCGATGTTACATACTCTCTTTGATAGAGCGACTTCCACATCACTACTATTTTTCGATGAGATGCGTTTGCTTATATCATCCCATGAATATTGAACTATTTCGTCTGAAAACATAGTAATACCCTTTATTTGTCATTATTTTTCTTGTCACACTTTACTATATCTTGCGAGAGCCTCATGGCACAGAAGTTAGGACCACACATAGTACAGAAGTTTCCATCATAATCACCCCCTTCTTTGTAGAAATTCAACGCACGTTCGGGGTCGAGAGCGAGATTGAACTGATCCTTCCACCTAAACTCATATCGTGCTTTGCTCATGGCATTATCGCGTAGCTGTGATCCGGGATGTCCTTTGGCAAGGTCGGCGGCATGAGCTGCAATTTTATAAGCAATCACACCGTCTCGAACATCCTCCCGGTTGGGCAATCCAAGGTGTTCTTTGGGTGTAACATAACATATCATGGCTGTACCCATTGATGCAATACATGCTGCACCTATGGCCGATGTGATATGATCATAACCGGGTGCAATATCGGTTGTAATAGGTCCAAGAGTATAGAATGGAGCTTCATGGCACGATGATAGTTGTCTTTTCATATTCTCCTCTATCTTGTGCATGGGGACATGTCCCGGACCTTCTATAATGACTTGTACGTTGTGTTGCCATGCCTTCTGTGTGAGTTCACCCAGAACATCTAATTCAAGGAATTGTGATTGGTCATTGGCATCATGTATCGAACCGGGACGCATACCATCGCCCAATGAAACCGCAACATCGTATTGAGCAAGAATCTTACATATCTCGTCGAAATGGGTGTATAGGAAACTTTCTTCATTGTGAACGACGCACCATTTGGTCATGATAGAACCTCCTCGTGATACAATCCCCGTGAGGCGGTTCTCCACCAATCGTGCATGTTCTCTCAATACTCCGGCATGGATGGTGAAGTAGTCGACTCCTTGTTCGCATTGTTCGATGAGTGTATCGCGGTAAATCTCCCATGTAAGATTTTCTACTTTGCCATTTACTTTTTCCAGTGCTTGATAAATGGGTACAGTACCTACCGGAACAGGAGTATTGCGTATAATCCATTCGCGTGTTTCGTGAATGTGTTCGCCCGTTGAGAGATCCATCAGAGTGTCACCTCCCCAGTGGCAGCTCCATACAGCCTTTTCAACCTCTTCGCTGATGCCTGAGGATAGTGCCGAGTTTCCAATATTGGTATTGACTTTTACTCGAAAGTTACGACCGATAATCATTGGCTCTGCCTCGGGATGATTGATATTGGCAGGAATAATAGCTCGTCCTGAGGCAATCTCTTCGCGAACAAATTCGGGGGTGATATGCGATGTAATACCCATCAGGTGGCACATGGCATTTTCGCGTATGGCTACATATTCCATCTCGGCGGTTACGATACCTTTGCGTGCATAATACATCTGTGTTATCTCTTTTCCCTCTTGTGCTTTGTAAGGTTTGTAACTCTTGGGGAAGCGTATGGCATCGATTGCTGTATCATTGCGACGTATGCGACCGTACTCCGATGTTATATCGTCCAGAGCCACCACGTCGCCTCGTTGTACAGTCCAAGCTTCTCGGAGGCGAGGTAATCCACTGTTGATATTTACTTGTATATCAGGGTCGGTAAATGCACCACTGGTGTCATATACATATACTGATTGGTTGGGAATGACTACACGCTTACCATCTTCGATATGTACTGTATCGGTAAGATTAATACGACGCATACCTACTCGAATAGGATGAATTTCACCTTCAATATATACTTTTTCAGAACCAGGATAGGAATCTTTGATAATGTTATTTTCTATTTTCATGATAGCAGTTTTTTTTTAGAAATCGAGAAATGATGTTAGTGGACTGCTTGCATTGGC
This sequence comes from Bacteroidaceae bacterium, assembly GCA_017531985.1. Taxonomy (GTDB): domain Bacteria; phylum Bacteroidota; class Bacteroidia; order Bacteroidales; family Barnesiellaceae_A; genus Barnesiella_A. The sequence goes on from JAFXJY010000036.1 coordinate 12,659, forward strand.
ACATTGCGATTGAGAGCCAAGACCGGCCTCGTATGCCTCACGTCCGGCAATGACTGCTTTACAGAATGCCTTTGCCATCACAACAGGATCGTTGGCTACTGCTATGGCGGTATTGACCAATACAGCATCGGCACCCATCTCCATGGCTTCGGCTGCATGCGATGGAGCTCCTATGCCGGCATCGACGATAACCGGAACAGTGCTTTGTTCTATAATTATTTGTAGAAAATCGCGAGTGAGCAGTCCTCTGTTTGTACCGATAGGTGCCCCCAATGGCATGACAGCAGCACTGCCGGCTTCTTCAAGTCGCTTACATAATACGGGGTCGGCTTGTATGTAGGGAAGAACGACAAACCCCATTTTGGCCAATTCCTCAGTAGCAAGTAATGTCTCGGTGGTATCGGGTAGCAGATATTTGGGGTCGGGGTGTATTTCAAGTTTGATGAAGTTGGTCTCGAAACAATCCCTAGCCAATTGTGCGGCAAGGATCGCTTCCTTGGCATTACGCACACCCGATGTGTTGGGTAATAACTGTACTTGATTACGATTAATGTGCATGAGCATGTCATCGTTGGTATTGGTCATGTCTATGCGTTTCATGGCCATTGTTACCATCTCTGTTTGTGATGCTTCAATAGCTTGTTGCATCAATGCATTGGAACTAAATTTACCGGTTCCTAAGAATAGACGTGATGTAAACTCGCGTCCGCCTAATACTAATTTATTCTCCATAGATTATATGATTAAGTGTTTTTATGATTTGATTCGTTTGGTACATAGGATTGTCATTGCGTAGAATACAGCCCGACATAGCAATGCCCGATATGCCGGTCGACATGAGTGGCTCGACATCCTCTTCTTCTATCCCACCAATGGCTACAATGGGTGTATTAATACCACACTCTCTGCACTGTTGCATCATTTTGCGATAGCCCTCTATTCCAAGTATGGGACTGAGGTTTTGTTTTGTTTCAGTATATCGGAATGGTCCCAGTCCTATATAATCTACACCTTGCTCAGTGAGTGATTGGATGTCTTCAAATGTGTTGGCTGTACCTCCAATAATGTATTCTTCACCTAATATTTGTCGGGCTTGCGATATGGGCATGTCATTTTTGCCAAGATGTACCCCATCGATGTCAGTTTGGCTTGCCAACTCTACATAATCATCGATAATGAGTATGGCATTGTGTTTGCGACATATCGGTTTTAATTGCTCTATTGCGTGAAGTATATCTTCCTTGTTGGTTTCTTTCATACGCAATTGTATCCATTTACAACCTCCTTCAAGGGCTGCAATCGCTCCCTCTATATGATTGTATCGGCTTGTATGATGTGTTATAAATTGTAGCATGACAATTGGCTTTTTATCTGTTTTATAATGTGTGTAATCTCCTTGGTGTTATGATTGTTCCACACATACCCCAGCATAGCTATACCTCCAAATCCATAGGTCAACACCGAGTTGATATTGTCAATGGTAATACCGCCTAAGGCTATCACATTATGATCGATAATACCTCGTTGGTGTGCTTGTAATAGTTCTTGTGGAGTATATTGTGAAGTGTATCCTTGCTTTGAGATACTGTTGTGTATAGGGCTGAGAAATAGATAATTACATGTTTTCTTATAACGCTCTATTTCATGTAGTGTGTGGCATGACCGACTCACATCCCCACTCCACCAATCGGGGGGTGATGGATGGCGATGATTGAGATGTAGACCACCTACATTGTAGTGTGATGCCAGCGTATGTGCATCGTGTAGCACAATTTGCTTGTGATACTGCGGTGGTAGGGATTGTAATAGCAGCTCAATATCCTTTAAGGGAGTTAGTGGCTTGCGTATATGCACTCGATCGGCTCCGGCCTCTATTATATTGGTTATGATGGAGGCCTCTTGTGGTATAATCTTCTCTTGAGTGATGACGATCAACTTTTTCATGACAGTTACCCTCCGTAAGCTGCTGCAATAACGACAACATTGTCATTCTCAACGAGAATAGTGCTATCCCACAGTTGCCGTGGAACTATTTGGTTGTTTACTGCTACTGCAACGTTAAGTTGTGGCAAGCCCACTTCTATAAGCAATTGTCTTACCGTTGTGTCGGGTGCAATGTCACGAGTTGTATTGTTCAGTGTTATATTCATGATAGTATGATAATAATGAAAATTACATATTGATAATGGATAAAGGTTGTGGGGCAAAAGCATGATTGAGAGCACCATGACCACGACCGGCAAAAACATCTGAGCCATGTGCAATGGCTTGTGTTACAAATTCTTTGGCTCGGGCTGTTGCTTCTTGCAGATTGTACCCTTTGGCTCGATAAGCAGCTATGGCCGACGATAGAGTGCAACCGGTTCCGTGGGTGTTATGGGTAGTATAACGGGGCGAGGAGTAGTGATTGACTTGAAGATTGTTGTCGATGAGTGTATCGGTCGATAAGAGGTTGTCGAAGTGACCGCCTTTCATCAAAACTGCTCTGCAACCTTTGCTCAACGTCTTGTGTGCCGCCTCAATAATATCGTCGGGTTGCACTATATCCATGCCCGATAACAAGGAGGCTTCGTGGAGGTTGGGAGTAACTATCTCCGATAATGGAAAAATATACTTGACAACAGCATCAATGGCATCGTCCGATAGTAATTTATGCCCCGATGTCGACACCATGACAGGATCGGTTATAATAGGTATATCGATACCATTCAGTGCATCGGCAACAGCTTTTACAATGGAGGCATTGCACAGCATCCCTATCTTGATACTATCTATTATCAAGTCATCGAGTACAGCCTTTATCTGTTTGGCAACAATATCAGGAGTAATGGGTTGAATGTCTATTACTCCCATCGTATTTTGGGCTGTAATAGCTGTGATGGCTGTTGATGCATAGACACCTACTGCCGAGCAAGTTTTTATATCGGCTTGTATGCCGGCACCTCCGCTGCTATCGGAGCCTGCAATAATTAATGTGGTAGGATAACGTTTCATGTTACATCGCTTTTGATAGTTGGCAGGGATGCAACAAAAAACTCAGACCTGATTATACGCCTGAGAACACATATATACGAGAAAGTCGAAGTGAATATATTATTAGAGTTGCAATAACCAATTCCTACGACGGCATTACCCGCATCAGGTTCATAGGGTATAATCTCAGCCGCACGTTAGCAGCACCCCTTAGTATGCAACTGCAAAGATATAAAACTTTTTTTGTATATTTGCACTCTCAACCTAAAAATATAACTATGGCAGCATCAAATTTTGTCGATTACGTTAAGATATTCTGCCGCTCGGGCAAGGGCGGTGCCGGTTCTATGCACTTACATCGTGCCAAGTATGTCCCTAAGGGTGGCCCTGACGGAGGTGATGGCGGTCGCGGTGGACACATTATATTACGAGCCAATCGCAACTTGTGGACGTTGCTCCACCTACGTTATTCGCGTCACATCCTCGCCGGAAATGGTGGGCATGGTGGACCCAGCCGTAGTTCGGGTAAAGACGGTGAGGATAAACTTATAGAGGTACCATGTGGAACAGCCGTTTTTGATGCCGATACCGGTGAGTTTATTACCGAAGTTACCACCGATGGTCAAGAATTGATTTTGCTTAAAGGTGGTCGTGGCGGATTGGGTAACTGGAACTTCCGCAGTGCAACCAATCAGACTCCACGCTACGCACAGCCCGGAGAGCCTGCCATAGAGCGTAATATCATTCTCGAACTGAAATTGCTTGCCGATGTCGGTCTTGTAGGTTTCCCCAATGCAGGCAAGTCTACCCTACTCTCCTCTATCTCGGCTGCCAAGCCCAAGATTGCCGATTATCCTTTTACAACGCTCGAACCCAATCTCGGTATCGTTTCTTATCGTGACAACCTGTCGTTTGTAATGGCCGACATTCCCGGCATTATTGAGGGTGCCAGTGAAGGTCGCGGACTGGGACTTCGTTTCCTACGTCATGTTGAGCGTAACGCACTCCTACTCTTTATGATTCCTGCCGATACCGATGATATTCGAGAGCAATATAACATCCTGCTTCGAGAACTCACCGAGTTCAATCCCGACTTGCTCGATAAGCAGCGTATCTTGGCCATTACCAAGTGCGATATGCTTGACGAAGAATTGATGGAGCAGATGAAAGCAGAGCTGCCCGAAGGTATTGAAACTGTTTTCATATCCTCCATTACCGGCATGGGACTGACCGAGTTGAAGGATGTTCTGTGGCGTACGCTCAACGACGAAAGTAATCGCGTACTCACCTTCACGCATCGCGACCTCGATAAGCATCACCGCATCAAGGAAGAAGATGAGTATGATCTCGGTATAGACACCCTCGATGGAGACGACGATGAAGATTACATTGAGGACGATTGGGATGAAGCGTATGATGATGAAGAAACAACCCCCAATCATCGTGAGGAGGAGTGGTAATGAACATAACTCAGCACAAAGGAGTAACCCTGTATAATTTTGAGTCACCGGCATTCGAGTCGGTGACTACTTTTGTAACCACTCGTCACAATCCCTATGGCACTGCACAGGCACGAGGCGATTTCAATCTCGGTCTCTACTGTGGTGACGATACATTGATAGTGGAAAATAATCTGCAACAATTGTGTGAAGCACTCGACATCACCCGACAGCAACTATTCTATCCACACCAAGTACATGGTCATGAAGTAGCAGTTATCGATGAAGCCTTTACTACCTTGCCACACAGTGAACAGCAAGCAGCACTTGATGGTGTCGATGCTATTATAACCAATGTACCCCATATTGCTATTGCCGTTACAACAGCCGACTGTGTTCCCATCATACTGCACGACGCTGAACATCATGCCATCGCAGCCATTCATGCCGGTTGGCGTGGTACGGCACAAGAGATAGTGTGCCACACAATAGAGCGTATGACTATCCTTTATGGTACAAATCCCGCCCACTTACAGGCAGGTATTGCTCCTTGTATATCGGTCGATGCTTATGAGGTTGGTGATGAGGTTATTAATGAATTGCGAAGTGTGGTAGGCGATATTGAAAGTGTAGCTATTCGTAATAATTTGACGGGTAAAATGCACATCGACCTTGCAGCTGCCAATGTCGACCAACTATTACGTTGCGGGGTAGATCTCATGAACATCGAAGTGTGTGGTATATGCACTCACCAACATAGCGATACTTTCTATTCCGTTCGAGCTTTGGGAGCAGAAACCGGTCGCTTCCTCACAGGTGTGATGATGGCTCAGTAGCCAATTAGTGTGGGTAAGCATAGAGCGTTAATAAGAAGCATAAAAAAAGGAATGGGAGTACCATTCCTTTTTTTTATGTGTACATTATATACTAAAACGTAATACCCAAACTTAGACTTAATCCATGATATAGTTGGCGAGAGATTAGCAATTCATCGTCGACATAACCGCCAAATGTGGGATAGAAGCGGGCATCATAGCCTGCTTTCAAATAGAAGCTGAACATATCATCCAAACGCCAGTTAACACCCACGGCAGGAGCAAAAATAAATCCCGATGTGTTAACCTTGTCGCCACTATAATTTTCATTTTTGTAATCAACAGGAGCTGAGAACTTACCACCTACCGAGATAGCCAAGAATGGTTGGAAACGGGTTTGTGTAAAATAAGTACGCAGGTGCAAGAATACAGGGAAACTTGTCAGCCAATCTCGTAGTATTGGACCTGTTTGTGCATTGTAATCTGTACTATGTTCTTCGCCACTGATACCTACACCCAGACCTATGAATACAGCATTGCTAAATCGGTAACCACCAATGTAGCTCACACCACCACCGCCGTAAGTGTTGCTGACAAATCCATAAATATCTATCGATTGCTCATATCCGGGAGTGATGGGTTTTAGTGTTTTACCTGATTGACTTACTTGTGTCGATGATATTTCGGTGCTTTCATAATCGTTTTGACTCTCGGCCATAACACTTTGCGACACGCTTACCAATGCAATAAGCACAAGGAGATTAAGGAGTTGTTTTTTCATCATTAATTGTGTTTCATTGCCCCTCACGTCCCTTTGAGGTTTATAAAAAATAAAAAAGCGTGGACGATGTTCGTTTATCTTATTCGAGGCATCGCCAAACGCCTTACACGAAATAAACAGCCCACCCCACGCATTGCCTATATAACAATCCCCTTGCCGGGGTGGATATGGCAAGCATAGGCGTTTTGTGACTGCATTACCCCTCGTGTATGAAATTGGCGATTTCCGAATCAAGGATAAAGCAAAAACGCTTTTATGAAAAATGTAGCGGAACAAGCGTTCTCATTCCAAAGGCAAAGTTAGCGATTGTTTTTATATATACAATAAGATTTGTGAAAAATATAGATGAAGAATGGGGCTTTTACTTTCAAAGTCGAAAATTTATTACCGTCAAGTTCTACATCGACCGTAAAATATTGCATATTCTTGTTGTAAAATACCCAAGTGTGTTATTATGTCATAAATTTTGCGTATATTAGCACCGCGAAATATTGAACAAATCGTAAACTAAATAAAACAATCAGATGAAAGAAGAAAAGAAACAACCTATCGAACTACCCGAAAATGCTTTTCGGGAGTTGAAGGAGGGCGAAGAGTATCAGCCTATTATGTCGCCCGACAAGGTGTACCCCGAGGTGAACGCATGGTCGGTATCGTGGGGTATCGTTATGGCCGTTATCTTCTCGGCTGCTGCTGCCTATTTGGGCTTGAAAGTGGGACAAGTATTTGAAGCTGCTATCCCTATTGCCATTATTGCGGTAAGCCTTTCGGGTGCATTTAAGCGTAAGAATGCCCTTGGTGAGAATGTTATTATCCAGTCTATTGGTGCATGTTCGGGTGTGATTGTTGCCGGTGCTATCTTTACATTGCCGGCTCTTTACATTTTGCAAGCCAAATATCCCGATCTTACAGTCAATTTTATCGAGGTATTCCTCAGTTCGTTATTAGGTGGTATCTTGGGTATCTTGTTCCTTATCCCATTCCGCAAATACTTTGTGAAAGATATGCACGGAAAGTATCCTTTCCCCGAGGCAACAGCTACTACACAGGTACTTGTGTCGGGTGAGAAAGGTGGTAATCAAGCCAAGCCTCTCATCATGGCGGGTCTTATAGGTGGATTGTATGACTTCTGTCTCTCTACTTTCGGTTGGTGGAGTGAAGTGCTTACTACTCGTGTACTTCCTTTCGGTGCTGCACTCGCCACTAAGGCTAAAATGGTGTTTAGTGTATATACAGGCTCGGCGGTATTGGGTCTCGGATTTATCATCGGTCTTAAATATTCGATGATTATCTGTGCCGGTTCGCTGTTTGTATGGTTTATCATAGTTCCTTTATTGCCTCATTTGGGTGTTGACGCTGCTATTGCCGGCATGCAACCCGAGCAGATCTTTACCGACTATGCACGTCATATAGGTATTGGTGGTATAGCTATGGCAGGTCTTATAGGTATATGGAACTCTCGCAAGATTATCACCGGAGCCATAGGTCTTGCCGCACAAGAGTTGGGTAATAAGGGTGAAGCCGGAGAAGTAAAGGTAGAGCGTACGCAACGTGACATCTCGATGAAATATGTAGTGTATGGCATCGTCTTTGCACTCCTTTTTACTTTCTTGTTCTTCTACTTGGGTGTTATTAATTGTTGGTGGCAAGCACTCATTGCTTTCTTAGTAGTACTTGTTATTGCATTCTTATTTACAACAGTCGCTGCCAATGCGATAGCCATTGTAGGTAGTAACCCCGTATCGGGTATGACCTTGATGACTCTCATCGTAGCTTCTGTAATTCTTGTAGCTATCGGACTGAAAGGTACAAGCGGTATAGTGGCTGCCCTCATTATCGGTGGTGTAGTATGTACTGCCCTCTCGATGGCCGGTGGCTTTATTACCGACCTAAAAGTAGGATATTGGTTGGGTACAACTCCTGCCAAGCAAGAGACTTGGAAGTTCCTTGGAACTCTTGTATCAGCAGCAACTGTGGGTGGTGTAATTCTTGTAATGAATGAAACATATGGTTTCACCAGTGGTGAACTTGCCGCTCCTCAGGCCAATGCCATGGCAGCTGTTATCGATCCTCTCATGATGGGCGAAGGAGCACCTTGGGCGTTGTATGGTATAGGTGCAGCGTTGGCACTTATTCTCAACTTCTGTAAAGTACCTGCCCTGCCCTTCTCATTGGGTATGTTCATTCCTTTGCAACTCAATACACCTCTGCTCATAGGTGGTCTCATCAGCTGGTATGTGGGTAGCCGCTCGAAAGATGCCGAGGTTAATAAAGCACGAGTAGAACGTGGTACACTTCTTGCATCAGGCTTCATCGCCGGTGGTGCATTGTTGGGTGTAGTAAGTGCCATCATGCGTTTTGCCGGATTCTCATACACTTGTCCTTGGGGTGAAAACTTACCCTTGATGCAAGGTATAGGTCTTGTTATATATCTGGCGGTTATATTCTATTTGTGTCGAGCCAGTCTGGCAGCCAAGAAGTAAAAAGCTAATTAAAACTTTGATACACTGTGCGAGGCAAGTCGATAATGCGACTTGCCTCGTTTGGTTTATTTAGTAATGTATGAAAATAACTTGCATCAATTTCTCTCTTGCTAAGATTTATTCTCTACATTATTATGGTTAAGTACTCTTTTTTATCTCTCTTATACATCTTTCACAGTTGTATAGCTCGTTATGCTCAATAAGATAGAGCCAAAATAGCAGCTTTCAAATGAAGCAATTTATTCTTTACACGTTACATAGCACCCTTTACGAGCAAGTAAAATCAAATTAAGTATTGGGAACAGATATATTTTTGAGAACAAAGAGATATTATTTATAATAAAAGTCGTAAATTTGCACAAAATAATATCCTTACTATGAATACCACAGAGAGAAAACAGATTATCGACTTAGTAAAGCGTGAGGTCGTTCCGGCTATTGGCTGTACCGAACCCATTGCAGTAGCGTTGTGTGTTGCTTATGCAACTGAGGCGTTGGGATGCCGTCCCGACAAGATAGAAGTACTATTGAGTGCCAATGTATTGAAGAATGCGATGGGTGTGGGAATACCCGGAACAGGCATGATAGGTTTGCCCATAGCTATTGCCTTAGGTGCATTGATAGGAAAAACCGAGTATCAACTGGAAGTTCTCAAAGACTGTAATGCACAAGAAGTGGAACGCGGTAAAGAGATGATTGATTCCAATTGTATAGATATTAAGTTGAAAGAAAATATCACTGAGAAATTATATATTGAGGTAACATGTCATGCCGATGGACACAAAGCAACAGCCACCATTGCAGGTAGTCATACCAATGTGGTGTACCTTGCCTACGACAACGAAGTGCGTGTCAATAATACAACATCAAGTACACAAGCATCGGATACCGAACAAGTGGAGTTGACTATGCAACGTGTGTGGGAGTTTGCAACAACAGCCCCACTCGATGAGATAGAATTTATACGAGATGCAGCACGCCTTAACAAAGCAGCTGCCGAATTTTCATTCAAGGGCGATTACGGTCACTGCTTGGGAAAAACCATGCAAGGCACACTCGAACAAAAGATAATGGGCAAAAACACCTTTACACACGTTCTGTCCTATACCTCAGCAGCATGCGATGCCCGTATGGCCGGAGCTATGGTACCTGTAATGAGTAACTCGGGAAGTGGCAATCAAGGTATAGCAGCCACTATGCCAGTAGTCATATTTGCCGAAGATAATGGTAATAGCGAAGAACAACTCATCAGAGCATTAATGCTGAGTCACCTCACAACTATCTATATCAAACAGACATTGGGTCGATTGTCGGCCTTGTGTGGCTGTGTAGTAGCTACTACCGGTGCAAGTTGCGGTATAACCTATCTGATGGGAGGTAACTACGAAAACATAACCTATGCGGTGAAAAATATGATAGCCAACCTGACCGGTATGATATGCGATGGTGCCAAACCCAGTTGTGCATTGAAGATAACCGGCAGTGTAGCCAACTGTATGTTAGCAGCCATGTTGGCTATGGAAGGTCGTTATGTAACAGCATTGGAAGGTATTATTGATGAAGATGTGGACCGTTGCATACGAAATCTCACTCGCATTGGTTCGCAGGGCATGAACGAAACCGATAGCCTCGTACTTGACATCATGACTCATAAAGGATGCTGACATTTTTAATTGGTAGTGTCCGTATATTTTAGTAATTAGTAATTATAAATAAAGAGAAAAATATATGAAGAAAATATTAGTAGGGGTGCTATTGACCTTTGTGACAACATTGTTCAGTGTAGCAACCCCACTCGACTTGCGTGACATCACTGAAAATGTGTATCGCGGTAAAGGAACTGAGGTCATTACACCCTCTCACGATGGTGTTCACTACTATGTTGCCAACGATGACATGACCAAGATAGATAAGTGTGAATACAAGTCAGGTAAAGTAGTTGCCACTATATTCGATATAGCCACAGCTCGTGAATGCAACATCAAATCGTTCGAGGGATATGCACTCAGCGAAGACGAGACACGCCTGCTCATTTACACCAATAGCGAGCCTATATATCGTCATTCGTTCCGTGCCGATTATTATACTTTTGAAATAAAACGTAACCTGCTCAAACCTCTATCGACCAATGGTAAGCAACAAGCCGCACTCTACTCTCCTAATGGTCGCATGGTGGCATTCGTTCGTGATAACAATATCTATATCAAGAAGCTCGACTACGGAACAGAGATAGCAGTTACAAAGGATGGAGAAAACAATAAAGTAATTAATGGAGTCCCCGACTGGGTATATGAAGAGGAATTTGGATTCTCATCGGCAATGCAATGGAGTAGCGATAGCGAACTCTTATCGTTTATACGCTTTGACGAAGCCGCTGTCAAAGAATTTGCTTTTACTCTCTACGGCTCATATGCTCCCGAATATCCCGATTATGAGTTATATCCCGGTGAAATGCGATATAAATACCCCGTTGCCGGTGAAGTCAATTCGCAAGTAAAAGTCGTGACATATACAGTAGAGACTCGTGCCTTGAAGCAACACAACATACCGGTAGAAGCCGATGGTTACATACCTCGCATATTTGCCATGCCCGAAGCCGATCAATTGGCGGTAGTAACACTTAATCGTAATCAGAACCACATTTCGTTATACAAGCTCAATGCACGCTCGGGTGTAAGTCGCCTCTTACTCGAAGACGAAGACCGTGCATGGATTGACCAATCGGTACTCGATATGATACACTTCTATCCCGAATTTTTCGTGTTTGCCAGCGATCGAGACGGATGGATGCGACTCTATCAATACAACAACAATGGAGTGTTACAGCGTGCTATCTCGCCCGAGAATCAAGATGTAACAGCATACTTGGGATGCAATCTTTCCACTCGTACATTCTACTGTCAAGCCACATCAGGAGCTATCAATCGTGCCATCTATCGCTACGACAATAAGAAAGGTTGCGTCAATATGACTCCCACAGAAGGATTCCATTCGGCATTGTTCAATCCTACTTGCAGTTACTATATACATGGATATAGTTCAGCAACAATTCCTCCTGTATATACATTGCGTACAGCCGATGGTAAGGAAATCCGCACCATTGAGGACAATCAAGAAGTAGTAGATGCCGTTGCTGCAACCGACATGCCTGCACGCGAATTTTTCACTATGGATAATGGTTGTGGCTATATGCTCAACGGATTCATGGTGAAGCCTCACGATTTTGATAACCAGAAGCAATATCCTGCTGTACTCGTACAGTATAGCGGACCCGGTTCACAAGAAGTACTTAACAATTGGGAAGTGGATTGGTATCACTACTTAGCCAACCAAGGTTTCATAGTATTGTGTGTTGACGGACGTGGTACAGGTGGACGAGGTAAGGAATTTGAAAGTATTGTATATCAGAACTTAGGTCGATATGAGACCGAAGATCAAGTAGCCGTTGCTCGTTATGCAGCAACACTTCCCTATGTCGATGGCGATAACATAGGTATATGGGGATGGAGTTTTGGTGGCTACGAGACACTCATGGCTATGACCACCGGTCGTGGAACATTCCGTGCCGGTGTAGCCATTGCACCGGTCACCGATTGGCGTTACTATGACACAATATATGCCGAGAGATATATGCGTACACCCAATGAAAATCCCGAAGGATATAAATATGGTGCCCCGCTCAATCATGCCGATAAATTGCAAGGCGATCTTCTTATCGTGACAGGCAGTGCCGATGATAACGTACACATGAGTAACACAATGGAGATGGTATCGGCTCTGATCGAAGCCGATAAGCAGTTCGATATGATGATTTATCCCAATCAGAATCATAGCATCCGAGGTGCTAATTCACGTTACCATATATACACTCTTGTGTGCAACTTCTATAAAGAGAAACTCCAATAAGAGATCACCTTACGTTATGCTCGACCTCATAGCAATCATAGGTCCTACGGCCTCGGGTAAAACAACACTTGCCGTAGCATTAGCCAAGAGAATCGGTACTGAAATTATCAGTGCCGATTCTCGACAGTTATATAGGGGCATGGATATAGGGACAGGAAAAGACATCGATGAATACACTATCGATGGTGTTACCATCCCCTATCACCTTATCGACATCTGTCCTGCCGGTTACCGATATAATCTCTTTGAATATGTAAGAGACTTCAACAATGTCTATGCCGATATGCTATCGCGTGGCAAGCAACCCTTATTGTGTGGTGGTACCGGCTTGTATGTCGAAACCATACTCAAAGGCTATGCACTTCCTCCTGTTCCCGAAAACAGCTCATTGCGGCAATCATTGCAAGATAAGACGCTCGATGAATTGGCCGATATATTGCGAACATACAAGACTCTGCATAATACTACCGATATAGATACCTGCAAGAGAGCCATTCGAGCCATTGAAATAGCCGAATATTATAGTAAACAGTCGCCTGAACTACTGGAACCTCGTCCTTTGAAAAATACACTTATCGTAGGTGTTGACATTGACCGAGAGTTGCGGCGAGCCAAGATTACTCGTCGACTGCATGAACGCTTACAAGAAGGAATGGTCGATGAAGTCAAAGCATTGCTCGACTCAGGTATTGCACCCGAGTCGTTGATATACTACGGCCTCGAGTATAAGTTCCTTACTGAGTATGTCATAGGTCATATCTCTTACGACGATATGGTGGAACGACTTGAAATAGCAATTCACCAGTTTGCCAAAAGACAGATGACATGGTTTAGAGGCATGGAACGTCGTGGACACACTATTCGATGGATTGATGCAACTATACCCACCGATGAAAAAGTGGATATTATTGAACACTGGATTTCTCAACAATCATACAAATAGTCACCCCTCCAAATATAATATAAGAATGATTTCAGTAGATGGACTTACCGTCGAATTTGGCGGTACTACCCTATTTCAAGATATATCCTTTGTAATCAATGAAAAAGACCGTATCGCTCTCATGGGTAAAAATGGAGCCGGAAAATCGACATTGCTTAAAATACTTGCCGGTGTGCGACAACCTACACGAGGCAGTGTTTCGGCTCCTAAGGATACGGTAATAGCATATTTGCCACAACATCTGATGACCGAAAACAGTCGTACCGTTTTCGAGGAGACTTCGCAAGCTTTCGCACACTTGTTTGAGATGGAAGCCGAAATCAATCGCATGAATGAAGAGTTGTCTACTCGCACCGATTACGATAGTGAAAGCTACTATGCTCTTATTGAGCAAGTATCGGCATTGAGCGAAAAGTTTTATGCTATTGACCTTACACACTTTGAAGAAGATGTGGAGAAAATCTTGTTGGGATTGGGTTTTGAACGCAAGGACTTCACACGACCCACCGAAGAGTTTAGTGGCGGATGGCGTATGCGAATAGAATTGGCAAAACTCTTGCTTAAAAAACCCGATGTGTTACTGCTCGACGAGCCAACCAATCACCTCGATATTGAGTCAATACAGTGGCTCGAAGAGTTCCTTATCAATAATGGACAAGCAGTAATCGTAATATCGCACGACCGTGCTTTTGTCGATCACATTACAACTCGTACCATTGAAGTTACTATGGGGCGTATATACGATTACAAAGTCAACTATTCGCAATATCTTGAATTGCGGAAAGAGCGTCGTGAACAGCAAATGAAAGCGTACAACGACCAGCAAAAAATGATTGCCGAGACCAAGGAATTTATTGAACGATTTAAGGGAACTTACTCCAAGACTTTACAAGTGCAGTCGCGTGTAAAGATGCTCGAAAAACTCGAAATTATTGAGGTCGACGAAGAGGATACATCGGCATTGCGTCTGCGTTTCCCACCTGCACCCCGCTCAGGTAGTTATCCCGTTATTGCCGATAATGTGGGTAAAGCATATGATAATAAACGTGTATTTGCAAATGCCAACTTTACTATCGAACGTGGTGAGAAAGTGGCCTTTGTAGGCAAGAATGGTGAAGGAAAATCGACTCTTGTCAAGTGTATCATGGGTGAAATTGAGCATGAAGGAACGCTTACGCTTGGTCACAACGTGATGATAGGATACTTTGCACAGAACCAAGCCTCTTTGCTGGATGAAAACTTGACTGTTTTCCAGACTATCGATGATGTTGCCAAGGGGGATGTAAGGTTGCAGATTCGCGATTTGTTAGGTGCATTTATGTTTGGAGGTGAAGAGTCAACCAAGAAGGTCAAGGTGTTATCGGGTGGCGAACGCACTCGGTTGGCTATGATTAAACTCTTGCTCGAACCTGTTAACTTACTTATACTCGATGAGCCGACCAATCACCTCGATATGAAAACCAAGGATATATTGAAAAGTGCTTTGCAGGCCTTCGATGGCACACTTATAGTCGTATCGCACGATCGTGATTTCCTCGACGGATTAGTGTCAAAGGTATATGAATTTGGCGAAGGTCGTGTGAGAGAACATCTTGGTGGCGTATATGACTTCCTTGAAAAGAAGAGAATAGAGAATCTTAACGAGCTGGAACGTAAATAAAAGTTTTTATGAAGAAAATATATCTATCCTTGATTTTAATTTCGTTTCTTGCTATTATTGTAGCATGTAATGAAGAACCATATAATGATGAAAAAACTGTTAATTTGCAGTATCTCCCCAATAGCTGGTCGCTGGTAAAGTATGAAATATCCACTCCAAGTGGTAGCGGTACAATAGTAACTACTACTCAACTTGATGGGGCAGTGCACTTTGTATTCAATGGAGATAACACTATGTCAATAACGGATCATGATGTAGTACAAGCCAATGGCATATATAACCTTTATGAAGCTGATAATACCTTGGAACTTGTGGAATATACATTTGTCGATGGTGTTGAGCCGGAAGGAATAGCTTCCCTACTCCTTCCTATTGTTGTCGATAACCGATTGCTGATAGAAGAACTTACCTCCGAAGTATTAACTGTATCTATGCCATATAGCAGCGATACGCGTTTTATAGCCTATTTTATTCGTAAGTAGCAACAAAAAATGAAAATACAATTTATAGTAGTAGGAAAAACGGCTCAAAGTTACCTTGTAGATAGTATAGCCGACTATACTACACGCTTGCGTCGCTATATAACGTTCGATATGGAAGTGATACCCGAGTTGAAAAATACTCGCAATCTCACTACCGAACAGCAGAAGGAGCGTGAGGGTGAAGCTATATTAAAGGTACTGCAACCTGGCGACTTTGTTGTATTGTTGGATGAACATGGACAAGAATTGACATCGGTGCAATTTGCTCGTTACATCGAACAGAAGATGCAGACCGTTTCACGACGATTGGTATTTATTGTAGGAGGACCGTATGGTTTTGCCAAGTCGGTATATGATCGTTGTAACGATAAGTTATCATTATCCAAAATGACCTTTTCGCACCAGATGGTACGCCTCTTTTTTACCGAGCAGTTGTACCGGGCAATGACAATATTGAACAACGAACCTTATCATCACGAATAAATAAAACACATTCACAACTATGAAAAAAACAACACTTACATTACTCATGTTACTAACTTGTGTCCTGTGGGGACACGCTTCTGAGATTTCCGAGACCCCAACAGATATTGCTGAGTCTACTCCCCAATACGCCTATCACATAGGAACAATGTGGGATATATCAGTGGGAAAAGACTGGGGATTTGTGCGTACAACTTTGCAACAAAGCGTATTTACCATTGATACCGAGATGGAACGTGCCATGAGCATTCTGAGTCTTGATTTCCCGGTCATAAAGCGGTACCTGCATGTCAATGCTTTGGGATTTTATCTATATTATCGAATGGGACCGGGCGACTATCGCAATCTGTTACGTTATCATGCCGGATTGAGTGGTACTGTGCCAACGAGATATATAAATTTCACTTGGGCTGAACGTTTTGAGTCAACTTATGTATTAGGAACAGCAGTACCAACCAATAAATTGCGTACTCGTGTGCGTCTTGTCGGGAATATTCCTGACTCCAAGTTTCAACCATTCATAGGAAGTGAGTTTTTCCTTGTACTTAACAAAGTCAATGCCGGACGTGGTGAACGTTTGTGGTATGACATAGGTGTTACCTATAACATCGATAAGAACAACAAAGTGGAGCTGCTTCTGCGAGAAGAACAACTCATGCTTACCACTCCTCGACAATGGAATACCAACATAGGATTTGCCTATAAAATTAATTTTTAAAAGAAAGCACCACTCTCATGTAAGTATGGAAGTGGTGCTTTTTCTTTGTGAGAATGTTCTTGATATGAAAGAACTATATCATATCTCCCTACCCTGTTTCAAGTCCTCAACAAATCGATCTATACGTTGCATCTGCTGAGGAATGTTGATGCCTTGTGGACAATGGTGGCTACATTGATTACAACCTATACAATGGTTGGCTTGACGTAGACGAGGTACACTGCGATCATAACCAACCAAGAAGGCACGACGTGCCTTCTCATAGTTCTCATCTTGCAGTCCCGATGGCACATTACCTTCGTTGATACACTTGTTGTAGTGTCTAAATATACCGGGTATGTCTATTCCATAAGGACAAGGCATACAATACTGGCAACCGGTGCAGGATATAGAGGGATAACGCAACATGTCTTGGGCTGTTTTTTCCAACAATTCAAGTTCTTCGTTACTACAAGGTTCGAGTGGTGAGAAGGTGCGTATGTTGTCTTGTAAATGCTCCATGTAAGTCATTCCACTCAATACGGTAAGAACTCCCTCGGGAGTGCCGGCAAAGCGGAATGCCCATGAAGCGATACTTGCCGTGGGACGATTCTCTTTAAGACGTGCCATCAGATGCTGAGTGTGACTGGCTAAGCGTCCACCCAACAACGGCTCCATAATCACTGCCGGTATACCACGTTTCTGCAATTCTCCGTAGAGATACTCGGCATTCGTGTTGCGTGTATTTACCTCCTTGGCATGCAGCCAATCGACGTAATTGAGTTGAATCTGTACAAAATCCCATTTATATCGATCGTGGTGTGACAATAGATAATCAAAAACTTCTACATCACCGTGATATGAAAAGCCCAAATGTCGTATGCGACCGGCTTGACGTTCTTGCAACAAAAAGTCGAGTACTCCATTGTCGAGATAGCGACCATGCAATGCTTGCATGCCCCCCATACCCACTCCATGCAACAATAAATAGTCGATATAATCAACTTGCAGTTCTCTGAACGACTTGTGATACATGGCCAATGATGCCTCACGGCTCCAAGTGTCGGGTGAGAAATTCGATAATTTTGTTGCTATATAATATTGATTGCGAGGATGACGTTTCAGTGCTATACCGGTAGCTCGCTCTGATTCTCCTTTGCAGTAGGCTGGTGATGTGTCAAAGTAGTTAATGCCATGTTCTAAGGCATAATCGACTAATGAATTAATAGTCTCTTGATCCAATTCACCCTTCTTCTCACCATCGGGATAGGTAGGCCAACGCATACATCCGTAGCCAAGTAATGATACACTATCGCCCGATGTCGGGGTGCGACGGTAAGTCATTTGTCCGGATGGAACATCCTCTTTATATATGCCCTCAGGTGTGATTTTTACTCTTTTTCGTTCCTTACATCCCATCAAGGCTGTGGATACAATAGCTCCTGCACCTATGGTCTGCAAGAACTTGCGACGATCAATATTGTGTTGTAACTTATCTTTTTTCATATCTACATAGAGGGTTAGATGGTTCGATGATTGAGGTGACCCTCAACATAAATGGCACTGAATGGTCGAGCCGGGCAAAGGTTTTCACAAGCCCCGCAGCCTATACAACGTTCGGTATCGATAGCCGGGATGAGTGGTGCCTGAGGATTGTTGCTATCAGAACTTATCATCTGAATAGCAGCCGATGGACAGTGTCTTGCACAGTTGTCACATGCAACACCATCAGTTAACGTTACAC
Organism: Bacteroidaceae bacterium; assembly: GCA_017531985.1. Classification (GTDB taxonomy): domain Bacteria; phylum Bacteroidota; class Bacteroidia; order Bacteroidales; family Barnesiellaceae_A; genus Barnesiella_A. The sequence continues at coordinate 31,065 of JAFXJY010000036.1, forward strand.
AATTTTCTTTTATCCACACAGCATGACCTACTTGTATGGCCGACTTATCTTCTGTTGTAATAGGTTTGATAGCACCGGTTGGACACACTTGGCTACATTTGACACATTCAGGTCGACAATATCCACGTTCGTATGATGCTTCGGGCTGTAAGAGTGTTGCAAGTTGTTGTGAGGGGCGTAGGACTCCGTTAGGACAAGCCGACACACATAATTGACAAGCAATACAGTGCTGCTCGTAGTTTCTTATACTCATGGCTCCAGGAGGGACTATTCGAGTAGTACGAGTGGGTATTTTTTTCTCTTCAATAATAGCCAATCCACCATCAACCTTGCCTTGTGCATTGACCAATGGTGTTGTGGCAATCAGAGCTGATACAGTAAGAAAATCGCGACGTTGAGTATCGGTTTTCACATCCTCTACTACCCTATTTTTATGACGTCTCATCTTATAAGTAATAGCTCCTTGTCGGCAATTGTCGATGCAATCCATGCACGCAACACACCTTGAATAATCGATCGTGTGACTGTCGATATCGATACAAGAGGCTTTACAGTTACGTTCACATCGTCTGCAACCATTACATTTATCAGTGTTGATAGTGGGTCGCAATAGTGAGAATCGAGCCACAAAACCTAAGAGACTACCCACCGGACATATGGTGTTACAATAGGTTCGTCCATTACGCCAAGCCAATACGGCAAGTATGGCAAATGTTGCAACTGACAAGAGTAGTGAGAAAATACTCTTTATCCACACATCGGTTGTGTAGAATGCATAACTCTCGGCTCGTTCGGCACCGTATGCCAATACATTATTTATTACATTATATAAGGGTGAAAACAAGTTGTTAACCATGCGACCATATGTGCTATAAGGTGCAAGCAGGGCTATAACTTGTCCTATTCCGGCTATCATAGCAATGATAAACAGTGCAAGCAATGTATATCGCAAGTAATTCTTCGCCGGCGAATATTTATATCTGTTTTTTTTAACTTTACGACCACTCCAAGCCCATATATCCTGAAAGATTCCCAATGGGCATATAATCGAGCAGTATAGTCGACCGAATATCAATGTAAGCAGCAGTAAAAATGTGATGACTGCAACATTCATTGATAATATGGCCGGTAGTAATTGTACTTTTGCCATCCATCCTAACCAAGCGTGAGTAACACCGGTAAAGTCAAGGAACAATATTGTAATGCCCACTAAAAATAAGGTGGCAAAGAAGATTCTTATCTTGCGTAACATAATTGATTGTTATTTCGTTTAAAATTCTATGCTGACAGCATGATACAGTGAATGGGTAAATAAGAACATTGTTCATGCTATTGTACATGAGTACAAATATACAAACAATATTGATAGAGATTTTTTATAAATAACATGTTTGATAACATAAAAAAAATTCTCTAAAAAAGATGCAACGTTACATGGTGTAGTTGATGTAAAAAATGTTTTTGATAACTTTTTATTCCTGTCAAAATTGCAAATACTTAATAAACAGTCAATTATTGAAAAAAAAGAAAAACTTTATCAGATGTGTTGAAAAAATATTTGCCGAAAATGTGTGAAACATCAAATATTTTGCTTAAACTTGCACTGCAATTTGGAAGAATCCCCATTCTTACTACAACACACATTTATTAACTATTTATATTTACTGATAGTGGAACAGAAAACGTACACTTACGAAGAAGCCTTTGCAGCTTCTCTTGAATACTTCAATGGAGACGAACTTGCAGCTCGTGTATGGGTCAACAAGTACGCACTAAAAGACTCCTTTGGAAATATCTATGAAAAAACACCCGATGACATGCACTGGCGTTTGGCCAATGAGATAGCACGCATCGAGCAGAAGTACACCAACCCTATGTCGGCACAGGAACTATTCGATCTCATGGCTCATTTCCGATATATTGTGCCACAAGGTAGTCCTATGACAGGTATTGGCAACAATTTTCAGATTGGTTCGCTTTCTAACTGTTTTGTGGTAGGATTGACAGGAGAACCCGACTCCTACGGCGGTATCATCAAGATTGACGAAGAACAAGTCCAACTGATGAAACGTCGTGGTGGTGTGGGACACGACTTGTCGCACATCCGTCCCAAAGGCTCGCCGGTCAAGAACTCAGCCCTTACCTCTACCGGTCTAGTCCCCTTTATGGAACGTTTTTCCAACTCTACTCGCGAGGTGGCACAAGATGGTCGTCGAGGTGCATTGATGTTGACAGTCTCCATCAAACACCCCGATTCGGAAGCCTTTATAGATGCCAAGATGATAGAAGGCAAAGTGACCGGTGCCAATGTATCGGTGAAAATCGACGACCGGTTTATGGAAGCAGCCGTATCGGGCGAACCTTATATTCAACAATATCCCATCGATTCGAAAGATCCCTATGTCACCAAGGAGGTAAATGCCCGTGAGATATGGCGTAAAATAGTACACAATGCATGGAAATCGGCCGAGCCGGGTGTATTATTCTGGGATACCATCACTCGTGAATCAGTCCCTGACTGCTATGCCGACCTCGGATTTAAAACCGTATCAACTAATCCATGCGGTGAAATTCCTTTATGTCCTTATGATAGCTGCCGTCTTTTAGCAGTCAATCTATACTCCTATGTGGTAAACCCCTTTACTCCCGAGGCTTATTTCGATTACGAGTTGTTCAAGCAACACATTGCCAAGGCTCAACGAATCATGGACGATATAATTGATCTCGAGATGGAGAAAATCGAGAAAATTATCGAAAAGATTGCCGCTGACCCTGAAACAGAAGAAGTAAAACACACCGAATTGAACCTGTGGAATAAAATACGCACACGCACATTGCAAGGCCGTCGCACCGGTGTGGGTACAACTGCCGAGGGTGATATGATAGCTTCACTCGGATTGCGTTATGGTACAGAAGAAGCAACAGCAATGTCGGAAGAGGTGCATCGTACATTGGCATTGGCAGCCTATCGCTCGTCGGTCGAGTTGGCTCGTGAGCGTGGTGCATTCGAGATATTTGATGCAAAGCGTGAGGCTGATAACCCATTTATCAATCGATTGCGTGAAGCCGACCCCGAATTATATGATTTGATGGTAAAATATGGTCGCCGCAACATCGCATGTTTGACCATAGCACCCACAGGAACCACCTCGTTGATGACACAGACTACCTCCGGTATTGAGCCTGTATTCTTACCGGTATATAAGCGTCGTCGTAAGGTGAATCCCAATGACCCCGATGTACATGTCGACTTCATGGATGAGAGCGGTGATGCCTTTGAGGAATATGTTGTATATCATCACAAGTTCCTCACATGGATGCAAACCAATAACTTTGAAAAGAAAGATAAATTTACACAAGAAGAGATAGATGCACTCGTGGCCAAGTCGCCTTATTATAAAGCAACATCGAACGATGTCGATTGGATGCAAAAAGTACGCATGCAGGGACGTGTACAGAAGTGGGTCGATCACTCTATCAGTGTAACCATCAACCTACCCAACGATGTAAGTGAGGAACTGGTAAATGAGCTATATGTCGAGGCATGGCGTTCGGGTTGTAAGGGCTGTACAGTTTATCGTGATGGCTCACGCTCGGGTGTACTTATCTCGGTAAGTAAAGAGAAAGAGGAAAAAGAGAAACGCAAAGCCGCCGAAGCTGCCGCGTTGGAATCGAACACTGCACCTGCTACCGGGCTTCCCGTTATTGCTCATAAGCGACCTATCGAACTCGAAGCCGATGTGGTACGGTTCCAGAATAATAAGGAAAAATGGATTGCTTTCGTCGGGCTGCTTGATGGTAAACCATATGAGATATTTACCGGTCTTGCCGATGATGATGATGGTATATTCTGTCCTAAGAATGTAACCAAGGGTAAGATTATCAAGGCTGTTGATGCCGATGGCAACAAGAGGTACGACTTCCAGTTTGTTAATAAACGTGGTTATAAGACCACTATTGAGGGCCTTTCCGATAAGTTTAATCCCGAGTACTGGAATTATGCTAAGTTGATTTCGGGAGTATTGCGTTACGGAATGCCTATTGACCAAGTTCTCAAACTCATATCAAGTCTCGAACTCGATAGTCAATCTATTAATACTTGGAAGAACGGTGTTGAACGTGCATTGAAAAAATATTTGCCTAATGGTATGCAAGCCAGCGGACTAACATGTCCCAATTGTAAGCAAGAAACTCTTGTATATCAAGAAGGTTGTCTCATATGCACCAATTGTGGCACATCACGTTGCGGATGATGCTGTGATAATAAAATCCACTATTTAGTTTATAAATCGGCAGGGAACTTTTGTTCCCTGTTTTTTTATTCTTATTTTTGTACTATGAAAAATTTTTAAAAAAGATATGTAGCTATGAAAAAGACATTATTATCCTTAATGGTTATCATGATGACAACATTATTTACATCATGTATTACGTCAAGTGGGAAGTATTATCAACTCACCAATAACACCTCCTATCAATTGAGTGGTTCGATATGCGAATATGATACTTACGACAATTATATACAGCGTATCAATTTTCACTTGGATACACATCAATCAACACCATCGATATTGGCTTCCGATAAGAGTAAAAAAGTAAAGATATTCCTATCGGACTATAACCAGTGGGTGGCTGATGTATATTATCTTAACAGCGTATTCTCTATCAATATATCGTTGGATAATGGTACTGAGCTAATTAATCACGAACCGTAGAGTGGCAATATCGTGTTGAAGCAATAGCTTCCTAAGTTTATATCTATCTGATGCAATTCATTGCTTAATCATTATACCTATAACGCAAACGTGCGACAACTTAATCTAAGTGTGTCGCACGTTGCGTACCTTACAGAATGGAGTAGGAAATTATGAATGCTTAATTTCCATTTCTTCTTTCATGTCTAATTCGTTATGCTCCTGATCAAAGAAACGATATTCGAGCAGAGCAAGTGACTGGTCGGGGATTAATTTCATTCGGCATGAATACTTTCGTCGCCATTGCCATTTGATGGAAAATAATCCACCTTTATCGAGGTAGGCTGCTACATAAGGATGCACATGTAGCGTAAATTTGTCTTTTTTGAGATTCTGAACCATGTATGCCACTTTATCTTCAAGGCGGTCGGTAAACAACATCGAAGGCTGTATAACACCTTGACCATGACAGGTGGGGCATTCTTCGCTGGTAGTAATGTCGAGAGCCGGACGTACACGTTGGCGAGTAATCTGCATAAGACCAAACTTGGTAAGAGGCAGGATATTGTGTCGGGCTCGGTCGTTGGCCATCAATTCCCGCATGCGATCGTATAGACGTTGGCGGTTCTCTGTCTCGTTCATGTCTATGAAGTCGATGACTATGATACCACCCATGTCTCGCAGTCGCAGTTGGCGAGCTATCTCCTCTGCCGCATTTAGATTTACCTCTATTGCGTTACTCTCTTGGTTGGTGGCGTTTTTCGAGCGGTTTCCACTATTGACATCTATTACATGAAGTGCTTCGGTGTGTTCGATAATGATATATGCTCCACTTTTAAAGGATACGGTCTTACCAAAAGATGATTTTACTTGCTTGGTAAGCCCGAAATTGTCGAATATGGGAAGCTCTCCATCATATTGTTTTACAATACCTACCAGCTCAGGGGCAATGATGCTTACATAGTTGTAAATCTGCTGATAAGTGGCACGGTCATTGACATAAATATTCTCAAATGACGGACTGAATATGTCTCGTAGCATTCCTACGGCTCTACTCGTCTCTTCATATACAAGAGCGGGGGCCTTTTCTTTACTGCGTACACATTCGATACATTCTTCCCAACTCTTTACGAGCGATTTCATTTCATTGTTTAGTTCGGCTACACGTTTACCTTCGGCAACTGTGCGAACTATTACACCGAAATTTTTAGGCTTGATACTCTGTATGAGTTGTCTTAATCTTGCACGTTCTTCACTCGACTTGATTTTCTGTGATACCGATACCTTGTCGGCAAAGGGGATAAGAACCAAGAAGCGACCGGCAAATGATATTTCAGCGGTCAGTCGTGGACCTTTGGTCGATATCGGCTCTTTGGTAATCTGTACTAGAATCTCCTGTCCTACGGTTAGTGCATCGGCTATGGTACTCTCCTTTTCGAGAGGTTTCTGCATTGTGAACTTTGAGAGTGCGATATTTTTTTTATTCTCACCACGTTGGGTCTTGGTGTAAACTGACGATGTTGTAAAATATGGACCCAAGTCAAGATAATGCAGAAATGCATCCTTTTCGTAACCTACGTCGACAAATGCTGCATTGAGACCCGGCATTAACTTTTTGACACGTCCCAGATATATGTTGCCTACGGCATACGATATATTATGAGGTTCCTTTTGCAATTCTACCAGACGCTTGTCTTCGAGCAATGCAATGGACACTTCTTTGGGTTGTACGTCAACTACGAGTTCCGATGACATAATTTGTATTTTGGGGTTACTAATAATTTTCGGGACATTGTTGTAGGCTTGTCTCGATAGAGCCGTGTAGATAAAATCAAGAAAAGAACAAACTTATGACTCAACTATCAATAAGTTTGTTCTTTTTCGACGATTGCATTTGAAAGTCTTGTCAATCAGAAATTGATATTATTTCTTCTTGTGACGATTCTTTCTCAGTCTTTTTTTACGTTTGTGAGTGGCCATCTTGTGACCTTTTCTTTTTTTACCGTTAGGCATAGCTTTATATTTTAAGTGTTCAAAAATTTAAATTTCCTACTTTATTATTTTACCTCATTCATGAATGTTTTGGCAGGCTTGAATGCAGGTATATTGTGTGCAGGTATGATGATAGTTGTTTTCTTAGAGATATTGCGAGCTGTCTTTTGGGCACGTTGCTTTACAATAAAGCTACCAAAACCTCTCAAATAAACATTTTCGCCTTTTGCCAAAGAGTCTTTCACTGTCTCCATGAACTTCTCTACTGTTTCAAGCACTACGACTTTCTCGATGCCGGTGCTTTTTGCAATCTCGTTTACGATGTCAGCTTTTGTCATTGTTGTAACGTTTTACGATTATTTTATTATGAATTTTCTAATTTTTTGAATTGCAAAGATATAGCTTTTTTATTGTACTTCAAAAGCAATTTCCTAAAAAAAATGGTTGTTCTTAGGTCTTATCCGCAAAACGGTTGCAAATATCGTGATTTTTTTCGACTTATACTATATTTTAAAGGGTTTTTTAATAATTTATTCTGGTATTTTTTCACAATAGTAGTGATAAAGTGTCATTACTTGGCGAACGTAGCTTGTTGTCTGGCGTCCTCGGAAATATCCAAAGCGGCACACATCATCGTTGTAGTAGGCAGGATTGCTTTTCATTAGCATGGCTTCTTCCACTTCGCCATACCATTTTTGTGGGTTTTTACCATGTTTCTTGGCAAGGGCTATGGCATCAAAGACGTGACCCAATCCCGAGTTGTAGGCTGCGAGAACAAACATGATTTTCTCCTCAGGGTCTTCTATGCTCTTGATACTGCGTTCTACTGCTTGTATTGACTTGACGGCGGCACGGACATTGGGTTCGGGATAGGCTATACTATCCATCCCCACTCCAAAGGCTGCTGCTGTGGCCGGCATGAGCTGCATAATACCACGAGCTCCTGCCCACGATACGACTGTGGTGTCAAATCGTGATTCGTGGTAGGCTATGGAGGCTAACATACGCCAGTCCCACCCTATCTTTGCTGCTTCTCTCTTGAAAATGTCATCGTATTCCGATATTCGTCCATCGATGAGTGATTGTATTGATGCTGCTGTGTACTGTTTGTTTGATTCGAAATATCGCTTGGAGATAGCTTGCAGGGCATTGCTGTCTTTTTCGGAGGTTATCCATTCGTTGATGGCTTGTGCCAGCATGGGCGAATTGTTGCGTACTGCCCATCGGGAGCGTTGTGGAAAGCTGATGGGCAGATATATATCTATGTTGTGGTAAAAGGTACGATTGAGTCGGGCTACATTTTCATCGGCAAGTGTATAAGGTATTTCTCCTCTTGATACCATCTCTATCAGGTCTTCTGTTACGATGGTATCTTTGTCGATACAATGGATGTTAATGCCTCCGCCCAACTCTTGATTGAGGTTCTTGATGCGTTCTTCATACTTCGAGTTGCGTTCCACATATACGTCTTGCCCTATCAATTCGGTTACATCCGATATGGGATTTTTGTCTTGTTGTACGATTACTTGGGCACTTATGCGTTCAGGTCCACAATGCAGCATCATATCTTTGGTATCACCCGTAATGGGTATTTCGTAGGCTATGACATCACCTATGCTGTCCAGTAGCATTTGCATCAGGTGACCGATGTTGTCGGCAACTATAACTTTGACGCGGAGTCCATGATTGTCGGCAAATCGTTTTATCATTTCATACTCATATCCACGTTCCTCGCCTTTATATATAAAGTAGGAGGTTGACCCCGATAGCGTAAGTACTCGCAGTTCACCGGATGTGAGTATTGTTTCAAAGTCGTTATTTATTGCCTTTTCGTTGCTCTTCTTTTCCAAGCAACTATTAAAAGCAATGCATAACAGCAGGCTCAGGATAGATGTTTGAATGAATTGTTTCCACCTCATAGTGTCAAGTAATAACAAATGAGAGGTGGCGAAATATCTGTTTCGCACCTCTCATCCCATAATATTTATATTTGTAATATATTTATTAACGATTGAGTTTATGCGATATAAAATCTTTCATCATTTCAATAGCGACATGATTGTGTCCTCCTTGCGGAATGATAAGGTCGGCATATCGCTTGGTAGGCTCAATGTGTTGTAGATGCATGGGACGAAGTACTCGTTCGTATCGTTCCAATACCATTTCTACGGTACGTCCGCGTTCTATAATATCGCGATTGATAACTCGGATGAGTCGTTCATCGCTGTCGGCATCGACAAAGATTTTTATGTCGAGCATATCACGCAGAGCCGGATCACATAAGATGAGAATACCTTCGACGATGATAATGTCGCGTGGTTCTACATGTATTGTTTGGGGTTGACGTGTACATGTCAGGTAGGAATAAGTAGGCTGTTCGATGGACTGACCCGACTTGAGTTGCTGCAATTGCTTGACTAACAAATCCCACTCTATGGCAGCAGGTTCGTCAAAGTTGAGTTTCAACCTTTCTTCAAGGGGTAAGTGGCTACTATCTTTATAATATGAGTCTTGCGGTATTACAGCCACCTCTCCTTCGCTGAAACTCTCAACAATCTTGCGAACTACGGTTGTCTTTCCCGAGCCAGTTCCTCCTGCTATTCCTATGACTAACATATATTATCAATCGCTTTATTAGTAAATAAATCGACCCTTCTCCGATTCGATAATCAGTTCGTTATGATCACACTCTTCGACGCGACCTATTACTTGGGCTTCAATACCGAAACTTTGTGCCACTTCGATAACTTGGTCTGCATCGTCGGGACTTACATATACTTCCATGCGATGACCCATATTGAATACCTTGTACATCTCCTGCCAGTCAGTTCCCGATTGTTGCTGTATTGTGCGGAAAAGTGGCGGTATGGGGAACATGTTGTCTTTTATAACACGCTTGTTCTCAACGAAGTGCATGACCTTGGTCTGAGCTCCGCCCGAGCAGTGTACCATGCCATGTACCCGTGGACGCATCTTATCGAGCAATTTCTTTATTACGGGAGCATAAGTGCGAGTGGGTGATAATACAAGTTTGCCGGCATCAATATCTACTCCATCAACAGCATCGGTCAGTTTCAAACCTCCCGAATAGACAAGCTCCTCCGGTACTGCATTGTCGAAACTTTCAGGATACTTCTCGGCAAGGTACTTGGCAAAAACATCGTGGCGAGCCGAGGTGAGTCCATTGCTACCCATTCCACCATTATACTCTTTTTCATAAGTAGCTTTACCATATGAGGCCATACCCACAATCACATCACCGGCAGCAATATTGGCATTGTCAATGACATCGGCACGACGCATGCGACAAGTTACTGTGCTATCGACAATGATCGTACGCACAAGATCACCCACATCGGCTGTCTCACCACCTGTTGCATAGGCATTTACGCCCATCTCTCGCAATTCGGCAAGTAGTTCTTCTGTTCCATTTATAATGGCCGAGATGACCTCTCCGGGTACAAGTAGTTTATTACGACCTATTGTTGAAGATACTAATATATTATCGGTGGCACCTACACAGAGGAGGTCATCGATGTTCATGATAAGAGCATCTTGTGCAATACCTTTCCACACTGATAAGTCACCTGTTTCACGCCAGTATAGGTAGGCCAATGACGATTTAGTACCGGCACCATCAGCATGCATGATGTTGCAATATTCGGCATCTCCACCCAATATGTCGGGTATTATCTTGCAGAATGCCTTGGGAAAGATTCCCTTATCGATATTTTTAATAGCGTTGTGTACATCTTCTTTCGATGCTGATACACCACGCATGTTGTAACGTTGGTCACTCATAAGTATATAATTTGCTTTATGCGTTAATCCAGTTTCAATACAGCTAAGAATGCTTTTTGAGGCACTTCTACTGTACCTATTTGTTTCATTCTTTTTTTACCTTTTTTCTGTTTTTCAAGCAGTTTGCGTTTACGACTGATATCACCACCGTAGCATTTTGCAGTAACATCTTTGCGTACAGCCTTGATGGTTTCACGAGCTATAATCTTGGCACCTATGGCGGCTTGTATCGCTATGTCGAATTGCTGACGAGGTATCAACTCTTTGAGTTTCTCGCACATGCGACGACCGAATGTTACGGCATTGTCCACGTGGGTCAATGTTGATAACGCGTCGACACTCTCACCATTGAGGAGTATATCGAGTTTTACCAATCGACTTTCTCGATAATCATGGATGTGATAATCGAACGAGGCATAGCCTTTCGATATAGATTTTAACTTATCGTAGAAGTCGATTACTATTTCGCCCAATGGCATGTCGTAAATCAGTTCTACACGATTGCCTGATATATATTCTTGCTTGATAAGTTCACCTCGCTTACCGAGGCACAATGTCATAATGGGTCCAATGTAATCGGTTGCGGTGATAACTGATGCACGAATATATGGTTCCTCTATGTGATCTATCATGGTTATATCGGGAAGTCCTGATGGGTTGTGTACTTCCGATTTATTGCCCTTCTTATCGTACACCATGTACGACACATTGGGAACTGTTGTAATGACATCCATGTCGAACTCTCTATCGAGACGCTCTTGTACGATCTCCATGTGTAAGAGTCCTAAGAATCCGCATCGGAAACCAAAGCCTAATGCTGCTGATGACTCGGGCTGGAATGTTAGAGAGGCATCGTTGAGTTGCAGTTTTTCCAATGACGCTCGTAGATTTTCAAAATCCTCGGTGTCGATGGGATAAACTCCGGCAAAAACCATGGGCTTGACTTCTTCAAATCCATCAATAGCATGCTCGCAGGGTGTCTGTACATGCGTAATGGTGTCTCCCACCTTGACTTCGCGAGATGTTTTGATACCCGATATGATGTAACCCACATCACCTGCCGATAGTTCGTTGCGAGGTGACATGTCAAGTTTTAGCACTCCTATTTCATCGGCGTCATACTCTTTGCCTGTGGCAACAAATTTTACCATGTCGCCTTTGCGAATGCGGCCATTGCATATCTTGAAGTAAGCTATGATTCCACGAAAAGGATTGAACACCGAGTCAAAGATGAGACATTGCAATGGTGCATTGACATCACCTTGTGGAGCGGGTATGCGTTCGATGATTGCAGCCAATATCTCTTCAATACCGATACCGGTTTTACCGCTGGCTCGTATTATTTCTTCACGCTTGCAGCCGAGCAGTTCTATGATTTGGTCTTCTACTTCCTCGGGCATGGCACTATCAAGGTCTACCTTGTTTACCACAGGTATAATTTCAAGGTCATTTTCGATGGCCATATATAGGTTGGAAATAGTCTGTGCCTGAATGCCTTGTGAGGCATCTACTATGAGCAATGCACCTTCGCAAGCTGCTATCGAACGTGACACTTCGTACGAGAAGTCGACGTGCCCCGGAGTATCAATCAGGTTGAGTATAAATTTTTCACCTTTGTACATATATTCCATCTGTATGGCATGACTCTTGATGGTGATACCGCGTTCGCGTTCCAAGTCCATGTCATCGAGTACCTGATTTTGCAAATCTTTCCCGGCTATTGTGTTGGTAAATTCAAGCAAGCGGTCGGCAAGGGTACTCTTACCATGATCGATGTGTGCAATGATGCAAAAATTACGGATATGATTCATTCTGTATATTTCGTAGTTGTATTAGTTACCCATTTCGGAGAGGAATTTAATGCGAATGAGACGTATTTCTTCCTCGGTATAATCCATGCCAAACTCGTTGATGGCATCTTCAAGGCTATCGCTTTCGCATTCTTTGAAATATTCAAAAACCTCTTCTATATGGTCTTCTTCCATTATCTCGTGCAAGAAATAGTCGATACTGATTTTAGTACCCGAGTACACGATTGCCTCTATCTCATCGAGTAGCTCGTCAAAGTCAAGATCTTTGCTTTCGGCCAATTCATCGAGTGCTATTTTTCGGTCGATGGCTTGAATAATGTGAACTTTGAGTTTCGACTTGTTGGCAATGGTGCGTACACGCAAGTCCTCAGGACGTTCTATTTCATTTTCATCAACGTGTATTTTGATTACTTTGACAAATTCTTCGCCGTATCGTTTAGCCTTGCCGGCACCTACTCCCGGAATGTTTTGTAATTCCTCGATGGTAATAGGATATGTAGTGGCCATAGCCTCCAACGATGGGTCTTGGAAGATAACGTAAGGAGGTAATTCAAGTCGTTTGGCCATTTTCTTACGCAGGTCCTTCAATATCGAGAATAACTCGGGATCGACAGCACATGATGCACCACCCTTGATGGGTACTTCTTCCTCTATTTCATCGAAGTCGGCATCTTTTACTATCTTGAAGGATTGAGGTTTGTCAAGAAATTTGTGTCCCGATGGTGTGACTTTCAGCAGTCCGTAATTTTCAATTTCTTTAATCAAATATCCTGATATAAGAGCTTGACGAATTACGGCATTCCACACTTTTTCATCTTCACTCTGTCCGCAACCAAATACTTCTAAATCATTGTGTCGGTAAGCTGTTATTTGGTTGGTTTTGACACCCATTATAACGTCTATAACATGTTCTGTTTTGAACTCTTCTTTGAGAGCAATGACCGTTTCAATAACGGCACATAATAAATCTTTTGCTTCCACTTGTTTTTTGGGATTTAAACAATTATCGCAGTTGCCACAATTTTCATCTTTGTATTCTTCACCAAAGTAATGTAACAATAATCTGCGGCGACACATGGATGACTCGGCATAAGCCGCAGTTTCCATGAGTAGTTGTCGACCTATTTCTTGCTCGGCAATAGGTTTGCCTTGCATGAATTTTTCGAGTTTTTGTAAGTCTTTATTAATATAGTATGTAATACATTGTCCTTCTCCTCCATCTCTACCGGCACGTCCTGTCTCTTGGTAGTATCCTTCGAGGCTTTTGGGTATGTCGTAGTGTATGACATATCGTACATCGGGCTTATCTATGCCCATGCCGAATGCTATGGTTGCAACTATTACGTCTACTTTTTCCAGCAGGAATGCATCTTGATTTTCAGTGCGAGTTACCGAGTCCATACCTGCATGATAAGGCAATACTTTTATACCATTAACACTTAGTAACTCGGCCAATTCTTCAACCTTCTTTCGGCTTAGACAATATATTATACCCGATTTGCCTTCTTGTTGCTTGATGTATTTGATAATATCTTTGTCTACATTAGAGGTCTTGGGACGTACCTCATAGTATAGATTGGGGCGATTGAATGATGACTTGAAGACTGTGGCATTAATCATGCCGAGGTTCTTCTGTATGTCGTGTTGTACTTTGGGAGTTGCAGTTGCGGTGAGTGCTATGAGCGGTCGAGTTCCTATCTCATTGATAATGGGACGAATGCGACGATATTCGGGGCGAAAATCGTGTCCCCATTCTGATATACAATGAGCTTCGTCAACTGCATAAAATGATATATTTACTTGTTTGAGAAACTCTATATTATCCTCTTTGGTTAAGGATTCGGGAGCTACATATAGTAACTTGGTTTTACCCGATAGTATATCACTCTTGACTTGATCTATGGCTACTTTGTTGAGTGACGAATTGATGAAATGGGCTACACCATCTTCTTCACTGTAATTACGCATGGCATCTACCTGATTTTTCATCAATGCTATCAGTGGCGATATTACCACTGCTGTGCCATCAAGCATAAGTGATGGCAACTGATAACATAAGGATTTTCCTCCGCCGGTGGGCATCAGTACAAAGGTGTCTTTCCCATCCAACAGATTGCGGATAATGGCTTCTTGATTACCTTTGAATTTGTCAAACCCGAAGTGTAATTTCAGGGCTTCTATCAGTTTGTTTTTTGTTGCCATAGTATATTATTTGTGATGATACCTGATTGTTATAAATGAGAGTTGCTCTCTATATCAAAACAAAATTATAAATATCTTGCGAACTTTGCCAAATTTTTTGGTATATTTTTTCAAGAAATTTGCAGCCGATTTATTCTTTCAGCTTTTTCTTCGGCATATTGGCGGGTAATATGCAGTTCTTTAACTCCCGAAGAGGGTATTTCATACATGGCATCAATCATGATGCTTTCTACGATCGAACGCAGTCCGCGTGCTCCCAACTTATATTCTATTGCCTTGTCTACAACGTAGTCGAGCATGTCGTCATCAAATGTTAGCGTTACATTGTCCATAGCAAATAGCTTAATGTATTGCTTAATGATGGAGTTGCGTGGCTCGGTGAGGATGCGACGCAATGCATTACGATCGAGGGGCTCGAGGTATGTTAGTATGGGCAGACGTCCTATGATCTCGGGTATGAGACCGAATGAACGCAAATCTTGTGGTGCCACATATTGAAGGAGGTTGTCGCGATCGACTTGTTGTGCTGCTGCATTATTATATCCCACTACATGGGTATTGAGACGTAGTGCAATCTTGCGTTCAATGCCTTCAAATGCTCCTCCGCATATGAATAATATATTTTTTGTATCTATCGAGATAAGCTTTTGTTCGGGATGTTTGCGGCCTCCTTGTGGTGGAACATTTACTACCGAGCCTTCGAGTAGTTTGAGTAGTCCTTGTTGCACTCCCTCGCCACTTACATCGCGTGTAATTGAGGGGTTGTCTCCTTTGCGGGCTATCTTGTCTATTTCATCAATGAATACGATACCTCGCTGTGCTGCTTCCACATCGTAGTCGGTAGCTTGAAGAAGTCGTACCAAGAGGCTTTCTACATCTTCTCCCACATATCCGGCTTCGGTAAGTACTGTGGCATCGACAATAGCAAAGGGTACTTTCAGCATCTTGGCGATGGTGCGTGCCAAGAGTGTTTTGCCAGTTCCGGTGCGACCAACGAGTATGATATTGGATTTTTCTATTTCTACATGTTCGTCGACTTGTGATGTTGTGGGTTGTAACAATCTTTTGTAGTGATTGTACACTGCTACCGACAGGTAACGCTTGGCATCGTCTTGTCCTATGACATATTGGTCGAGAAACTCTTTTATCTCGGATGGACGGGGCAAAGATTCTAAATCAATATCCCATTTGCTCGACTTCTTTGTTTTTTTGCCTGATTCTGTTATAAGTCCGGCATCTTTACACAATGTGTAGGCTTGTTCTATACAGTCGGAACATACTGCTCCGCTGCGTCCTGTTAATAGTGGTCGTGTGGGAGACTCTCCTCTCCCACACAGACAACACTTTTCGTTATCTTCCTTTTTGGCCATAAATTATTTTTTGTCGCGAATGAGTACTTTATCAATCATGCCGTATTGGCAGGCTTCCTGTGCTGTCATCCAATAATCGCGATCCGAGTCGTTCCACACTTTTTCGTAGTCGTTACCCGAATGCTCGGCAATGATGGTGTACAATTCTTTTTTGAGTTTCTGTATTTCACGAGCTGTAATCTCTATATCTGAGGCTTGTCCCTGAGCACCGCCCATAGGTTGGTGTATCATGACGCGTGAATGTTGCAAAGCAAAGCGTTTGTCTTTTTCGCCTGCCACCAACAATACTGCTGCCATAGAGGCTGCCATGCCGGTGCATATGGTCGATATGTCGCTGCCTATGTATTGCATTGTATCGTATATTCCCAATCCGGCATATACCGAGCCTCCGGGACTGTTTATATAGATGGAAATGTCTTTTCCGGGGTCGGAATTGTCTAAGTAGAGCAATTGAGCTTGTATAACGTTGGCTGTATAATCGTCAATCTGTGTTCCTAAGAAGATGATACGATCCATCATCAAGCGTGAGAATACATCCATTTGTGTCACGTTGAGTTGACGTTCTTCCATGATTGTAGGCGATACTGATACATAACTGTTGCCTACATATTGTGAATATTGGTCTATTGCAAGACCATTCATCCCCATGTGTTTAACTGCAAAATTTCTGAAATCGTTATTCATAATTACTCCTTTCATTTATTTATCTTATTGGACGATAGTAATGGTTTTATATGATGCTTCGTTTTATTATTACTTAGTTTCATATGCACACACTATCTCCTACAAAGATAATGATTAATTGGTTATTGTACTATAAATTCATCTCTCAAATTCTTTTTTTACTCTTTTTTTAGTATAATCAACATTGCAATTATACTTTCTTTGTTATGATTGTGTGACTATCATGCGACTATATGGACATGCCTGCCCATAAAAACCGAGTCCGATATGATTTCATACCGGACTCGCTATTATATTATATAATGTGTAATCTCTTATTCTTGGAAAAGCTTACCAAAGTCTTCGGTGCTGATTTCCTTTTCTTCGAGTGTTACGGCATTTTTAATAGCTTCTTGTATCTTGGTCTCGGTAGCACGATCTATCAGTTGAGCTCGTGACTCTTTGCTTTTGAGCATCTCTTGTGAGTAGTTCTCAACGATGTCATCGGGAAGGTTGCTCATTCCGTATTGTGCAAATTGTTGACGAGTTACGCTCATTGCCAATGCTTTGAGATCTTCATCAACAACTTTTATTTCCATTGTCTTGGCAATAAATTCCTTGATGAGATGCCATTTGAGGTCGGCTTCCATCTTGCTGTATTCCTCCGAGATGTTCTCTTCGGTATATTTTTCGTTAGTGGCAACCAACCAGCGTTTGAGAAATTCGGCGGGTAACTCCAATTCGCCCACTTGTGCCTCGATGGCTTTGCGTGCATCTATACCGAAGCGATATTCACTTTCGGGGATTAATTGCATTGCTATCATTTCACGAACCTTGGCTGTGTACTCTTCTTCGTTCTTTACAGCATCTTTACCGAAGATGCCATCGAAGAACTCTTGGTCGTGTTCGGCGGGTTGCAAGTGAGTAATTTCGGTTATAGTCATTTCGAAGTCGTTTTTCACTTCGGCAGCAGCATCGCGATCAATGTTGAGCATTGAAGCCAATTCGCCCATCGAATCGCCACATGCGGCAGCCGGATTGAATATAACCTTGTCACCTACCTTGGCAGCAGTAAATTTTTCTTTCTCGTCCTTGATGTATGCAGGCGAGAGTATTGTGCTTTCCACTACAATACCACCTTCCTTGGCTACACCATTTTCAAGTTCTACCATCGAACCTTTGATAAGGTCACGCTCTTCACTTACAGCGTCGATAGTGATTTGCTTGCCTTGACGTTGACGGAACATCTCATCTTGCTTGCCAACCATCTCGTCGGTTACAGCTATTTTGTAGTAAGGTACTGTGATATTCTTGTCAAGTGTGACATTTATCTCAGGTGCAAGAGCGATGTCGAATTTAAATGTGAAGTTTTCGTCAGCTTCTATATCGATAGTTTGATCTTCGGCGGTCATAGGTTCGCCCAAGATATTAAGTTTGTTATCGGTAATATAGTTGTAGAGTGCCTCCGATACTAAGCGGTTTACTTCATCGGCTTTAACAGCTTTTCCATACATCTTTACCAACATACCATAAGGTACATGTCCACGACGGAAACCGGGGATGTTGGCTTTATCACCATAAGCACGGAGCGATTTTTTTACTTTGTCAGCATAGTCGGCTTTTTCTATTTCGATAGTGACTATTGCATTTAATTGGTCAATGTTGTTGTGTGAAACGTTCATTTCAAACTGATATTTTTAAGTTAATATTTTCTTTTCGCTACTCAAATCCGCATTTTGAAAGAGGACTCGGTAAGAGAGTGCAAAATTAGTGCTTATCTTTCTATATTCAAACAATTATTACATTTTTTTTTACAACAAATGTAAAAGCAACCTTGATTGAGATATTTGTGAATGACTGATTTTGTTATTTTATATGTCGAGCGGTTCAATTACCTATGGAAACTTATATGAGTCGTTTTAGTGTCGATATATCATCTACTATGGATGTCTTGATTCTTAATGTTGTGATGGTGTGATTTTGTATGTGATTGATTTCTATTGATATATGTTGCATGAATGGTATATCCATACTTTGTACGGTTACCGGAAACAATGTTTTATAGTCAGCTTATAGGTCGGAGGTTTTCTTGTATCTGATGTCACTCATTAGATTTTCAAAAAACTCGTCCAACTCTTTATCCATTTTCTCCCAGAACTCGTCGCCTATCACAATGTTGTCCTTATCGATGGTGAGAATTTCGGATAACACTTCCATGTTGTTATCGACATAGAGCAGTGAGAATGGTCCGTTGTAATCGATTTCGTTAAATAAGTCGATCAAGTCGGTACCAAATACAACATCGGTAAGCAGTTCGGTCATGTTAGTGTTATTGTCGAGCATGCCTTTTTGCCAATCCTCCACACTCGCAAGTGCCGATTTTAATATCTCGCTATCATTGTCATCATAGATAACGATATATAAATTGTCACTTTCTTCAATAATCTGTACATACATGTCGCTCAACATCATGTTGAGAGTCTGAACCTTCATTAATGCTGTAACAAAAACATCATGAAGCGATTGTTTCAATATCTCTTGTGCTGCCATAGGTTTCTTAATTTGTTCCCAAAGATACACATTTTTTGCCGAATAGCACAAATATCGTGTATTCATTTTTAAGATTAATATTTTTAAGTTATCTTCGCACACAAATTTATGTAGATGAATGTGTCATATACTTCGTCTTTATATTGAAAAATTATGATGACCGATTTAGCCTCTATCACACTGCCCGGTATCGATAATACATCGCCATTGATGATTGCAGGACCTTGCAGTGCCGAAAGCGAACAACAGATTATAACCACCGCACAAGCTCTTGCTGCTGTGGGCATTCGTGTATTTCGTGCCGGTGTGTGGAAGCCTCGCACCAAGCCGGGAGGATTTGAAGGTGTAGGTTCGGTGGGACTATCGTGGCTGCAACGTGTACGACGTGAAATGGGTATGTACACTGCTACCGAAGTGGCTACTCCGCAACACATCGAGGAGGCTCTCAATGCCGGTATTGACCTTTTATGGATAGGTGCAAGAACATCGGCGAGTCCTTTTGCCATGCAGCTGATTGCCGATGCTTTGCGAGGTGTTGATATTCCTATATTGGTTAAAAATCCGGTTAACCCCGACCTTGAACTGTGGATAGGTGCAATAGAGCGTCTTTACAATGCCGGACTGCGTCGTATTGGTGCCATACATCGCGGATTTAGTTCATACGAGACACATATCTATCGCAATGAGCCACAATGGTATATACCCATCGAGTTGCGTCGACGCATTCCTACGTTGCCTATCATTGGCGATCCCAGTCACATAGGCGGTAGACGTGAACTGATTGCTCCGTTGGCACAGGAGGCAATGGATATGGGTTTTAACGGACTTATTATCGAGTCGCATATAGCTCCTGATACGGCTCTAAGTGATGCTATGCAACAAATTACACCTGCTATGTTGCAAGAGATTTTATCGCAGTTGGTAATACGCAATGAAGTAGTCAATACCGAGTTACTCAATGATTTGCGTCGACGCATCGATAGCCTTGATAATGAACTTATTGACCTGTTAGCCCGACGCATGCACATCTCTCGTGAAATAGGTCTTTACAAGCGTGAGTATAACATGCCCATTTTGCAGACGCATCGTTACGACGAGATTTTAAGCAAGCGTGTGGCTCAAGCGGTCGACCTTCATATGAGTCCCTCCTTCATGAAGTCTATCTTGCAAGCTATTCATGAGGAGTCGGTGCGACAACAAGTTGAAATTCTAAATAAAAAATAAAGGAACATCAAGTCAAGATGCTCCTTTATTCCATTCCCATTAGAATACTTTCTATTACTTTCTTACAATTTTCTCGACGGCATTGAGTATAGGTGTTGTACTGAGGTCGCTACCTACTGCTTCTTTCATCCACTGATTGGGTGTAAGGCGTCCTAACTGATATATACGCATGATTTCACTGGCAAACTCTTGGGGTGATGTGAGTTGTGCAAAATGTTCTTCCAACTGAAATTCTACGATATGTCCCAATGGATAATTGGGAAGATACATAGGTGAATTAATCATATGTGAATAACATGCCAATATGGGAGAGTCTTTTTCGCCCAATACGGGATAATAATAGTTATTCCACACATCTCGTGCTATATCAAGTGTAACATTGCGAAGCTCCTCGGCTGTTGCATCAGGGTGTGCATAGAGCCATTGCCACATACGCATATCTACTAATGATACTCCCATGATTTCGTACAACCCCCAGAAGATGTCGAGTGTTGTGTTGTCGTCTATTATGGTATTATATCCCAGTAGTTGTAAGTCGCGTTTCTGAAAGACGAATGCCAATGCTTCTGTAAATCCTGTGTTGGGCACTCCTCTCATTGTGTAATAGTCGATATTGTATAGGTCGATAGTCTGTTCTACATTGTGTCCAAACTCGTGAACAGCAATGTTATATCCTTTGTAATCCATGCCCTCTCGACCTATACGAGTGCGAAGGAGAGAATTCTCCCAACGACCTACGGCTCCCCATGCATGTCCCGAGCCTCTGGCTCCTTGTACTGTGATTTTATCGGCTATGTAAATAGCTGTTTCTTCATCGAATCCCAACTTTTGCAGCATTCGTGGCATGTCTTGCTCAAATGCCTCGGGTGTAGGATATTTATCACGAGTGAGTGCCGTAAGTTCATCTTCCGAGATGCTGCTACGGCTCTTGAAACCATCGTACCATATATCGTAAGGACGCAATTTGCGACCCAATCGTTTCTTGATGAGCTTGGCTACATCTTTTACTTGCTGTGATGATATAACATTGATAAACAAATCCTCTATTTCCTGTGGTGACATTTCCATGGCTCCGTCGAAATTGCGTATGATTCCTGTGGGCGACATAGTTTCATATTGGTCGGCTTTCTTCATAGCCTCATAGTGCGATAGTATAATCTCATATCGGCGTGTTCCTTCGTCTTGCAATACTATGGGGGTGCCTGCTGTCCACGTTTTATTACTATAAGGTGCCCAGTCGTAGTTGGCGTTATTTATGACTTCTTGTGGTATACTGCCATCTATGATGCGTTGCATGACGCGATATATCATCTCTTGCTTTTCATGTGCATTGGGTTGTGGTGCATAGTTCGATTTTATTTCATCACGCAAGTTCCAGTGCGACAATAGCACCATATCTTCGGGAAATAGACGCTCGCCCTTTTCAGTTAGCAGATGTCCCATCATGATGTTGTACGAAGCGATATAGTTCTCGCCATTGGCCGCAGCTGTTCCAATAGCCTGATTGACTTCGGCAGGAACACGGGAGGTAAACATATCTCCCATGCGTGCATAAGCCCATTGTTCGCGGCTCCACTGCATGCCTAATGTGTTTTTCTCTGATAACGTGTAATGAGGAAAGTTGAGAATCGTGATAAATGCAACTTTGTTTTTATATAAATCATCCCATAGATGCGAATAGGGGTTAAACGCACTCATTATATAGTCAATCGCAGTCGGTTCGTCTCCTACCAGCATAGTGGGGATATTGAGTTCGACTGATACTTGGTTGGATGTGCCTAATAGTACCTCATATATTTTGCACAATTTATCAAACAAAACTTGGCGTTCCTGATTGGTGGTGGCATAATGGTTAACAACAAACTCGGCAAACTCTTGTGCTGTGCCATCTTCACTGTGCCACAGAGAAGCTGCTTGGTTGACTCCACGTTGCAATGATTCGACATCGCATGTGGGATGCATGGTGGTTATCTCTGCGATGACGTTCTCGATGGTATGAGAATCGATACTTTGGGCTAATGCATTGCCCATACTCATTAGTGACATCATGATGATTGTTACGATACGAAATAGTGATTTCATGATTAGTGATTTATTGGTTAGATTTTATTGTGGGGATGTTATATTCATTAGTAAAAAGTTATACATTATCGAGATATTCTATTTCGGTTGCTTGGGTGTTATTGAGGCATCTTCCCAGTTTTTCCTCGGTTGCAATACGGGTATTGCTTCATCGTAAGAAATCAAAAAAACTTTCTTAAATAAGCACCCCAATCAACTTGATCTGACTTTATAGAATATCCCTTATTTCAAAATCGCAAACAATGCGTGAACTGCGTATCTTCTTGCAGTAAGTCGATATTTCGACGTGTGCAGGATGTTTTTTATAACGTTCAAGATCGGCAAGCGATGCGAAGGTTGATATTAGGCAAGCATCGTAGTTTCCATCTACGATATTGATGCCCACTTCGCACGATAATAACTCGGGTACAACGCCCATTAGAGCTTCGAGATGCTCCTTCATCCACAAGGCATTCTCGTGAGCGGTGTGACCCTCGGCTTGTGGTAAGAGTTGCCACATGACTACATGTTTTATCATACTACTTTTGTTTTATGTGGTTATGTATATTTTATGAAAGATTATATTCGGGAAAGGTCTTATTGATGCGTAATATCTCTTCTCCGCCATGTTTCAGTATCAAGTCGTAGAAATCTTGCCCATGTCCTTTGATGAGTGAATGACACAACTCGTGTATGAGAATAGCATCAATCTTACGAGAGGAATATGTAATAATCTCGGGCGTTATAACTATTTGCTTGGTTTGGTAATAATAACAAGCGGCACAATCACTCATTTTTTTTATCTGGCAGTCAGAGTATTTCAGCCCTGTTCGTTCCGAGAGTTCTTTCAGACGTTGGGGTAAATATTTCAGAGCAGCTTTCCTCATGAGTTTATTGCTTTCGATGATGATAGCTTCTCTCGTAACCAACTGGTCAAATCTTATATCGCGAGGTACTATAATTGTATAGCAATCTCCTTCGACCCTATGAGTGAATTTATTGCCTTTACCCCGTTCTATTCTTAGCGAGTAATGGTCATAGTCTTCATGATAACTTTGGTCAATAAGGACAGGATAGCGACGATTCTCTTCATGCCAGTCGTATAAGCCGTATATCATCTCTATGGCTTGATAACTATCATAATGAAGATACGATTTTGATAACTCTACCTCGACACGATCATTGTAAAACTGGACTCGTTCTCGTCCTGTTTCACCACGCAGAACTATTCGACCTATCTTATAATCGTAAAATTCGTAACGGTTGCCCGTAGGAATATCTACTCGTAATGAGCTGATTTTATCGAATTCGCTGCCTAACATACTCTTGGCAGTCTCTATACCCTCTTTCCTCGCTATCAGATGCCTATACCACATGTGTGCGGCATAGTGGTTGACCGGTGTACCGAGTCCCTTGTAATGACAGTATGCGAGCAATGCATAACATTGATATTGGACTTTGGAGTCCCATGCCGATTGTCGTAAATATGAAACAGCCTCTTCATATCGACCTTGTTGGAACAATATTTCTGCTTTCCGGAAATTTTCCTTGGCAGTAATTCTCAGTTTATAACTCATATATTGGCATTGCTGTTTATGGTACAAAATTAATAGATGCAGCTATTTCATATCCTTGGTTGTAAAGGTCGAGTAGCTTGTCGATGTTGCGTTCCATGCGGTCTACCACAATGGGGCGTGTGGGACGTATAACAGTGAGTTTGCCCATATCTTCGAGTTGCTCCACCATTTCCAATTGTGAATTATAGAGTCTATTTCGATGTGCTATTGCTTTACGCAGTGCCGGATAGCGGCGATATATAAAGGGCGGAACTAAGGTGGAACGAGAGGACTTACGGTAGCCCCTGTTACGAGTCAGCACCACAACATTATTGTCATAGCCTTGTTGTCTTGCTCGCAACAATGGTATGGAGTCGGCTATTCCACCATCGAGCATGGGATGTCCATCGACATAGGATATGGGACATACAAAGGGTAGACTGCTCGAAGCCTTAACTATCTCGATAATACGAGCCGGATTGTTTTTTTCCTCAAAATAGCAGGCTTGTCCGGTGTAGCAATCGGTTGTTACCATTTCGTATCGCTCGGTACATTGTGCATATCGTTCATAATCGTAGGGTATTATCTCCTCGGGAAACTTATGAAACAGCAGGTCGAAGTCCATGATATTCCCTTTTTTTATAAGTTGCTTGATGCCAATGTAATGATATTTATCCAACAAGTCAATGTTGCTATATTTGGCTCTGCCCTTCTGCTCCGACATGTATGACAAGCCATTGCATGCTCCTGCACTGACACCTATTGTATAAGGGAAACGAATGCCGCGTTCCATCAGGTTATCGAGTACTCCACAGGTGAAAACACCTCGCATGCCTCCACCTTCGAGGATTAACCCTGATGCTTGTGTAAGTGTTATGGTGCGTTGTTTCATTCACAATAAAGCTGAGAGTTAATGAAAGTTTACTTCAACGCATTACCATCGGCAAAGGCTTTGCCTACCACCTCGCCCAATACTCGATATTGATGATTGATGGGGTCGTAAGTGATGGGTTGTAACTTGGCAATATCTATTTTCCCGTTGGTTAGAATGCTTTCATCGGCCGACACATTTATAATATCGCCTATCATGTAGTTACTCTCGGCATCATAACTCACAAGCCTACATTCGAGAGTCATGGGTAGTTGCTCGATAATGGGTGCATGTACATGTTGTGATGGAACGGTTGTAAATCCGGCTCGGTCTATTTTGTCGGGGACGTTATTGCCCGATACAATACCTACATAGTCACATGCTGCAAGTTGGGCGACGGTAGCCATGCTCACTGTAAAGGCTCTTGTAGAGAGTATGTTATGGGTCGTTTTATGATTATCGGCAAGACATATTCCTACCCTATCATCGGTATTTATTCCACCCCAAGCTGCATTCATTGCATTGGGTAGTCCATTTTCATCGTAAGCAGCAACTATCAATACGGGCATGGGATACATCCACGTTTTAGTTCCGAAATCTTTTCGCATATATTATAAGTTTAAGTTATTATTCATCGATAGTCTCCACAAGGAAAGTGACCGGACGAAATCCATCGTTGCATGATAACATCGCAGAATAAGGATTACGCATCCATCCATCAAAAAAGTTGCCATGACCTTCGGCCAGTTGACGCACAAATGGGTAGATAGTCTCCCACGCACTATCGCATAATCCCTGTGGTTTATGGCAGTTTTCGACATAGAACGTCATCCCCACCTGCATGTCACAGGCATGCTCAATAGGGTTTTCATACTGCTCCATCAGGTCGCGATAGCAAGTCATCCGCATAACGGTTATTTTTACTCGCTTCATACTGGTTTACAATTTATATCTTATCCACACAGTATCACCCATCTGTCTAACACTTGTCAACTGCAAGCGTGTGGGTTGCTTGTCGGAATGTAATCCATCAAAAACAGCTGTCATATTACCACGCCCATCAATACCCGGAGCTATCATGCAACTAACTTCATCGAGCAGACCGGCTGCAAGGAATGCTCCATTGATGTGTCCTCCACCGGTTACAGCGAGTCTCTCTACACCAAAATGCTCTCGCAGTAGGTTCATGGCTCGGCGTAGATCGATACCGCCCTCTCCTACCGCTATCCATGATATACCCTGCTCGGTAAGGCGTGAATGATATGACCGAGGACAATCTTGCGATGTTATGACTAACAAAGATTGACCGTCAAACTCGTTTCTTTGCCATTGTAGTTTGCCCATCGTGTCAATAGCTATGCAATAAGAACAATCTCTATGCGTGATGTGATAGGATTCATGGCCTATGGGAGTTGCATCTGTTGTGGTAAACAACTCGTCCGATGCATAATGCATCTGCATGGTGACGCGTCCCATCAGCATTGAGGGGCAATGTAACTCATCGAGTGCTTCGTAATATTCATTATCGCCTTCTATTTGCTCGGTCATGTCACAGTCTATGCGACCATCGACCGATGCTATCATGTGGCATATTATATAAGGTCTCATACGTTGGTTATTTTTCATTACAAATGTAAATAATATCATTCAAATATCAAAATAGACTCTTTGCATGGTGTAACTGCACAGTCAATATATAATTTTGTTATTGCCCATATAGTCGGGAGGATGCGACAACCAAAAGACGAATATAAACCTCCTTGTGTACGTCTACTTGTGAATATAACCAACAGATATATTGTAGGGCGGTTTTATATAATTGGTAAAAAGTTAAACATTGGTCGCGACTTTCTATTTGGAGTGCTTAGTGATTTATTGAGGTATGTTTCTTGTTTTTACTTCTGTTATAATGCTCGCATTGCTCCCTCGTGTGAAACTATAAACCAACCTGAAATAAAATTCAAAATCAGCTCGGCCTGATGTATAAAACATCCTTATGAATAATTTATTTTTCAATGCAATGTACCTCTATCAAACAAATACAAACACAATACAAGAGATGTTAAATAGTTGTGTAAGAGAATCTTCGTCGGTATAATCAGAAAGTGGTCTGATTGCAGTCTGATGAGTTGCTTTAAGATTGAGTATATTAGAAAAAAATGAACGGCTTGCGTTGTTATTTAACATCTCTTGTATCGAGAGATAGCATCTTCCAATCCTTTTATAACAAAGAGCGAAGTATCTGTTTGTTGGCTTTATCAATCGCGTTATTGTCCAATGAAGATAGGTAGATACGAGTAGTCGATTCCGAATCATGACCCAATGCCTTGCTGATGACCGTAAGTGGAATATTCTTGTTCTGAGCCACGCTTGCCCATGTGTGGCGTGCCACATACATAGTCAGCGGCTGAGACAGATGCAAGAGCTGGCCTATAATCTTCAAGTTACGATTGACATTGTGGGATGCATAAATGTATTGTTTGCGTTCGCTGATTCGACGAGTAGGATTGAGTATGGGAAGAAGATAAATAGAATCTTTTTTCTCATATTTGTCGACAATCTCCTGCATGCAACTTTCCCATTTGATGAATAACCGCTGTCCTGTTTTGCAGCGATGATATGAAAGAATACCCTCGTTCAGGTCTTTTTTGCGAAGATGAGCCATATCGACAAAAGACATCCCCCGGGTGTAAAATGAAAACAAAAACATGTCCCGTGCATATTCCATCGATGGGCGGTTGGTAAAGGATAGTGCTTTGAGTTTCTTTAATGTTTTGATGGATATAGCTCGTTTTATAGTCTTATCTATGCCTGTGTATACTTGTAAAAAGGGATGTTGCTGCTTA
The DNA here is from genome assembly GCA_017531985.1 of Bacteroidaceae bacterium. Taxonomy (GTDB): domain Bacteria; phylum Bacteroidota; class Bacteroidia; order Bacteroidales; family Barnesiellaceae_A; genus Barnesiella_A. The sequence continues at coordinate 58,706 of JAFXJY010000036.1, forward strand.
GTTACACCTAATTTTACGGCACGATTGTAGATGGAACGAATGTTTCGCATGTAAAATGATATGGTATTGGGACATATATTGAGATTTTTCAGATATGCTTCGTACCCCATAATGACTTCGGTCGTAATATCGGATATTTTAATGTCTCGATTATTTCGATATCGCTTAAAACTGTTTAGTGAAGTTGCATAAGTTTCGGCGGTTCTTACCTTGCCCAATGCTCTTGTATATGCTATTACATTTTCGGCAAAAATGAAATAATAGGCACTACGTTTAACGGGTGCTACCACTAAATTACTTTTGCGGTTGGACTTAATAGTTTTTATGGTTGTCTTTTTCATGATAATTGGGTTTATTAAGTAGTGAATAAGAGTTGTGGGAGTATAATAAAAAAGGCTACCTCCTATGGAAGTAGCCTCATGTAACAAAGGGTATTGTTAAGATTTATTACTTGGCTGCAATAACTTCGATTTCGACCATAACACCTTTGGGAAGATCACGAACTGCAAAAGCTGCACGAGCGGGATATGCCTCGCAGCCTTCGAAGGCTTGTGCATATACCTCATTCATGGGTACGAAGTTGGCAATGTCAGAGAGCAAAACAGTGGTTTTTACTACATTGTCCATTGTGTAACCGGCCTCAGTAAGGATAGCCTTGATATTAGCAAAAACTTGTGTAGTTTGAGCTGTAATACCTTCGGGTACTTCACCTGTGGCAGGGTTTACGGGTATTTGACCAGAGATGAATAACATGTTGCCGGTCTGGATAGCTTGGCTGTAAGGACCGATTGCTGCGGGAGCATTGGTTGTTGCAATTACTTTTTTCATAATCTTGTTTTTTTTGATTGGTTTTTAAACTATATTTATCGGTTAAATATCATTTGTCGGTATAGGTATATTAATAATTAATGTGTCTAATTGTTCTGTATCGCATGCTTCCAAACAATCAAACGTTTTGTTATATGGCTTCCAATTTAACGATTCAACAAAATCTTTGCATCCATGATTATCTATTCGATACATCAGTTCGCCGATGGTAATAGTGCTATCAACGGTTGCCAAGTAAGCAAAATCTTTGTCGACAGGAGTGGGAGCAAGTAAGTTGACAGCAACCAAGTCATCGACTGCACGATTGATTAGCTGTATGGGTATTTGGTAGGCTTGTGACAGTTCGTAGCATGAAAGTGGCGATAAGTTCTGCTGTCTTCGTTGCAGCACAACAGCCATTATTGTGGTGAGTACACGTTTGTAATAATTGCGTGAAATGGTCGAAATCTCTTTTTCGTATTCGAAGTTGTACACATTCTGTGAGGAGTAAGAAAGAACCACTCCAAAAAGACATATCAACCATGATAATTGCATCCACAACATGAGCAAGGGAAGAAATGCAAAACTACCATAGATAGCATTGTATTTCGATACCCATATCTGTCCCGATAGATATAACCATTGAAACAAGTTAAAGGCTGTACCACAAATAATACCCGATATAAAAGCATGCTTGAATTTGACTTGTGTATTGGGTAGGAATAAGTATGCAGCAGTAAAGAGTAGCCACGATAGTACATAAGAAGAGAATTGCATAATGTACTGTCCGAGGGTTGTAATGTAGGTATTAGGTATCTTATCGAGTAATGTAGATGCAAAGATGGACATACCATTGCTTGCAACTAACAGTACAGGCAGAATGATAAACATGGCCATGTAATCGGTGATGCGACGAGCCAACTTGCGATTGGGTACATTCCATAAGTCGTTGAATGTCTTTTCGATATCACTCATCAAGTTGATTAATGTCCATAGTAATACAACCAATCCGATACCTACGAATACTCCTGCTTTCATTTGTTCCATGTAGGCTTCGACAAAGGAAAAGGCGTATTCGAGAGCATTACGTTGTGCCGGAAAAGCATCGAAGAGCTGACTTTCAAAGATAGAGCTAAACCCAAATCCCTTACCTATGGCCAACAATAGAGCCAATGCAGGTACAGTGGCTAAAAGCGTGCGAAATGTCAAGGCCGATGAACGCTGTTGCAATTGTTCGTTTAAGAAGCAACGTATAGATAGATTAAGGGTCTTTATTATATGCACAAATACATTGTTGCTTTTACATTTCCACACATCCTCGCTTACGAAATGCCATCCTCGACCGATGGCAAGGAGCAGTTGATTCCATTTAGAAGCAAGGCTGTTATATGCACTCATACAGTAGTTGGTTTTTTTAATGAAAAATTACAGTAAGTCTATAAGCCGGGTTCTGTCCCCCTACAAGAGAGGTGTCTGCCATTTATCTTGACTTCATGTCACCATGAAGTTCCTCGCGGTTTACCCCCCGGCATCGGACGAGCAGCCCTACTACGCCGGTATACATAACCTTACAACCCATAAGACGCACGGCATGATGTGTTACCACACCACCCGGTAGGCTCTTACCCCACCTTTTCACCCTTACCACAAGATTGTGGCGGTTATTCTCTGTTGCGTTACTCCACCCTCGCGAATGGCTTCCCGTTAAGAAGTATGGTTGCTCTGTGTTGCCCGGACTTTCCTCACAAACTTATGCTTGCGCGACAGACCGACCTACTGTAATGTTGCAAAGGTAGTGATTTTTTTGTGCCTACAACCAATTATCTTGAAAATATCGTGATAATTCATGATTTTTATGCTCTTTTTTTTATCAGTGGCGGGAACATTTTGACATGTTCATTACCTTATATAATTAGAAGCTCTCATGCGTTAAGTGCGGTTAATGATTTAATTGACGTATTAAAAGAGTTTAAATGTTTAACTTGAATGATGCACATTAGAAAATAAAGTATTAAATTTAACACCTGAAATTACTAAAACAACGATAAATTAACAATTAAATTAGGGTTATATGAAAATGATTAATGTAAGTAAAATGCTGCCAATGGCACTTTTCTGTGCCGGTGTTGTAGCTTGTGGTTCGGCAATAAGTAACCATAATGATAGCAACGAAACAGCTGCTGTTTGCGAAGCAACCTATACACCAACAACTTATCGTTCATCCGACATGGATTTCACCAAAGCTGCCGAGAGTAGTGTAAATGCGGTGGTAAGTATACGCACAACAACAACGATGACAAGCTCGCGAGGTGGATATAATGATCCGTTTTTTGAGTTTTTCTTCGGACCGGGATTTAGTCAACCCGAACAACGCTCGCAAAGCGGATTGGGCTCGGGTGTCATCATTTCGTCCGATGGCTATATCGTGACCAATAATCATGTGATTGACGGTGCCGATAAATTGGAAATCACGCTCAACGACAAACGTACATTCAACGGACGTGTGTTGGGAACAGATCCAACAACCGACCTGGCACTTGTCAAGATTGAAGCCGAAAATCTTCCTATAATAAAAATGGGCAACTCTGACGATTTGAAAATTGGCGAATGGGTATTGGCAGTGGGTAATCCTTTTGGTCTTACCTCTACTGTAACAGCCGGTATAGTAAGTGCCAAAGCTCGACGCATAAGCGACAGCTATCGTCAACGTCAGCTCGACATAGAGTCTTTTATCCAGACCGATGCTGCCGTTAATCCCGGAAATAGTGGTGGTGCATTGGTCAATACGGCAGGAGAACTTGTGGGAATTAATACTGCAATATTTTCGCAAACAGGTAATTATACTGGCTATTCATTTGCCGTGCCAACGAGTATAGTATCGAAAGTAATCAGCGACTTGCAAAAGTATGGAACAGTGCAACGAGCTGTTATGGGTATTGCCTTCCAAGAAATTAACTCCGAGTTTGCTCGACAAAAGGGTATAGACATACTTGAAGGTGTATATGTATCAAAGGTATATGACCGCGGAGCTGCCATGGAAGCCGGAATAAAAGAGGGTGATATTATTACTAAAATAAATGATGCCAAAATAGGCAATGGAGCTGCATTGCAAGAACAGATAAGTCGATTTACTCCCGGTGACAAAATCAATATAACCATCTATCGTAATGGCAAATACGAAGTCATGCCGATGGTATTAAAGAATAGTCAAGGTAGTACCGAAGTCTCCAAGGCTCTTAACTTTGCAACTTTGGGTGTCGGATTTAAGGAACTTTCCGACGAACAGAAGAAGGAGTTGAATACACGCAACGGTATTCAAGTTGTGAGCGTTAAAGATGGAAAATTCAAGGATGCCGGAATACGTGATGGTTTTGTTATACTTGAAGTAAATGATGTAACAATTTCATCAGTTGCCGAAATGGAACGCTTGTTTGACTCTATTACACGCTCCAACAACTCACGCAAAGTGATGTTTATCACCGGTATATATCCCAATGGCAAAGTTATGTACTACGCCGTTGACCTTTCGGAATAATCTATCTTATTACAACCACCATTGAGTCAGTGAGATATTCTCTATGTAACTCAATGGTGGTATTATAGAGAACTTCTTTAAGGTCGGCTTTATCAATGGGGTCGAGTCGATTGGAGGATTATTTCAAAGGCAATTATATCTTCTGATGGTTCAATGCAGGCACTCTATGAAAGAATAGATGAGAAAATTATCCTAATAAATATCCAACCGACCGAAATAGAGAAATTCTACTATCAACAAGACAATCGACGGAAAGAGGTGCGGATGGGAATATTAAATGACCATCTCAATTGTTAAATAAGGACGAAAAATTATCAAACATACTTATTCTTTCAAACCACATTATCCCCCGCTTGTTGTCAATAAAGAAAGTTTTTCTGTGTCGCAATATGAGTCGAAAAATAAAAAAGTTCATATAGATGCAGAAATTTAACATAGTTTTATATACAACTTATTCGATAAAATCGTATCTTTGCACTTCACATCAAGTTATAAGATGAGACAACTAAAAATTACCAAATCTATCACGAACCGTGAGAGTGCTTCTCTCGATAAGTACTTGCAAGAGATAGGTCGCGAAGACCTCATTACTGTCGAAGAGGAGGTAGAACTCGCACAACGCATTAAGCAAGGCGATCATGCTGCGTTAGAGAAACTAACAAGAGCCAATCTTCGTTTTGTCGTTTCAGTTGCTAAACAGTATCAGAACCAAGGTCTCAGTCTGCCCGACCTTATCAATGAAGGAAACCTCGGACTGATAAAAGCTGCTGAAAAATTTGACGAAACAAGAGGTTTCAAGTTTATCTCCTATGCAGTATGGTGGATACGTCAATCGATCTTGCAAGCGTTGGCCGAGCAATCTCGTATCGTGCGTTTGCCTCTCAATCAAGTAGGCTCGCTTAATAAAATAAGCAAGGCTCTTTCTAAGTTTGAGCAGGAAAACGAACGTAAACCCTCGCCCGAGGAGCTTGCCGAGGAATTGGATATTCCGGTTGACAAGATTTCCGACACACTCAAAGTGTCGGGTCGACACATTTCGGTGGATGCTCCCTTTGTCGAAGGTGAAGATAACAGCCTTCTCGATGTGTTGGTTAATGACGACTCCCCTATCGCTGACCGTACACTCATCGACGAATCGCTCTCAAAGGAGATAGAACGTGCCTTGCAATTATTGCAACCACGTGAACGTGAAATCATTAAAATGGTCTTCGGTATTGGTTGTCAAGAGATGACTCTCGAAGAGATTGGCGACAAGTTCGGTTTGACTCGCGAACGCGTTCGCCAAATTAAAGAAAAAGCAATCAGACACTTACGTCAAAAGGCTCAAAGCCAATTATTGAAATCATACTTAGGATAACCGTCTGATAGATGCTTAAAAGCCACCCTGTGAGGTGGCTTTTTTTATGTGCATATAAAACAATATCTCCTTGATGACTATCCTATCTTACCGGTAAGGTAGGCCTTAGTTCTTTCATCTGACGGATTTGTAAACATTATCTCTGTATCATCATATTCTATTAATTCGCCTAAATACATAAACATTGATTTCGATGATATTCGCATAGCCTGTCCCATATTGTGAGTAACAATAAGGATGGTTACCTCCTTTTGAAGTTCCTGCATTAGTTCCTCAATATGAGCTGTCGCAATAGGATCAAGTGCCGAGGTAGGCTCATCCATAAGCAATATGTCGGGCTTCATAGCCAAGGCTCGGGCTATACATAAGCGTTGTTGTTGACCACCCGACAGGAATGTACCTTTCTTATTCAATACATCTTTTACCTCGTCCCATAGAGCAACACTCTTTAAGCTGCGTTCAACAGTGTTATCTCTCTCCGATTTTGATAAACGGATACCATTAAGAGCATATCCCGAAAGCACATTATCGTAGATGCTCATCGTAGGGAATGGTGCAGGTCGCTGAAATACCATGCCCACTCGACGACGCACATCAATAGGTTCCATGGAAAGGATATTTTCTCCATTCAACAATATTTCGCCATCCACACGAATATTGGGATAAAGGTTGTGCATAAGATTAACGGCACGCAGCAGTGTCGATTTACCACAACCCGAGGGTCCCATAATGGCAGTGATGGTATTTCGCTCGATGGCTGCCGATACATATTTGACTGCCATCGTTTGCTTGGTATAAGATACACAAGTTTTATTAAATTCAAGTATAGGTTTTACTGATTCCATTTCTTTGCAAGATATTTAGCTGTAATATTCAATGTGAGAACAAATAATAACAAGAAGAGAGATGCACCCCAAATCAACTCTTGAAGATTGGGGTCGTTGAAGAACTCCCATATAAGTAGTGGTACTGCCGATATAGGCTTGTCTATCGCAAAGCGGATAAATGAGCAACCGAGTGCGGTAAACATAAGAGGAGCTGTCTCACCAATTACACGCGAGATAGCCAACAGAACTCCGGTAAAGATGCCTCCGAAAGCAGCAGGAAGCTGCACTTTCAGCATAACACTGGCATGATTACCTCCAAGAGCCAGACCGGCTTCTTTAAGTGATGAAGGTAGAATTTTCAGTGTCTCCTCAGTTGACCGAATAATAAGCGGTAACATCATAATTAGGAGTGCCACGCTACCGGCAATAGCCGAGTAGCCTTTCATCGGAACAACTACCCAAATGTAAGTAACAATACCAATAATAACAGAGGGTGTGCCTTGAAGCAGGTCGGTAAGATAACTTACCGTCTGTGCAAACTTGTTTTTGGGATTTTCGGCTAAGAATGCACCGCATAAGATACCTAATGGAATAGCTACAAGTGCAGCCATGCCCAGCATGAGCATCGTTCCTACTATTCCATTTGCTATACCTCCGGGAATTGGTTCACCCGCCTCGATAGCTTTCATGGCTTTATATGCTGTGGGAGTTGGCTCGGTAAAGAATGACCATGAAAGCTGGTCGTATCCACGCAGAAATACCTCTCCCAATATCGCAAACAAGGGTACAGCTGTGAAGGCTGCCAATAAACATACAGCCCACAGCAAGGCTTTATCTTTCACCAAGCGATTTCTAATTTTCAATTTATCCATCTTTACGCTATTCTTGCACGTTTAATCATTATTTTTCCTATCAAATTGATAAATGCCGTAATCAGAAACAGTATCAGTCCTATGGCAATAAGTGACGAGAGTCTTAAATCATCTGCCTCACCAAATTGGTTGGCAATAATAGATGCCATTGAGTTACCTGTCGAGGTGATTGAGTCGGGAACGTTATTGGTATTTCCTATCAACATCGTTACGGTCATGGTCTCGCCCAATGCTCGTCCAATAGCCAAAATATAAGAAGAGAAAATACCCGATCCGGCAACAGGAAATACCACTTTGCCAATAACCTCGGCACGAGTTGCCCCCAGGCTATATGCACTCTCTTTCAAGTCATTGGGTACCATCTTGATAAACTCGGCACTCAGTGAGGCTGCATATGGCACAATCATTATAGCCAGCACCAACGAGGCAGTCAATATTCCTGAACCTTGTGGTGAGATATTAAGTGCCATAATAAGAGGTCGCAATGTATAGAATCCCCACAGACCATAGATGATAGAAGGAATACCCGCCAGAAGGTCAGTTACGGTGCTTAACACCGATGCTATCTTTGTCCCTTTGAAGTACTCTCCTACAAACAAGGCTACGGGCAGTGAAAACGGTATGCAAAAAATAAGAGCCAACAGTGTTGTCATCAGTGTACCTGTTATAAATGGCAATGCTCCATATTGTTCGGCACCCTCAGTATAACTCCATTCGGAAGAGGTCAGGAACTTGAAAAATCCAAAATACTCGAATGCCTCATATGCGTCAGTGACGAGGGCGTACACTACACCCCCGCACACTATCGGCATTATCAATGCGGCTGCGAACAATAAGATTCTGTATAGTTTATCGTTCATAGCATTGGATTATTGCAGTATTGATTCTCCGTCATAAGTAACGGTCTTCAAGTTTTTCAGACTCAACTCCTTGGCCTTGGATGGTAGCGGAGCATAATGTACCTCTGATGTAATGTGCTGTGCTTCATCCGAAAGGATGTATTTCAATAGGTCGAGTGTTGCTATGGCTTGATCTTTGGTGCGATCCGAGTAGTTTTGCTCCTTATAGACAATCATCCAAGTGAAGGTGGAGATGGGATATGCACCGGCTGCATCGGAGTTGGTAATAGAACAGCGAGTATCAGCAGGTATTTCGCCTGATGCTGCTGCCGAGATGGTTGTTGATGATGGCAGAACAAATTCGCCTTGCTGATTCTTAATGCTTGCATAAGGAATTTTCTGTGCAAAGGCATACTCCGAACCTACATAACCGATTGTGTACTTTGTCTGTTTAATCACACCGGCTACACCAGGATTACCCTTTGCGGCTTGTCCCGAAGGGAAATTGACTGACTTTCCTGCACCATACTTTGAAGCCCACATGGGACTTACCTTGGTGAGATAGTCGGTGAATACAAATGTTGTACCCGAGCCATCTGAACGAAATACCGGAATAATTGCCTCGGCCGGGAGTTCAACATCGGGATTGAGTGCTGCCAAACGTTCATCGTTCCACATCTTTACTTCTCCGGCAAAAATATCTGCAACGAGTTCTCCTGTGATTTTCAGCTCCTTAACACCATCGAGGTTGTAGGCAACAACCACTGCTCCCATACAGGTCGGTACATGCACTACGGCGTCCATATCAGCCATCTCTTTATCCGAAAGGAATGCATCGCTACCTGCAAAATCTACTATCTTGTCTCGAAGGTTTCGCACACCACCGCCCGAGCCGATGCCACCGTATGCTACTTGATCACCACTTACTTGTCCAAATTGCTCAAAAACTACATTATAAAAAGGAAGTGGGAATGTTGCTCCTGCACCTGATAGTTCTTGCGACTCACGACTGCCATTGTTTGCATTGCCACATGCTACACAAGCAAGGATGATAGCTAATGTCGTGATAGATGAAAATAATTTCTTCATAATATTTATGTATTAAATGTTTGTAATATTAAAATCCGAAATAGCAATTGATATATGCCGAGTATGTATTCTTTGCACCATCAATTTTAGGCATACTCATTCTGAAATTAGGTGCAATCTTGACATACTTACCGAGCTTGAATTGAGCTCCGAGAATGGCTGTCGACTCATCTTTTGCTAAGTTCCAATCATTTTTAGAATATAGGTCATCGTATCGTGCATAGAGTTCGGCAACCTTGGATAATTTCACCGATGCAAAGATTGAGTAACCATTTTGGTCGGCACCATCGGTATATGAGGCATTCCACATCTGGTTATACTCAGCTCCTATCGAGAACTTCTCGTGCTTGTATCCGGCAAATGCAGCCAAGTTTGCGATGCTCTTCTTTCCCTCTTCGCCGCTATCATTAAGTCCGCCATATACGCGAATTTGGAAACCTTTGACGGGAGTAAGTGTTACACCCAAACCGTAATTAAACCCGTTATTCATCTGAATTTTCTTATAACCCTCGCCATTGACAATGATAGCATCGGCTGATACCCAATCGGCGAACTTATAGGCTACTGAGATACCTAAATCGGCACTGCTTCCAAACTTATATTCGTCTTGAAATGACTTCATAATATAACGGTATCCCCAGAACTTTTCTTGGAAGTTGAATTGTGTGGTCGATATAAGACCTCCGCTCAAAGTAAGATTGCCTGTTTTCCACTGTACTTGTGCATTCTTAATATAGGCAATGCGATGGTAGTCGTCGATGGCCGATGATTTTCCAATATCCATAACTCCCTTAACCGATAGCCCTTTTCCGAAGTTGTATTCATACCCAAGATAACTTCTATCCAGTTCAAATCCGAGATAGTCATTTCCATTACCGAAATCACTGTGGAAATTTCCGAACACTTGAATAATAGCTTTTCCCTTAGGTTCTTCAATTTTGACATCCTGAGCTTGTGAGCTGATGCCGATACAGGTTATAAGACCTGCCAAGATTACTTTTGTTTTCATTGTCTTTTGTTATTAAAATTTGACAGTGCAAAAGTAATGGCAGTATAATTCAAAATTATTACAAAAAAATTATACTTATATGAAAGAGTATGAGCCTATGAAATCTTGCATCGCTACTATATAAATATGTAATGGATGTATATAGTGTGTTGAAATTTAGTAAGTTGCAATTACAATCAGGTCACATTTTTCAAGACACTTGATGTCTCCAATCTTGTAAAAATCAGCAGAAAGAAAAGACTGAAATTCAATATGCTGATGTGCTATTGCATTGGAATGGCTGCAAGTAAGGTCAAAGAATTTTATATGCTTCCCGTAAATGGTAAGTTGATGCAGTTCGATACTATTGCTGTGAACACCATCGTTACTAACAGTGCTGGCGAGGTAAGTTCGTGCGACCTCCCTTTGGGCAAGAACATAGTACAGTTTAATAGCGACTATTTACGACTCACGAAACAGGTAGCGGAGAACTGTGTTGACCACGACCTTTCTCATCAGAGCATGGTTATCGGCACCTCGGCATTGGCACAATATGAAATTGATGGTGCGGTGGGTATGTATAGTGGCATTTTCAACAACCCGTTTATGATTTGGGGCAAGTACAAACGCAGGTGGCTCAAAACCACTCTGACCGTTTCTTTCCAATTTCACCATACGCAA
>JAFXJY010000037.1 GCA_017531985.1 Bacteroidaceae bacterium
CATAGCCGAGTGGAAATTTGCCCGAGAGCGGTTAATAACTGCCATGCAACAACTTGCCGAGAGGGACAGATTGATTATAGAACTGCGTATGACGGGCGTATCATATCGCGAAATTTCGATACAACTCGACATGAACGAAGGCACTGTAAAGAGTGCCATCAACCGCATTAAAAAAAGACTGTATTTTCTCATGAAAGAGATGTGGTAAAACCACCCGCCACAGCATGAGGGATATAACAATATTACTGAAATCCTTTGCTTCGTGTTGCTACACTGAATGAAGGTCGTTTATTCGTTTAATTTTGCCGAATTTCATAATTATTTGTTGAATTATGAAAGTTGTTTGTAAGATAATCAATCGCATTATCGAGGATAGCATCTTTCCCTGTCAGAGAGGCATCGGGAGCCATGTCAATATCAATATCCGGCTCGATACCCCATTCGGTATCGTTACCCTCAGCATCGAGAATGGGTGAAGCCGAGAGACGTATGTTCCAGCCGTTAGGCAAATTGTAGGTAAAAGGCAGTCCACCACCGCCACCGGTGCGATCACCTATGATGGTAACCTGAGGCAACATTCTCATCACTTGAACAAAGTTATTGGCGGCACTATATGTGTGCCTATTGGTTAATACCACGATGGGTTTGCCATAAAGAATATGCCCTTGGGCAGGATTATAATAGTAAGGATAGGGCTCAGAGAAATCGTTGTGACCACTGCCGGTTTTGTGCGAGATGTAGCCTGCAAGAGTTCGTTGGGTAATAAAACGGGCTACAAGTGTTTCGACATTTGATAGAGAACCTCCGCCATTGTTGCGTACATCTATAATAAGCCCATCACACAAGGATAATCGAGACAGAATATAGTCAAGTGCCACATCGCTGATATTGCTTGAAAAGCTCTCATAATAAACATAGCCTATGTTCTCGGTCAACTTTTTATATACAATCCCACTTGTCTGGAAGAAGTCGAAATGCAGATAGTTCTCATGAATGACACGTTCGTCATAGTTGACCGGATAATCCTGAAACCATTTCCAATAATAGGAGGATGAAAAACCGGATGAGAGGTTAACGTGTCCATCTTCGAGTGTGGCAAGCATGCTGCTGCACAAATCAAAGAAGTCATAACTATTCATGTTGTCATGCACTCGAGGTGCATATTCGTTGTAGACCGAGTCCCAGTCGATGTGCTTGTAGTCAAAAAAACAATAATGGTCGTCAACAATGTTCCACAGTGCCTCGAAGTTGTCGCGAGGAGTATTCTCGATAAAGTGATCATCATCGACAAAGCATCCTTGCAACATGATGGTAACAAGAAGCAGTGTGAGCAAATATGTATTGTTTCGAATTGTTGTCATGGCATATTGTATAAGGCTCTTATTACAGGTCGGTTATCACCTCGTCCTATACTGATTATATCACCTGCAAAACCAATGGTAAAATTATTAGTTACTATCTGATAACGATTGTTATGGGTGTAGGTGGTACTGATACGATTGTGATATCCGAGACGCAGAGCCCAATTGGAAAAGTGGATATCAATACTGAGGCGGTTATCCATGTCAAATCGATTACCCCATGTGCCACAGTGTATAAAGTTATTGTAATTGCCCAGCCACACTTCGTAATAAGATTGTGCATACTCGGGCTGAGAAAAGACTCCAATAACGGGTAGTGTGGGTTGATAACGAATGGTGAAAAGTTGTCGTCCCCATGACACATTGTAGACAATCATACCGGTAAGGGCCAATGAGCAGTCGACTCTAACAGTTGCCGGATTGTTTCCCCCATGATAATTATAGATAGCATCGGCACTGATACCTATATTGCCTCCGTAATAAAGGTGTAACCCACATATAGGTGTCGGGCTGTGGTGCATTATCGCAAAGGAGTAATTAGCTCCGCCCGATGCAACAAGACCTGCTCCCGAGATATTCATACGACTCCGTCCATAGTTTCCACCTAAGCGTTGTTGCCACAACCAGCTCCCATTGCAACCATTCAAGGCTTTCATTAACTCGACGTTGATTCCAATGTTCCATCCCCCATAACTCCAAGGTGACAGATATGTGTCAATAAGGTCTCCTCTACCTATCTCAACCTCCCCCGACATGTAAAGCGGAGATATAGGTGTGTCGCTACTCGATTGAGCATGCGAACAAGGTATACCCAATAGCACCAATAGTAAGTATATGAATTTTTTACAACTCATCGTTACGCCTATTCTATTGCATCGTTAGGAAAGATTGACAACTGACCATCAGCCGGCATCTCATCTTCTTCGGTTGCTTCTTGAACAATGGGCTCATCCTTGCGTATAGGTTCAAGCTCTTTTACTGTATCGATAGTGTATTGAGTAATCCGTTTACCCTTAGCTGTATACCCTTTTATAGCAATAAATTCCTCGGCATCTATTATCAATGGTTCTCGGAAGGAATCCCCTCCACCAAAGGTTATTTCAAATCGAGGATACGACTTGCGACTAAATACAATCATCTTGGATGCTGCATTGTCACCCAGGAAATTCTGTTTTCGAGTAGTTGCTTCAAGTTTGAAACGTTTGATGTAAGGTAGTCCCTGTTGATTGGCATCATTGAGTAGGACAGTCCACACGCAATCGGGGTTGAACTTCTCAATGATTAGAATATTGGCTTCATAGTGATTGGTTGCATCGAAATTGGTTGTATAGAAATCTCCATTGTCGAGGACAACCAGCACAAGGTCGTTGTTATGAAACTCTCCGAGGTATTCGCCACGCTTATCATAGTTGAGTCGCAGAACATCTCGATCAAACCATACATCGCGTCCACCCAGAGTCGAGCCGCCCTTAGCAGCTAACGATATGGAGCGTACAATACCTTTGGTAACAATATTACCCATTGATGCTCGTCCCTTGATGGCTAAGGTGCTAAAATCGACCATTACATGATCTTTGTTGGAGCGTATTGTCTTCTCCAATACTACTTTTACGGTCTCAGCTTCACCATTGGAGTTGGCAGTAAACCATCTCACCCGTGAGCCGGCTTTCCCTTGTGTCAGGTCATACATTTTATCGCGGGTTATACCGGTGACAGCAAAGCGTTTCATATAGTGAACTCCACCCTTGCCATTCATGTAAATAGCATTGTATATGGTGCGTGTATCGTTGCGTTTGAAGACATCTATGTGCATAATGTTCTTGCCCACAAACTGTTTTTCGGCAACTTTTACAACCGTGTATTTACCATCTTTGTAGAAGATAATTATATCATCAATATTCGAACAATTGCATACAAATTCGGCTTTGGGATCGCGTTGCAACCCAATACCCATAAAGCCCTCCTCTTTATTGAGGTAAAGTTTTTCCGTAGCTTCGACTACCTTAGTAGCTTCGATGGTGTCAAAATTGCGTATCTCGGTAATGCGTGGGAAATTTTTACCGTAGGTCTCTTGCAAGTGAGCATACCACGCTATGGTATAGTCGGTAAGCGTCTCCAAGTGATGTTTTGTATCGGCTATCTGCTCTAATTTTTCGGCTATAAAATTCTCAGCCTTGTCAGAGTTAAAACGCAAAATTCGAGCCATTTTTATCTCCATCAGTCGCAGTATATCATCGTTGTTGATTTCGCGTACAAACTGTGCTTTGAATGGTTCTAAACGCTTGTCAATGTGTGCTACTGCCTCGTCCATCGAACGACTCTCTTCAAACTCCCTGTCCTTATAGATGCGTTCTTCGATGAAAATCTTCTCAAGCGAGGCAAACATCAGAGCCTCGTAGAGTTCTTGTAACTTGATTTCCAACTCTTGTCGCAACAAGTCACGAGTGCGATCGACGCTACGACGTAACACCTCGCTAACGGAGAGGAAATGCGGCTTGTTTTCATCTATCACGCAACAATTGGGTGATATGCTTACCTCGCAATCGGTAAAGGCGTATAGTGCATCGATAGTCTTGTCAGATGACACACCGGAAGGCAAGTGGATAAGTATCTCAACTTGTGCGGCGGTGTTGTCATCAACTTTGCGTATCTTTATTTTTCCCTTCTCTTGTGCTTTCAGTATCGACTCTATCAGTGAAGCTGTTGTCTTGCCGTAAGGTATCTCGGTAATGGATAGTGTACGATTGTCTATTTTCTCAATCTTGGCACGGACTTTAACACTGCCTCCTCGTTCACCATCGTTATATCTCGACACATCAATAAAACCACCGGTACGAAAATCGGGATATAGTTTAAACTCTTCACCTCGAAGATATGCGATGGCAGCTTCTAACAACTCGTTGAAATTATGAGGTAATATCTTGGAAGAGAGTCCCACTGCAATACCCTCTACACCTTGTGCAAGTAGCAACGGGAACTTAACCGGTAGTGTAACCGGCTCTTTTTTGCGTCCATCATACGAGAGTTGCCACTCGGTGACCTTGGGGCTATATACGACTTCTAACGCAAACTTGGATAATCGGGCTTCTATATAACGAGGTGCAGCTGCACTATCACCGGTGAGAATATTTCCCCAGTTACCTTGGTAGTCAATGAGCAACTCTTTCTGTCCCATTTGCACCAAAGCATCGCCTATCGATGCATCGCCATGAGGGTGAAAAGCCATTGTCGAACCTATAACATTGGCAACCTTGTTGTATCGACCATCTTCAAGCAACTTCATGGCATGTAAGATGCGGCGTTGCACCGGCTTGAGTCCATCGGCAAGATGTGGTACAGCTCGTTCCAGTATTACATATGACGCATATTCGAGAAACCAACTGCGATACATGCCCGAGAGATGCAACTTGGTATCGCCATTCTCAGCAATCATCTTGTAGGACGTATCTGTTTCTGGTTCGATGTCTGGTCTATTAAGGTCGTCGAGGTTGTTTTCGTTTATATCCTTTTGTTCGTCACTCATGGCGTATTTTTTAGGGTAAATATGGTTTTCAATCCTAATGCTTGATTGATAATTTTATGCCTATTATGGGTGTTTAAGCTTTTTTTGTATCATAAAACCAACAAGCACTGCAAAAATACAAATTAAATCGAAAAAAATCACTTACTTTGCACCTTAATTTAAAATGCGAACATCCTAATTTCATTTTTAGATAAATAATAAAAACAAAATATGGCACAAGAAGACGTTTTCAAAAAACTTGTATCACATTGTAAGGAATACGGATTTGTATTTCCATCGAGTGAAATATATGACGGATTGGCAGCTGTTTATGACTATGGTCAGATGGGTGTCGAGTTGAAAAACAACATCAAGCGTTATTGGTGGGACAGCATGACTCTGCTCAATGACAATATTGTGGGTATTGACTCTGCTGTGTTTATGCATCCTACTATATGGAAGGCATCCGGTCACGTCGATGCCTTTAACGACCCACTGATTGATAATCGCGACTCAAAGAAACGTTATCGTGCCGATGTACTTATTGAAGATGCCATCGCCAAGATTGAAGAGAAAATAGACAAAGAGGTCGAAAAAGCTCGAAAACGATTCGGTGAGAATTTCGATGAAAAAATGTACCGAGAAACCAATCCTCGTGTGCTTGAATACACTCAGAAACGCGATGCTTTACATGAGCGATTTGCAGCAGCTATGAGTGAGATGAACCTTGAAGAATTACGTCAGATTATTATTGACCAAGAAATAGTATGCCCCATCAGTGGTACTAAAAACTGGACTGATGTGCGTCAATTTAACCTGATGTTCTCGACCGACATGGGTTCGACCGCCGATGGTGCTATGAAAGTCTACCTCCGTCCTGAGACGGCACAAGGTATATTTGTCAACTTCCTCAACGTACAGAAAACCGGTCGCATGCGTATCCCCTTCGGTATTGCTCAGATAGGCAAAGCGTTCCGAAATGAGATTGTTGCCCGACAATTTATTTTCCGTATGCGTGAATTTGAACAAATGGAAATGCAATTCTTTGTTCGCCCCGGTGAAGAAATGACTTGGTTCAATCACTGGAAAGAGTTTCGTCTGCGTTGGCACAAGGCTCTCGGTCTGGGCGACCATAAATATCGCTATCACGACCATGAGAAGCTGGCTCACTATGCCAATGCCGCTACCGATATAGAATTTGAAATGCCGTTCGGTTTCAAAGAAGTGGAAGGTATACACTCGCGTACCGACTTTGACTTGAGCCAGCATGAAAAATTCTCAGGAAAGAAAATACAATATTTCGATCCCGAGCTCAATAAATCATACACCCCCTACGTCATCGAGACATCAATCGGTGTAGACCGCATGTTCCTCAGCGTACTGGCTGCTGCATATAAAGAAGAAGTGCTGGAAAATGGCGAGACTCGCGTCGTATTGCAACTACCCGCTGCTCTTGCTCCCATTAAAGTTGCTGTTATGCCTCTTGTACGCAAAGACGGACTACCGGAAAAGGCCAACGAGATAATAAACAGTCTCAAATTTGACTATCGTTGCCAGTACGATGAGAAAGACTCTATCGGAAAACGCTACCGTCGCCAAGATGCTATCGGTACACCTTTCTGTATAACTGTCGATCACCAGACTCTCGAAGATAATACCGTAACACTGCGTGAACGTGATAGTATGGAACAGCACCGAGTATCTATCAGTGAGCTACATGCTCTCATCGGTGAAAAAGTCAGCTTCCGTACCTTGTTACAGAAAATAGTAAATGAATAAAAAATAATGGAGATGAAAAAAATAGTAGGATTAATAATCGCAGCCATGGCCCTTGCCATGTCGCTCACATCATGCAGCTACAACGGAATGGTCGAGGCCGAAGAGCAGGTCAACGCACAATGGGCTAAGGTCGAAAATCAATATCAACGTCGTGCCGATCTTATCCCCAATCTTGTCAACACTGTTAAAGGGTATGCCGCTCACGAGGCCAATACGCTTGAAGCTGTTATCGAAGCTCGGAGCAAAGCTACTCAGATTTCCATCGATGCCGAAAATCTTGATGCTGAGAGCTTGCAAAAATTCCAAGCAGCACAAGGCGAGTTAACTCAGGCTTTGGGAAAACTATTAGCTATCAGCGAAAATTACCCCGACCTCAAAGCTAACGAAAACTTCCGCGACCTGCAAGCACAACTTGAAGGTACCGAAAATCGCATTGCAACTGAGCGTGGACGATATAGTGAAATGGTAGCCTCTTATAATGCCATGATACGCAAGTTCCCCGCTCTCATTACTGCCAACATTTTCGGTTTCGATGCCAAACCTCAATTTGAAGCTGAAAGCGGTGCTGAGAAAGCTCCTGTGGTGGAGTTTTGATAACGAATTATTAAACCCATAAAGAATGAAAAAATTCCTGCTTTATATAATCATCCTGCTGCTCCTCCCTGTGGTTGTATCATCCTGTGGCAATAGTGGTGAGGATGAAAAAGATGAACCCAAAAACTACTGGGTAGAGTATGCCAACTGGCGAGAAGAGAACATAGCATTCTTTGAGGAAAAATATGCTGAGGTTGATGAGAATGGTAACCTTGTATACGAACGAGTAACACCATCATGGGATGCCTCTTCAACCATCCTCATGCGGTGGTACAACGACCGTTCGCTTACAGCTAACAATATGACTCCATTCCTTACAAGTTATGTCGACGTTGTATACAAAGGTACTACCTATCAGGATACTGTATTTGATTCGTCATATAACAATACAATTTACGGAGACAGTATATATCGCTCCAAACTTTCCAATAATATTACCGGTTGGGTTATTGGATTGATGAACATGCATGTGGGCGATCACTGCCAACTCATCATACCCTACGATTGTGCTTACGGTAATACTTATAAGTCCGATATTATTCTCCCTTATTCAACTCTCGTTTTCGATGTTGAACTACGAGCTATACCGGGTCTTGAAAAACCAGTCAGAAGTAAGGTTATCGAATAACCTCATTCGCATTGGAGAATGAGTTGTCGTTAGTAACATTTAACTTTAAGCATAAAGAGTTCGGCGTGTTGCCGAACTCTTTGTTTTTAGCTGAAAATGCACATGGTACTTCTTTCAATGTAATGTCAAGCATTGAACTATATGTGAGTCCCTCATGCTGTGGCGGGTGGTTTTACCACATCTCTTTCATGAGAAAATACAGTCTTTTTTTAATACGGTTGATGGCACTCTTTACTGTTCCTTCGTTCATGTCGAGTTGTATCGAAATTTCGCGATATGATACGCCCGTCATACGCAGTTCTATAATCAA
>JAFXJY010000038.1 GCA_017531985.1 Bacteroidaceae bacterium
CACACACAGCGGCACTGTAAGCAATTTCACAGGCAGTGCTACCATCAACCTCAAACTCTCATCGGGTAACAGCTACTCAGCCATCTTCTGGGCTGCCAACGAGAATGCACCCTACACAGTTAACTTCACCGACAAAACCATGAAAGTTAACTACACCAATGCCGTTAGCAACGATGAGGCTCGCGATGCTTTCTACAAATATTACGAGTTCACAGTTGAAAGCGACGAGAATATATCGGTTGAGTTGAAACGCCCCTTTGCACAGCTCAACATCGGTACCAACGACTTTGACGAAGCTACTGCTGCTTCGTACGCTCCCACTCAATCGGCTGTGACTGTTAAAGAAATTGCTAACACTCTTAACTTGTGCGATGGCACCGTTAGCGGTGAGCAAGATGTAACATTCGGCTACAACGCCATACCTTCTTCGTCTGAGGACTTCCCCGTAGGCAATTATGAATACCTCGCCATGAACTATGTTCTCGTGGGTAGCGAGAAGGAAGTGCATGACATCGTGTATATGTACCGCGACAACAACAACTTGGAGCAAACCAACACCGTAGGTTCAGTACCCATGCAACGCAACTACCGTACCAATATCTACGGAAGCCTGCTTACCAACAACATTAATGTAACCGTTGATCTTGAACCTGATTATGATGCCGAAATCAACAACGGAACAACACAAGCCGCAGGTATCAACGAAACATTCTATGCTACCATTCAAGAGGCTATCAACGCTGCAAAAGCCGGTGATGTAATTAAGGTTGCAGAAGGTTCTTACACCGAAATTCTCAACGTTACCGGTGGTAAAAATATTACCATCGAGGCTGTTGGCAAGGTAGCTATTGCCGGCCTTGACCACCAATCAAACGGCACACCCTCGACTATCAAGGTAAAAGGTATAACCTTCGACAACTCACTTACCACTGCCGGCTGGTTTACAGGTACTTCTCAGAATATTACTCCTTGTGTGGGTGCATGGGGTGGTAACATCTCATTTGAAGATTGTAAATTCATTGTAGATGGTAACACAGGCAAAGAAACCGGTGTAATGACTTGGTGGACAACCAACACCATTGAATTGTCATTTGACAACTGTACATTCGAAGGCAAGAACAACCATGCCAATGCTCGTGCCATGCAAATCTACGGTAATGTAAACATGAAGGTCAACAACTGTACTTTCAATACTTACAAAGATTACACATTGAAGTATGTAGCCCAAGATGGCAATGTGGCAGATTTCACCAACAACACCGTAAACAATTCGGAGAACTTTGTTGAGCTGGGTTCATCAACATATCCCGGCAATAACTACACCGCCAACATAATAGGCAACACTCTTGGAGAAGGTGTTAACACTCACGTCATTGCAAACGTAGAGAACCAGATTGTAAATTGCAGTGGCAACGTGCAAGTAATAGCCGATGGACTTATCATAGATGCCAACGGCAATTATGTAGCATCGAACGTTAATGGCTTGAAAGCCGCCATCGCAGCAGGTGCTACAACCATCAACCTCACTGCCAACACTTACAATGCAACCAGCTTCGATGCTGATGGTAAGACATTAACATTGAGAGGTGTGGATGAGAATGTAATATTGAACATCAATCAGAACGGTAACGAAGCTCTCGGCACATTCGATGGTTCAAAAGTTACATTCGAGAATATCACCATCAAAACACCCGGTGGTAACTATAAGGGATTTGCCCGAATGCAAGGTACTTATAACAACTGTAAGTTCGAAAATCTCTATTTCACTTTCAAAGGCAAACATGAGTTTAACGCATGCTCATTCAATGCCGGAAGTCAAGAACATTGCTTATGGACATACGGAGCAGATGAAGTAGTATTCAACGATTGCGAATTTAACTACAACGACCGTTGTATCAATGTTTACACCACTGGGGGTGTAGCCGAGGGAGTTCTCACTTGCAACGATTGTACTTTCAGCACAAGCAACGCCTCATCAAAGGGTGCCGTTGAAATCAATAGCGGTTCTTTCTCAACAAGCATCGCTGTAAACATGAACGACTGCACAGCTCCTGCTCATGGAGAGATGGTATTCATCTCTGGTTGGGATTCGACCAATGGTGCGAAAGCTACTGTTACCATCGATGGTGTAGTGACTACAGTACCCCAACTAGCCAAATAAATTTCACCGATTGATATACTGTTTTGTTAAGGGAACTTCTAAAAATTTCACCTATTAACAGATCATTTGTTACAGCAATTGATAGAAGTTCCCATAATGTAACCAAACGTTATATACTATATAGTTTATAATCGGCTTGTACATTAAGTTAGTTAGAAGAGACAACCTGAAAGCGATTTTTGGGTTGTCTCATTTTTTTCCCCGATACCATGCTGTGAACAACAACTTTATCCTTGCTTACCCACCACCGATAGCACCCTTTGATAGTAATTACCCATAAGACTGTATGTGCAGCACATCCACACAACACACAAGAAGGGCTGTACCAGCCTTTCGTTGATACAGCCCTTCTTATAGTACAATACCATCAATATCAGATGGAGGTTGATACAGCTTCAATAATAGTCTGCTCGGTCGATTGAACAGGTTCTTGCACACCTTCGTTCGAAAGGATGCTATCCACAACATACACGCTATGACCACGCCAAGGCAGTGTACCATGATACTCCTTGTACTGCAACTCGACACGTTCTCCGCTCATACGCATCAGACGTTCGGCCAACTCTTTATCCTCGATTGAGAATGTAAAGTGGTTCGACTCTATCTGTCCTTGACCCGACGAGACCACACCCTCCATGATGAGTTTGCCTTCGTACGTCTTGAATATATCTCCTTTCAGAACAACATAATTGAGCGTTCCACTCTTTACACCCTCACCGAATACCGAATAGTACTTCCAGTAGACAAAAATACCGAGAGCAAGAAAGAGCAGCAACAATATCACACAACCTATGTTTCTAAACCATTTCACAATCGGATGGCTCTTCTTAGGCTGTTGCGGAATGTTATTCTCAGTCTGAGGAACATTATTTTCTATGGCCATGATTGCATCATTATTATTGTTCTACGGGGATATTTTCCAATGTGGCACACAGTATTTTCCAGAAGTTCTCGACCGAAGGAATGTTCACTTTCTCCTCGGGTGAGTGGGGATGCTTGATAGTAGGACCAAACGAAATCATATCAAGACCGGGATATGCTGCACCTATTATACCACATTCAAGACCGGCATGCATCATCTTCACTTCGGCTTCACGTCCCAATACTTGCGGATAGAGCGGACGCATGGTGTGAAGAATAGCCGACTGCAAGTTAGGCTCCCATCCGGGATAAGCTCCATCAAAAATAACCTTGGCTCCTGCCAGTGAGAAAGTACTTTCTATCTCCGAGGCCAAAGCGTACTTTTGAGTTTCACTCGAACTACGAGCCAGAATTTTCACCTCAGCAGTACCATCGTTGGCGGTTACTATCGACAAGTTGGACGATGTTTCAACCACCTCAGGAGCATCGGGAATCATACGATACACACCATTGTGGCAAGCCGATATAGCATTGATAAGATCATCTTGTGCAGGCTCTGGCATGAGTTTTGAGGGCATTTCGCTCTCTTGTGCAGTAAAGACTATATTGTGTTCGATAAAGCCATATTCATGTTGAAGTGTGTGCTTAAAGTCATCGACAAAAGCAAGGAATTTCTTAACACGCACTTCGGGTATAACAACAAGAGCCTCAGCCTCACGAGGAATAGCATTACGCAACGTTCCACCACTGTATGTTGCCAATCTTGCACTATGGCAACCTACGGCTATTTTAAGGAATCGGAACATAGCCTTGTTGGCATTGAGTCGACCCAGGTTAATATCAATACCCGAGTGACCGCCTAAAAGACCTCCCAGAGTAATCTTGTAAGCAACATAGTTTTCAAGTTGTTGAGTCTCTTTCTCCTGATAGCGGAAAGTCGCTTCTATATCCAAACCTCCGGCACAGCTCATGTACAATTCGCCATCGGTTTCCGAGTCGGTATTAAGTAAGATTTTGCCTTTCAACACACCGGGTTCAATGTCCTTTGCTCCATACATACCCGTCTCTTCGTCACGAGTAAAAAGGGCTTCGATAGGACCATGTTTCAACTCTTTCGACTCCAACACTGCGAGTATCGAAGCCATTCCTATACCATTATCAGCACCCAGCGTGGTATCGGTAGCCAACACCCAGTCGCCATCAACACGAGGCAAAATAGGGTCGGTCTCGAAGTTGTGGTTAGTAGCCTTATTGGCTTGCGGCACCATATCGTAGTGTGCTTGAAGGATAACCGGAGTGCGGTTCTCCATACCCGGAGTTGCCGGCTTGCGAATTATGACATTGTCGGCTCTATCGCGATAGGTATCGAGTCCGAGTTCTTTTCCTGTTTCCATCAAGTAATCGGCTATCTTAGCAGTATGCCCCGAGGGATGTGGTATGCTGCATATCTGTGCGAAATATTTCCATATCGCTTGGGGATTGAGGTTGATGAGTTCTTGTGCCATAATCATAGTTTTTTTTGAAAGGTTGATAATTTATAAAGTTTTTTTAAGATTGAACTATTTTCTTTCGTTGCAATACAACTGCAACGGATGTGTATATACCCAACAGAATGGTAACAACCATCTGTGAGCCGTGAGCTATCAGTGCAAAAGCACCTGCCTGCTCATGACTGAATCCGTAGAACATCATACCGAATATGACAGCTGCATGCCAAGGTCCTATACCACCCTGCACAGGCACAGCCATGCCTATACTGCCCAAGACAAAGAGTACAAGAGCTTGCAAGACAGTAATGTGATGCATCCAGTCGAATGCCCACGAACAAACGTACAGTTGCAGGAAATAGCAGCCCCATATCATAATGGTATATAACAAAAAACGCTTTTTGCCACTCTTCATCGACACGACCGAGTTAAAGCCCTCGCCCAAGTTATGCAATATCTCACGCACCCTGACCATGAGGGGATTATTACCTTTGCGTTTCCACAACATGAGTGCGACTGCCACCAAGATAAATATAACGACATAGAGCCAAGGCGATGTCATTACACTATACACTTGCGACTGCAACTCGGGGTTCTGAGCCAAGAAACTGTTTACCACACCCATCTGCATGAGAAACACAAAAGCAACAATGACTACAACCGATAACGTATCGGCAACACGATCGCTCAACATCGAACCGAAGATGCGAGAGAACGATGCTTGTTCGTGGTCGGCCACATAGGTACAACGCCACAACTCGCCAAATCGAGGTATCACAAGATTGAATGCATACGTGCCAAAGATGGCATTACACAACGTACCAAAAGAGGGTGTTACGTTGATAGCTCGCAATTGCAACTGCCAACGCAAAGCTCGCGACAGGTGACTGATGACACCGATGAGCATCGATACAATAACCCATACGATATTCATATCCGATTGCAATATACTCACAATCTCACTCATGTCGAATTGCTTATACAACAACACAAAGATACCTATACCCATAAGCAAAGGCAAGATATACTTTATTATGTATGATAGTATCTTCTTCAAAATTCGTAAATTTCAAAATATTGTTGTAAATTTGCACAATGCAAAGATAATTGTTTTCTTTAAAAAGTAAACTCCCAAGCAGCCGTATTTTGAATTAATTATCAAAATAGCCCTTAAAAGTTTAAGAAAATAGATACAATGCCAACACCGAAAAAGAATACATATACGGTAAAACCCAAGAAATTCTTAGGTCAGCACTTCCTTAAAGACGACGACATAGCCCGACGTATAGCCGAGACCCTCGACCAATATAAGTCGATGCCTGTATTAGAGATAGGTCCGGGTATGGGTAAGCTCACCCGACCGTTGCTCGACCAAGGTCACAATCTTACGGTTGTCGAACTTGATGCCGAGTCGGTTGCCTACCTGACAATACACTTCCCCGAGTTGCAAGGTCGCATCTTGGGCGAAGACTTCTTGAAGTGCGACTTAGCAACACTCTTTCCTGCCCAATTCTGTGTGATAGGCAACTATCCCTACAACATTTCGAGCCAGATATTTTTCAAAGTACTCGACTACAAGGACAGCATACCCTGTTGCAGTGGCATGATACAAAAGGAGGTTGCCGAACGTCTTGCCTCTCCTCCGGGAAGTAAAGCCTATGGCATATTGAGCGTATTGCTGCAAGCATGGTACGATGTAGAGTATCTCTTTACCGTATCGGAACACGTTTTCGACCCACCGCCAAAGGTCAAATCGGCAGTCATACGCATGACCCGCAACAATGTAACATCACTGGGCTGCGACGAACGCCTCTTCAAGCAAGTGGTTAAAACAGCTTTCAATCAACGACGTAAAACATTACGCAACTCATTAAAACCACTTGTAGGAGAAGCCTCATCGATGATGACCGACGAAATGTACAACAAGCGACCCGAACAACTCTCGGTAGCCGACTTTGTGACGTTGACGCAACGAGTTGAAGCTCTGTTGCACACCACACCCAAGCAATAAGAACCGCTCACAACGAGCATAAAGCATAATGTTATGGAGCAATTTACACCCGATTTTCTGCAACAATTTCGCTCAATAATAGACAGCAAAGACAAGGAGAAGGCCATAGAAATGCTCAACGACCTTCACCCTGCCGATATTGCAGCATTGTACGAAGAACTCGATCTTAACGAAGCCGAGTTCGTCAACCTCCTGCTCGATGCCGACAAAGCAGCCGATGTGTTAGTTGAGCTGGATGAAGACGATCGTCGAAAAATGCTCGAAGACCTACCCGCCGACGTTATTGCCAAGCAAGTAATCGACCAGTTAGAGACTGACGATGCGGTGGATGTGATGCGTGATCTCGACGAAGAGATACAAGAAGAAGTGCTTTCGCGTATTGACGACATGGAACAAGCAGGCGACATTGTCGACCTGTTGAAATACGACGAAGATACTGCCGGTGGTATCATGGGTACCGAGATGGTTATTGTAAACGAAAACTGGAGTATGGCCGAATGCGTCAAAGAGATGCGACTGCAAGCCGAAACAATGGACGAGATATATTATGTGTACGTTATCGATGATGATGAACGACTCAAAGGTATCTTCCCATTGAAGAAGATGATAACCAATCCCGGAGCATCGAAGGTCAAATATGTAATGGAGCAAGACCCCGTATCGGTCAAAACAGACACCCCCATCGATGAAGTAGCACAGACCATCGAGAAGTACGACATCGTTGCCGTACCGGTTGTCGATAGCATAGGACGTCTTGTAGGACGCATTACAGTCGACGATGTGATGGACGAAGTGCGTGAACAATCGGAACGTGGCTATCAGTTGGCATCGGGTATCTCACAAGATATAGAAAGTACCGACACCGTAATAGAACAGACCAAGGCTCGCCTACCGTGGCTGTTGATAGGCATAGGCGGTGGTATAGCAAGTGCCACAATTTTGGGTGGATTTGAGTCAAGCCTCGCCACCAATCCGGCATTAGCTCTCTTCATCCCCCTTATAGGTGGTACAGGAGGTAACGTCGGTATTCAATCATCGGCCATCGTCGTACAAGGTCTTGCCAATGGCACACTCGATATTAAGAATGCTTGGCAACAAGTATTAAAAGAGAGTGGGGTTGCCACCATCAATGCCACCATCATATCTCTACTCGTCTTTTTATACAACTACTTCTTCCTCGACAATAATGCTATTACAGCCGCAGTATCACTCTCACTCTTTGCTGTCGTATTGTTTGCCTCGATATTCGGAACAATAGTTCCTCTCACATTAGAAAAATTTAAAATCGACCCGGCTCTTGCCACAGGTCCTTTTATAACCATCACCAGCGATATTATTGGTGTGCTTATATATATGGGAGTGTGCGAAGTGCTGTTATAAATAATTAGAACGTTATGAAAGAAACTGTATTGGATGCCAATGATGTAAAACGACTGCTTCCTTGGCTCAAAAACGACAAATTCATTAATGCCCTACTCCGCTGGCTACATGTAACCGATGCCAATAATCTTCACGCTGCCAACTGTCATAAACGCGGTGCCGACTTTACCGATGGCATCATTGATGGAGTAAACGTCAAACTCGAAATCGAGAACGAAGAGATACTCAAAAATCTACCGGAAGGTGCATTCGTAACACTATCCAACCATCCATTTGGAGCATTTGATGGCATGATAATCATCTCAATGTTTGCACGTTACCGCCCCGAATATAAAGTAATGGTCAACCAATTCCTTACTTACATAGGTGCCATGTGCGATAATTTCATAGCCGTAGAACCCGTATCGTCGAGCGAGAAGGCTCGTGCCGTATCAATGAACGGTATAAGAACAGCCATGAAGCATGTGCGTGACGGCAATCCCATAGGTTTCTTCCCTGCCGGTGCCGTATCGAAACTCAAGCTCGACCTCACAACCGAAGATCGCGAATGGCAACCCAATATCATACGCCTTGTCAAGCAATTCAACAAACCGGTAATTCCCGTTTACTTCTATGGCCGCAACAGTCTGACATTCTATCTGCTGCGTAGCATCAACTACCTGCTCAGCTCACTACGTCTCCCATCAGAGGTATTCAACAAGCGAAACAAGACCATACGCGTTGTTGTAGGAAAACCCATCATGCCCGAGGAGTACCGACACATAGAGGACATTGAAGAGCTGGGACGTTTCTTCAAGTCCAAGTCATACGAGTTGCGTAAAAAATAATACATATACAACGGCAAATATTGATTTTTAGAACGTTTATTTGTAAATTTGCACGATTTTGCATTCACACAAAATCGAGATAACCATTATTAAACAGAAAATAATAAAAGAACACAATAACAATGAACAAAGAATTGGCTACAAAGTACATGCCCGATGAGGTAGAATCCAAGTGGTACAACTACTGGATGCAACACAAATTATTCGAATCGAAACCCGATACCCGTGAGCCGTACACGGTAGTCATTCCGCCACCCAATGTTACCGGCATCCTCCACATGGGACACATGCTCAACAACACCATCCAAGACATCCTCGTGCGTCGAGCCCGCATGGAAGGCAAGAATGCCTGTTGGGTACCCGGTACCGACCACGCATCTATCGCAACCGAGGCCAAGGTCGTTGCCAAACTGGCCATGCAAGGCATCAAGAAGAACGACCTCACTCGCGAGGAGTTCCTCCGTCACGCATGGGAATGGAAAGAAGAACATGGTGGCATCATCCTCAAACAATTGCAACGTCTGGGTGCATCGTGCGACTGGTCACGCACAGCTTTTACAATGGACGAATCTCGCAGCCAAAGCGTATTGCGTGTATTTGTCGACCTCTATAACAAAGGTCTCATATACCGTGGCGTGCGAATGGTCAACTGGGACCCGCAAGCCCTCACAGCACTATCGGACGAAGAAGTAATATACAAAGACGAACACAGCAAACTCTACCACCTGCGTTACTACGTTGAAGGTGAAGACCGCTACATCGTAGTTGCCACAACACGTCCCGAGACAATCCTCGGCGATACCGCCGTGTGCGTCAACCCCAACGACGAACGCTACTCTTGGCTCAAAGGCAAGCGTGTAATCGTACCCTTGGTAGGTCGTGAAGTACCCATCATCATGGACGAATACGTCGAAATGGAATTTGGTACAGGTTGCCTCAAAGTAACACCCGCACACGACGTAAACGACTACATGTTGGGCGAAAAATACAACCTTCCCGCCATCGATATCTTCAACGACAACGGTACAATCAGTGAAGCCGGTGGCATGTACATAGGAATGGATCGTTTTGACGTTCGCACACAAATAGTCAAAGACCTTGCCGATGCCAACCTCCTCGAAAAAGTAGAAGACTACGACAACAAAGTAGGTTACAGCGAACGTACACACGTCGTAATAGAACCTAAGTTATCGATGCAATGGTTCTTGAAAATGAGCGAGCTGGCTCGTCCTGCCCTCGATGCTGTAATGAACGACGACATCAAGTTCCACCCAGCCAAGTTCAAGAACACTTACCGCCACTGGATGGAAAACATCAAAGACTGGTGTATCTCACGTCAGTTGTGGTGGGGACATCGCATCCCTGCCTACTTCCTTCCCGAGGGAGGCTACGTCGTAGCAACATCAATCGACGAAGCCGTTGAATTGGCTCGTCAAAAGACCGGCAACAATGAGTTGCAAGCATCCGACCTACGTCAAGACGAAGACTGCCTCGACACATGGTTCTCATCATGGTTGTGGCCTATCTCTCTCTTCGAAGGAATCAATAACCCCGGAAACGAAGAATTTAACTACTACTACCCCACCGCCGACCTCGTTACAGGACCCGACATCATCTTCTTCTGGATAGCACGCATGATAATGGCGGGATACGAATTCTGCCAACTTCCACCTTTCCGCAACGTCTACTTCACCGGTATCGTTCGCGACAAGATAGGTCGCAAGATGTCAAAATCATTGGGCAACTCACCCGATGCATTAGGTCTCATCGACAAGTTCGGTGCCGATGGCGTACGCATGGGACTCATGCTCGCAGCACCCGCAGGTAACGACATCCTTTATGACGATTCACTTTGCGAGCAAGGTCGCAACTTCTGCAACAAAATATGGAACGCTTTCCGCCTCGTCAAAGGCTGGACAGTCGACAACAACATACCACAACCCGACACTGCTGCCACAGCCATCAAGTGGTTCGACGCACAACTTTCCAAGACACTCATCGAAGTACAAGACCTCTTCGGCAAGTTCCGCCTCTCAGAAGCTCTCATGGCTGTATACAAACTTTTCTGGGACGAGTTCTCTTCATGGTATCTCGAAGTTATCAAACCCGGATACCAACAACCCATCGACGCCAAGACATACGAAGCTACACTCCGATACTTCGATGCTCTATTGCGACTGCTACACCCATTCATGCCCTTCATCACCGAAGAGTTGTGGCAACACCTCGCCGAGCGTAATGATGGTGAAAGCATCATGACTGCACTGCTTCCGCAACCCCAACCCGTCGACGAGAACCTCATCACAGCATTTGAAAACACTAAGCAGATTATCGCCGGCATTCGCACCGTACGCTTGCAGAAGAACATCCCCAACCGCGATGCTCTCACATTGCAAATTGTAGGTCAGCACGACAACACCAACAACTGCGTAATAGTGAAACTCACCAACCTCAGTGACATCAACATCGTTACCGAAAAAGATGCCAACTCAGCCGCATTCCTCGTAGGAACCACCGAATACGCAGTACCACTCGGCAACAACATCGACGTCGAAGCCGAACTTGCCAAGCTCAATGATGACCTCAAATACATGCAAGGATTCCTGCGTACCGTCATGGGAAAACTCAGCAACGAACGCTTCGTCAACAACGCTCCTGCACAAGTCGTTGAACTCGAACGCAAGAAAAAGGCCGATGCCGAAAGTAAAATAAAATCGATAGAAGAACGCATCGCTGCACTCAGCAAGTAATAAAGCACACACATCACCCCCGATAAGCGTTGGTGCTTATCGGGGGCTTTTTTTTGTTAAGATTTGACATTATCCCCCCACACAAAAAAAAACATGGGTGCAAAAAAATTGCCCCATGTTTTCCTTATTTACGCTTCGCAGCATTACAACTATCTAATCGGCCGAATATATCACAATCATCGACAACAGACTATTCATTCAATTTTCGCTTAACAACCGCCGGACAACCGGCAACAAGTGTATCATCAGGCACATCTTGTGTAACAACACTTCCGGCTGCAACAACACAACGATTGCCAATAGAAACACCGGGACATATAGTAACACCACCGGCAATCCAACAATCCTCGCCGATAGTTATAGGAAGTGCTATCTCTTGCGACTTTCTTCTTTCAAGATAATCCAACGGATGATTGGGCGTATAAAATTGAGCATTAGGACCTATTTTTGTATTACGACCTATGCGGATATAACCACCATCCAACATCACTGCATTGTAGTTGATAAACACATTTTCACCTAATACAATTCCCGTTCCATGATCACAATGAAAGGGCGGACATATCGTACTGCTTGAAGGAATATCAGGTATCAATTCCTCAATCAAAGCTCTATACTCCTCACTGTGTATCGATAATAAGCGTAACCTTGCACACATCTTCTGAGCTCTTACTATGCTATCCGAAATTTCACCATCGGCAAAGGAATACATTTCCCCGCTACGCATTTTCTCAAATTCAGTTTTCATACAGTTGTTATTTTACAAATTAAAGAGAGTTTCCACATATACCGGACTAATAAATCTCCACCATCGGTTGTTACCCGGTAACATTCCAACCATCTTCATTGATGGCGAAATTCACACTCCCTACTCCCACGAAACCTATTCCGTTGTATAGAAAAATAACACACTGACCGACCTGCCATTTACAAGTCTTTCAATGTGTTACCTTGCGGAGTGAGGGGGATTCGAACCCCCGAGCCGCTTGTGACGACTACACGCTTTCCAGGCTCTCTATACTTACTCGTAACAGGTTGAGTTATACAATTTTGTTAATTATCTCTTTTTTACTTTCACGCAATCTGCG
>JAFXJY010000039.1 GCA_017531985.1 Bacteroidaceae bacterium
AGAACAAACGTTCTCGGGGCGATGTTTTTTTATAACCACCAACCTATCCATCATCCCCCAAAGTTTTGGGGTGACTCCCCCTAACCGTCCCCCACTTTAACCGTCAAACCCTCTAACTACCTTGCAAGCCTTCCCTCTAACTCTCCATGCATCTAACCGTCTAAACCACCCTCCATCCACCCATATCGAACAGCCCCTCGGAAGTACTGACGGCAGCAAAAAAGAGTAGATAAACAAAAAGAACAGCAATACAGAGCAGGGAAAAACTCATCATCCACACCACCTACTCCGCGATATGGAAAATAGGGAGTTAATAGTAAAATGGAAGGATGCAGCGAGGAATAAGTAAATCCTGCCTACACCGGCCATACAGCCCATTATCACACTGCTGCCGTGAATACATAAGGATAGCCGAGAAATCTCTCAGCTATCCAGTCTATTAAGTAGTTAATGTCATGTTAATTGCTTTATATATCATGAGCAGAACCACTATTCTATTCTTCATTTAAGAGTTGCTTGTCACTCATTCCCTTTTCAATCCTATTGAGTTGAGTGATAATTTGGTCGAGTCTATTGGTAATGAACTTATCGAAATTGAGCTGCGAATGTTCTTGTGTATCGTCGAGGTAGTCATTGTTAAAGGGTATGTTCTGCTTGTTATGGTATTCTTCTTCGCAATGAGTGTGGTTATTTTCGTTTCCTTCTTGGCACGATTCGCACTTAACAAAGAATTCATCAATAGGTATGCCGAATAGGTTGGCTATGTGAAGTATAACTGAGATGGTTGTGTTGCCGCTGCGAGCCACTTTACCGATCGTATTCTTGTTAATTTCCAGTTCTTTCGCAGCATCCTGATATGTTAATCTATTGCGGAGCAAATGCTTGCGTAAACAATCACCTGAGAATTTGTATCTGCTCTTTTGCATAATCATAAATGATTTAGAAGTTAAACAAATAAATACATAAGAACAAACGAGTGTCAGCATCCCATCAGATGACTTTCAAGGTCGTAAAGGTAATAAATATGCAGATGTATATCAATCAAGTTGTGAAAAATGTAAATACGTGTATGTTATTTGATTAGGATGTGTATACGGCGTAATATATTATAAACCGTGCATAATCAGTATTGGAGCTTTGTTTTGTAGTGCAGTAGAATTTTATATGGAGGTAATGTGAAATGATCAGTTTTCTTTTATAAATATTCATTGTTACGGTTTCTTTCATCGATATTTTTATTACATTTGCAATGTGATAAGAGTAATCTTATCGTAGACATATTATTATTAAGAAGCGTTATGCTTATCTCGAAGTCGGGAACGTAGGAAATTCAAGACTTTTCAGGGAGAACAGCGTAATAGTTTCTCACGCGTATAGCGTGAGCTGTTATTGTTACATCTCTGAATAAGGTATTTCCTACGACCTCCGACTTAGAACGTGGCATAGCAGTCTCACGTTTCTTTTTTATCATTAGTGAGTTATATGGGACTGCTAACTCAGGAGGAATTTTTTATGAAAACAAAAATTTTGAGTTTATTAGTTGTACTAATGAGTGTGTGGTGTGGCAATGTTGCTATGGCACAATTTTACAGTAGCGAGAAAGTATATTGCTACAAATATGTGAAAACCGTTAATGATGGAATTAGTTCAAAAGCAATGAGTGAGCAATATGTTTTTGTTAATTTTCAGAATGATATGATGGGTTATTGGTATGCAAGTGGTGTTAAGGAGATTAGAAAAAAACTCTTAGAATCCCCTGAATATTACAATGAGGTAACTAGAAATAATCTTGCAGAAAATTATAACGACTGGAAGTCGTCGCCCGGATGGACCCCGATAGGGCAAAGTGGGATTGCAGTAATTTATAAATATTGCGATACGTATTCTTCTTATAATAAGTATACCTATCGAAGGTATTGCAAATATAGTAGATTTTCACACTCAGATGTTTGGGGAAATCCACAAGGTGTTTGGGGAAATCCTTCGTGGGAGGACGACTGTTATACATTTAGCAAAGATAGAACAGAGTTAATTAGATGGTCTACGTCCGATCCTGAAAACAGGAGTTATTATGAATTAGTAGACATCGAATCTCTAAAACCGAATACAGATTTCTTGGATTGATGAAAAAGATT
Organism: Bacteroidaceae bacterium; assembly: GCA_017531985.1. Classification (GTDB taxonomy): domain Bacteria; phylum Bacteroidota; class Bacteroidia; order Bacteroidales; family Barnesiellaceae_A; genus Barnesiella_A. Next base: position 2,136 of record JAFXJY010000039.1, read on the forward strand.
TTAATATTATTTATATTGCTCATCTTTCCTTATACAACCACACTGTCAAATACTTATTTCTATAAGATAACAAAAATAAGCAGAGAAGGGAAGATAGAAACAAATGTAAATGGCGGTCAGTTCTTTACTTTTACCGACAATGCGTGTTATGAATCGGATAAAGATGGTATTTCAGTTGATAATGGAGTGTGTAGGTATAAGAGGAGAGAGAATAATGTGATGGTATATGTTGGCGAATGTTACTATGGGTCTGCCATCATTATGGTTAAACAAGATTATTCTAAGATTAACATTGTGCATAAAGAGACGACTTATGTCTATGAGCGAGCAACCCCACCCGCACATCAAACCACTTGTTCTTTGATTCGTAAAAAGAGTTCGGGAAGTTCTCAATATATACCCGATACGAATCCAAATGGTAATTATCAGTGGTATGGTAATTATTATAACACTCCCAACACTGCTAAGGAAAACAATACCACAACTACTAAGCCACAAAAAACCAAAGTACGCAATAAATGTGCCTATTGTAGTGGTAAAGGAGAGGTTATACAAACAAAGTATGAAGCAACGTTCGGAACATATGGACCTCCTGTGTACTGCAAAGTTTGTAACCGATCGTGGAGTTATGGTACAGTACATGTCCATCTCAAATGTAGCCATTGCCATGGGGTAGGGTACACCGAGTATGAGTACTAAGAATGTGATGTGGATTTATTTGTAAGGATGTTGTCAGCAACTTGGCAACATCTTTTTTTGTTACCTTAAAGGTTTCCATGAATTGTGCTTGGGTGTAATGATAGAGTATCTTTTACGTTTTAGATAACTTTCTTATATTCGGCACACTTTATTTGCGAGATTTTGTGTAAGTTTGCAGTATGAGAAAATAACTCCAAAATAAATATAACTATGGCAACAAAACCGTTTAAGTATCAGCCGATGTTTCCTAATGTCAAGCCCGATAATACAGAATATTATCTATTGACAAAGGAACATGTATCGGTAACCGAATGTAATGGACGAGAAATGCTCGTTGTTGAGCCGGAGGCTCTTACCAAGTTGGCCAACGCTGCTATGCGAGATGTGTCGTTTATGCTGCGTCGCGAACACAATGAAATGGTAGCCAAGGTGCTTCATGACCCCGAGGCGAGTGATAACGATAAGTTTGTGGCACTTACCATGTTGCGTAATGCCGAGGTGGCATGCAAGGGAGTACTGCCATTCTGCCAAGATACCGGTACAGCAATTGTGATGGGTAAGAAAGGTCAACAAGTGTGGACCGGCGGTGGCGACGAAGAAGCACTGTCGTTGGGCGTGTATAAGACCTATACCGAAGAAAATCTTCGTTACTCACAGAATGCCCCCCTCAACATGTATGACGAGGTAAACACCGGTTGCAATCTGCCTGCTCAAATCGATCTCTTTGCAGTAGATGGCATGGAATACAACTTCTTGTTTATGGCAAAGGGAGGTGGTTCGGCCAACAAAACATATCTCTATCAAGAGACCAAAGCCCTCATCAACCCCAAGACACTGGTACCTTTCCTCGTTGATAAGATGAAGACATTGGGTACGGCAGCATGTCCCCCCTATCACGTTGCTTTTGTGATTGGAGGAACGAGTGCCGAGACAAACCTAAAAACCGTAAAATTGGCCTCAGCGAAGTATTACGATCGTTTGCCTACCGAGGGAAATGAATGGGGACAAGCTTTCCGCGATGTTGAGTTGGAGAAAGAAGTATTGGCAGCTGCACAAGCATCGGGCTTCGGTGCCCAGTTCGGTGGTAAATATTTCGCTCACGACATCCGCATAATCCGTTTGCCTCGTCACGGAGCATCATGCCCCGTAGGTATGGGAGTTTCTTGCTCAGCCGACCGCAACATCAAGGCCAAAATCAATAAGGATGGTCTGTGGATAGAACGCCTCGACGATCAACCTTCGACACTCATCCCCGAGGAGTTGCGTCAAGCCGGTGAAGGCAATGCTGTTTGTATCGACCTCAACCGCCCCATGAGCGAAATACTTGCTGAACTTACCAAGTATCCTGTTGCTACACGATTGTCGTTGAACGGCACTATCATCGTAGGTCGTGACATCGCTCATGCCAAGATCAAAGAGCGACTCGATGCCGGTGAACCTATGCCCGAATATCTCAAAAATCACCCCATCTACTATGCCGGACCTGCCAAGACTCCCACCGGTATGGCTTCCGGTTCGTTTGGACCTACCACAGCCGGACGCATGGACTCGTATGTCGACCTTTTCCAAGCCAATGGCGGATCAATGGTAATGATTGCTAAGGGCAACCGTAGCCAGCAAGTGACCGATGCTTGTCACAAACATGGTGGTTTCTATCTCGGTAGTATAGGTGGACCCGCTGCGATTTTGGCACAAAATAGTATTAAGAAGGTAGAGTGCCTTGAATATCCCGAACTTGGTATGGAGGCTATCTGGAAAATAGAAGTGGTTGACTTCCCGGCATTTATCCTTGTTGATGATAAGGGCAATGACTTCTTTAAGCAGATAAAGCCAACATGTCCCGGCAAGTGCTAAGGGGTGTTCTGTAAGTGTCAATTATAGCTGTTAAGCTTTTAGATATTTCCTCATAAAGAGGCTGTGTCAGAGGTAATTATGTCAAATAATTATTTTCGATGCAGCCTCTTTTTTATCCCCACGGTAAAGTGGGTTGCAATAGAACAACTCAACCAAGCGGTTGGGAAGGTGCTATTTTCTTGCAATTTGCCCGCCCAGATTTGAATGTTTGTTGCATTGTTTTTGACTCTCAACTTTTATGTTTTAATAATCACGCCCGCCCGAAACTTTATCACCTTTTCTGAGCGAAGTTTAAGGTAACTGAAAGCACATAATTATAATGTTGACAGAAATTGTTGCTTTCGAAGATCTGATATTCTAATTCTTAATATATTTACATTCATTAACATATGCATTTGCTTAGTGTCGGATATTTTAGTAAATTGGTTATTGCATACTAATATATTAGTTTACTGATAAATAGCAACTGTGATGAAAACCGACATAAAGAACGACACACCTCGGATAGTGTACACCGGTGAGCGATTTAAGAAATATCTGCAACGCAACAAGATTTCGTACAAGGAAGCCGCGGAGCTACTGGGCATAGATAAAAATACGGTGGGCAAAGCGGTAAGAGGCGGTAATCTCAATCTTGACATTATTCTGCGTATATGCAATGTTTACCCCTTGCGTATTGCCGATTTCTTTATCACAGCCGGTGAAGAGGGAGAAATGTCTGATTCGGACTATTATATTAGTCTCGAAAGCAATAGCCGGCGAGAAGGCATGGTATCGGAGGAGGAGTTTTGTTATAAAAAATGTCAAAATCTCAGCGACCAAATTAAAGAAATAGCCGATATGATAGAGGCCAGTCGCAATCGTCTTGTCGACCTATCGCAACAATACCACGACTGCTGCCAGCTCTTAGACAACCTTGTAACCCGTCACAACCACACGCACCCCGAGCGACCCACCCATTGTCACGAAGTACCGTCCCAATCGCCGGAAGAAAAAGAGAAGCGGTAAACGAGACTTAACGGTGATAGACTTTATTATTCCTGCAAGGGCTTGTTACAACGATTATTCTCGTAGCGTTGCAGTTCTTCTCGGACTGATTGTACGATGTAGAGTATAACGCTTACGTCGTCGATGAGACCGCCGACGATGAAATCGGGAAGGAAATCGACAGGAGTAACAAGATAGATAAGACCGGCTATGATGAGTAGCAATGCATGTGTATTATAATCGGTGTAACGCCGGGTCGCCACATCCGACACATAGTGCCACAACAATTTAATATTACCTCCCACTTTTTCCAATCCTTTACGACCTGCGTATTGCGAAACCTTAGTAAGTAATTCTTGTAATTTCTTGGGATGAGCTATGTATTGTGCTGCCAGCTGCAACCATCTTCCCCTACTAAAAAATGCCAACACTCTTTTTTTCATATCACTATATACGGTAAACTATATCTTTTGACTCAATCCGGTTCAAAAGGTTTATTTACATCTCACATATTCCATCGCAACATACGTCGCAGTCGACGCATCGCCTTGGCATAAAAAGAGTTGGTGCGACGATAATAATCGGATAATGCTTTGCGACCTACCTTGCTTTCGACCGTAGGCGTAATTTTCTTGACCGGCAAAGGGTGTGTGTACAACACTGAGTCGTATAGACGGTCGTTTCCACAGTGAGTGCCACTTCCATCAAATCCGATGTTGCGTACCAAAGATTTACCTACATTGAGTGAAAGGATATCTTGAAGAAACAGCGAGGCATTCCATCGGATAGCCCACGAATTGTTTTTCCCCTCTACTTGCCGACGTAACATACGGGTATAACCATAGGTTCCTCCAAAGTCAAACTCACGCGTGAGTCGACGTTTCTTTAACTCGCTGAGCAGCATAGCACCATCGGGGTTGAAATATTGCCAAGCCCGTTCCCACGTTGCCCAACCCCAACTTCCAGTCCACTTAATAAGAAACGTATCGGGTAATGAAGGCTCTTGCGTGTAATCGCATGCTTGTATGTGACCCACACGCGGTTCGTCACTATAAGCGATCAAGGCATCGTTCATGAATTGCAAGAAGTAGGGTGATGTCACAAGGTCATCTTCCAGTACAATTACCTTTCCATGCTTTCTCACTTGTGTAGTTACCCCATCTATAATGTTGTGAGCCAGTCCACAATTCTTTTCGCGTTCTATAATGGTCACCTGCTTAAATCCGCTGATGGCAGCAATCAACTGACGTACCTCACCAACAGCCTTTGCATCATTTTCATTGCGAACTCCATCGGAATAGATATAAAGATGGCTTTCACTGGCAAGAGTATTGCGTTGCAAAGCCTCGATTGTAAGTCGAGTATGTTCGGGACGATTAAATACGAATAGCAATATGGGAGCTAATGATGTAGATGCATTCATATCAGCACTGTTTGAGGTTCTACCTAATGTTTTTTTTACTCAGATAACGAAAATATTCACTACATGAGATAGGGAAGTACCACGCTCGTAGGCGGTTAAAAAAACTCTTTTTTTCGCAAGCATAGAATAGCTTGTCGCAATGCTTAACACACAATGCTTGCTGACGCAAGAAGTCTATCGGAGATGTACTGATGTGCAGCTGCAACATCTGCACAGCTGTATCCACCTCATCTGATACCCCTCGTAGGCAGGCAAGAAAGTCGTAGGTAGGTTTAAGTCGCTCTCTTATCGCATGCCGCAGTTCTATATACAACCTCATAGTTCGCCACACGTTACGCCACACATTCGACATGGTGCGACTATTATCGGTGGGTACATGATAGCTTGCAGCATCGACATGACGGCGATGATTGACAAGCACTTGCGGAAGAAAAACGACACGTTGATGTGCCTGAGCCACCATTCCCAATATGATATCATAGTAACGATGCACATTGACATGATTGTCGGGGATGAGTTCCAACAATTGTCGGTCGAGCAACAAGGTGTGACCACTCAACATGCCAACATAAATCATTCGCAACAAGTGATGGTTGGGGATACGATTATCGAAACGGATGGGAACCCCCGTAGTTGTAAATGGACGGGAAAAACCGGCACACAGCAGATTGTCGCCTATTGCATCCATCTGTTTCTCTATCTTATCATGCTCCCATATATCGTCTTGGTCGGCAATAGCTATATATCGTCCTGTCGTACGACGCATTGCCGAGAAGAAGTTGGGGTTGATACCCATGCGTTGCTCGTTGCGTATAAAGCGTATGTGTTGATGTTTACAAACATACTCCTCCACAATAGCTGCTGTATTATCGGTCGAGCAGTCATCTTGTACGACGATCTCGGCTACGGGATAAGTCTGTCTTAATATTGAGTCGAGTTGCTCTCGCAAGAATCGATCCCCATTATAAGTACACATTACAACTGATACCGACTGACCATTCTTCTTCATTGCTGCATATATTCCGGGTTACTGCTGACAAGTGTCAGCCTTTTTGAAGTATTTACAAGCCTCACGCAATCCACACTCTAAGCACAATGGTCGTCGAGCCATACAGACATATCGTCCATGCAGTATAAGCCAATGATGGGCTTTGGGAATAAGTTCCTCGGGGATGTGCTTGACAAGTGTACGTTCAGTTTCAAGAGGCGACTTGGAATTATTGGTAAGACCTATTCGATTGGCCACACGAAATACATGCGTATCCACTGCCATAGCAGCCTTGCCCCACACGACCGACGCCATTACATTGGCCGTTTTACGTCCCACGCCGGGCAGACGCTGCAATTCATCGACATCCGATGGTACTTCGCCTCCAAATTCTTCCACCAGCATACGCGACATTCCCGCCAAGTGACGAGCCTTATTGTTGGGGTAAGAGACGCTCTTTATATACTGATAAATATCATCACTGCTTGCCAGTGCCATCTCTTGTACGGTTGGATAGGCAGCAAAAAGTGCCGGTGTAACAAGATTGACTCGCTTGTCGGTACACTGAGCCGATAAAATGACTGCCACTAATAACTCATAAGCATTAGTGTAATGCAACTCGGTCTCGGCAACAGGCATATTGCGAGTAAACCAATCAATCACATATTGATAGCGTTGCGTTACTGTCATAGGCTTAATCTGTGAGGGGATAAAAAGACCTTAAAGCCATTGGTACACTTTAAGGTCTTTGTTATTTTTAATACTTCGTTTAATAAAATGAAAATGTGTTATTCATCGGGCAACCGGTAGGCTAAACGACGTACTGTCGTTAGGCAAAAATACCTATCTGGCCGATTCAAACTCCTCTAAGAAACGCACATCATTTTCCGAGAAGAGTCGCAAATCTTTAACTTGATATTTAAGATTGGTAATACGCTCGATACCCATACCAAGGGCGTAACCACTATACACCTTACTATCGATACCACAAGCGTCCAACACATTGGGGTCAACCATTCCGCAACCGAGGATTTCCACCCATCCGGTATGTTTGCAGAAGCTACAACCCTTTCCGCCACACAGGTTACAAGAAATATCCATCTCGGCACTGGGTTCGGTAAAGGGGAAATACGATGGACGTAATCTTATCTTTGTTTCGTTACCAAACATCTCTTTGGCAAAGAAAAGCAGAGCCTGCTTCAAGTCGGCAAACGACACATTCTTATCAACATATAGAGCTTCAACTTGATGGAAGAAACAGTGGGCTCGTGCCGAAATAGCCTCATTGCGATATACACGACCGGGACAAATAATGCGGATAGGGGGTTGTGTGTGTTCCATTACACGAGTTTGCACCGACGAAGTGTGTGTACGCAACAATACATCGGGCGAACGCTGAATGAAAAACGTATCTTGCATATCACGAGCCGGATGGTCGTCGGCAAAATTGAGTGAAGAGAATACATGCCAGTCATCCTCAATCTCCGGACCTTCGGCAATAGAAAATCCCAAGCGAGCAAAAATCTCGCATATTTCATTACGCACTATCGACAACGGATGGCGAGTGCCACTCCACACCGGATAGGCAGTGCGGGTAAGATCTATGTTGTTAGAATCCTGCGATTGAGCCTCAATAGCTTCGCGAAGCGTTGCAAATTGCTCATTAGCAACTTCCTTCAATTCATTGATACGCTGACCGACTTCACGTTTCTGCTCGGCAGGTACATTGCGAAAGTCATTGAACAACTGGGCAATAATACCCTTTTTCGACAGGTATTTAAGGCGGATAGCCTCTAATTCTTCTCCATTTGTGGCAGTGAGAGCTACTATCTCTCGTCTGAGTTCCTCTATTTTATTTAGCATAAAGCACAATTTACTTATTAAGCGATGCAAATTTAATAATAATGTGGATAATATTACTAATATTCATCACAAAATATTAGTGATATATACAGCTGAAAAGCCTCATTATTGGTTCGATATGTAGAGATATTATCGTATCAACAAGTAGACGACATATCCTATATACATCAATACAAACAATACACCCTCTGCACGATCAAGTTCGTTGCGACGGAATGTAAAGGCTGTAACGGCAATAATAAGTGAAGCTGCTGTGAGAATAATGAGGTCAATAGGCAAAATATTACCCAACTGTAAAGGCGATACTGATGCACAAGTTCCTAAGATAAGAAAGACATTCGAGATGTTCGAACCTATAACGTTGCCCAGTGCCAGTTGCCCACGCTTCTTGGCAGCAGCTATCACGCAAGTAATAAGTTCGGGCATCGATGTGCCTCCTGCCATAAGCGTAACGGCAATCACAGCCTCGGACATACCCATATCGCGTGCGAAGATAACAGCATATTCGAGAAATAAATCACCGCCATATATGAGTCCGGCAAGACCTCCTACAATCATGATAATCTCCAACCAGATAGGGTGTTGTGCGGTCTCAGTTGCATCGGAGGGCTGAACCTCATCGGGTGCATTGTCTCGCTTGGCGGTCATGAATGAATATACCATGAATACAATCCAGAAACATAACATGAGCAGTCCTTCACTGCGAGTAATAACACCTTCGCTGCCATTCAACCACACATCAAGACCACATATAGCCAACACAGCAGCAGCTAACAGCCCGAAGGGAATGTCGCGAGTGAGTGTGTTATTCTCTATGCGGATGGGTTGTATCAATGCTGTTACACCCAATATCATCAATGTATTAAATAAGTTAGAGCCAAGGACATTACCAATAGCAATATCGGTCTTTCCATTAGCAGTAGAGATAAGGCTTACTACAAACTCAGGAGCCGATGTGCCAATGGCCACGATAGTAAGACCTATGACAAACTCCGATATACCAAATCGCTTGGCAATAGCCGATGAGCCTTCGGTCAAATAGTTGGCTCCAACCAATAACAGAGCCAATCCAACGAGCATCAATATAACGGTCATTTCTTCTTTTTCTCTTAAATATACGTTAATCAAAAATTCCTTCTATCGCTTCTTCCTCGCCACCATGTTCGGTAGCCACGATTATCTCTTCCGAAACAGTTTCTTCCTCCATCTCGGGACAATCAAATTCCAAGGTTTCGACATACCCTTCCTTCTGTAACTCTTTGTCGCGGAAGACTTTCTGATAGAACAAGCCGGCAATGGGCAACGCCAAACTTGCTCCTTGCCCGTCGCTCATGCTGTCGAAGTGTATGTCTCGATCCTCACCGCCTACCCATGTGCCGGTAACAAGGTTGGGTGTAAACGACATGAACCAACCATCGGCATTATCGTTAGTTGTACCGGTCTTGCCTCCCATAGGAGCCTCTATGTTGTATCGATATCGCATGCGGATACCGGTACCCGAATCGATAACGCTGCACAATATAGGCAATATACGACTATAAGCCTTTAAACTGAATACTTCGGTGTGTCGTGGAGTAAACTCAGCAATAATATTTCCATGACTATCCTCGATATGCGTGATGTAGATGGGATCAACTCGTACACCCTTGTTGGCAAATGCAGTGTAGGCCGATGTCATCTCTTCGACTGAGACCTCAACCGGACCTAAACACAAGGACAAAACGGGGTCGATACGATTGGTAATACCAAACGAACGCATAATCCTGACAAGACTCTCAGGTGATAATTGGTCGATAAGTCGAGCCGAAATCCAGTTATTGGATGTCATCAAAGCCCAACTCAGAGGAACCATCTCGCCAATACACTTCTCACCGGTATTTCGAGGTTCCCACACATCACCATTAGGCAGTTGGAACGAGGGCTGAGCGTTGAGCATCATGGTGTTGGGAGTGAAGCCCTCTTCCATGGCGAGTGTGTACAAGAAAGGCTTGATAGTTGAACCTATCTGTCGACGTCCCAGACCGGCCATGTCGTATTGGAATTGCGAGAAGTTGGGACCTCCTACATAGGCTTTTACCTTTCCATTGATGGGGTCCATAGCCATAAATCCGGCACGCAGGAATGTCTTGACATAACGTATAGAGTCCATGGGCGATATGACGGTGTCGATAACACCTTGGTAGGTAAACAACTCTGTCTCAACAGGGGTGTTGAAAGCCTTCTCTATCTCTTGTTGGCTCGCACCGGCCTTTTTCATGGCACGATAACGGTCACTGTTTCTCACACTTCGCTGGAGAATGGTGCGTTGCTGCTCAGCTGTTACAGTGCGAGCAAATGGGGCATAACTACGACCTCTCTTCTCGGCAAAGAAACGGGGTTGTAAATACTCGGCTATATGCTTTGTCAAGGCCTCTTCGGCATAACGCTGCATGCGAGAATCGATGCTGGTGTATATTTTCAATCCATCGCTGTAAATATTGTACTTCGAACCATCGGGTTTGCGATTCTTCTCACACCATCCATAAGCAGGGTTATTCTCCCATGCTGTGGAGTCATCGACGTATTGTTGCATCTCCCAGCTTGCATAATCTTTCTTCTCAGGTTTCTTAGCAGTGAGCATCATGCGGATGTGTTCGCGGAAGTATGGTGCAGGACCTTCTTTGTGGTCGACAACGTGAAAATCGAGCGTAAGAGGTAGTTGTTGTAACGAGTCGCATTCGTTTTGAGTAATATATCCGGCCTTCTCCATCTGTTGTAGCACGACGTTGCGACGCCCTCTTGTACGATCATTAAATCGGCGAGGATTGTAGTAGGATGGATTCTTACACATTCCCACCAGAGTAGCAGCTTCCTCGATAAGCAACTCGCCGGGTTGCTTATTGAAGTAGACTTGTGATGCCGACTGTATGCCCACTGCATTGTTGAGAAAATCGAAATGGTTGAGATACATATTGATAATCTCCTCTTTGGTATAGTAACGCTCGAGTTTGGTTGCTATCACCCATTCCTGTGGCTTCTGCACAAGTCGTTCCATAACGTTGTTGGCTCGTGGCGAATAGAGGAGTTTCGAGAGTTGTTGTGTAATGGTACTGCCACCACCGGCACTCTTCTGGAAGAAAAGTCCTCGCTTGATAATAGCACGCATCAAAGCCCGAAAGTCAATACCGCAATGCTCGGCAAAACGCACATCCTCTGTGGCAATGAGTGCTTCGATAAGATGTGGCGAAATTTCACCATAATTGACATAAACACGGTTGTTACGACTCTGATAGAAACGACCCAACACCTCGCCATCGTCAGAGTAAATGACCGATGCAAACTTGTCCTTGGGATTCTGCAACTCTTCGATGGGTGGCATATATCCGATCCAACCATTCGAAATAGACACAAATAGCAAAACAATTCCCAATAAAATTGCACCGAAAATACTCCACAATATAATTATCAGCGATGAACGTCTTTCCTTTTTTTTCTTCTTTTTTGTTGCCATTATTGCTCGTTAGTTTAATACTTTGGGGAGAAACACATATGCAACTGTATTTCTCGCACTCTAATGCTAATGTATAAAATACTGAATAGCAAAGATACGAATAATAATTGACATAGTAGCGTATTATGCTACTTATTGCCCTATTTTCTTATTTATTAATTATTATTGATGGTAATCACAATAAAAAGTTCTTTCAACTCGTCATTTCGTAAGTGTCGAAAAATCAAACTATTAAAAAATAATCTGCATTTTTCTTTAAAAAAAACGTGTCAAATATTTGCGTAATACCGATATTGCTATTACCTTTGCACTGCTAAATGTTTGGGAGGCGTACTCCCGGAATGATTAGTTTTTCATGATTTTTATTTTTAAAGGGTTAAATTAGGTGCGTTAGTTCAGTTGGTTAGAATACATGCCTGTCACGCATGGGGTCACGGGTTCGAGTCCCGTACGCACCGCAAGAAAACTTCGAGATGTGATTTCTCGAAGTTTTTTTGTTATGTGGCAGCGTATAAAAATTTATCTATATAAAAATTGTTATTTAGCTTGCTACATCGACAAACTTCTATTATCTTTGCAGCACCAAAGCGGATGTGGCGTAATTGGTAGCCGCGCCAGACTTAGGATCTGGTGTCGAGAGACGTGTGGGTTCGAGTCCCGTCATCCGCACTTAATAAGGAACTTGCAAGGGAGATTTTCTTGGAAATTCTCCCTTCTCTTATTTTTAAATGCACATTATGAATACTTTACGCCGATTTATATTTACATTAATTGTTTTTCTGACAATTCTCCCTGCCCACAGTGAAGATTCTCGTGTTATGACCGATGATGCTCTGTTCAAGCAACTGAAAGAGATGGAGGATGCCGAGTTTGTAAGCGTAAACTCGTTCATGATGTCGATGGGGCGTATGATGGCAAGCGGAGAAGAGAAAACTTTCCTTGAAAAAATCAGTTCGATGAGGATTGTCGAGTTGTCGGCATGCTCAGCCGAGCATCGCTCCGAGTTTGTCGACTTACTTTCTTCCATCGAATTGCAAGATTATGAACCTGCCCAGGAGGAAGTTGTGGGGAATCAACGCACTCGCGTGTTCGTAAAGGTTAAAGACGAACTTATCAGAAAATTTATTATTGCTCAACTGGGAGAGAAAGAGTTCCTGTTAATGCAGATTAATGGCAAATTGACAACCGAGGATATGGAAAACCTTGCCCGAAGCAAGTCGTCCTCTAAGTAAGCCATTATTCACTTTACCTCATACGCTCGTCACGCACATAACTTTCAAGCATCTTGACATGGGGTGATGGGGTTAGGGTGACAGATTCTATCTCGGCCGGAACAAGGCAAGTCTCGCCCTGAACAAGTTCAACCCAAGTTCCATTATTGGCCTCTATTCTCACACTTCCCTGCATGCACACATACACCACAAACGAGTCGTATATAGCAACCGGACGGTTGGTCACACGATCGAGGTCGAGTAACGAGGTGGTGAAATAAGGGCAATCAACCAACTCTACTGCATCATTCTTACGAGGAGCGTATTGGGTTTTAAGGTCGTCATATAGTTTATAATCAATTGCATCACGAGCATACTCAGTGTGCAATTCCCGAGGTCTTCCATCGTTACCTATTCTATTGTAGTCATAGATGCGATAAGTTACATTTGAGGTCTGCTGTATTTCAGCAATAAAGACACCTCGACCTATGGCATGAATGCGACCTGATGGAAGATAAAATACGTCGTCGGCCTTGACGTTGTGAAACTGCAATACCTCCATGATAGTGTTATCGTCCACTCGTTGCATATACTCATCGGGAGTGATGGCTTGTGCCAATCCCGAATAAAGTCCGGCATCCGGCTCGGCCGAAATAACATACCACATCTCGGTCTTTCCAAAGGAATTGTGTCGACGACGTGCCAACTCATCATCGGGATGAACCTGTATAGAAAGATTGTCATGTGCATCGATAAACTTTACCAGCAACGGGAATGTTGTGCCGAAATAACGAGCCACATGCTCTCCCATAAGCCTTTCTCCGTCTCTTTCGACAAGTTCTTGAAGTGACTTTCCTGCATCTTCACCGTTGGCTACAATCGACACATCGCCTTCAACTGCCGATATTTCCCAACTTTCGCCTACCGAGGCAAGGTCTATATTCTTACCTTTGAATGCAGCTATCTTGTTTCCGCCCCATATGGGGGTTTTATATATCTCTTTAAATTTCAGTATATACATGGTCATTCTTGTTGTGGTCAAGTTTTCACCTATTACACTGTCGACAAAGGTAGTAAAAAAAGTTTACCAAACGATTATTTTTAATTTCGTTAAGAGATAAGTCTACTACTTACGCTTGGCTACATAGTATGTGGCTGTACTTTCTCGGCGAAACATATCGATGGCAGTAACTGCAAACGATTTATATCCACTCGGCAATGTTACAGTCGTTTCGGTTGTCCAGGGTTCTACGATGTGATAAGGATTATTTATATCTACTTGATCGTGAGTCGTAGCATATACTACATATCGCACCGCTCCATCGACAGGTTGCCAGCTGACAATATCTTCGCCTCCTTGCTGTGTGAGTCGTATGCCTTCTACTGCTTCGATGGTTGGGACTCCTTGAAGCTGGCACATGGGTGGAATGAGGGCTGCTGCTGTATAATATTGTTCTTTTAGCAATCTTGCCAATGATTGGTACTGATGCAAATGTCCCCAACGAAAGAAGGCTTGACCCTGAGCCTTCATCCTACGCGTAGCTTTTATCTGTTCATCAATATCGGTTAGCGACCATTTTCCCTCCTTGGGATCTAAACGGTAGGCTCCTAAGCCGGCCACTATGTTGCCTTCTCCACCTATACGCTCTACCCAATCAATCAGATAAGGAGTAAAACCTTCACCTTTGTAATACATCATGGGGGCTACAAAGTCGATGTTGCCTTCATACAACCAGTTAACTGCGTCTTGCGATACACCTCCCATACAAGTCCATGAAGTGAATGGCTGACTCTCCACCGAAGCGTAGCGTCCCAAGGGAGCAGCACTTAACATGATATATTCGTCGACTTGTTTCACCTCATCGCACACTGTTCGCACTATGTGTGTAATATTCTCCATTCGCCACTCTTCGAGCGACACTCCTTCATCGGCGTACTTGCTATAACTCTTGCCATCAGGAAAAGTCTCATACTTGTCGGGATAACGAATGTAGTCGAGGTGAATACCATCGACATCATAATTATATGCAATTTCTTGGGCGATAGAGGCGATGTATTGTGCCGTCTCGGGATGACCGGGATCGAGATACCACTCGGAGCCTTGTTTGATACACAATTGGGGATGACGTGTTGGCAGGGATTTACTACCTTGCATCTGCACATGCTTACTACTGCCGGCTGGGATTGTTATGAGCCAAGCATGACATTCGAGTCCTCGTCGATGGCACTCGTCGATGGCGAAAGCCAATACATCATATCCGGGTGAACGACCCGACTCGCCACTTATCATACGACTCCACGGCTCTATTTCGGAGGGGTATAACACCTCGCCATAAATGCGTGTCTGAAAGAAAACAGTGTTCAACCCCAAGGCTTTCACCTCATCAAGAATGCTACACAACTCTTGTTGTTGCTGTTGCATGGTCGTATTGTTGGTGGCCGGTTGCGACGGCCAGTCGAGACGCCAGTTGATGGTAAGCCACACGGCTCGCATCTCATACTTCGGCGGTATCGCCGAGGTTGCCGGCATTACCATTGCCAAAGTCAAGATTAGCAACAACTTACGCATCATATCGCACTAAGGAACAATCATCAGAATATCAAGGCATACAATACATACACCCAGTGAGCTGTGATGGCTGCTACCAAGCCTCCTATGGTGTGCGAAAGAATGGCTTTGGAAGTGAGTTGGCGATAACCTAACGAGTCGAGCATGGCTGTGTGGGTACTCAAATAACCACTCCAACACATACCTATGGCTGTAAACACAGCAATGGCATTGCCATCAATCCAACCCGATGCAAGAAACTCGGGTATGAGGCTCAATGCGGCACCCACTGCACCTAATGCTGTGATGGGGAAAGCTACTAAATGGGGGTCGGTAAAGCCAAACAACCATTCAAAAATGAAGTTTATCTTTCCTGCCAACCACGGCAAGGCTTGTATTCCTTCGTAGGCAGCTCCGGTATATTCGCCCGATACTTTGTTTGGACCGAAAGTGAGCAACATAACGAATGTTGATATGATAAGCACACCGGGTATAATGGCAAGACCCACATCGACACCGGTACGGCCTCCATCGAGCAGGGCATTGAGAATACGCGTAAAGAGTGAAGTTTCGTCGGTCTGTGTCTTGGTGTTACGTTTGACTATTTCTTCTACTACATCTTCTTCGGCATACTGAGGATACTCCTTCAAGATAAAGTATTGCATCAAGCGAGTCGAAACGATGCATCCGGTAAATGCACCCAACAATCCGATGAATGGCTCGGCAAAATAGCCAAGGCCTATCATATATACTATTACCAGCAATCCCATACCGAAAGCTGTACCGAAATTGGTCAACGAGATGTACTGATACTTCTTAAAATAGCTACAAAAACGCTTGTCTTGCGATAGCGATATAATGGCTGGGTTGTCCGACAAGAATGTCATTACAGCTCCCAACGAAGCAACACCGGGGAGATTAAACAGTGGCTTCATGAGCGGACGCAACAATTTCTCGAGCAGTTTTACAACACCGAAATCCATAAATATTCGTCCTATTGCACCGGTTATGACGCACACTGCCATGAGGAAGAATACGGTATTGAGTAACAGGTCATGAGCAGTGTTCATGATGGTCTTAAACATCTGCGACACTCCCATCTGACTGCCTATCCAGCAGAATAATCCCACAACAATAACCAAGCAGGTCACACCGGTGGGAATGTACTTCGACAGGTTAATTTTCGGTGTTTTCATCTTTCTTAAATATTTTATGAGTTAACGACATAATATCTATATCCCATTTGATACCAACACCCCAGAAGTGTTGCTTGTCCTGCAATGCTCCGGCAGGATTACCATTGACTCCCCATGTGTAGCTGTAATGGGCAAACAGACGCAAATCCTTGCGACCTTTCGACAATGGATAGTATTCGACTCCGGCACCGGCACGAGTCAGTTCGGTGCCGGGCATGACACTGTAATCACCTTCGACACCACTCTTATTCACATCGTACACCATCTTGCCGAATACATTGACCTTGTCTTTGATCATGTACGACAACTCGCCCATTACCGAGAAGTTCTTGAAGAAGAATGTATGCTCTTCGGTGGCTCGATTCATATAGTCGAGTTGCAACTTGAAGTTGTCAAACTTAAATTCATTGCCCAATACTACATAATAGATGTACTTGCCGGGCTGGAACTCTGTCATATTGAGTGAGTAGATACTGTTGAACCAGTCGTGCTTGCCATACCATATCAAGTTATATGCAAACATAAAATCCTCATGCGTGGTGTAAGGACTTTCACACACCTGTGCCATCAGACGGTCAGTGTGATTGCCTTCCCCCATGCTGTAAGCCACACTTGCTCCCAGTTGATAACAGGCAATGTTGTTCCAATATTCCGAACAGAAGTATAGGTCGATGGGCGAACGATCATACTCATATCCTCCTATCGCTACGACTTGCTTACCCATCGATATGTCCCAATGTTCGTCGGGACGATACGACAAGTATACCCAGTCGGTGGCATCGAAGAAACTCTCCGTCTTATGAGCTCGGTTGAGCCGTTGACGATAGGCATAATAGAAATGCTTGTTGATGTGACCATCAAGAGCAATGGTCAGATATTTACCTTTGAAACCCGAGGCCGGTTTGAACAACTCGGTATCACGAAAGTCTTGTTGAAAATCGACTCGCACCTCGGCATTGATATTGACTACTTGATTGTGTTCTTCGTAGTCGGCACGATTTTTACTTTGCGACCACGAGGTGAATGCCACTGCGGTCATTAAGAATAAACTTGCTATTTTTTTCATAGTATTGGCAAGGCTCTATTTTTAGGTTTTAAATCTGTAACTTCTCTTTCAAGCACATGGCTTGCAACAACTTCACATAGGCTGCAATAAGCATGCTACTCTCTCAGGCTGTAAAGGTACGCAAATTTATCGTGTGAGAAAAACAATTTGCAAGATTTTTGCCAATGGGGTCTGAAAGTGATTATAAAAATACACAAAATAGAACATCCACAAGATTGCCAAACGAAGTTATTTGCCTAACTTTGTTGCTGAAACCCAATTTATACTTTATGAAAACACAGATTTTCTTTATCGCAAGTCTGCTTGCTTGTACTTTCTCAGCAGTTGCTTCAATACTCCCCGACGACGATTTATATCGTGACATCCCTTTCGATATGCCACAAGTAGTTCGCCCCTCATTCCCCGATTATGAGGTGAATATTTGCGACTTTGGGGCGGTAAGCGATGGTCGCACTCTCTGTACCGAGGCTTTTGAGCGAGCTATTACGCATGTGCATGAACAGGGTGGTGGAACAGTGGTGGTTCCGGCAGGGATGTGGTACACCGGTCCTATCGAATTGCTGAGTAATGTGCGACTCCACACCGAGTATGGTGCATTGGTACAATTCACAAGTGACCTCGATGCTTATAAGATTATTGACACTTCGTTCGAAGGTCTCGATACACGTCGTTGTCAGTCGCCCTTGTTTGCCTACAAAGCCCACAACATTGCTATAACCGGTCATGGTACATTCGATGGTTGCGGTGAGGACTGGCGACCGGTAAAGAAGAGCAAAGTAACATCGAAACAATGGAAAGAATTGCTCGCCAAGGGCAATATTACCAATGAAAAGGGCAATATATGGTACCCGTCGGAGGAGTCGCGTAAGGGTAGTGAAGCATGCTACGACTTCAACGTTCCCGACAATATCACTACCGATGCCGAGTGGGAGAGTATCAAACGATGGTTACGACCTACTCTGCTTAACTTTATAGCCTGTGATACAGTATTACTTGAAGGTGCTACATTCAAGAACTCTCCGGCATGGTGCTTGCATCCTCTCATGTGCAGTTACCTCACCATCGACAAGGTGCAAGTGAGCAATCCTTGGTATGCACAGAATGGCGATGCCCTCGATATTGAGTCATGTCGTAACGTCATTGTTACCAATAGCACTTTCGATGCCGGCGATGATGCCATCTGCATCAAGTCGGGTAAGGACGAGGACGGTCGTCGTCGTGCTGTTCCCTGCGAAAATGTTATCATACGCAACAATACGGTTTTGCACGGACATGGCGGGTTTGTCGTAGGTAGCGAGATGTCGGGTGGAGTACGCAATATTCTCATCAGCCATTGTTGTTTCATAGGCACCGATGTCGGGTTGCGATTTAAAAGTACCCGTGGTCGCGGTGGGGTCGTTGAGAATATCTACATCAATCACATTGTTATGACCAATATTCCCGAAGAGGCTCTGCTATTCGACCTCTTCTACGGAAAGAAAGGTAAAGAGACTGCTCACGAAACTCCGGCGGTAAGCGATGAAACTCCTATCTTCCGTAACATCCACATCGACAATGTTGTATGTCGCGGTGCAGGACGTGCCATGTACTTCAACGGACTGCCCGAGATGAAGATAAGCGATGTTTTCATTGATAATGTCACTATCTTGAAAGCACAAAGCGGTATTGTGATAAATCAAGCCCAAGGAATCAAGATAGAGGATACCGTCGTTGAGTCGGCTCAAAACAACGTACTCAATCTATCGAATGCCATTGACATTTTTATTGAACAGTTGACCTCTTTACCTGAGGCTACGGTCTCGATAGGAGAAGGTTGTGAGAAAATATCAATAGAGGACTCGAATATTGACAAAGACAATATTATTATTAATGAGAGTGTCAGCGAGAAAGAGATAAAAATTAAATAATAACAACATGAAACGAATATTGGCAATACTTATAACAACACTCATCTCGAATGGTGTGTGGGCTGCCACTCATAACATAGAGGTAGAGATAACCAACCCCTTGAATGCACATCGTTGCGATGTGCCTATTGTACTCACTACACAGCAGATTAATGCTCCTTTTGCCATACAATCGGCGACTGTTTATGTAGGTGATGCCGAGATCGCCTCGCAAGTCGACGACTTGAATGGTGACCGAATAATCGATGAGGTGGCTTTTCTCATTGATATAGCCCCGAAAGGAAAGGTTACTGCACTAATAACGGTCAGCGATACCTCTTCTCAGCCTCATCGCTACGCCTCGCGGGTGCATGCACAGATGCTGGTTGCCACAAAGAGTAAGAAACGCCCTCATGCTCCTATCAGCTCTATCTCAACACCTACGGGCGATCTCTACAACTACCTGCACCATCATGGACCGGCATTTGAGAATGAATTAGTGGCCTACCGCATATATTTCGACCGCAAGCAGACGGTCGACATATATGGTAAGTTCAACAAGGGGCTTGAATTAGATGCTTGTGGATGGTATCCCAACGATGAGCAACTGGCTCAGGGATTTGGCGACGATGTGTTGCGAGTAAGCGGCAGTTGTGGACTGGGTACGCTCAAAGGATGGGATACCAAGAAGCAGAAAGCTATTCACATCACCCCGGTAGAGAACCGAAGTGCCTCCATCGTGGCACAAGGTGCGGTGAGAACGATTGTTGAGATGGCTGTGTGCGGCTGGAAGTACGGTACAAGTGTGCTCGATATGAGTTGCCGATACACATTGTACGGAGGGCATCGCGATGTGCAAGTCGATATCAACTTTTCACAACCACTGGGCAATGAGATTTTCTGCACCGGAGTTCAGGACATCCGAGGTTCACAATCGATGAGCGATCACAAGGGACTGATAGCCTGTTGGGGTACCGATTGGCCGGTTAACGATACCATCAAATACGCCAAAGAGACCGTTGGATTAGCCACCTGCATTCCTTCCGAACTTGTTGTTGACGAAAAGAGAGATAAGGTCAACTATCTATACCAAGTCTCTGCCCCGGGTATGAACTCATTCCGATACTTTATCAGTTTCACATCAATGAAGGAGACCTTTGGCTACAAGAGTGCCGAGGAGTGGTTTGCTCACATCAAGGCATGGCGTAAAGAATTGGAAAGCCCTTGCGAGGTGAGGATAAAATATTAGAATAAACGCTTGGATAACAAGTATAGAAGTCCCTTTAAGGCAAAATAATGAGAGTGCCTCGTTATGAAGTGCTATCAGAAGTATTTAGTCCTACATCCGGTGGCACTCCATTTTGAGACACCCTCACTGTTACTGTATAATGTTACATACGATCAGCTGCTACTCTTGTTGCATCCTTGCTACACAAGAGTGGCTTCTATCAGTTCCACTCACCGGTGTCGCCTTCGATCGATATTTCTATCTTCTCTTGGTCGGGCGAGGTGTTGAGGATGATCGATACGGTGTGTTGCATGCCGGGACGCATCGATATGCTATACTCCAACAGATAGGCTATACCTCCCATCGTTATCTCTATGAGCGGTGTGGTTCGCTCGATAAACTGTGGCACTACGATAGCCTCGAAGGTCATCTCGTCTATCTTGTGCATCTTGATGGTCTTGGTATCGCTGAATACATACTTCTCCACCGAGCCTATCGTATAGTCTACCAATGCCGTTGTAGCGGTGTTGTAGAGGTGGCACACCACGTCGTCGGGTATCTTGCCGTCGAACTTGGGTCCTTTCTCTATCTTCACTACCAACCGCGACATCATGTGATGGAACGACAACTGCACGCTGCCATCGGCTTGTGACACATGCTCGGCTTTCGCCCACATCAAGTCGCTCGCTTCGTAACCGCCCAAGGCATCGGCTGTACGCTCGCCCGACTGGTCGGTAGCTACTTCAAACATCACATCCTTGAGCGACGTGAGTTCTTGGTAGGGATACATACCGTAGAAGTCGCAGGGTGCGGCACTCCAATAAAGCGGTCTGTCACTCTCCCACATTGCTCCGTTGTAGGTGAGCCGTGCGTTGTTGATGTAGTTGCCACTCGGCTGCACCTCGCTCACCTCCTCACCGTTATATTCCACGGCATAGAGGCTCATGCGGTCGCCCTGCTCAAAGGCGGTTCCTGCCACACGTGTTATCTCGCTGCCCGACATCCGGGCTTCGATGCGTATCTCGTTGTCATGGGGCAGCACACTTTCATTCTTTTGCTCACATCCCATCACCATCAGGGCGATGGCTACCATTGTCATTATCTTTTTCATCTCTCTATGGTTTTATGTGTTAGCGTAATTGCGGTTTTTGACCCATGATTTTGGGTGGCATCTGCTTACTTGCCGATGCCCGGCTGACTATGTCGTCGACGATGAGGCTGCGTGTGATGTCGTTGTTCGAGGCATCTCGCACATCGCGGGCATAGAAGTCGTCGATGTCAAATTCCAACCCGGCATACTTCATGATGCGTTCCACCATCTCCTGACGCGATATGGCCGAGTAGTAGGGGATGTTGTTGTTCATGCACGATGTTGCCTCCGACCGATACATACCGCGGGTGTGGAAGAAACCGCCCTCATACATGTCCACGATATTGCTGTAATCGTGGTGGTAGATAAAGTGTGCCCACTCTACGGTCTTCATGTCGCTGTTGGTCGACAGGTTGCGATACCAGCCCAAGTCTTTTCCGGCATTAAACTTGTCTAAGTGAGGATTGGAACATCCACACGCTTGTATAAACCCGTTGGTGTAGATATACTCATCGCCCAACTTGGCAAAACCATGACCGCCGGCTTCGTGCTGCACGATTCCGCGGAAGTCGTAGGGGTAGGCATCGCGACTCATGGGACAGATGGCTATGGCCGAGCCGTCAGCCCACACGTAGCATATACCGCCATAGTCGGTCGTGTTCTCCACCATCACCACAAGGGTGCGGTTGAGGTTCTCTTCGTTTACGGTGGCGGCCTTCATGGCATATCGATAGGTCACCTCGGTATCGGGGGTGATACCATCGAGCGAATACATGGAGCCGAACTTGGCACTCTTCACGGTATTGACCGTACCCATTCCGCTATCCTCCGACATACCCACTACGGTATAGACGTTGAAGTAGTCGCGGTAGCTCTTGTATGGCTCTATGCCGAAGTAGTAGCCTATTGCCTCATCGATGCCTGCCATGTAACTGCCATCGGCTATATCCTTGGCATCGAAGCAGTCGCCCATAAAGACGATGTTGACACCTCCGCCCACTGTGGCACGTTGGTTCTCTATCACATCGCCATCGGCTATGTCGCTATCAAACTGTTGTACGGTCATCGTCGAGCGGTAGTCCTTGCCATCGAGCAGAAATACCACTTCGCCGGCACGACCGGTGTGCGACGACAACACCTTGCCATCCCATGTGGTGATGTCGAAGGTAGCAGCCTCGGCAGCACTCATCTCGCTCACCGTTACGGTAACATCGGTCTTTCCCACACCGCTCGACGGGGTTACGGTCACCCAGTCGGGGCAGCTCTCTACGCTCCAAGCCATGTGGGCAGGGGCACGCATCACATAGGTGTTGCTATACTCGGCATTGAGGGTACGCATCAAGGGTCGTGAGATGGAGAAGTCGTGGTGTGCTGCCACGCGGCGGAAGTCACTCCAGCCCGTTGCCGTCTGGTACTTCACCACCGACTGTTCCGGCACCTCGAGCGAAAAGTTATCCTTAGGCACATCATTGAAGGCATATTTACCCACAATGGGCGGCATGGTGGCATGGCAAGTGATAGACGACAGATAGCTACAATTTTTAAATGCATATTCACCTATCACCGACACCTTGGCAGGAATGGTGAGGGCAGTGAGCTGGCTGCAATGTTCAAAAGCCCTTGCTCCAAGGGTAATAAGATTGTCGGGCAGTACCACCGGTTCACAGAGCCGACCATTTGAAGCAAATGCTTTTTCGGCAATTTTCACCAACTCGCTATTTTCGGCAAAATGGATGGAGGAAAAGTAATTTCCACTAAAACAATTTTCTTCCAATACTTGTATTTGTGCCGGTATAACCAATTCACCTTGTAAATGAAGGTTTTCGAAAGCACCTGTTCCAATCTCTTTTAATGAGTTAGGCAAATAAAGTCGACCTTTAATATATCTTACAAGAGCAGTACCAAATGCATTGGACCCTATCGAAGTAACCCCTTCGGGGATAACCAAGTCACCCGTAAAAGAACATTGCTTAAAACAACTGGTTGTAATTTCCGTCAATTGGGATGGCAATACCAAATTACCGCTCAGCATTGAACAGCCTGAAAAGCATGATGCTCCTATATACTCCAACGACTCGGGGAGCGATAAGGTACCGGAAAGGGATGAACAATTTTCAAATACACCATAGCTAGCTCTGTTATTACCTAATATTTTTATCCCTTGTGGCAATTGCAAGGAGGTGATATTGGTATTATAAAATGCAGCTTGCTCAATCTCCACCACATCGTTGGGGATAATCAATGCACCGGAGAGAAGGGTTTCGTAGAATGATTTTTCACCTATTCTGGTCACCTTCTCGGGGAAAACGAAATAGACAAGCGACATCTTGTTATTGAAAGCTTGTTTAGGTATCTCGTGAGCGGGATACCCACCGTACAGGCATATCTCACTCTCCTTGAGGTTGATGGCTTGCAGTATCTCCATCGAGTCACGCATAAAGAAGAAGTCGCGTGCATCTATCTTACCGGCTATCTTGAGGTTCTTTATCTTATCGGGGTTCTTCTTCGCCTCACGCAGGTGTTGCGACAGCGTACCCGGCTCCTCTTGCTCGACCACATAGTATTGGCGAGCCTCGCCTCCGTGACTCTCGATGTCGGCTACCCAGTCGACAATCTCGCTGTGGGTGAGGGTGAACTCATACTCGCCGGTAAGCTCTTTGCGGCTTACGGTGATGGTGAACTTCTGCTGCTTGCCACCGGCGTAGGTGAAGTTGTCGCTACGCTTGAAACGGTAGGTCACGCCATCGACCGTAATGACAAAGAGAGCCGAGCCGGCAGCAACGGTCTGCGGCACAACAACGGCACGGAAACCATCGGCCGACTGCTTCATGACAATACCTTCGCTCTCGACCTTACCGGTGGCTATAACCTCGCCGGTGGAGAGATTGATGAGCGACCGGTGCATGGTATTGACCGCCAACACTTGCTTGTCGAGTGCATCGAACTCACCCTCGGCAAATCCGTCACCCTCTTTCAAAATCACATTGGCACAAGCCATGATGTGCGAGAACTTGATTTTGATCTTCTGATCGGTGGGAGCCACATTGGTAGCCTTGCCCCACAGAAAGTCGGACATGGCATAGCCATCCTCGACATTAGCCCCCGACTGGTCTTGTCGCACCTCGAAGGCATACGCACTCACACTCTCGGGCATACCATAGGGATAGTAGCCATAGAGGTCGATGTGTGTAACGGCATCCTTGAAGTAGACATCGCCTTGCGAACGCCATGTCCACGCCGCCTCGTCGAAGGTGTACATGGCGTTATCGACCTGATTACCCTCGTCGAGCAACGTTCCGGCAGTGCTGTTCTCGTCGGTATAGTTTACACCATAGATACCAATGCGGTCGCCATCGCAGAAACCACCATCATCGACACGAGTGATGTATTGCTGATGAATGACACCATCGATGGCAATGCGAGGGGTGTCGGCAGGTGGGCGGTTCTCGATGTATATCTCCTCATCGTTACAACCACTCCATAGCATTACAGCCATACACCCCCATAATAAATATTTCGATTTCATAAGAGCGTATATTAAAAGGTAAATTATTCGGCCGAACCGCCATAGTCTTCATTATCGACTTCCCAATCGCCGATACCTATGTTCACACCATTGCTCAACTTGTTGACAGTGATAGTGAGTTTGTGTTGAGTATTGGCTTTGAAAGTCATACCCTTGGTGTAGGTATAGGTAACATCGTCGACCTTGATGGTCACCAATCCGGTACCTTCGGCCACGGTCTGAGGCACCACAAGAGCACGATAGTAGGCACCGGTGTTCCAAGGCGTAATGTCGGCAGTAGCACCGGTGGCAGTAGCCACGCCGTTGGCGAGGTTGATGTCGGCATTACACTTAACATTGCACAACTTCACTTCGATATTGGCAGCAGCGAGCTCGTCGGCTGTGAAACCATCACCGGGTACAATGTAAATAAGAGCATTACTAAATGTGTGGTGTGTAGTAACCGGGACAGCCTCTTCGGTGGGAGTTATGCCCGCAGCCTTTCCCCACAAGAAGTCGCCGGCACGATAGGCCTCCTCGGTGCTTTGATTGGTATTCACGCTGAAATTGTGAGCCGACACATTGGTGGGTTGTGCATAAGGATAGTAGGCATAGATGTCGGCCTTGGTAGTCTGGTCTTTCCAATAAATCTCCTCGTCGGGAGTCCATTTGGTAGAGAACTGGTAGCGTACATTATCGGCATGGTTACCCTCATTGGCAAGCACACCGGCATTGCCGCCGTTGTAGTTAACCACATAGATACCTACTTCGTCGCCATTCTCAAATGTAGCATCGGTGGCACGAGTGTACATACCCATCTCAATGTTGATAGGAATCTGAGTGGGTTGAGGAGTGGGTTCGTTTGTGTTTTCTTTCTCACAAGATACAAATGCCAAGGCACAGAGTGCCAAAAGAAACGTTTTTTTCATAAAAAGATGTATTTAAGGTTATAAAATAGGGTTTCATCACTCACACTCTATCCGCACCTCGATAGAAAAAAACGTAATTAAGTAAAAAAAAGAAAGCGTGGCACTGAAAACTTATTTAATCCGGCAGGTCGTAGGATACCTTGTAGCATAAATAAGCAACAGCCCCACGCCTATACCTAAGGGTATGACGTGAGAAGATGTCGTTTTTTCTCGCTACTAGACAAATTTCCTACGTTTGCCAGAGAGAATAAACTTACACTTTCCGCGTAATTACTATAATATGTCGATGCAAAATTAGTAATTTTTTTGAATGAAAGTGTAGATGAGACATTTTTTTTGCTGTTGCAGTTATTCGATAATTAACTGTTAAAGGGAGTTCTATGCCGTTACTCCGATTGAAATATAATAAGGTATGTTCTATAAATTTAGTAGATAGGTTTCTCGCTATCGGCAGTCTCTATTTCGGTCGTCTTTGAATCGATTGTAATATATTCCTAATTTTCATTCGGTTACAATGCTTGCATTGTGTCTTTATGAGAATTTAGGAATCGCCCCATACGGAACTTGAAAATCAACTCGACCTAACTTTATAGAACTTACCATAACTTGGTTAAACAAAATAGTGTTAATTGCCATTGCAAAGGTTGTAAAAAGTTATGTAAAAAACAATATTGATATATAATTGTGTTTTATATATATTGGGGCAAAATGCTATTAAAGAGAACCACTGTCAGTTGCTTTGTTATGATTGATGACTTATTTCATAATTCCCCTCGTCACACACTTTCGGAAAACGAAGAGGACTAAATTAGGGCTGAAATAAATACTGAATCCTATGAAAACAACAATGAATAACACCGCAGAACTCGCTGTTTTAGTTAAGAAACCACATTACGCATCGTTGTATAATATAGCGTATCAGGCTTATTGGTCAAAATAGCTAAGCGAAGAATAAATCGGCAAAAATGCAAAAGAAAAATCGCTAAGTGTTGTCATTTCAACTACTTAGCGATTTGTTGTGTGGTCCCACTTGGGCTTGAACCAAGGACCCCCTGATTATGAGTCAGATGCTCTAACCAACTGAGCTATAGGACCGGTATTCGGTGTGTTGCCGAATGTGGATGCAAAGGTATATGTTTTTCTTATTATCTGCAAGTTTTTTTTATATTTTTTATTCGCTTGATTTTTGTTTTAATTGCGATGTGATTGTATCTGTTTGAATAATAGCGATTTGAATATTCTTTATATATCTGTTCTTTGTAGTTCAATGCTATTATAATTACTTTGTTCCCGATAATATTCCTGAATCATGGTCGCTGTTGTTGATTTTTTTGATACCACTACGGTTCTGTTTGCCGAAGTCGAGGTTGAACGATAGATTGAGCATTACAATCTGACTTAGCTGTGCCGAATATGCTAGCTGCTTATAGGGTGCCAATGCCGACAGATTATCGACCTCTTGCTTGTATCTCTTTGTAAATGGGTTGAGTATCATTCCTTGTATGCTGAATTTGTCGTGATTATAACCGACTGCAATCGAGTGTAGTGCTTCACCTCTACTTAATGTCTCTCCCCAAAGGTCGTGTTGGCTGGTGTTCATTTCTGCCATAATAATCCAATTCTTATACATGGCGATAATACTACCTCTAAACCCGAAGTTGGAGTGAGTATGTGTATAATTGTTTCCGTTGCTTATGTATCTATTGAAGAAAGGATTCAATTTTATCATAATATACTCCTTCCAAGGGTATATGTGTATTGTCGATTGTAGATTCAGTCGGTGGAACCCTTTCTGATTGGCCATTGTTCTGACAAACCGATTATTCTCAAAGAGGGTCTCCTCCATGATAGGTTCATGGTCATAACTATATCGCCCGAACAGCTCAATACTTATATACTTACATTTCCAACTCGCGGTGAGGCTATTCGATACAAAGGTAACACTCCGTAGATGAGGATTACCCCGACGTACTTGATAGTTATCTATTTCCTGAGTAACATTGCTGAGGTCGGAGAGTGATGGTGAGTAGCCGGAGATGTAGGTATTGTATCTGAAATAGAAATTCTTCGGGGCATTGTATGAGAGTGTGAGAGTGGGTTTGAAGATATATTTCTCTTGTGACAGTACTCCTTGCTCGTGCCATGTCCTCATCCCTCCGATGCCAAGCGTGTATGTAATTCTATTTATCTTCTGATTATATTCCGCGAAAAGATAACTCTCAGCAGTATTCATACTTACTTTACTACTGATATTTCCATCGTAGAGATTATTCATATATGCTTGCGTATGTTTGATTCCCGCAGTCATTTGACCCTTGCCAAGTGGTCTTTCATATATAGCCTCACCGATAATGGAGTATTTATTGCCCTCTGTTTGTGATATGATTGCAGGTGTGCGATTCTCGCTACCTACTTCTGTCATTGAATACTCTCTATGGCTGCTACTATTGATATATGTTCCTACAACATCGAAATATAGGTGTTGGTCGTTTTTCATATTCAACTGATAGTAGATGTTCAACGATGGGATATATGAACGCTGTTGTAGTTTATCAGAAATACTATATTCTTTATCTCCTTGATATAGGGTACTATTTCTATCTGTTACGGCGTTAGGTTTATCATCATAACTATTCCTCAGTGCAATATTAAAAACACTGTGCTCATCAGTTCTATTATAGTTGAGGGTAAAGTTCATATAATCAAACTTGACCTTAGTCGGCTCTCCAAGTTCTATGTTATGAACTGTATAGTCGGGATATACAAAATCCTCATAGTTCTCTCTGGTCCATTCCAAGTCACGTCGTTGCCACGAAGCTACTGCACTTATGGCAGACTTCTTCCGGTTGTATTTTGCCGAAAGGTTGTACTCGCCGTATCCGAGATGTGTAATTCCATTTGTAAAGTCACCTGCAATATTTCCGCCACACTCTTTCTTCTTTACGATGTAGTCAAGTACCGCCGCAGCACCTCCATATCTTTGTCCGGGGTTGTCGTGATATTCTACTCGTATAACATCCGTAGGACGAATTGCACTGATTTCTTCTTTGGTGGCTTCAACACCATTTATTCGCAACTGCACCTCCTCACCCAGTGTTGTCTTGATGGTCTTATCCATCGGACTTACTGAGATTCGAGATATGGGCATTTGCTGTAATAGGTTGATGCCATTCGTGGCTGCTCGTTTTTGCTTCTGAGTTGGTAGAATCAATTGTCTGTCCGACTTTTTAATTACAGCATCGCCACTTACTACAACCTCATCTAATGATATTGCTGAGACTGAAAGTCGGATGTCTCCCATATCCACATCTTGGTCAAGATTGGTGATTTCTATTCGCTCTTCATTGTAGCCAAGATACTGAATCAGCATGACATAACTTCCATTATTCACATTTCTAAGAGCAAAGCGACCTTCGATGTCTGTTGTTGCACCCGTTACAATATTGCCATTACCTTCAACAATAGTCGCAGTGGCACCTATGAGAGGAGAACCATCGGTTTCATCGATGATTGTTCCGTAAATGGTGTTCCCTGCATAGGCTGTGACTTGCATAAACCCAAGCCCGATAAGTAGTAAAATTTTTTTCATTTGTGTAGCTTTTAAATGTTATTTTTCTGATACAAAAGTACCTCAAAAGGCACTTATCTGTGATTTATATCACTGACTTTATAGAGTGCAAGCTGTTTTGTATAACACTGAATATCTGTGTTTTATAGAAACGTTGAAGGAGAAAAGTTTATATTGTGCTATCCGGCACTTTATATTTGTTTATATGAGAATGTGGAGTACCGAAAAATTCAGTAATTTTGTGTCATGAAACAAATAGTTGTGAGATATGAGGATGAAGATTTATATACTATGCCTATGTTCGCTGTTGCTCTCTTGTTCGGCATATGACAATGATAAACAAAAAGCAGATGAGAGTATAAGGCGGGCTTTGCAGCACGAGATGGAGGGAGCATCGCTGAGTGAAGATGCAGATGTTGTGGAGGCGTTAGAGTTGTACAAGGCACAAGTGCCTACCGATACCGCAACGATAATGACGACGACAAGGCTTGTTGCGAGTCACTATTGGTGGGCAGGAGAAAAGGCGAAGGCATATGAAATACTGGAAAACTATCTTGCAGAGTGTCCTCATGATGATAAATGTAGATACACTCTCCTGAACTTTCTCGTATTGGACAGTGATTATAAAAAGATGGAGTATCACCTTATGCAATGCATGAGTGACAATGA
This sequence comes from Bacteroidaceae bacterium, assembly GCA_017531985.1. Classification (GTDB taxonomy): domain Bacteria; phylum Bacteroidota; class Bacteroidia; order Bacteroidales; family Barnesiellaceae_A; genus Barnesiella_A. The sequence goes on from JAFXJY010000039.1 coordinate 32,336, forward strand.
TTCCATCCGTTCATTCAGAAGACTTCACGAACTCGCAGTAGTTAAGTTCTACAATGGTGATGTTGCCGGAGCAATAGCATGTTACGACGAAGCGTTCAATCTTGTGAAGAATGCCGAAGATTCTACGCTGATGTGGAGACTTGCATTGCCGGCTTATGCCGATATTCTCAGTTCGGTAGGTAACCAAAAATGTGCCATAGAGATTCGTAAAAGGGTTCTTGAACACGATAGAGAAAATAATCCGACTGAGGAGGCTCTTTCGTATGCATCATTGGCATGGTATTATTTGCAACTTAAAGATTTTTCGACTGCTCGCCATTATGTTGAGTTAGCTCATGCTACTAAGGATGCAGCATTTGATAAAGATTTGTCGAGGGCAGGTTATTTGCAAGTTGTGAAGTTGATACTGGATTATGCTGAGACTTCGAGTATAGATGTTAAGGAATGGGGACTCTTTGTCAATGGTCTTGGCGACAAGGCGTTAGTTGCCCAGAAGATTACCGATGCCAAACGAGAGGCTAATTGGAGACTCGAAGAGAAGAATATGCTGATAACAATACAACGACAGAAGGAGCAGATGCTGTTTGGGCTGTTGACATTTGTTATGCTCCTCTCTATAATAGGGCTATTGTTATGGCTGCGTAATAGAAAGAGTAAACTCGTTGAAAAGGAGGAGGAGATAGATACACTACGCAAGCTCCTATCGGAGTCCTCGAACGTTGCTGATGATAACAAAGACGATCGTTTTTTCAAGAAGATTTTACTACAACAATTAGGGGTAATAAGATTGGCTACCTCTAATCCTACATCAGCCAATCTGGCATTGCTGAAACGAATGAGAGAGATTTCTAACCAAGAGGTGAACGTTGATACTCTCTTGGACTGGAACGACCTCTATCAGACTATTGATTATATATACGATGGTTTCTATACTTCGTTAGTCAAGAGATTTGGTACTACGCTCAACGAGAAAGAGATTCAGTTGTGCTGTCTTCTTAAAGCGAACTTTTCCACTAAGGAGATAAGTGTTGTTACACAGCAATCTGTTCGCACCGTATACCAGCGTAAAAGCACTATTCGCTCGATGCTTCAAATGCCCGAAGCCGAGGATATAGCTACATTTTTGAGCAAAGTTTAGTGTCAAACGTCTTCTGCAAAGTAGGTTCTATAAATTAGGTCTATTCGATGAAGGGGATTATTTTAGATATACTTCTTATTTCTTCTGATGACACAATGCGGGTGTTGTAATGGCTTAAAATGAGAAAGATATCCCAATCAACCCCAAAGCAATCGAAATAGATGCGTTCGATGGTGTATTTCGTCTATGCTATATTTATAGAATATTACTTAAAATCAAGACAATTGTTTTACCACATCTCTTTCATGAGAAAATACAGTCTTTTTTTAATACGGTTGATGGCACTCTTTACTGTTCCTTCGTTCATGTCGAGTTGTATCGAAATTTCGCGATATGATACGCCCGTCATACGCAGTTCTATAATCAA
>JAFXJY010000040.1 GCA_017531985.1 Bacteroidaceae bacterium
GCTGCCGGCATCTATGTATTGCAAGTGAACGAAACAACGGTTAAATTCATTAAAAAATAATCGCCATGAAAAGAATATTCACAGTTTTAGCCATAATGGTGGGCTTGGTATTGCCTATGCAAGCTCAATTTACACCTGTAAAGAAAGATATAAAGGCAAAAGTTGAACGTAAGATGATAAAGAAAGCCGTAGCTGCCAGTGACATAACAATCGAAGACATCACCGGTGAGTTTGAGGCTTATGCTGTCAGTGCATTTGAAAACCAACCTGATGAGGAGTGGATTGTAACTATTACAGCCGATGAAGCCGATGCCAACAAGGTGTGGATAGTTCCCATCTGTGAATTTGGTGCTCCCGCCTCTCCTGTATATGCTACATTCAATGCTGCCGATGCAACTCTCTCATTGCCCATGGGACAATGCGTATATGAAGACGATACCTACAAACTTGTATTGGGTACATCGACCGATGGTCGTAATGTCGATACTGAAAGCAGTCTGACAATGAATATCATCAAGTCGGAGATGGGTGTTGTGTTGGAACTGGATGCACTCTTTGGAGTTGGTAACATTAATGCCAACGAATGGTGGTATCAAGCTCTTGGTTACACTATCTTTGCCAAGGAGTTTGCAGTTCCCACTGTCTATATCTATACCAAGGATAATGAAATGGGCATGCCTACAAGAGTGAACTCAACCAACCTCTTCTTCAATACAATCGATGGCGAGACTTGCGTAGTATCGAAGGCCGAACTTCCTACCGATGCCATTGCTGGAACATACGCAGCATATGCCATGAGTGCTTTCCAAGGCTATCCCGACGAATCATGGGAGATGACCATCACCCGCGATGAAAACGACGCTAACAAAGTGTGGTTGCATCCTATTTGTCAATTTGGTCTTGAAGATGAAGAGGTTCTTCCCGTATATGCTACTTACAATGAAGCCACAGGTGAGTTGATATTGCCCATGGGACAATGTGTATATGGTGGTGCCGGACAAAATTACAATATGGTTATAGCAACAGCCGATGCCAATTATGATCCTCAAACAACCGGTAACTTGACTCTCCAAGTTCAGTCGGACGGTATGAACAACTTCATCGAGATCGATGCCATACTGGGTGTAGGTAATCTTGCCGAAGGTGATGCCGGCTGGTGGTATCAAGCTCTTGGTTATACTTCATATACAAGAGATGGTGGTATCGCAATACCTGTTGCCAATATTGAGCGTATTTCGCTTCAGGCTCCCGATGCTCCTGAAACCAATGGTTTCTTGAAAGAAGGCAGTTACACATGGAACTTCCAATTCTCGGGCGATGGCGAAACTTGGAGTGAAGTGTCAACTACAACACAAATGACCTTCACCGACATGTTCGACTTGGGTCTTGTATATGGTGAAGAAGCTGCCGGTATAGTAGCTACACAATGGGACGTAAATGGTTTCATGGTTGACCTCGGTTTCTTTGAGGGTGGCACACCTTCTTCGTTCCCCGCTATCAACTACAATATTGAGTTAGAGGGTACTACCTACGAGTATGTCGACTTGTTGGATCCCGTAAACGGACCTTGTCACATTGGTAAACTTCCCTTGCAAAACCAAGACGGTTCTCAATTTACTGCCGATGTATATCTTGCCGACTTCGATGGTCAATACATCTATTACAACTTGGGCTTTATGTTGGATGAAGGTGCTGCTTACTTCACCGGAACAGAAGCCGTGATGTGGTTCGAACAAGGTGGCAATGCTTACATCTTGGCAAGCCTTTCTGACATAGTTCTCAGCAAGTCAGACAATGCAACTGCGGCTCCCGCACGCGTGAAGAGTGCTACTGTTAAGATGTTTAATGAACCCATACCCGTGCAAATAGGTGGTGTGAAAAAGATGAATATCAAGTAAGAAATTTTGATAACAGATTCTAAGAGAAGCTGTGCCGGAAAAGAACCCGGTACAGCTCTTTTTTTGTTCTATTTTTGATAATTATTAAAAAAATTTTTTTCGGTATTGTTATTCTAAAATTTGGTATTAATATTGCGGTCGAGATTGTAAATAACACACGATTTATAGTCGGAATAGACGTAACTAAGAAAATATCATTAACCCCTAATACTGATTTAAAATGACAAGAAAATTACTATTTCTGTGTTGTGCCATGATGATGATGTGCGTGGGTCGCATACAGGCACAGAGTGAAGTGTGGCATGTAGTAGCCGACAACCAAGTGTACATTCCCGTAGGCGAGGTACAATACATGTTGTTTGTTGATGGCGTTACCGAATTTTCAATCGTAAAGACCGATGGCGAAATCGTAACACCTGTAAGTGAAGTAACATTCAGCCAGAGTGTTCCCGAGTCGGTAGAGGATGCCACCAACGACCGTTTGGCCGTATCGGTATTCCCCAACCCGGTGACCACACAACTCATGCTTCAAGGCTTGCAAGCCGAGTCGCAAGTGCGA
>JAFXJY010000041.1 GCA_017531985.1 Bacteroidaceae bacterium
GATTGTAACTTTTGTTCTCATATTTCTGTTTTTTATATTTAGGAAACTTCTATAAAATCCACAATTAAATAATGCTTGCCCGAGCCACTTCCCGTTATGCTTGGAGGAGTGTCATCCAATGTGTTCATGTGTTTGATATTTTAAGGCTTTTGCATTATCCTACCATTGAGTAATTACAGCACCACTTTGCACGATGCACCACTGTTCATGCGGGCTATGTACACGCCTTGTGGCAAGTGAGCAATGTCGATGGTTGCCGAGGTCGCACCCTCTTGCACTGACTCAACGGCTACTATGCGACCCGTTGTGTCGTAGAGTGTAATCGTTTCGCCGACACCCGCAGCCGGGAACACTGCCACAACGGTCTCGCCCTCACGATGTATGGTCATTGCGTTTGCATCGGTCGGAATGGTAGAAACATCGCTGAAATCTATCACCTCTCTATCCTCGGGGTATATAAAATCGGTATTGTAGTCGTAGAAATAGTGGAAGAAAGTAGCACCAACGAAAATTCCCCATTTGCGAACATATTCATCGAACAAAGGTGTTATTGTAGTTCCTATGCCTTCAATCCATATTTCATTTCCGGTTTTTTCGTCGTTGTTAAAATAGCTAACGTAGAATACATCCCTTTCCCTGTCATCAAGAACAATCTGCTTAATGCTATCTATTGTCATAACCAACTTATAATCTTGTGAGTCAATAACAACGATGTTCTCACCGGCTTTTGCACCGAAATCAAACAGTAAATGTTCAGTTGCTATCCATTCGGGAATGGGACATGCCGAATTTTGAGGTAAATATCTAAAAATCTTCTTGTCCTCTTCACGCAAATACTCCTTGGTGTTACTGTCCAAGAAATTACCTTGTGGCAGTTCTATGGCAGTAGCTCTTAATTCGCAATACTCTCTCTTATCCCACATGGTAGTGTCCTTTATCATATATTCTTCAAATATATGTCCATCTGTTTCCACCCACGCTTTGCCGGGCGATAGTAGCGGGATATACTCGACGATGGTAGACGTGCCAAAGTCGTATGGTGTAGCATCCTCGGGGTATATAAAATCGGTATTGTAGTCATAGAAATAGTGGAAGTAGCCCAACCCTGTACCACCCCATCTAATTATATTAATGAATGGGCTAAACTGTGTAGAACCTATACCTTCAATCCAAGTGTCATTGGTAACAAGATCTTCATTGTTGCATATATAACTTACATGCAGCATGTTTCTTTCTATGCCGTTCAGATTAATAGTTTCAACACGGTCTATGGCAATAACCCAATCTTCATTTGTTGTATTATTAACCACAATTTTATCACCAGCCTTTGCCCCGAAATCGAATAATAAATATTCTTCTTCTGGGGCATATTCATCGTAAAGATATACTCTTTTGTCCTCTTCGCGAATGTATATTTTACTATTGGAATGATGAATTTCTTTTTCGGGCAATAGTATCTCGGTACAACTTATTACGCAGTATTCCTTATTATTTATTGTGGCAGTATCGCTTATTGCATAACGCACATATGCTTTGTAAGTCAATTCTACCCATTCACTTGTTGGCGACAATAAGGGAATATATTCATGCTCTGCATTGTTATTTACACGAGTTATGTATTCGCCATTGTAGAATACATCATATACGGGTTGGTTAAAGTCTTCAAAATCAACACTGAACGAACGCAGGGTCAATCCATCGGCATCAGGTACAGTTTCGCTGTGCGTCAAGTTGACCACCCCATCCTTTTCTTCGGCAAGGATATACCACCAGCCTGCACCATCGTACCAAGCATCGCCCTCAACATGCAACACATCACCCACCAGTGATACTTCGATGTGAAGTTGTTTACCGCTTGCATCTTCGCCATTGTCTTCCGGGGCAACAATCTTATTGCACAAGTTAGAAGTTTTGAATGTAAAAACACAGGCCTCCCACTCGCGTGTAGCGAATGACAATATATAATAATCACTTACATCGTCCATGTAGGAAGGCGGATTAATGCCGTAATGTATCGACCCGATACCCTCAATCCACATATCGGTATTTTTCGAGTTATCGACATCGACCAGTTCTATGCACAATCGAGGCGAACTCAATCCTGTCAATGTAGTATCTTTCACCAAGGCTACAATCCATTCACTGCCATCGGCGTGAGTGAAAATATTATTCACTTGCAAGCCGTAATCAATAACAAGCTCCTCCGACTGTTGGGGTAAAGAGTAACGATAAACTTTTTCATCATCTTGGCGATAATAGTACTCGTTGTTATTCACATCACTATAATACACTTTGCCATCGATAACAGTCTCCTCACTGCCGATAAATGTAAAATTATCGCCTTTGCCGGGTACATACGAATGCCACATGTTGCCTTGGCATATAGTCTGAAAGTTCGCATCGCTTTCAGCAAATGATGCCAAGGAGAAAATTGTAAGCAAAAGAATGGTAAACAAATTTTTCATATGCTTAATTTTTTTTGGGGGTTACAGTCAAAGTAGCACCTTTCCTAATATAGGTTCCGGGTGCAAATATACGATTTTTAGCCAATCATTGTTTCTCTATCCTTTGTTTCTATTGTTGTGTCGATGGAGTGTAATAAAGTAGTCGTTCATCAATTTCATATATACACACATCATCTTCATAGCAAGAGATTAAAAGACCACCATTTTTCGAAGATATAGGAAATGGGTCTTGCAAATGACCAACACCTTCTAACCAAGTAAAAGTGTCCGTAACACCAAGGTGACTACCAATAAAAGCTCTTCTAAAAGTATCTTCATAGTAGTATATATGTCTAAATACTAAAATATTGCCGTCTTTATTGGTAAAATAATCCAATCCTACATTACGATCGTAAAGCCCTACCCCGAAGTCGTATAGTAGGTACTCCTTCTTTTCTCCGGCTTCCAGCATATACACCTGTTCGCCTTTTTCCCTTACGGCACCTTGGTAATGCCACTCATCATTGCCATTTTTTGCACTATGTTGCACATATAGTTTCTTGTACGCCTTTGATTTTATGGAAGTATCCCCCATCATTTTATATACGAAGTCATTCTCACCATTACGGCAATTCCATCTCTTTCCCTCTTTGACAAAAGGATAATCGCCCGTTTGGATAGAAGGTTCATCGTACATACAGCCTACCAGAACCAAGGTCGACATGA
>JAFXJY010000042.1 GCA_017531985.1 Bacteroidaceae bacterium
ACAGAAGTATAAAGTTGAATCGGATGATGTAGATGATTGGTTGCAGATCGAACTCCTCCCCATTCGTGAGGCTCGGTTGGAAGAAGAGAATCGCAAGAAATACAACGGTCGCGAGTGGGTCGACCTCGGTTTACCCTCGGGCTTAAAGTGGGCAACATGCAATGTAGGAGCTGATAAACCGGAAGAATATGGCAACTACTATGCTTGGGGTGAGACCGAAATCAAGAGTGAGTATACCGCAGATAATTGTGCAACGTGGAGAAAAAAACTTGGCGATATCAGTGGGGATTCGCGTTACGATGCCGCCCGAAGGAATTGGGGCGGCAGTTGGCGAATGCCCACGAAAGCCGAATGTCAAGAACTCGTGGATAATTGCACATGGACATGGACAACGCAAGGCGTACACAAGGGATATAAAGTAACCAGTAAAAAGAATGGAAACAGTATCTTTCTTCCGGCTGCCGGCTATCGGACAGGGTCGTTGCTCTACTGCCAAAGAGAGGGCGGTTTCTATTGGATGTCTACGCCCGACGAGAGCAGTACCGCGAGTGCGTACGGCCTCAACTTCAATAGCGGCATTCACTGCGGGGGCTGGCTCACTCGCGGCTACGGTCACACCGTCCGCCCCGTTTGTGATTGATTGCCAACAGCCGTAGGGACGCACCACCGGTGCGTTGATGGTATAATTATGCGAAAATCAATAATATAATAACCCTACGCACCATTGGTGCGTCCCTACCTCAGGAGAAAACATAGGGGAGAAGATGGTAATCCTATCAGCCTGCATACGCTTCGCTTTCCCATCCTCCGGACGTTCATATCTATCGGTTATTGACTACGTACAAGTTGCGTTTTGTTGAAAAAAAACAGGGTCGTAGGAAAAAAATAATGTCTCAATTTGTTTCTATTTGCGATAAAATGTTTAACTTTGCACCGCATAAAATGCTGATGGAGTTGTAAACTCCTGAAACACAACAACAAAGTGAATTTACGCTGAGAGCGAGACCCATCGTGATGCTCCTAAAAACGGCTGCGAAAAGAAAAAATATAGCTTTTCTCGGTTGAAAATTTGGATGGCAACTCAAAATGCTGTAAATTTGCACACTGTTTTGTGAAAATCGAAAAAGTAAACTAAAAAAATAAAGATAGCGATGTCAAAGATTTGTCAAATTACTGGTAAGAAAGCTATGGTTGGCAATAACGTTTCGCACTCCAATCGTCGCACGAAACGTCGTTTCAATGTTAACCTTTTTAGCAAGAAATTCTATTGGGTAGAGCAGGAATGCTGGATTAGCCTCACTGTATCGGCCGCAGGTCTCCGCTTGATTAACAAGATGGGCTTGGATGCTGCCATCAAGTATGCAGCAGAAAAAGGGTATTTAACCGAAATAAAAATGATGAACTAATATGGCAAAGAAAGCTAAGGGTAACAGAGTACAAGTAATACTCGAATGTACAGAGCATAAGGCAAGTGGTATGCCCGGCACATCACGTTACATTACTACCAAGAACCGCAAAAATACCACAGAGCGTTTGGAATTGAAAAAGTACAATCCCATCCTGCGTCGAGTTACAGTTCACAAAGAAATTAAATAATAAGGAGGTCTGACACATGGCAAAGAAAACCGTTGCAACCCTGCAAAAAGGCGATGGTCGTGCTTATGCGAAAGTAATCAAAGTGGTGAAATCGCCCAAGACCGGTGCCTATATGTTCCAAGAGGAGATGGTCCTCAAGGAGAATGTAGATGCTGTATTGAAAGCGTAATCTACTATTGTTTGTAAATAATATCAAGGGAGTTTCTGTCAACTCCGCATATTATAGAACTTACTGAAAGATTTAAAAAATTTCCTTGCACACAAATATTGTGCAAGGAAGTTTTTTTTACGCTCTAAAATTGTTACTTTTGCATCGGAAATGTGTCGACCTGCTGATGACTGCTTAATGCACAGCCTCAACAAGTTGCAACTCTTCATGGTTATGGGGCTGAGGAGGTGGCACGATGAAGAATGATTTATTAATAGGCGAACCGATATTGGTTCTTTTTATATAGTAATATATGGCATGGTTTAACTTCTTCTCGAAAGAGAAAAAAGAGACATTGGATAAGGGTCTGTCCAAGACCAAAGAGGGAGTGTTCAGCAAGCTGGCAAGAGCCATAGCCGGCAAGTCGCAAGTGGATGATGACGTGCTGGATAATCTCGAAGAGGTGCTGATAACCTCCGATGTGGGTGTCGATACGACGCTGCGTATCATAGAGCGAGTAGAGGCTCGTGTGGCTCGTGACAAGTACTTGGGTACATCGGAGCTGAACCGCATCTTGCGTGAGGAGATTACTGCACTGCTTACCGAGAGTGGCGATGATGATGTTGAGGACTTTACTATTCCTGCCGATAAGACTCCTTATGTTATCATGGTTGTGGGTGTTAATGGTGTAGGAAAAACCACAACGATAGGCAAGATGGCCTATCAGTACAAGAAAAAAGGTTACTCAGTGTACTTAGGTGCTGCCGATACGTTCCGTGCTGCTGCTGTCGAACAGTTGGTGGCTTGGGGTGAACGTGTGGGAGTGCCTGTCGTGAAGCAGAAGATGGGTTCCGACCCGGCTTCGGTGGCTTTTGACACACTCAGCTCGGCCAAGGCCAATAATGCCGATGTTGTGATTATCGATACCGCCGGTCGCTTGCATAACAAAATAGGACTCATGAATGAGTTGACCAAGATAAAGAATGTGATGGCTAAGGTGCTGCCCGATGCCCCGCACGAAGTTCTCTTGGTGTTGGATGGCTCGACCGGACAAAATGCCTTTGAGCAAGCCAAGCAATTTACAGCCGCAACCGAAGTGAATGAGTTGGCTATTACAAAACTTGATGGCACAGCCAAGGGCGGTGTAGTAATAGGTATCTCCGACCAGTTCAAGATTCCTGTTAAGTATATAGGTCTTGGTGAGGGTATGGAGGACTTGCAAGTATTCCGAGGTCCGGCCTTTGTCGATTCACTCTTTGGCGATTGATATGAAACGCAACAGAGTAGATATTATATCGTTGGGCTGCTCCAAGAATCTTGTCGACTCGGAGCGTCTGTTACAGCGATTTGCCGCAGCAGGATATGACGTATATCACGATGCCGAGAAGGTGTCGGGCGAAATTGTTGTGGTAAATACCTGCGGATTTATAGGTGATGCCAAGGAGGAGAGCATCGAGATGATATTGCAACTTGCCGAGGAAAAGAAGCGTCGTCGCATAGGTCGCCTCTATGTTATGGGTTGTCTCTCGGAGCGTTACAGAGAAGAGTTGACCGAGGAGATACCCGAAGTTGACAAGTTCTATGGAAAATTTGACTGGGATACTTTGTTGACCGACTTGGGACATCCCGACATACCCAATTCGACGGATCGAATCTTGACAACTCCATCGCACTATGCCTATATCAAGATAGCCGAGGGATGCAATCGTTTCTGCTCCTATTGTGCTATACCGCTTATCACAGGCCGTTTCCAGTCTTATCCTATGGAGCAGATACTTGATGAGGTGCGAGGATTGGTAGCCAAGGGGGTAAAAGAGTTCCAGATTATAGCTCAAGACCTTTCTTATTATGGCGAAGACCTATATGGGGAGAACCGATTGGCACAGCTCATCGATAGCATGGCTCAGATTGAAGGTGTCGAATGGATACGGTTGCACTATGCCTATCCTGCCGGATTTCCTTATGATCTGTTGCCGGTGATGGCTCGTCACGACAATGTGTGTAAATATCTCGATATAGCCCTGCAACACATCAGCGATCGAATGCTCGATAAGATGTTGCGTCATGTTACCAAGCAAGAGACATATGCCTTGTTAGAGCGTATTCGCCGCGAGGTTCCGGGCATACATTTGCGTACTACCTTGATGGTGGGACATCCCGGTGAGACAGAAGAAGACTTTGAGGAGTTGTTGCAATTTGTGCGAGATGCCCGATTTGAACGTATGGGTGCCTTTGCCTATTGTGAAGAGGAGGGTACATATGCTGCCCGACATTACACCGACGATATACCCGAAGAGGTAAAGCAACATCGCCTCGATCTCCTCATGGCAGTGCAGGAGGATATTGCAGCCGAAATAAATGCCGGTAAGCAAGATGCTATTATGCGTGTATTGGTCGATCGCGAGGAGTCTGACTACTATGTGGCACGTTCGCAATACGACTCACCCGAGGTCGATAATGAGGTACTCATCGAGAAAATTCGTCCCTTGGAGATAGGTAGTTTCTACGACGTGAAGGTGGTACAGACAATGCCGTTTGACTTGATAGCACATCCGTTGTAGAAGATGACAGAATTATCGCCATATTGCAATCTTGATACTATCGGCGAGTTGATGGCTTGCTGCATAGCGAAAAAAATCCCATTCTATGCGTGTCGTTACCCCGGTGAGATGCTGTGTCGGTGCGGTGTGCAGGTTGAGAGTCGTCCGCAGCATACTCTTTGCGAAGGGTTCAACGTGGTGCCGTTTGACATCGAAAGTGATAGCCCTACTTTTACTATATCGCCCGATTTCGACCCTCGTCAGTTATCTTTATTAAACTCTTTACCTGCTCGTTCGGTCGAAGAACCGACATGGAATGATGCCGATATTGGCCAAGAAGAGTATCTCGACAAGGTCTCTCGTCTGGTAGAACTTATGAAAGAGGAGGAGTTGAGCAAAGTTGTACTGTCGCGTACAATAACGCGAACTTGCGATGTCCCCACCGTCTTGCCACAATATTTCGTACAGTTGTGCAGGATGTACCCTTCCGCCTACGTTTTTGTGGTAAGTTACCCCGGTGTATGTGGTTGGATGGGAGCTACCCCCGAAGTTCTGTTATCTTCCACCCTCGATGGTTACGAAACAATGGCCTTGGCAGGAACTCGTCCGGCAGGTGTCTTAGGCGAATGGGGTGAGAAAGAGCAACGAGAGCAACAGTATGTAGCCCGATATATAACCGATATACTTCGCAGCCTATTGTCTGACAGGGTGGACATGACTACTTATACCAAGAGAGCTGCACAAGTGGAGCATCTCTGTACGCATTTTTATGTAAAGATGGCACACGATGCACAAGTACGCGACCGTTTAGTTGCGGCACTTCATCCCACACCGGCAGTTGCCGGAACTCCCACTCGGCAAGCTATGAAGGTGATTAAAGCCATCGAAAATCACTCACGACGCTACTATGGCGGTTATGTTGGTGAACGGTACAACGATGGTCGTTGCAGCTTGTACGTCAATCTGCGGAGCATGGAGTTTACATCGCAAGCCGTTAGGCTTTATGTAGGTGGTGGGCTGACCTCGCAATCGCATCCGCTCGATGAGTGGAATGAGACTTGTGCCAAGGCTCAGACATTGCTATCGGCTTTTCAATAATATGTGTTGAATGATGGAGAATACAGTTCATACAGTGTGTAGGCAATTGGTAGCCTCATGTGTAAAATATGGAGTGCGTCGAGTAGTCCTATCGCCCGGCTCGCGAAATGCTCCGTTGTTGATTGCCTTTGCTCGCGAAAAGTCGATTGAGCATTGTGTTGTGGTAGATGAACGTACAGCTGCGTTCATTGCACTGGGTATGTGTGAGCGTAGTAATGAACCGGTGGCTGTCGTTTGCACATCGGGAACAGCTCTTCTCAACTATGCTCCGGCGGTGGCGGAAGCCTACTATCGACATCTGCCACTGATTGTTATCTCGGCCGACCGACCGGAGGAATGGATTGACCAAGATGACAGCCAGACCATCAGACAACAAGGTGTCTTATCGTCCATCGTGAAGCACTCTTGTCATCTATCCTCACGCAATAGCGAGCATAAGTTGTGGTATGCGAGCAGACTCATCAACGAAGCTCTGCAACAAGCCGTTACCTCGGTATCAGGTCCGGTGCATATCAATGTTCCTCTTGGTGAACCGTTGTGTGCCGTATCAGAGGATAATGAGATGTTGTATCCTATTATTGAAGTTGTTCGACCCGAAGCCCGATTATCGCAAGAGACCATCGACTCATTGTCGAGTGAGATTTCTCACACAAGCAAAGTCATGATATTGGTGACGATATCGCAGCCATCACACGAGTTGCAGCAGGCTTTATCGCAACTGGCAGCTCTGCCGCAGGTTGTGGTCCTGACCGAGAGTATTGCCAATCTTCATGATACCCACTTTATACCCACTATTGACCGTCTCCTCACAGCTATTGATAATAGCGAGAAGCCCGAGTTTGCACCCGAGTTGCTCATTACATTAGGAGGAGCACCGGTGTCGCGTATGGTAAAGGAGTTCTTGCGTCAATATTCACCGGCACGTCATTGGCGTGTGGGTTGTGACCGAAACTTGATAGATACAATGCAGTGTCTTACCCATCGCATTGACATAGAGCCTACTACTTTTTTCGCCTCAATAAGCGGACAATGCCGAGCGGCAAGTTCGCAGTATGCAGCTTTGTGGCACGATCGTGAGGTTGTAGCAACAGCCTTACACAATCGCATTGTCGATGCTTCACCATGGTGCGACTTACGAGCTTTCTCGATGTTATTCCCATGTATCCCCGAGGGTACGGTATTACATCTTTCCAATGGCACATCTATCCGCTACGCACAACTATTCGATGCACCGCAGGTTGCGGCATCGTATTGTAACAGAGGTGTCAGTGGAATAGAAGGCTCAACATCGACTGCCCTTGGTGCATCATTGGTTGATAATGAACAACACTTGCTTATTACCGGCGATATGAGTTTCGGTTACGATATATCGGCCTTGGCTACACATCTTGCCACCTCACGCTTTAAGGTGATTGTTATTGACAACGGCGGAGGTGGTATATTCCGTTTTATCAAAGGTCCGTCGGACTTGCCCGAGTTGGAAGAACTCTTTGAAGTGCGTAGGCGACAACCCATCGAAGGATATGCCACATTGCATGGATGGCAATATTTTCATGCTGCAAGCCAAGCAGAGCTATGCGAGGTGTTGCCCCTGTTTTTTGCCGAGAGTGAGCGACCTGCCATACTTGCTATTGAGACTCCCAATGAGATTAATGCGGCTGTATTGCGAAAATATATGCGTCGTGCCAGAGAATAACCCTTTATCAAGATGGAAATGAGTATGAAAAGAATGGTGATATTCGACCTTGATGGTACATTGCTTAATACAATCGACGACCTTGCCACATCGGTCAATTATGCTCTTTCGGTCAACGGTTATCCTACGCATGAAGTCGTTGAATATCCGGCCTTTGTAGGAAATGGAATTGACAAATTGATAGAACGAGCCATGCCCCGGAATGCTCGTACGCATGAACTTGTGATGCGTGTAAAATCGGACTTTGTAGCTTATTATGATGAACACAACGCTGTGTATACCCGACCTTATGATGGTATAAATGCGTTGCTCATGACTCTACAAGAGAGAAAAGTGCTGCTTGCAGTAGCTTCCAATAAATATCATGAGGCCACGCTATCGATAATTGCTCATTATTTTCCATCTATTGCATTCGTTGCTGTATTAGGGCAACGCGAGAATTTTCCTAAGAAGCCTCACCCTGCCATTGTCAACGAAATATTATCTATTGCTCATGTAGATGCATCCGATGTACTATATGTAGGCGATTCGGATGTCGATATGACAACAGCCTCGTTGGCAGGAGTCGAATCGGTGGGTGTTACATGGGGATTCAGGTCGGAGGAAAATCTTCGTGAAGCCGGAGCCTGTCACATTATAAACACTCCCAACGATTTGCTACAATTGATGTAATCAATATCGATATTTCACTCATGTCTTGTTGATGCATTATAGTCAATCGGTGCATAAGATAGAGGATTCTAAATGTGCTTATACCTTACATCTCATTTTCCTCGGTTACCCCATAACCTTGTTCGTTGTAGTAGCCTAATGTGTGATAGGTCATACCCTCACGATAATACTCAGTCATGTGTTTGCTCCAATTCTTGTCGGTAGTACCTATGCTGTGAGAATGGTTGTATAACCCAATCGTTCGGTCATACTGAGCCATCTTCGATTCCATGTTGTCGGTACTATATCGATTGTTATGAATAATGAGTGAGCGTTCTTGTTTGGGACGCGAGTCGGGTTGTTCACGCGGATAACCTATGGCAAGACCGCACACAATGGCGACCCCTTTGGGTAAGTGAAGCATCTCGGACAATTCACGAGGTGCAGCCGTGCGAATGTATCCGATGCAACAGCATCCCAATCCCATGCTCTCGGACATGATGCGAGCGTTGCACATGGCAATGGTTGCATCGATGACTCCTACCAGAATACCATCTAATGTGTGCTGGAACGGTGGTAATACCCATTCGTTATTTTCTGCTGCAATTTCTATCTTATGATAGTCGCTGCAAAAGATAAGAAATAAGGCACAAGTCTTTATCTGTTTTTGTCCAGTCAGAGCATATATCTGCTCTTTAAGTTTTTGCTCTTCAACAGCTATTACACTATATTGTTGTCCGTTGTAACTTGTTGGTGAGTTGGAGATTGCCCGATATATCAATTCCTTTTTCTCCGGTTCGATGGCCTGTCGTTCATAGCGACGAATGGATGTGCGGTTGAGCAGCGTTTCTATTATATTCTTCATACAACTTGTTTTTTTAGTAAAACAACTGCACGAAGGTAAATGTTGCGAGAGAGTGTATCGAAAATGCTTTAATGATTGTCGAGAAGTTGCAGACCGTGTTTCATATAGTTCATTTGCATGTCACGTTCTTTTATGATGGTATCATTCCACATGATAATGTCGATGTCGAGTGGAATAATTCCCTGTCGTTTCAGTTCGATGGTGCGTCCTGCGTTGATTTCCCATTGTTTGAAGGTGTGCCGCAATGTATCATATTCATCATTAGTGATGGCAACAATCAGAGCATTGGCATAGGGAGCTGCTGTTGTACTTCCTTCGGCCGCTGAAATGAAGATGGGTGTTTGAGCTATTATATGCGATATCTCGCCAATGGCTTGGATGGTGCGTTGTAAGATAGATTGCTTATCGGGGGTGTTCGCCCCTATACTTATAAGAACTTTTGCCATGACTTATTGAGTCGATTGAAGGGTTATCAAGGTGACTTCGGGTGTAGCACCTAATCGAGTGGGAAACATCGTGCAGCCAATTCCGATATTGACATACAAATATTGTACGTCCTCGTTGTAAAGACCGCCCCATTCAGGATATCTGATGGCAATGGGCGATTGTCCTGCAATTTCTATTTGCAAGGCATGAGTGTGTCCCGATAGAGTGAGGTCGATATTGCTCATGGGGAGTACCTCACTTCGCCAATGACGAGGGTTGTGACTGATGAGGATTTTGAAATTGTCGTCATGAAGCGACGGATAGGCCTTGATTAAATCACCGTATTGTTGAAAGGGTGGTTCTCCCCAGTTTTCCACACCTATTATGGCGATGGAATCATTGTTGCGGTGGATAAAGGTAGAGGCATTGTCGAGTAGCTGCCATCCCATTTCAGCTTGTATGGAGTGCAGTAGATTGAGGTTTCCTTTGCGGGCTTGCGGGGATGTCCATTTGACAAAGTCGCCATAGTCATGATTGCCCATGACCGAGAAAATACCATCCTGTGCTTGTAATTGCGATAGGATGCTTTGATACTCTTGTAGTTCGGTGGCTTTGCGGTTGACCATATCGCCCGAGAAGATGATGATGTCGGGTTGTAACCGGTTGATGCAGTCGACTACTCGTTGGGCATATCGATGTGAATAAAGTGTTTCGAGATGCATATCGGAGAACTGCACAATGCGATAACCATCAAACTCGGATGGTAGTCGTTCGCTTACAATCTCACACCTCTCTACATGAATGCGATAACGATTAATTGTGCTACCCACTATAAGTACAAAGCTGATTATGGCACACGTCACTCCTATGTAATGCCCCATCCTGCCACGAGGATGTCGTAAGTAATCGATCCATGAAATAATGGTGTAGCATATCTTGGGGATATATATAAGCATGAACCCATACATTACCCACACCAACGTGGGGATACTGTCTCCCAATCCGCCTAATGCCGCTACGCAACCTATTGATGTGAGTGTAATGAGCAAGGCAGTGTGTAGCAGCATATATATCATGGTGCCACGTTTACCATAGCGAGGGGTAATAATGCGATGTGTTACATAAAAGTTGCAACACAACCCGGTGAGTAGGAGGCTGATAATGCCTACTAAGTGGAATAGCAATTGCATAAGACTATTCTTCGGTGGCGAGTTTGTTTTTGAGAGGATTGGAGTACATCAACAACATTTTCTCGAATACAAACTTGTAGTCATCGGCTGATAATTCGCCTAACTTTCCAATCTGTCCTTGCAGATATTGCAGGAACTTTTCTTTCTTCAAGCTGTCGTACTCGTTAGCAAATCGGTCGGTATTGTGAAGCATGTCGTAAGCGATGTAGTTGACTTCATAGATACGATAGTGACGATGGATGTGGCGGTCAATAATCTGAGAAACCGATTGTAGAATGCTTGCTTTATCCATCTCGGTATTAATGTGTTCGATTTCTTCGTTAATACAAGGTGTAAAATGATAGTTGACAATGCCTTTGTATCCCATTATACCGGTCTGCATGCTTATGAGATCGTCTTTTTCGCTTTTCTTAAATTCGGGGTTTTTGCTTTTTTGCAGTAATTCATATGCTTTCAGACTATCGCAAGGGTCATATTCGTACGAGATGGCAACGGGTGCGATGTTGAGCTGTCGAATGGCATTGAGTAATGTATCATTACTACTCAATGTCAACATTTTTATGAGGGCATCTTGTGTGCGGTCATTCGAGTCTTTGGCACGACCTTCGCGTTGAGCTATCCACACCGATTGTTTTTTCTCATGGATGGTGTGATGGATGTAGGCCGATAGTTGCTTGGCTGCTTCCAGAGCTTGCTTGATGCCGACACCTCGCTTGACAATAAAACTTTTGTTGATGCGAACAAGGTCTGAAATCCATTGATAGGCCAGTAGATTGTCTCCGATGGCTATTTCGCAAGTATCATATCCGTTCTTGTAAAGGATTATTCCCAAGAATGATGCATCAAGGACTATGTCGCGATGGTTGGATATAAAAAGATAATTGTGGTCTTTCTCTATTACATGGATGCCTTGTTCCTCCAACGAGGATGTTGTCTGTGCGATTAGTTTATCGAGAAACGGTACAATGATTTCGGATTGAAATTCATTGATAGAATTAAGGCTCATCATTTTTTGTCCGAACAGTGTGAAATCTATCTCGGGCATTACCGTTGTGATAACGGTCTTGAAATAGGGTTCTTTCAGCAATTCGGCTGCTTTCTGACGATATTCATCGTCTCTAAAAGAGCGTATGTCTTCAAAGTCTACTATTTCTCTCATATCTCGGTTGTTTTTAGTTTACAAAAATAAAATATAATTATTCATCATTATCTATTTCACGAGCCGATATGTATTGACGCCATCGTTCTATTAAGGCTGTCATATCGGTCGGTATGTCGGTGTCGAAAAACATTTCTTCGCCGGTGCGAGGATGCTTGAAGCCTAATGTCTTGGCATGTAAGGCTTGTCGGGGACAGGTGTCGAAACAGTTCTGTACAAACTGGCGATACTTGGCAAAGGTTGTTCCACGCAGTATTTGATTGCCTCCGTATCGTTCGTCGTTGAACAAAGTGTGACCTATGTGTTTCATATGTACCCTTATCTGATGGGTGCGACCTGTTTCCAATACGCACTCTACTACCGATACATATCCCAGACGTTCGATAGTGCGATAGTGGGTAACGGCACTCTTGCCATACTCACCATTGGGAAAGACTGTCATTTGTAAGCGGTCTTTGAGACTGCGACCTATATGACCTTCTATGCGGCCTTGGTCTTCTTCCATGGCTCCCCACACGAGTGCTACATATTTGCGTTGGGTGGTCTTGTGGAAGAATTGTAGTCCCAAGTGGGTCTTGGCTTCGGGGGTCTTGGCTATGACAAGCAGCCCCGATGTGTCCTTATCAATGCGATGAACAAGACCTAAGCGTGGGTCGCTGACATCATACTCGGGGTTGTCGCGGAAGTGCCATGCCAGTGCATTGACAAGTGTGCCGCTATAATTACCATGCCCCGGGTGTACTACAAGTCCGGCCGGCTTATTGACAACCAATACATCGGCATCTTCATATACAATTTCCAGCGGTATGTCTTGGGGGATTATCTCGCATTCATATCGGGGGCGATCCATTACTATCGATACGACATCTAACGGCTTTACTCTATAATTGGACTTGACAGCCTTGCCGTTAACAAGGATGCAGCCGGCTTCGGCGGCTTGCTGGATGCGATTGCGTGAAGCATTTTCCATGCGAGTGACCAAGAACTTATCTACTCGTAGCAGAGTCTGTCCTTTGTCGGCAACGAAACGAAAATGTTCGTATAATTCTCGTTCATTATCGTCGTTGATAAGTATATCTTCGCTATCGTGCAACTCTTCACTCATGACAAAACGCGTTTTTTATTGAAAAAACATATCGGTTATTTGTTCTATGATATTCCCTTCGCTACGCAAAGAGTCGCCGATCGAGGCGTCTGTCTCGTCGGACGTTGTACCCGAACCTACTATTATAACAATGCGATCGGCAATCGGAATTTTTTCGCCGGCCGATACTTCTTTCCCCTTGTACTCGATGCTCAGCACAAGGTCTTTATAGGGCGAATTTTTGTATTCTATGGCAACATTACGAAATCCCAGACTTTTCAGTTGAGCTTCGGCTTGACGTACCGATGTGTTGATTAGATTGGGTACTTTTATCAATCGCGGTGTTTTAGCATTGATGGTGATGTATACGATGCGACCTTCTTTTATCTTGCTCTCAGGAGCCGGTATTTGCTCGAGAATGATGCCGGGTGTTTTCCTGTCGTTGTGTATTGAGTCGATAATTTCATAACGAAGATTGAGTCGCGTCAATATCTCATCGGCTTCTTCAATGGTTATACCCTTGATAGATGGAACTGTTGTAGCTTGATCATGTCGGGTGTATGTATGCAGCCAACAATTAAGGCCAATAAATAACATGATTGCTACTATAAGCATCAATGTAAGGTTGGCGATAATGCGATGACCTTTGAAGAATTCTATTATTCTTTTCATATATACATATATTTGCGTTATTTCATACAAAAGACAAAGATAAGGAAAATAGATGTAATATCAAGCCTAAAAAAATAATATCTTATTTTTCTTGTTGTAAATAATCGCTAAGAATCTGTTTTAATTTTATTTCGAGATTATTTGAGGACTATTTTTGAGCAGATATTCATTGGAAGAATGCAGGGAATAGCGAGCTATTTTCAAAATTCCGAAATGAATAGATGCCTAAAAGAGTCTTAAAGAAGCCGAAACTATTCTTAGCAATAGCAAATGAACTTGTTTAATAAAATTCAAAACAGATTCTTAAATGTCGTTCAAAGAACTTTTTTGAGAATATTCATAATTGATATATTATCTTTAAAAAAATTAATAATCGCTGTTATTTGAATCTAAAACACTAACTTTGCATGCACAAATACTTAGAAATATGGCCGATTGGAAAGAAATGATTAAGAATAACAAACCGGTAGCCGGTGTGGTAGCTGCTGTTGCAGTGGTTCTTGTTGCAGTTATTGTGGTTTTGGCAGTCTCTAATAGCAAGCATGCTAAGGAGATAGAACAACTCGAAGTTGAAAAGGAGCGTATGCAACTTGAATATGAGTATGCCGACCTTGCCGAGCAGTATGCTCTGTATGAGGGACAGAAACTTATATTGAAGAATGATTCTCTTATAGAACGTCTCGAAGCCGAACAACTGAAAGTGCAACGTCTGTATGAAGAGTTGAAATCGGAGAAGGCTACCAATGCTGCACGCATTGCTGAGTTGCGTGCCGAGTTGGAGACCCTGCGTGGCATCATGAGGGTATATGTGGCTCAAATCGATTCGCTCAATCGTGAGAATAAGACGCTCCGCGATGAGAATAAGAAGCAACGTCGTACAATTGCCAATGTGAAGTCGCAAAACGAACAGTTGATAAGTCAGCGTGACTCTTTGACCGAGAAAGTGATTATTGCCTCAAAACTCGATGCCGTAGGTGTGAAAGTAACCCCTTTGCGTAAAAATGGTAAGCTGGCTAAAAAAATCAAGCAAATTACAAAACTGGAAATCTCTTTCTCTATTGCCAAGAATGTAACAGCATCCACCGGTGAGAAGCATGTGTATGCTCGCATACGCAAGCCCGATGGTGATATTCTGATAAAAAACGAAAGTGATGTATTCCCCTTTGAAGGTAGTCACATACCCTATTCTTGTCGCAAAGTTGTTGAGTATGCCGGTGAAGAAATCAATGGCGTAGCGATGTATTGGGATGTCGAAGAGTTTTTGTATCCCGGTGAGTATGAAGTGGAAATTTTTGCCGATAACTATCTGATAGGTAGTGGGGTGTTTACGCTTGAAAAATAATTGTTCTTCCGTAGCTTTTTCATATAGCAACTTCTATCATTTGCATTGTTATGATAGGTGTACGGTTCTGTGAAATATATAGAAGTTCACTTAAATTAGTCTAACTATATCGTCTGTTTTACGGCGAAATATGTTTATAAGGCAGCCTTCGATTAACTCGTAAGGCTGTCTTTCGTATAGTCGTAATGTATAAAGCCTCCGAATGGACAGACGATATTTTATAAGAACTATTGTAGGTGTGTTGTGTGTATTGTCGGCCTTTGTTGCAATATCGCAACCAATGTCGCTCGACTCATGTCGCCGATGTGCTTTACAACAAAATAAATCGTTACTTATCGCCGATGAACTTGTCAGGCAGAGTGGTTATCTTGTAAAGGCTGCACGAGGGGCTTATGCTCCGAATATCGATTTTACGGGCGGATATTTTTACAATCAGAAGGCTTTGCAGTTGGTCGATGTCGATCATATACGGTCATTGGTCTCTTCATTGGGCGTTCCGTCGTCTATTACATCGGCTTTGATTCCCGATGATTTGTTCCGGCTGGATACACATCATGTTGTTGCCGGAGCTGTATCGGTGGTTCAGCCCATCTTCATGGGTGGCAAGATTATTGCTGCCAATGCCATTGCCGACAATGTCGAGAAACTATCCCTTTCGCAAAGACGACTTGCGGCCGATGAAGTGATAACTGCTGTCGACGAGGCTTACTGGCTGGTGGTATCGTTGGCTCGTAAGTTAAATCTTGCGTATAGCTATGTGGAGCTTATCGATACGTTGCGAAGCAATGTGTCGGACATGATAAATGAAGGGGTTGCCACACGCATGGATGAACTTACGGTCGAGGTGGCACGCAATGAAGCACAAGTGCAACTGGTTCAGGCTCGTAATGGACTGTCGCTCTCTCGCATGCTGTTGGCACAATTGTGTGGAATGCCTATTGATACTGTATTTACATTGCAAGACGAAGTTTCGGTTGTGATAAGTGATACATTCCCGTTGTTGGTATATGGTATGGATGGTGTGTATGCTCGACGTGAGGAGTTGCGTAGTATGGAGTATTTAATCAATATTGCACAAGCTCAGCAACACTTGGCTCTCTCCGAAATGCTACCCTCGTTGGCTTTGGTTGGTGCTTATACATTCAATACCCCCAATCTGTATAATGGTTTCAAGACGAGTGTCGATGGTACGTTTCGTGTAGGTGTATTACTTCGAGTGCCTCTTATTCATTGGGGTACCGATTATTATCGATACAAAGCTTCGCGAGGAGCCACGGTGGTAGCCCGATTGGAGAAGGATGTAGCTATGGAACGTGTTGAGTTGCAGGTTAATAGCTGCCGATACAAGTACGTGGAGGCGGTACAAACCTATAAAATGACCGCTCACAATGTTGAACAAGCTCAACAAAATCTCGATAATGCCCGGCTGGCTTACTCCGAGGGGGTATATACGCTTGTCGAGGTGATGACTGCTCAAACGGCATGGTATCAGGCTCAATCAATGTATCTCGATGCAGGTATTGCAGTGGCTGTGGCTCGTGACAACTATACTCGGGCGGTGGGATTTAATCTTTATTGAAATATGTCATGGATAAGAATACCTGTAAAAGCAGTCTGATACCCGGTGTGTGGCTTGTAATAGTGGCCATCATTGTGATAGTGGCTATGGTTGGGTTGCTGATGTTGCGTCCAGCCCCATTGATGTTACAAGGAGAAGTTCAAGTCTCCGAGGTGCGTGTGTCGGGAAAACTGCCCGGTCGCGTGGTTGCATTCGATGTGTCGGAGGGCGATAGTGTCGATGTCGGAGATACGTTGGTACACATTCATTCATCGTTGTTCGAGGCTCAATTGTCTTCGGCTTATGCGATGCAGGAAGTGGCAGCAGCCGAGAATGCCTTGGTCGATGCCGGGACACGACACGAGGTCGTACAGTCGTTCTATCAGTTACTGTTGCAAGCCGAGGCGACCTTGTCGATAGCCACAAAAACCTATGAAAGGATGGAGTCGCTCTATGCCAAAGGAGTTGTGTCGGAGCAAAGGCGTGATGAAGCCCAAGCTGCCTATCTTACAGCACAGGCTGCAGTTGAAACGGCACGTTTGCAATATGAAATGGCTGGCAAAGGTGCTCGGTTGGAACAAAAAGAGGCTGCATCGGCTATGGTGAAAGTGGCTGAAAGCGGAGTGGCTGAGGTGGAGGCGGTACTCGAAGATGCTTATCTTACGGCTACGCATCGTGGAGTGATAAGTGATATTTTTCCACAAGAAGGTGAATTGGTAAGTCTCGGAGCCCCCATCATGAATATTTTGCTCATGGACGATGTGTGGGTATCGTTTAATGTACGGGAGGATTTCTTGAAATATTTTGCATTGAACAAGATGATCGATGTGGTTGTCCCGGCGTTGAATAACAAGAGAGTAACACTTAAAATATTTCACATCAAGGATAAAGGAGTGTATGCAGTGTGGAGAGCCACAAAAGTGAGCAGCGGATATGATGCCAAGACTTTCAATATCAAGGCTCGTCCCATTGAGCCGGTCGACGGTCTATTGCCGGGTATGACGGTACTGTTGAAGAATGTTGAGCGAGATAATCAATAACGTGTGTTATGGTGTGGCAGAGGAGGCATTCAATGGGACAGGTTATGCAGCGAGAGTGGCGGTATATCTGTACGCATCGTTGGTTGATGTTGTGTATTGTGGGAGTACCTTTGTTGGGGGTGTTGTTTTTTACAACGATGCTGCATGCCGGGCTGCCCGAGAGAATACCCATTGCCATTGTCGATGCTGATCATAGTGTAGCATCGCGAAAAATAGTAGCTGACTTGTCGGCTCAACAATCGGTCGATGTTGTCATGAAATGCAATAGTTATAGCGAAGCTCGCAGTGCTATGCAGCGTGAGGATATATATGGCTTTGTGTTAATTCCCGAGCGAATGGAACAGTTGGCTTGGGATGGAAAGCAACCTTGTATATCGTTCTATATTAACGATGCCTTTCTCATACCCGGTTCTTTGTTATATAGAAGTTTCAAAACCATGTCACTGTTGGCATCGGCATCAATCGTACAAGATGTGTTGTTGTCGATCGATGTATCGCCCGGTAGTATTGATGCATTGCTACAACCTATCACTATCGATTTACATCCATTGGGCAACCCTTGGGTCAATTATTCGGTCTATCTCTCCAATTCTTTTATTCCGGCATTGTTGCAACTGATTGTATTGTTGACGACCATTTATACCCTTGGTCGTGAGTGGAAGCATGGGACGGTCAGTCAGTGGATGGATGTGTCACATGGAGATGCCACACTTGCAGTGGTAGGTAAAATGATTGTATATACGCTCCTCTATGTGTCAGTGGGGATAATAAGTCTCGGGATACTGTATGGCGTGTTACGCTATCCGTTTCACACACCTGTGTTGAATATGATTGCAGCCATGATTTTACTCATAGCCTCTGCTCAGAGTTTAGCCTTAGTACTATTTGTATTGTCGCCTAATCTTCCGGTGGCGTTTAGTGCGGCAAGTGTAGTGGGGGTTGTGTCATTCTCCTTGGGAGGTTTCTCTTTTCCGGTTGCCGATATGTACCCCTCGTTACGGCCGTTAAGTTATCTCTTGCCTGTGCGTCACTATTTTCTTATCTATGTCAATAATGCTCTCAATGGCTATCCGTTGTATTATTGTCGAGGAGAATATATTGCACTATTAGTCTTTGTTGTGGTGGGGATGTTGTTCTTGCCTCTGCTCATCCGGCGGATAAATCAATGTCGTACATCATGAAACGAATGGTGGTGCGTGTAAAGTGTGCGATAGGCCGTTTTGTAAGTGAGGCATATCGTTGTTGGAAAGAGGAGTATCGAGTCGTCTTCGGTAGCATTGAGATGATGGTGTTTTTTTTCTTACTACCATGTGCCTATCCCATTCTCTATGCACTGATATATAATCCCGAGGAGGTGAGAGAAGTACCTGTTGTTGTGGTTGATAATGATGGCTCAGAACTGAGCCGAACGTTAGTGAACGACTTTGATGCAACACCGGCAGCAAGTGTTGTAGGATATTGCTCCGACGCAAGTGAGGCTCGACGATATATGATGCAACGCCGATGCTATGCCCTGTTGGTCATACCTGAGGGGTTCGATAGAGATGTGATTCGTGGTGATGAGCAAAGTACGGTTGTGTTTTATATCGACATGAGTCTTTTACTCAATTACAAGACCTTATACATGGCATTGACCGATGTGACGATGGCACTCGGTGGAAAAATACGTCAAGAGAGACTTCCCATTGGAGTATCCCAGTCGTTGACTGATATAGTAAGTAACCCTATTCCTTATGCCTCGGTAGTGATGTTTAATCCCACGTCGGGACTCGCCTCGTTTCTCATACCGGCCGTATTGATATTGATTCTGCAACAGAGTGTTATTCTTGGACTGTCGGTACGAGCCGGCCGAGCATGTGAGAAAAAAGAACCATTGTTCACTCCGCATGATATAATGGCTCAAATGTGTGGAAGGGCTATATGCTATCTCTCTATATATCTTATCAATGTAGTATATCTTACACATTTTATACCCTGGCTTTTTCACTATCCGATGATGGGTAACAGTTACGCAATAATAGTCTTTACATTCCCTATGGTAGTGGCAAGTATATTCATGGCGATGAGTTTATCAATGTTGGTTCGTGAACAGGAGGACGGTTACATGATGTTTGTCTTTACATCGGTAATGATGCTTTTCTTGTCGGGTATAGCGTGGCCACGATATGCCATGCCCTTGGCATGGAAATGCGTAGCATCGTTGTTGCCCTCGACATGGGGTATCAAGGGATACATACAGATGAGTACAATGGGAGCAACACTATCGCAAGCCTCCGAGTCGTATGCTATGCTATGGGTATTGTCTCTTTTTTACTTCATATTGACATATGTGTTGTTGAAACTGCGACAACGAAAACATTGAATAACCTATTTTTTATACAGAGTCTCTTGGCTTATAATATAAGTGGGTATATTTGATGAGAACATCGAATATATTTTCACTCGCAGTGAAAAATATTAAAGCAAGCTTCATATTTCTCGCTCGTTTATTCGTATATTTGTACCTCAGTTGAAAAAACAGAACGTTGACATGAAAGAGAGAATAATATCCATCTTAATAGCATCGGTGGCAGTGTGTAATGTCTATGCAGTTGCACCGGAGGGTTATTACAACGATGCCGTGGGCAAGAGTGGCAGTACATTGCAGTCGGAGTTGGCTCGAATAATCAGCCATAGTGACCCCGGATATGACAATCTGTGGGAGATATATAAAACGACCGACCGTCGCAGTGATGGCAAGGTGTGGGATATGTATTCCAATACATCCGATTTTACATTCGGCAGCGACCAATGTGGTAACTATGGCGGTGAGGGTGATTGCTATAACCGTGAACACTCTATTCCTAAGAGTTGGCGAGGTGGTTCGAAATATTCCGACGCTCATATGGTCGTCCCCACCGATGGATATGTCAATAATCGTCGCAGCAATTACCCCTTCGGCGAGGTGGGTACATCCTCTTATGTTTCTGATAATAACTTTTCGAAAGTGGGTACATGTAAGACATCGGGCTATTCGGGTACTGTATTTGAACCAAACGATGAGTATAAAGGCGACTTTGCCCGTATTTACTTCTATGCAGCCACACGCTATTATTCGGAGTGCGGCAGTTGGGGTGGTGAGGGTTTCAGTGGTACATTCCCATACCTCGATGAATGGACTTGCGAAATGATGCTTCGTTGGCATCGCCTCGACCCTGTGAGTCAAAAAGAGATTGACCGCAATGATGCCGTATATGAATCGACGCAAGGTAATCGTAATCCCTTTGTAGATTACCCCGAGTTGGTCGATCTTATCTTTGGTGAGCAAACTTCAACACCATTTTCGCCCGATAATATTGAGCAACCGGCTTATATTGAAACACCTGTTACGGGCGAAGAGATTCATGTGGGTACAATAGCCTTGGGCAGTGAGCATTCGTATGCATCGGCTACGCTCTACGTCAAAGGTGTCTATGTCAAAGAAGATTTGACCCTTATGCTCGATGGTTCGACCTATTTCGATGTATCTCCCATGACACTTACGCCCGATGAGGTAATATCGGGTGTCAATGTCACGATTACCTATACTCCCGACCGCAGTGGCAGGCATACAGCATCGCTGACCCTCTTCGGTGATATCAGCCATTCGGTAGTCCTCACACTTACAGGTGAGGCCGTCGAAGGCTTCGCAGCGGTCGATGCTACAAATGTCTTTGACACATCGTTCCAAGCCAATTGGGTAAAGCACTCGCAAGCTACCGATTATGAGTTGACTGTGTGGAGCAATGTTGAAGGCGAAGATGTGGAAAAGACTGTTTTTGATGTTGTATTTGCCGATGGAGTCCCCTCCGGCTGGTCAAAAACGGGATATACCAATGTAGAAAATGGAGCAGTGCGATTGGGCTCGGGTAATAATGATGGAGCAGTGGTAACATCGTCACTCGATATGAGTTGTCCTACGTCATTGACAGTAACATGCTCGCCATATAAGACTTCCGACAATTCGGTTCTTTATATCCTTGTCGATGATGTAGAAGTGGCTCAAATCGATTGTGCCGCCGGAGCAGTGACCGAGACGATTGCCCTTCAATCGGCTACTGAGGAATCGAACATAACGTTTAAAGCCCGGAAGGGGCATCGCGTCTATCTGCAAACCGCATCTCTTACTACCGGTGGAGGTGTGACAAAAGAGATGATAGCCGGCTATCCCATGCGAGTAGGTGATGTTAATCACTATGTCGTGGAAGGTCTCTCTAAGGGACAAATGTATAGTTATAATGTTACAGCCTACAATGGAAGTAGCGTTCTGTCTGAATCGAATGTCATCACTCTCACAACCGGAAGTTCCGATATTGATAATATCTATTCAGGCGAACTTGATGGAATATATATCTATGCATATAACGGTTCGATATACATCGATGATGCACCATACAATGCCCGAGTGAATATCTATACAATAGATGGACAATTGTGTGCCAGTCGTTTCATTCATGCATCACGTCAACAATTGTCGCTCGATACATCGGGCATATACATTGTACAGATTGTTTCCGGAACAGCATGTCACACACAACGAGTGGCTGTGAATTGATACAATGTGTAGAGCCTCATTTTGAAGCATTATTTTTACACTCCCTTTGTCTTGTTGTGTTGAGATAAAAGGAGAATTTGGTAAAAAAAGAGCGATGATGTGTAAGTAAACAATAGGTGGTTTAGTTTCTACTGAAATATCTCTCTACCGCATCTACATGCACATCGCGTAGTATCACACGATGTTCTTTGTCGAGTAGATATAGAGATGGTAGTCCCGGAATGTCGTATAAAAGATGTTCGTAGATGGCACATTTCTCATCGCAGGCATCTATCCACCCCTCGGGAGCCGGTGTCTCTTGCCATTTTGATGTCTTACCCTCGACGCACACCGATAGGATAGTAAGATAGCCACCTATAAATTTGAGGTGAGTATACAATGACGATAACAATTGCTCCTTGGCTTTGTTGCAAATATCGCAGTCGGGGTCGCCAAAGAAGATGAGGGTATAAGAGCTGTCAATGTCGTATAGATGCCCGTAGGTGCCATCTCGCAACAAATATTCAAAGTCACAGGCTATGCTTCCTATCTGATTTTTCTTCTCCATTTGGAGTATAAAGTTGTACCTCTCATAGTCGCTCAACGATAGCGTGTCGAGTGATGTGATGGATTCAAGCAGCGTGATATATAGCGACTCGTTGAATACGGGCGATTGAGGCTCGGCAAGATACTTCTGTGCGATAGACATAAAGTAACTTTGTATCTTGGAGTTGCCGGTAATGCCCTGTACGAAGATGTCGAAAGCCTCGCGTTGTTGGGTAACGTATGGCATGATGCTGATGAAGTTGCAAAAGCCTTGTTCCGATATATCTTCATTACCAATGAGGGTTGTGTCGTTGAAGTTGATGTTGTCCCAATAGTGCAGTGCCAGATAGTTGGCACGTTGGGTGCGGGAGGTTATTGTATCGGGTACGCTGGGCAATGGGAATACATCTTCACCCATAGCCGATGCACAAAAAGAGAGAATTGTTGCGATAAAGAGAAGTCGTTTCATACAGGATTGTTTCCTATCAAGGCGTTGTTATGGTCGGTGTGAGTATGACATCGGGGTTGTTATAAAGGTCTGATAAGCTATTGATTTGAAGGTCATATACGTTTCCATTGGCATCGGTATAGTCAAACTCTATTTCGTCCAAGTTCCAAGAGAATGAATATTCCGAGCGGAGATTGAGGCTATATTGCCCATCGCTGGAAACCGAAACCGAGCCGATGCGAACACCATCGGTAAGGCGTGCAAAGACCACAAACGAGTAGACCGGTACATCGTGTATAGCACCCGATGTGTCGAGATATTGTATTTTGCCGGTAATGTGTTCGTTGCTTATCTTGAATGTCTTGTCATAGAAAATAACCATATCCTTGTCCGAACTGATTTTAATCTCTCCGGCCGAAGTGATGCGATTGGTGATGAATGGCAGATGTTTGCGTTCGCCGGTTTGGTCAGCCCCGGTTTCATCATAAGCCGCTATGTCGTTAAAACCGTAGGCACGTTCGGCTTCGCGATCGGCCTCTACGCGATATACATACCGTCCCTTGATGGTGGGGTGAGGATATAGTTTGTTGGTTGTAAGGTTGCATTCGTCCAATCTGTTATAGTCTATATCGAGCATAGGAGCATCTATGTATATATCAAATTCCTCGCCAAAAGGATCGACACTCTTGTCATCGCTACCCTTGAAACTTGTAATGTCGAATGTTACATCAACTCTCTGTCGGGGTACGTATGTCAGTTCTATTTCATCTTTTATCTCTTCGGTATCACCATTTGAGTATGTGCCTTGTCCATTGATTTGTGCCGAGAACCTGAAGGGGTTGTAAGTTGCCAACTCAAAGATTGACGAACGGTAGGAGTATCCGCTATACTCTTCACCTTGTTTGTCGGGGTGTGCCGATAGGGAGTTGGGCTGGTTGGATGAGATGCGTACAATGTCGTCGCTGTTGGCTACATTGGTTTTTAGGTGTATACTATAATGTCCTGTGTTGGTCGCAATATTGTTGCGTGGCATAAACATCATGACACGACCATTGGTTGAGTTCTTCCAATACTCTTCATCGACAGGATAGAATGTGCAGTCGAAACTCTCTACCCCGACAGCTCCTATTTCTTCGTCTTTGTAGTAGTCGAGTGTCTTGGAGTATAGCATAAACTCATCGTTTTCACCGGCATTGATATTGTTGTTGGTTGCTTTGTCTATAAGTTTGAGGTTGAAAGTTACGCTTGCATTCTTTTTCTTAGGTACTAATGTATAGTAGATGGGCTCGTCTTGGGCGAACTCGCCATTGTAATTTTCGGGGTAATACACCAATAATCCATCGGTTGTGATGGCTCGCTTGTGATTGGTGTAAGTGAATGTCTTGACCAAAGTTTCGAAGTGTTGTCCTTCTAAGATGATATTTTCGCTCATGCCATCATTGTGGGTAAGAATGTTCTTGAAGTAGATGCGTTGGGGCCCCGGCTTGGTAATGATGTATTCGTATTTGTACTCTATTCCGTCATAGTCGGCTCCAAACCAACTGTCTTCACCTTTGCGAATGATGGGCAATGTCATACCCGATGATGCACGAACATCGAGCGAGTTTACCGTTATCAGCACAGGAAATGGGTACATTACGTCGGGATAATTCTCGGGTACTGTAAATTTGAGAGTAACGTATTCGCCAATCTCGCCACCATATATCTGTGTACCCACCCACGATGGTGTAAATTTCTGAGTCTTTATTACATTTATCTCTATGGTGCGTTGTAACCTGCCTTTGGTAAGCAACAATGTACCCTCTTGCAGGTCGTAGCGTAGTGGATTGAGGTTGATGATGATTTCGCCTTCTCCTGTAACCGGATTGAAGTTGTGCGTAAAGTTGTGTTGGGCTACAGTGTTGTTTGCCAACCACGAAACATCGGCCTTGTCGTTGTCGGTGAGGCTGCCACCATCAATGCGTTCGATGGTGTAGTATAGCTTATATGGAATGCCGGCTTCGTCGGCACCCAACACGGCACTTGTTTTATCTACCGATAGGCGATAAGTCTTGTCCTCGACAGTAGTAACCCAACTATCAATCGAAATCCATATATTGTTTGAGAATGGTGCTTTGAGTGCCTCTTCAAATGTCTTTTTACCATTGGTGAGTGCACCGTCGATGTGCAAGTTGTAGGCATGGTTGCGTCTGACGGGTATCTGCTTTCCGTTTTCATCTATCAGCGATATACGGTAGTAAAGTTCTTGTGAAGAGCCGGCAGCCCTACCTTTAATGATGACGCTGATGGGGTTGTTAATGGTGTTTTCATGCTCAAATACATAGTCCTCGGGTTTGGTATTGACATCTTCAATGTCGCTCATCTGGGTTGTATTGAGTGGAAGAGTTACATAAGGCTCATTACCCGGCCACACAAATCCATCGCTGGGGTGGTGGGGTGCTACCGTACCAAAGGCGTGTATGTTGGTTGTTACATAGCCGGTCACAGTGAAGTAGGGGGTATTCCAATCGGCAATTCTAACCATCGCCTGGTTGCGTATGAGTTCTACACCATTGGGCAGTGCTTTCAATTGGTCATTGATACTCTGTGTACCATTGCTCTCGAAACGTGCCCAATAAATGAGCATACCCGATGCTCCTTCCATATCGGCGATGACAGCCTCCTCGTTCTTGTTGAGGAAGTCTTTGTTGTTGTATAGGTTGCTATTTTGGTTGGCAATGAAGTGTATAATGTGTGTCTCTTTGGGTATCTCTGTCTTGAATGTACCATCGGTGGCACTATTCTTGTTTATTGAAGCATCAACAGTAGTGATAAATAGCCCGTATGAGTTGAAGCAGAAGAGTGTGAGATTCTGTATATCTACACCATCGGGGTCGGCCGAGCGAGTGTTTACTTGTTGTATGTTATCTATGTTGGTAGTAAATTCAACTCTTATATATCCATCGGTAGCATCATTGGCATCATTGCTCCAAAGCGAGTCTTCGGTGCAAGATGCGAGTAGTGAGATAACACACAAAATGCTACCTAATATTATCCATATTTTATTGGTCATTTTTGTCATAATCAGTAAGCATCACGTACGCAACGTATGGCCGATTCGTCGCCGGTTTGGCTGGCCTTATTGTTAAACACAGGTCCACTAGCACTCATATAGTATCGTCCATTGAGCAGATAGTCTATGGCATCGGCATCTTCATTTTCGCCACCTTGCAGGCTCTCTATAATTTTCAGTTCGGCCTCGGTAGGAAGTCGCCAATTGTCCAAGATGATAGCATTGCCGTTTTCGTCTTTATATACCTCGACATAGTTGGCACAGTGTATATTGAAAATTTCTCGGCGGTCGGGGATACCATTGCGGTTGCTATCTTCGGTATCGCTTATGTTGTTGAGGTTGCCATATGTGCTGTATATAGCACCCAAACGCGAAGCAATCATAAACGAGGGTGACACAAGTAGGGCATTGTCTTTATTGCTGTCGGTGTAGCCGTTTGAGTCGATACGGGGACGACCAATTGTAAACTCCTCCGATGTAGCTGTAATTCTTACATGATACATGCGGGCATTGGTGTTCGACTCACAAGTTCCTACAATAGATGCTGTATTACCCGAACTGTAATTACTCCACTCGTAAAACGAGGTGGTAGATTTACCGGTTCTTTCGTTATAAGACGACACTACTTTCGACTGCCAGAAGTAGTTGCTTCTCACGCTACGGTTGTAGCTATCGTTGGTGTATATGTGGTTGTTGTTCCAAGTTCCCGAGCTAAGTCCTACGGCCACAATGCGGTCGCCTTTGTGTTGGTAGGTGGTGGGGCGGCTGTTGTTGGTCTTGAAGTCGTCGCGGTATGAGTACCAACCTTGCTGATTGGTAATGTATACCAGCGGGTATTGCTCAACGTACACTCGTTTTTCGATGCCTTCTTCGTTTCTCACCAGCAACTCTATGTATCGTATGGTATTGTTTGTGGGTATAGGACTGTTGATGGTTATCTCACCGGCGATGCCACTATCGGGTACACCATTGATACCAGTGGTAGGATAGCTCTGCTTGATACCAAACTTGTCGATAAAGTGCGATGATACGGTTGTCACAGTAACGGGCGATGATGAAGAGAATTTGAGTGTCGTAGAGTCGCGGTCGATATTGTACATTCTTACGGTATCTTTATTGACCGATAGGTATATAGGAGCGTTGTTGTTACTTATACTTATATCTACATTGCTCCACTCAACGGCCTTGTATTTGAGTTGTGTGAGTTCAAGGGGTACGTCTGACTCTTCGGCACCTGGGGCATTGATGGTACCTGTGATTTCGTAACTTGTGTTGCGTTCGATGGTCGATTCGGGGTTCAATATGATTTGATAGTAGCTATTGGTATATACAACATCATTGTATGTAATAGGTATATTGACAATGAGCGATGTGCCGTGTTCAAAGAAACTTTCGCCTTGCCATGAGTGACTATATGTGTAGGCGGTAATTGTCACCTCGTTGTCGTCCCACAAGAAGTATTCGCCGGTAGTCTTCTCGGGAATACGCAGCTTGGTTTGGTGAGGTTCCATTTCTTGTAGTACCATTGTGCTGTAAGGCATATTCTTAACGTAGTATCCAAGGTGCTGATTGTAGTTGAACGTAACGTCTTTGCCTTTACGCAGTTTTACTACAATCTTGGCAGCAGCTCTGCGTAGTCTTACTTTCAGTATGGTTTCGTCTCTATCATTGCCATTATAGAGTATCGAAGGAGATGGTGTGACCGGCTCTTTATGACCTTTTAAGTATGCAATGCCGTCCATAAGGAAGTGTGTGGGAGCATTGCTTATCTTTTGTCCTGTAACGTGTATGCGATAGTCTTCCTGTTTGAGAAGACGCAATTGTTCACGATTGGCTATTGCAGCGAAGCTGTTCTCGGAGTAGGTACTGTTGGCTATTACATATACATAGTACTGCTCATTAGCGATAAAACTGTTGCGTTTGGCTTTGAGACGTATAGTACCCTCAGGGGCATTGACGGCAATGCGTTCGTAGTGTATAGTGCTATCATTGCCGTTATTATCGAGGAATATGAATACGTCTAAGTGCTTGACGGCATCTTCGTATGAGAGAGGTATAGTGTCGGCTCGTGTTATGTTGAAGGCCGGCGATGAGACTTGTAGCATAACATAGTCGTTGTCTTCATACACTACCTCAGTAGGGTCGTCATATATACAGCCGACCACAAGAGTGAGCATGAAGAGTAGCGATATGTAGTACAGTGTTCGCATCATATACATCTCTTATTGTTGTAGTATGGCTATCTTTTGAGGGCTGTCGCCACTCTCAGGCCATGCAATGTTATTACGTTCGCCATTGATAAAAAGGTATAGCGACATGAGTTGCGGTAGCCAATCTTGTGTGTAGGTTATACCGAAATTGACAACATCGCCTATCTTATTGGCATTGCGAGGTATCACTTTTATGTTGTACCAAGTGTCGGCAGCGACCCATTGAGAGGGTGATGTGAGTTCGCGTTGCAGATAGTCATATACCTTTATCTCATAGTCTAAGTCGCTCTGGTCGACCACAGGCATCCACTTCTGGCCTACGGGTTCGGTCATTCTAAACCATACCGAGAATGCACCGGCCGTTGGATCTACTGCATTATAGCTCATAGTAGGTCGTGTGGTGATGGGGAGCAAGGGATTTTCTAAGTATCCGGGTAGGTCGGGTATTACAGGGTTGTGATAAGTGGGGTATTGGAATATACCACGTTCCCAAGTGCCACCATCGACCCACGGTGCAACATCGTACTCCAATGTGAGGTTGTGACTTATACCGGTGATGGTAAAGTGGTACAAGTGATTGCGAATGATGTTGTAGAAGCTATTGGGTACAGGGTCGCCATTAATGTCGTACTGGCAGAACGATATGGCGTTGCTGTAAGTTACTATATTACCATCTTTCTGGAGGTTGATACTTATCGATGGGCGGTTGTCGGCAGTGTGCATTACGTTGAATTCGGGTATATAGAGTATGTACTCTTTACCCTCTATGAGGTTGGTAAAGGCAACTGTTTCATGCTCAGTGTGGCTGTGTAGTGCATTGAGGCACTTGTCTTGGTCGAACTCGGTAGTGCGAGTTACATTTGTCCAACCATTGGGCATACAGTAGCCCTTTTCGTTGTGGTGATTGATGGTGGCACTTTCAAGGGTATATCCTTGGGCTATCATATCGTCGTTGATTTCTACAACAATCTTGGCCACCGAGCGTAATACATCTATTGTACCCAAGTCCTGATTGGTTTCGTTTGTGACAGTGTATTGCAAAATACCACACATAGGTATATAGCCGGTAGGATAGGTAATATCGTTGATAGAGAAATTGAGTGAACTGATGTTGTCGGTGGCTGTTGGACAATTGATAAGTACTACAATCTTGTATGTATTGCCGGGTACAAGGTTGAGGTGAGTGATATCGCCATAGAATTTATATTCCGACAAGCCTTCACCCCAGTGCATGATGCTCTCGGCATTGCCCAACAGACGATTGTTTGTGCTGTATATAAGCACTTGCAAGGCACCGTTGCGAATGCGGTTGTCGAATGTTGTGCCTAAGTCGCCCTCATATTCGTCGCCCCACGTTGCTCGTGTAGTGGTGTTATCGTTTTCCATGTGCAATGAGAATACGATGTGTCGTCGGCCATCTTGGGGTATTGTTTCGCAGTCGTCATAGTCCATAATGAGGTAGCACGATGTGAATGCCCACATCGCCAACATCATAGCTATATATTGTACTGCTTTTCTCATGTCGGTTATTCCAATGTTCCGTTGTTAAATACTACTTTCCATGAGTTTATTATTACTACACTCGATATCCAGCTACCCGATTTGTCGAGGAAGAATGTCAGGTTGTATTCGTCTTGACGGTCGAGGTATTCTTGGTTTTTCATTTTGTGGTTATAGTTACCCTTTACGAGTAGTGCATAGTCGATAAGGGGTATAGAGAGTACTATCTCGTGGCTTTCGGCATTGCGAACAACGAGTATGGGATTGTGTCCTATGCACAATCGGCCAATGGTCAGTTCGGCCAATGCAACATTTACTTTATCGCCTCTTGTGGTGCCATATATGTCGGCTTCAACATCGGCACTACCTGTCGAAACGCTCCACGGACGGTATATGAGCAACTCGTCGTCGAGCAGGTCGTTGTTGTAGTCCATATAGCCGTTGTAGTCTTGTATCTCGAATGTGAAGTTATCGGGGTTTACATCTTCGCCCGACAGATGTTGCAGTATGACGCGTACGTTGTTGGTATTCTTGGTGAGGTATAGGGTCTCGTAATGTGTACCCGGATTATTCTCTATGGTTATGTGCTTCATACCGTGAAACAAGGGTTGCAAGTCTTCGGTTATATGGGCTGTTCCGTCGATGTGAGTGCGTTGCATACGGCACTTCATCTCATGCATGGTGGTAACCCCTTCGATGGCTTGGGGTACATCAAACGATTGTCCCGAGCCTATGCCACACCATGCCAGCAGGTCGTATGAGCCGGGTTCGAGTTCGATAGTCATGCCATAATGGGGAGTAGCCAATGTGTCGCCTTGTTCGTGTGCTTGGTAGGCGAGTTTGCCGTTTTCGTCAAAGACGTAGAGCGATACCGATGTTACCTCATGGGCAAAGGCATTGGCAAACTTCATGTTCATATCGTAGCAGAACTGTATGTTGTATCGCACAGCACAATCGCCTTCATAGTCGTAGATAAAACTCTCTTCGCATGAAGTCGTAGTGAGTGCCGTCAAGGTTGTCAATAGGCCTATTACAATGAGATGACTCAGTCGGTTCATAGTTGTTGTGTATATATATGTGGTCTATACTGTGTTGTGGTATAGTATTTTAGTCGCTGTTGGTGCGAAACAATCGATAGTTTCGTGGTGTGCATTACTCTTTGCACCTATGCACCAAGGTGCTTGTTTGTAAAATCTCATAGTGCAAGGCGGCCTTGCACTATGAGATATGTCTCTATTATTCGAGAGTTACATTTTGATTTACGATTTTCCAAGAGAGAACGTTGATGCGAGCCGAAACGAAAGAAGTAGTCTCAACGGGATCAACAGGCTCAGTTACTACGAGGTTGGGGTCGTAAACGGGAGTACCCAGACCGCTGATGCCTTCAACAGTGATTACATAGCTGTGGTTGCGAACAACACCCTTGATCTCTTTTGTACCGAGGTGTTCGATGTCGAGAGCATAGTATGCCATACCGTTCCATGCTTGTGCACCTTCGAGCGAACCGAGGTATTCGTTTACTTCATCAACAGTCTTATCAACAAATGTAGAGCAAGCATCGTTGGTGTAGTGCCATTGACAAGCAGCAGCCTCATCGGTGAGTTTGTAGTTTACAGTGTAGCTGTCTTTGCCAGAGTTGCCTGCTGTAATGAAATCGATTTGTGTAGGTTCGATGCTGTGTTTGTTGCCATCGGTGCCGGTGTAGTAGTAGTGTTCTTTCAAGGCATTGGCAATAACAGTCTTGATGTCGTCGAGCAAGTACATTTCAGAGTAGAGACGTGCTACTTTTACGTCGTGTTGCAACTCGTCCATCAATTTGGCTGCAACAACAATCTTAGTGTACTCGGTATCGGTGTTTTCCAAGCAGTAAACTGTTCTGTTGGCAATGTTAGTGAGTGAGTTGTAAGAGAAGTCGGTATCATACTTTACTGTTGCACCATCGGCAGCTACCGATTTGGCCCAATACGAACGATAGTAAGGCTCATCGTTCCAAGTAAATCCGAGTGTGCCGTTTTGCCAAGTAGCATCAATCTCTTTCACGAGGTATGAGTGGCTTATAGTAGTGTTGAGGTCCCAACCTACGATGCGTGCATATATCTTCTTGCCATCGGGGGTTGTAACACCTGTGTCGAAGTTACCTGTTGTAGAATCATATTCGTTTTGATCCTCTTTTACAGTAACTTTGGCAGCAACACGCTCAACATATACTTCGACAGGAGCGGCTTGGGCAGCAGCTTCCGATGAAGCGATGTTGTCGATAGTGATGGGTGTGGCTGTGATAATAGTGCTTGTGCCTTTTACATAAGCCGAGTTGCTCATCAAGAAACCTTTGGTATTCTCAACAGCAGCTGCGTAGTTTACAAGCTCGTTACGCAAGTTGGTGAGTGAGATAGCACTGCCTGTATAGTCCCAGTTGAGCACTACAAGCATTTGAGTGGGATATTCACCCTTGAGGTTTTGGATTGTAAGTACAACATTGGTGATGGTCTCAACATTAGGCATATTGTTACCGGCATCGGTGATGTCTTTGATAACATAGTTTGCCTTGTCGTTGTTGCCTACCAAGCTCTCTTGGTTGAGAGTAAAAGGATTACCTGAGGCATCGAAGAAAAAGAAGTGAGCAGTACTTACTTTTTGCTCGCTGGTGTTACCTTCGTCGTAGCCACCATCATCGGCACGCATTGCGGGGTCAAATACGCTGTTTACGCTCACAGCAATGTAAGATGTTTCGAGTTCTCCCACACCTTCATTACCATTAGGTTCATTGTTGTTGCAACTTGCCAACAACACACCTGCCATCATCATGGCAAAAAACTTTTTCGCTTTCATTTTTTGTAATGTTTTAAAGGTTTGATATATAAATAAGTTATTTGATTTTTTCTATTTGATCTATGGCATCGGTTGCCTCGTTTATACCCATCGCTTGGGCTTGGGCGAGCAGTTCGATTGCAGTATCGTACTGTTTGAGTAGGGCTGCATAAACGCCTCGTGCGTATATGGCTTGAGGCGAATTGCCGGCTTTGTCGAGGTAGCGTTGAACACGCAACAACTCGTTGTGTTGCATCTTTGACACGGCAGCGTTGAGGTTGGCATCTTCGTCGTTGGGATACATGCGAACGGCTGTTTCAAACACATCGCTCCACTCATCGCTTCCCGGCTCGTATTGCTGAGCCAAACGATTGAACTCGTTGAGACTGAGTTTTTGCGGACTCTCGGCAAAAACACGTTTTATCTCTTCTATATCATCGTATTGTCGTATGTTATACTCTATCTTATAGTCGGAGTGACGCAAGGCCGGATAGCAATGTTCGAGCAGGTACTTATACTCTTCGCGGTAGGTCGATTTCAATACCCATTCTTTGTTGTCGGGTTCGCGATTGCAGTCGATGATAGCAAGAATCTCATCGCGATGCTCGAGTTGTGAGGCAGCTACATATGCACGCAATCCTGCCCAGTCTTCGGGTTCGTATGATGTCTGTATGAAGTCGGGTGCAAAGTGGTAAAGTTGTTGCACATACTCTTTGAGAGCTTGTGTACGACCTTTGGCCAGTCGGGTGTTGTTGTCGTAGGGACTCTCGGGCGATGCGAAGCCCTTGATAGAGATAGCCATGATGGTGTTGTCGGGGTCGTTATTGACCGAGTCTATCGAGGCTATAATCTTGCCCAACTCCACTCGGTTGTTGCGGTAGTCGGGGTAGATGATTGTTTGGCTCACAGGGAAGTCGATAAAGGCCGACCCGCTTATAAATCGAGTCTTGGTTGTAATGGCTCTTTGAGGGGCGAATATAAACTTGGGAGCAAACTTGAATTCTTGATAGTATCCCAATCCTACCGACTCTTTGTTAAGTAGTTTATGACAGCAACCATACTCGCGGCGTTCTACTTTGAGGCATGCACCGTCCATCCACGGCTGATAGGGAACTATAACTTGGTAGGTCATCGTGTCGGGTACTTCCGAAGCTCGGTAGTTGCTTCCTTTACCTTCGGCTACAAGAGGTGTGTTGTTGCGAATGTATTGATAGTAACGGTTGCGACCATATATGGCAAGTGACTCGAGAGCTATGCTATCGCTTTGGCCCACAAGCATGGGTGCGATAACAGTGGCATTATCGACTCGGACTTTGAGTGATTCAAGTCCTATATTCATCTTGATGGTCATGAATTGACCACTACGTTTCATATTGAACTGGTCAATGGTAACACCGGTAATGTTTTGTGCTACGACCGCGGTGTGTAGTATGATAAGGGCTGCTATGGTTGTGATAATTCGTCTCATACCCTTTCGGTTTTTAGAATGATTAGAATAGATATACTAAATTGACTGCTGCTTTGGTGGGACCTACATAGTGGTGCTCCATGTTCTCTTCGACTTTTCGGCCACAACCTACACATTCAAATCGGTCGTAGCGGGTGTAGCTATATCCTATACCCAACTCCAACTCAAGGTTGAAGTGCTTACCTAAGATGAATGCATAACCGTAGGCTATGCCTCCACCTACAAACCAGCCTTGAAAGCGAGAGTCGGAAAGGCGAGAGAAATCGGTACCCAAGAAGTTGAGGTTGTTGGGAATGCCTCCTACGTTGAATTGTCCCGAGTGTGCATGAATGCCCAGAAAGTGACCGGAATACTTCTCGCAAAACCAGTATCGAAACTCGGGCTGTGCAAACCAATGTTTCCACTTCATATCGTTGGGCATATTCCATGCGTTGAGGTTGCCCGATACTTCGAATGTCCATTGCTGTGTCAGTGCAAACTCCATTCCCAGATTTACACTTGCAGTGGCATCGTAGGCTATGTTGCTCTTGATTGCTACTTCTTGTGCATCAGTGTTGGCAGTGAATAATATTGATGCAAAAAGTGTAAGTAAGCAACAGTATAATTTCTTTCTTTTCATCTTGCAATAGAATTTTTTACTGTTTTATTGTGCCTTACAAATCTCTTCCGTTTGCCTAATTGTTTGAAATTTTAATAGGTGAGAAATCTCAATCATATTATCTCGCAAATTTAGCGAGTATTAACTAATATTCAAAGCAATTGGCTATTAAAAATTGT
Source organism: Bacteroidaceae bacterium (assembly GCA_017531985.1). Classification (GTDB taxonomy): domain Bacteria; phylum Bacteroidota; class Bacteroidia; order Bacteroidales; family Barnesiellaceae_A; genus Barnesiella_A. The sequence goes on from JAFXJY010000042.1 coordinate 34,427, forward strand.
ACTTATTATCTTTTTAACATTGTAAAATTGGTTGTAATTGCTTAAAAATCAGTGTATTATATTATAGGGGGGGTAAAATAATTTCCATAATTTTATACAAGCAACAAAATCGTAAAAATGGACAAGATAATCCGATTCAAATTGGGAACTATCTCTATATTAGCAAAATAAAAAAAATAAAAGAATTTGGTATTGATATTCCGGTCAAGCCACAAGATTACCTCACCTACCTAAAAATTCTTCAATGGAAGGCACCGTGTCAATAATCACGGCAGGGGTGAATTAAATAGGAAGATGGATTTACAACCAACAGAATCGAGGGTGTATTTTTACACCTGAAACGAATGATAAAGGGTGTGTATCAACACTTCTCTAACTCCAATATCGTGCAATACTTGAATGAATCTGCTTGGCGATGGACTCACTTCGATGATGAGTTAGAGTATAAGATTGAATCTTTGTTTCATAGTAGGAAATGACGTTGTCATTTGTGACTGTATAAATGGCTCGATTTTTTATTTTATTGCTAAAAAAAGCTAATGAGAATAAATTGTATATGTAAAAATTTGCATGATATTGCGTAATTTGCTATCTTTGTGTTATAATTAAAAAACTGATAAAAATAAGAACTATGAAAAAGTATGTATGTGATGTATGTGGTTGGATATACGACCCTGCAATTGGAGATCCCGATAACGATGTAGCCCCCGGTATAGCTTTTGAAAACCTGCCAGAAGATTGGGTATGCCCATTGTGTGGCGTGGGAAAAGAAGATTTCTCGGAGGTTGAATAATTGTGACATCCAACACTCCTATATTGAAAGCGTCGTAATCCCGCCTTGTTATATAGCGAGTGACATTTGTAATATAATAACCGATATGATAGAATAAATTATTGTATCGGTTATTTTTATGTCTATCCTATGATATTGAATTCTAAATAAAATATATATCTTTGCCTCTGAATTGATTTTTTTGGAGAGAATATTGTGAGAAACATAAACCAATCAAAAATAAATATGAATTTAAAGCGAATTTTTAGTTGGGTCATGTCGATGTCGATTATAGGAGGCATTGCATTGGCTCAATCGGTTGAGCGATTTGAGCATCAGCCGGTCAATCAATATCGACAATCGATAGTCCACACCGAATTTGATGCAAGCGATACGCACAAGGTTGTATCGTGCTATAATGTTCAGAGTGATAATAAAATTGTTCAAAAAACTGTTTCGGCCGATGAGGGAGTTGAGATATATGCCTTTACCGAGTGGAACCTGAAAGATGATGATGCCAAAGGGCTTATCAAGTTTAATAGTTCGGCACCGGGACAGATGACAAGTGTAAAAAGACTTGATATATGGGCTACGGCAGGAGCTTATGCCGAGGAGGATTATTATATCATGGCCAATGATAATAGTTTCAATCCGACACTATTTACCGTAGACCTTACAACCGGCGAGTTGAGTGAAACATCTGTAACATGTACCGGAGCCGACGGCTATCCCTTGCAGGCGTTTGAGATGAGTTACGACGTGTATGGTCGTGTGATGTACATGTTGGCTAATTCGCCATTCGACCCCGAAGGGTACAATTCGGCCCTGCTTACAGTCGACCTCTCTACCGGAGAACAAGTGTATGTCGATGAGAATATGGGTCGACACTTCTACACACTGGCCATCGATGCCGAAGGTGTTATGTATGGTGTGGATGGTTCAGGTATGCTCTGTAAGATTGATAAGTTTACCGGAGACATTACCGAGGTGGGTTCTACCGGATTGCGACCTTTCTATCGCCAATCGATGGATTTCGACCGCGAGACCGGTATAGTTTATTGGGTGTGTAGTTCAACACAACGATACGGAGTGCTTTATACCCTTGATGTCAAAACGGCTACAACTCAATTGTTGGGTGCGATAGGTAAAGATGAGCAGCAAGTAATAGGTGTGCATGTGCCATATTCGTTGTATCGTCACGATGCACCTTCGTATGTAACCAATCTGACCATAACACCCGATGCCGGAGGTGAGAAAAAGGCTACACTTACATGGACGTGTCCCACTACTACCATCGGTGGTGACCCATTGGAAAGCATAGAATGTGTTGAAATATCGCGTGACGGAGTCGTGGTGGCAACTCTTGATAATGCTCAGCCCGGCCAATCGATGACGTGGAATGATGAAGTGGAGACGGCATCGACTTATACATATAAACTGCAAGTTGTCAATTCGCAAGGTCGAGGCGAATTGCGGACGGTATCGGCCTATATCGGTCACGATCTTCCCGCAGCGGTTGAGGATTTGCGACTGGTGCGTACGACTGAAAATAGTATCACCCTCTCATGGAATGCCGTTACCGAAGGTTGTAATGGTGGTTACATAGACATGCCTTCTTTGCGTTATAAAGTAGAGCGTGTTTCCGATGGCAAAGTCTTGGCAGAGGAGCTGTTAGAGACTACGTTTGTTGATACCGAAATAACCGAACTTAATCGTTATCGCTATGCCATTACATCGTATAATGTCGATGGTGTGGGCGGCGTTACCCATAGCGGATATATTGTAAATGGTCCGGCTCGCACATTGCCGCAATTTGCCAACTTTGATATTAATGACGAAACAGAACCCAACTTGTGGTCGGTGGCCGATGCCAATGGTGATGGTATCTCGTACTTCTGGAACTACGACGAGAATTATAACTTTGGAGCATATTGGTATCAGACATTCTCAATGTCGAATGCCAACGACTGGTTGATTTCGCCTCCTATGCGTTTCGAGGCTAATACACCCTACAAGGTGGTGGTGGAGGCCGGTGTATCGTCGTCGGACTACACCGAGCGATTTGCCATATATCTGATTCAGAACTATGACTTATCTACTGCCATGCAGGTGGGCGAAAACTTTGAAATTAATTCCTACGATTACTACCGTGTCGATATTGATAGCGTTCCGGCCGGTAATTATTCGGTCTGTGTGCGTTGTATTTCCGATGCGGTGACAAGTCGATACTTAGCCGTTTACAGTGTCGAGACCGCTCTCAATGGCGATGGAAACATTCGTGGTGATGTGTGGGACGATAGTTCGCGGCCCGTTGCCGATGTATATGTAAGCCTTGAAGGAACCGAATTTGGTGCTTATACCGATGAACGTGGTTTCTTCGAAATAGCCAATGTACCCGGTGGTAACTATACCATCAATAGTACCAAGTTGGGGTATAAGAGTAAACCTCAACCGATAAGAGTTGTAGCCCTGCAAGATGTTAACGTAGAGTTGGATGTTATCAAGCGTAAGGCTTATTCTATATCGGGTAACGTGATGAATGAATATCATCAACCCTTGTCGGGCGTAAGCATTCAACTGAATGGCTATAATACTTATAGTGCTACAACGGCCGAAGACGGTTCTTATAGTATCAGTAATGTATATGAAGCCGAGGATGCTTATAGTATTGTGGCGTCAAAGGACTTCTATACACCGGTAGAGATGTCGCGTAGCGTCCGTAATAGCAACCTTACGATTGATGTAACGCTCAACGATAGCATTCTGCCTCCGGCCTTTGCACAAGTCGACTATGCCGATAATAACTTGAAGTCGGTGGTCGAGTGGTCGCGTCCCGGTATTGACGAGGCTGTGGCTGTGTATAGTGGAGAGATATCATATACCTTCGGTGCTTCGGATGGAACATTTGGCACTCTTATTGGCGTTGTTTGTCATGAGCCTATCATCTTGAAGAATATACACTGGTTGTTACTCAATAGCATTGAAACGGTCAATGTGGTGATTCTTGCACTCGATGAGAATGGCAAACTTACCGGTGAAGAACTCTATGTCGACGGTGATGCTCCCAATGTAAAATATGACCTGACACAGTACGCCTTCGAATATGATGTGTATGCTCCCTACGGTTGCTTTATCGGATTGAGTACGGATGCCGGTTTCTTGGATATTGTTACGGCTGTTAATACCGAGGAGAAACCTTTCGTGCCTAACTTCAATGCCTATATCGAGGATTATCTTGAAAATGCCGAGTTTGAATATGTCGAAACACTTGGAGACGATTTCCGCGAGAATTTCTGCTTGGGCTACGACGGTATCAAGATGGCTACCAACGATGCTCCGCAAGTTTCGTATAACGTATATCGTGAAAATGCTGCCTCAATGAGTGAAGTCGTTGCCAATGCTGTTGATAAAATGTTGTGTGCCGATGATGCTTGGCTTACACTTCCCGATGGTGAATATCGATATGCCGTAACAGCCGTTTATGCCAATAATAAAGAGTCGGAACGTGCTTACACTTCGACTATTACTCTCGATAAAACATCCATTGAAGATGTCATGGCTAATAATTTTACAATTACTCTGTCGTCCGATGCATCACAGCTGTTGATGAATAGAGTAGCCGATAAGATCATGGTTTATGCAATGGATGGAACTACGATGGTTCGGGCTGCTAACACCGATGTTGTTTCGGTGGCGAATTGCAGTGCAGGTGTCTACATGGTTCGTGCCAAGGTGAATGGTCAGTGGTTTATAGAGAAAGTCCTTATTAAATAAAAAAAGTATCATATGAAGAAAATATATATCATAGCAGCCTTGTCGTTGGCTGCAACAGCAATGCAGGCACAGAAGGTTGTGTTTTCGTGCGACTTTGAAGAAGGGATGCCTTCGACGTTTGCCACTTACGACCTCGATGGAAATGAACCATCGCGAAGCATGAAAAGTTATGGACTCACCGAAGGAGTGGCTTGGGCGGCATTTAACGATGGTGAGAATACTGCCCTATATAGTGGCTCATGGTATAAGATTCCCGGCACATCGAACGATTGGATGGTTACTTCACCCATTCGAGTAGAAGATGTGCGTAACATCTTATCATGGCGAGCCTACGCTCTCGATGCAAAACACCCCGATGGTTATAGTGTATATATCTCGACTACCGGCAACCATCCTGAGGACTTTGTCGATAGTCCTGTCTACACAGTGGCGGCAGAGAGTGGTCAGTGGCAGCAACATGCTGTTTCGCTTGCCGATTATGTGGGTCGCGACATATATGTTGCCTTTGTCAACAACAGTACCAACTGTAATATATTGGCTATTGATGACATCAATGTGTTTGCTTACGACCACAGTTTTAACTTTATCAATACAACCCCCGAGGCTATCTCATCCCCCGGCATTGTACATGTCACAGGTGAAATAAGTTCATCGGGATTCCTCCCTGTCGAAGGTTATGTGGTAGAACTTACTTATGCCGGCATGACCGAGGTTATCGACCGCAGTAGTGACATCGTTGCAGCCGACAGTGTGGCTCATATCGAGTTCGCTATTGACATAGATGTACCACTCGATGCAACAAGCGATTATACACTTCGCATCAGCAGCCTCGACGGGACAGATGTACTCGATGTAGTAAGCAGTATTACCTGTTTCCACCGCACTGTACTCATCGAAGAGGGTACAGGAACATGGTGTATGTGGTGTCCTCGCGGTGCTTACGGGTTGGAACTGATGCACGAAAAATACCCCGGTACATTTGTCGATGTTGCCGTACACGGAAGTGATGAAATGATGAATATACCCTACTATGTAGGTGCCTACAACTATTTTACTATGGGATTCCCCGGATGTATACTCGACCGAAATACTGAGTTGGCAGGCGACCCGTATTACGACATCGATTCGTTGCTCAATACAGCCATGAAAAAAGGTGCAATCGGAAAGATTTCGACAACCGCTCAGTATATCAACAGCCGCCAATTGGCAGTCGAAGCCACCGTCGAGTTTGGTAAAACAATTGCCGAAGGTGAGTATGGTCTGTTGTATATCATTGTAGAAGATAGTGTGACCGGATATGAGCAAGCCAATGCTTATGGTGGCGGTAACACACCGATGGGTGGATTTGAAAATCTCCCCGACCCGATACCTGCCGGAGAGTACTACTTTGCCAACGTAGGACGTATGGTTTATCCTTCATTTACGGGCGATGCCGAGGCATTCCCTGCCGGTACTCCTCGCCACACGCCCATGACCGTTTCATATACCATCGATATGCCCGAAGTACAACGCATGGAGATGGTCAAAGTTGTAGCTGCTATTACTGAGATGTCGACCGGTAAAATTGTCAATATACATGAAGTCGTACCCTCTATACCCGAGGCAGTGAAGGGGATAAATGCAGCAGCCGATATATCGGTGCGTGCCACTGCCAATGGTATTGAAATTGTTGCTGCCGAAGCCCTGCAAAGTGTCGAGGTGTGGAGTGTAGGTGGACAATTGTTATATACAGCTCAACCTCATTACAACACTCATGTGGTAAAACTTGACGACAATCATGGTATTGTTGTCGTAAAAGCATGTACTGCACAGGATAGTATTGTTGCTAAGTGTGTGAAGTGATAATTCGATAAATCGAAAGAAAAAACGCCTTTATGTTGTAAAATATAAAGGCTTTTTCTATATTTGTAGGACAAAAACTATAAAACCTACTATCATGAAGAAAGCTGTAAAATACATAGGTAAATGGCAAGAGAAGAGTGTTATTCTCGAGAAACTTGAAGGTCCTATCGGCGAAGGTCGCGTAGAGTTCCCTAATGGTGATACGTTTGAGGGCTGTTTTCATCTGAGTTTTGCTCACATTCAAGGACCTTGTTATGTAGCCGATGGAAAGTATACCTTTGCCGATGGCAGGTATATCGAGAATGCGTGGATTAATACCTCTGATGACTTGACAAAGTTTGGTTTGAAGGGTGTGTATGAGGTACGTAATGTTGACGGCTCACCGGCATCTATCACTTCGTTCTGGTTGAACGAGCGTCATGGTATAGAGGTGTTGCTCGCACCGAAACCAGAGGTCGTTGAGTGGTACAATGGCGAGGAACAAGGCCGTTATGATGTAAATAACTACACGCTCAACGTCATCGACAAAGACCGCCGTGAACTTGTTGTAGAGCTTGCCAATGGTGTGTCGATAACAATGGTGGGAGGCCGCATCGTGCCCAACCGATATGATAACTATGTTTACGAAAACTATTTGATGGGTAAACTTGCCTATGAAAATGGCGATGTATATGAGAGCATCAACTACGATATACGCAACCTTCAACCCTATGGTGGAGTAGGTACAAGATACCAGGCCAATGGCAAGATGCGCGACGAATATTATAAAGAATATGAGCTGGAGCGTGTCGAGCGCGAAAAATGGAATCCCGCATGTGCCGTTGAGAAATCTATTCCCAATCCCATTAATCCCGAAGAACAGATAACAGCTCGCGTGTGGGGCAATCACATTGAGTATGGTTATCGGTGCGAAATGATGTATGATGGTGATGTGGTAGATGATATGCCTCATGGACAAGGTATATTCAAGGATGTGAGTTCGCAAGCCTATATAGATGGCAAGATGTGCGATACTTGGCGTTTTACCTACGAAGGTGCATTTGAGCATGGCCGTTGTCATGGTCGTATCGTCTTTACCGACCATGAGAAGAATACTACACAAGAGTGTGAGTGG
>JAFXJY010000043.1 GCA_017531985.1 Bacteroidaceae bacterium
AAAGCATCTTCCTTTACCTTTTATATCGCTTGGAAAAAATCAAAAACAAACAAAAAATAAGAGAGATTTTCCTCGCCTTGGAAAAACCTCTCTTTGTATGATGATGCAGCTCTAAAACCAACTACTTTTTGCCACATTACCGAAACTATTCAACAAAAGAAAAGACCACTTCATTCTCTGAAAAGAGTTGTGAAGTGGTCTTTTTGTAACGTTCAGAAGGCACCCCGCTTATAGGCAAAGGGTGTAAATGAGCGATAGGGCATCAGGGTGTGCCTCTCATATTTTACACAATACCCTCTACGTTGCCATCGTCGGCGAGGTGGATGTTGACAGCCTGTGGTGTTTTGCTCAATCCGGGCATACGCATGATGTCACCTGCAAGAGCTACGACGAAACCACTACCGGCATTGAGTTCGATATCCTTGATATTGATTTCAAAACCTTCGACACTGCCATAACGCTTGGCGTCGGCACTGAATGAGAACTGGGTCTTGGCTATACATACCGGCAGATTGCCCATACCCCACTTTTCGAGGAGTTCGATCTGCTTCTGAGCCTTCGGTCCGAATACTACCGAACCGGCTCCGTAGATATTCTTGGCAACCTTGGTAATCTTCTCCTTGATACTATCATCCAACTCATAGGCATAGCGAATGGGCTGCGAGGGTTGAGTTTCAATGAGTTCGACTGCTGCCTGAGCCAAATCGGCGGCACCCGCTCCACCCTCGGCATAGGCATTATTGATAACGCAACGCACACCGAGCTTCTCGCAATGTTCCATTACCATGGCAATCTCTTCGTCGGTATCGCTTGCGAAGCGATTGAAGCAGACGAGAACTGTCTGACCAAACTTGTGAAGGTTGGCAACATGACGGTCGAGGTTGGCAAAACCACGCATCAGACCACATGAATTGGGTAGCTTAATCTCAGCTTCGGGAACACCACCATGCATCTTCAAGGCAAGTGTTGAAGCTACGAGTACAGTCAAGTCGGGCTTCAATCCTGCCTGACGGCACTTGATATCGAGGAATTTCTCAGCACCAAGATCAGCACCGAAACCGGCTTCGGTCACCGTATAGTCAGCCCACGACATAGCCATACGGGTAGCAATTACCGAGTTACAACCATGAGCAATATTGGCAAACGGTCCACCGTGGATGATGACCGGATTATGTTCGGTTGTTTGCACCAGATTGGGGTTTATCGCATCTTTGAGCAGAGCCACAACAGCACCGGTTACGCCCAAGTCGTTGACCGTAAATGGAGTGTCGTCATATCGCACACCCAGTACAATGCGACCGATGCGTACATACAGGTCCTCAACACTGCGAGCGAGACAAAGAATAGCCATAATTTCGGATGCAGGAGTAATGTCAAAACCTGTTTCGGTGGGAATACCATTGGTTGAACCACCCAACCCCGAAACGATGTTACGCAACGAACGGTCGTTCATGTCGAGAACACGACGCCACATGACCTTCTTCAATCCCACCTGTTTCGAGCGATTGTGATAAAGATAGTTATCGAGCAGAGCAGCTATCAAGTTATTGGCAGATGTAATGGCATGGAAGTCGCCGGTGAAATGCAAGTTAATATCCTCAGAGGGTAATACCTGTGCATATCCACCTCCGGTAGCACCACCTTTCATACCGAAGCAAGGTCCCAACGAAGGCTCTCGCAAGGCTATAATAGCCTTCTTACCTATGTGATTGAGTCCCATACCCAATCCGATGCTTACGGTCGTTTTACCCACACCGGCTTTGGTGGCTGTGATGGCTGTAACAAGGATGAGGTGATTCTTGGCAACCTTCTTATCGTCAATGAGTCGATAAGGTATCTTGGCTATGTATTTGCCATAGTTAAATACTTCTTCATCGGGGAAACCCACTTGTGCTGCTATCTCACGAATATTTTTCAATTTCGTTTCACGAGCTATTTCAATATCTGTTTTCATAGTTAATAATTTTAATTTTATATGATATTTATTTGTTATCTTCTTCCATAAGGTGGAGTCTATCTTCGAGTTTGAGCATTTCATCACGCAATCGTGCCGCCTCTATAAAGTCCATGTCGCGTGCCGCCTCTATCATCTCCTTTCGAGTACGTTCGATAGCCTTCTGCAATTGAGGGATACTCATATACTGCACCACCGGGTCGGCAGCAACGTTGGCGGTAGGCACATACTCGGTAGCATAAGGTTGCGGAGTTGCATCAACTTGACCGCTACGAGTGAGTATGTCGCGACGAGCCTTATTGATAGCCTGCGGTGTGATGCCATGCTTTTCGTTATAAGCCAGCTGTTTTTCACGTCGACGATTGGTCTCATCGATGGTAAGTCGCATACTATCGGTAATTTTATCGGCATACATAATGACCATACCGTTGAGGTTACGAGCAGCACGCCCCACTGTCTGTGTGAGCGATCGATGTGAACGCAGAAAGCCCTCTTTATCGGCATCGAGGATAGCAACAAGCGACACTTCGGGCAGGTCAAGACCTTCACGCAAGAGATTGACTCCCACCAGCACATCATACACGCCGCTACGCAAGTCTTCAAGAATCTGTATGCGGTCGAGCGTATCGACATCAGAGTGTATATAGTTGCTGTGGATGTTGAGTCGCAACAAGTAGGTATTCAGCTCCTCAGCCATACGCTTGGTAAGAGTTGTCACCAATACTCGTTCTTTAAGTTCGATGCGTAATTGTATCTCTTCAAGTAGGTCATCAATCTGGTTAAGACTGGGACGCACCTCAATGATGGGGTCTAAAAGTCCTGTGGGACGTATGAGTTGCTCAACAAACACACCTTCGCTGCGATTGAGTTCATAGTCGGCCGGAGTGGCACTGACATAAATAGTCTGCTTAACGAGTGACTCAAACTCTTCAAATTTCAAAGGGCGATTGTCGACCGCAGCCGGTAGCCGGAATCCATACTCTACGAGATTCATCTTGCGAGAAGCATCGCCTCCGTACATGGCCCGTATCTGAGGCACCGTAACATGGCTCTCGTCGATAATGAGCAAGAAGTCATCGGGGAAATAATCGAGCAGACAGAATGGTCGTGTGCCGGGAGCTCTACCATCGAAATAACGCGAATAGTTCTCGATACCCGAACAATAGCCCAACTCCTTGATCATCTCAACATCGTAAGTCACACGCTCATAGAGGCGTTTTGCTTCATATTCCTTTCCAATAGAACGAAAGAAGTCCACTTGACGACCTAAGTCGAGTTGTATCATATCAATGGCACGAGCTATACCCTCCTTGGTAGTCACAAAGATATTGGCAGGATATATTTTATATCCCTCAAACGACTGCATACGCATACCCGACTGAGGGTCGATGGTGAAAATACCCTCTATCTCATCCCCCCAGAACATCACGCGTATGGCTATATCTTCGTATGCCAAGTATATGTCCACTGTATCACCTTTGACCCTGAATGTACCTCGCTTAAACTCTACTTCGTTACGCGAGTATAATGCATCGACAAGATGTCGTAGCAGGTCATTGCGGTCCATTCGTCCACCCACTTTTATCTCGGTCACATTGGAATGAAAATCCTGCGGATTACCTATACCATAGAGACACGAAACCGATGATACAACAACCACATCTCTGCGTCCCGACAACAATGCCGAGGTTGCCGCCAACCTTAGACGGTCAATCTCTTGATTGATTGCCAAGTCTTTCTCGATATATGTATCGGTGGTGGGAATATAAGCCTCAGGCTGATAGTAGTCGTAATAGGAGACAAAATATTGTACCGAGTTGTCAGGGAAAAACGACTTAAACTCACCGTAGAGTTGTGCAGCGAGCGTCTTGTTGTGGCTGAGTATAAGTGTAGGCTTCTTTACCCTTTCAATGACATTGGCCATCGTAAAGGTCTTGCCCGAACCGGTTACACCCAGCAGTGTCTGTGCAGGGACTCCATCCCACACACCTTGACACAACTGTTCGATGGCCTCGGGCTGATCACCGGTAGGTGAAAATGGTGATACCAACTTAAACTCCATACCTGTTATATTAGCAACTATTGAGGTAATTGCTTCGGCTCATCGGGCATAACTATCCATGCAATAATATAGGCCAAAATACCACTTCCGCAGAATATTATTGCAAGCACCAGCAATAAGCGAACCACAGTAACATCTATACCCAAATAGTTGGCAATACCTTGGCACACACCTGCCAACTTGCGACCTTCCTGCGGACGAACAAGTTTCTTTTCGTTAGTCATTTTAATATGTTTTAAGTTCCACTTTTATTTTATTACATTCATCATGCAAATATAAGAATATCCATAGCAATAACAAAATCTCCGACTATTTTTATCCATTATCGTGCCAATCGTGATGTCGAACAACACAATTTATCGTTACATGCAATCGACCGCACATTTAAATCGTTAAAAAATCATTCCAAACTTGCTAATATTCGCAAGGAATGTGTACCTTTGCAGTTCAGTAAAATGAATAGTTATGCGAAAATTTATCCTACTCTCTCTCACCCTGTTGTTATTCGCCTCATGCGGCGAGTTTGAGAAGGTGCGTAAAAGCACCGACTACAACATGAAGTACGAGTATGCCAAAGATGCATTTGAGAGAGGAAAATATATGGAATGTGCCACCTTACTCGAAGAGTTGGTAACAATATACAAAGGCTCGACCAAGGCCGAGGAGGCATTATATCTGTTGGCTCGCAGCTACTACGAGAATCGCGATTATCTTACTGCCGGAGAGTATTTCAAGGCTTACTATCGCAATTTCCCTCGTGGTGAATATGCCGAATTGGCTCGATATTACTGCGGCTACGGCTATTACTTAGACTCGCCCGATCCACGTCTCGACCAGAGTGGTACATATAAGGCCATTGAAGAGATGCAACAGTTTCTCGACTTCTATCCACGCAGCGAAAAGGCAGCCGAAGCTCAACGCATCATCTTTGAGTTACAAGACAAACTTGTGTATAAAGAAGTACTCAACGCTCAGTTGTATTATAACTTAGGAAATTACTTGGGCAACAACTATCAGTCGGCTATCATTACCGCACAGAATGCACTTAAAGAATACCCATATACACAATACAAGGAGACTCTTATGCTGCTCATTCTTAAATCGAAATATCAAGAAGCCGTACAGAGTTACGAAGAACGCAAGCCCGAGCGTTTCCGCGGTGTGATTGACGAGTACTACTCTTTTATCAACGAATTTCCCGACAGTCCCAACCTCAACGAAGCCGAACACATCTACAAGGTTGCAAGTCGATATGTTAAGAATTAAAAAACTATTTATCATAAGCAGTTATGGATTATAAAAAGACAAATGCCCCCACCAACACTGTTACTCGCGACATGATAAGCATGTCGGAAGATACAGGCAACGTGTATGAAACAGTAAGCATCATTGCCAAACGTGCCAATCAGATAGCACGCGAAATCAAGGATGAACTCAACAACAAACTGCAAGAGTTTGCAGCCAGCTCCGAGAAAGACAACATGGAGGAAGAAAGTGTCAACCGCGAGCAAATAGAGGTTTCACGTTACTACGAGAAGCTTCCCAAGCCCACCCTCATTGCCACTCAGGAGTATATCGAAGGTCGCATCCACCACCACAAAAACGAAAAGAACAAAGACATCAGCGAAGAAGAATTATAATACAACACATCATTCTTCAACACAACACTCGCGAGGCAGTCATAACTACACACTGTCTCGCGAGATAGTATGTAAGCACATCACTAACTCGCTATCAATCCACAGTGTAGCAGACCGGCAAGTTTAACATTTATTATAGAGAGGATTTTTTATTGAATAACTTTTTCACTAAATTTGTAACACAATTTTAGGGAGAGAAAAAATAATGAAAGGAAAACTACTCATCAGTATGTTTATGTCGGCTACATTATTATGTCCCGGCATAATGAAAGCGTCGGATATTGCCACAGCAAGTCGCGGCACACATGTCATGAGCTACGACGAACGCAACTACGACGACCACAACTATTACTATGCAGCGACAACGCAAAAGAACTACCGCGGAGCAAAGAAGAAAAAGGGATTCAATGCACCTAAGACCAATGATTACTGGGGTGTAGTGGCAGGCTATGCATCGAAAGTGTGGAGCAAGCAGACACAGCCCGACAACAAGCACAACATCGGTGTTTACGATGCCGGATGGCTTCACGGCATTCAGTTCGGTATCCGATTCAATCCGTTGTTCAAGTACGGATTTGGATTGGACACGGGAATCTACTATGAGTACTATCACAACAAAAGTTCCATATACGAAGATGGTGTAAACGAAGAGGGAACTTTCAATTACTACAAAACCCTCAACGAACATGTCATACGAATACCGTTGCACCTTGAATATCGACTGAACTTTTCCAAGAGTTTCCAGATATTCTTTTATGGAGGTCTCGCAGCCGACTACGTCATATCGGGCAATATGAGCTACACCCAACAAGGCTATCAATCGCCCTACGAGGTACAGAAAGATATTTATGGCACCATCATTCCGTCAGCCCAACGATACAACGCATCACTTTCGTTCGGTGGAGGATTTAGATTTAGTGCTTTACAATTCAACGTCGGCTCACAAATGGGTCTTATCGACGTATCACCATCACCCGAATACGAATTGCGACAGAACAACCCACTAAGCGTCACACTTTCCATCATGTTCTGACGAAATATAGATAGCAACTCCCGCAACACCTCATGCGGACGTTGAGTCTCAAAGTTTATTATAGAAATAAAAAAAGAGCCTGCATCATAACTACAAGATTACGATACAGGCTCTTAATTTTTCTTGTGGAGCTGGAGGGAATCGAACCCTCGTCCAAACGAGGAACTGACGTGCTTTCTACATGCTTATCTTCGCAACTATTGTAGGGAGGTGGCGAGTGCGAAGCAACCAACCACAACCTTAGTCCTTAGAAGTTTCACCATAGGCTCAGGACAAGCCGCCGGCTATTTCCGATATTACCTGCACCACCTTATCGGACCGCTTCGGAACAACAGCATCCGGGTGATGTCTCGTTCCCTCACCTTGTGGGGGAATAAAGCCAATCTACTGTGCTTCGATTAGGCAGCGAGAGCGTAAGTGTTTTCGCCAATTAACTTTGTGAAGTCTGAGATTAAAGAGCCAGGCTACGACGCTCTGCATGCTTACACACCACCTCTACCCGCTGTCAAAGCCAGTCAGCCCCATGTGGTATGAGCAGAAAAATGCGACATCGCCATGTCACACCTCTATTGGGAGTGCGAAGATACAACATTATTGCCCACTTGTCAAGTATTGGCTCTGTTATTTTTTGTTATTGCATCGAAAACTTATTACACATAAAAACGTTACACTATTTGAGTATTGCAGTAAAATTGTTAACTTTGCACTTTGAAACTTAATAGTAAAAAAATTTCAACACCACATAATTATGTTTGAAAATCTAAGTGAAAGATTAGAACGGTCGTTCAAGATACTGAAAGGCGAAGGTAAAATTACCGAAATAAACGTTGCCGAGACACTGAAAGATGTGCGTCGTGCCTTGCTTGATGCCGACGTAAACTACAAAGTGGCCAAACAATTTACCGACACTGTAAAAGCTAAGGCACTGGGACAAGATGTACTCACAGCTGTTAAGCCGGGTCAGATGATGGTAAAAATCGTGCATGACGAGTTGGCTATTCTTATGGGAGGCGAGACTGCCGATGTAAATATCAATGGTAATCCCGCTATCATATTAATGTCGGGTCTGCAAGGTTCGGGTAAAACCACATTCTCAGGCAAGCTAGCCAAGATGTTAAAGTCGAAAAAGGGTAAACGTCCGCTACTCGTGGCATGCGACGTGTACCGCCCTGCTGCCATCGACCAGTTGAAAGTTCTTGGCGAACAGATAAATGTACCTGTATATAGTGAAGAAGGCTCAAAAGACCCTGTACAAATAGCCCAAAATGGTATTCGCTACGCACGCGAGCAAAACCTCGACCTTGTCATTGTCGATACCGCTGGTCGCCTTGCCATTGACGAAGAGATGATGAAAGAGATAGCAGCCATCAAGGCAGCCATCAACCCCAGTGAGACACTCTTTGTTGTCGACTCCATGACCGGTCAAGATGCCGTTAACACAGCCAAAGAGTTCAACGAACGTCTCGACTTCGATGGTGTTGTACTCACCAAGCTCGATGGTGACACTCGTGGTGGTGCTGCCCTCTCGATACGCACAGTTGTCAACAAGCCTATTAAGTTTGTTGGTATGGGCGAAAAACTCGATGCAGTCGACTACTTCCACCCATCGCGTATGGCCGACCGTATCCTTGGCATGGGTGATATCGTATCGCTTGTGGAGCGAGCCCAAGAACAATACGACGAGGAGGAAGCTCGTCGCTTACAAAAGAAAATTGCCAAGAACCAGTTTGACTTCAACGATTTCCTTGCACAGATACACCAAATAAAGAAAATGGGAAATATCAAAGAACTCGCATCAATGATACCCGGTGTAGGCAAGGCTATCAAGGACATGGATATAGATGACAATGCATTCAAAGGCATTGAAGCCATCATATACTCCATGACCCCGGAAGAACGCACCAATCCGGCCATCCTCAATGGCTCACGCCGTCAACGCATTGCCAAGGGTAGCGGTACATCCATACAAGAGGTAAACCGACTGATAAAACAATTTGACGACACTCGCAAGGTAATGCGTATGATGACACAAAACGGAGGTGCCGGCATGCGTAATGCCATGAAAAATATGCGTCGCAAAAAATAATTTTAACCATTAAAGGAGAGTATATGCAACTGATTGATGGTAAAGCCATCTCGGCACAGATTAAGCTCGAGATAGCACAA
This sequence comes from Bacteroidaceae bacterium, assembly GCA_017531985.1. Classification (GTDB taxonomy): domain Bacteria; phylum Bacteroidota; class Bacteroidia; order Bacteroidales; family Barnesiellaceae_A; genus Barnesiella_A. The sequence continues at coordinate 8,856 of JAFXJY010000043.1, forward strand.
GAGGTAGAAAATATTGTAGCTGCGGGAGGCAAACGCCCCCACTTGGCAGCTGTACTTGTAGGTCATGATGGCGGTAGTGAAAGCTATGTAGCTCACAAAGTAAAGGCTTGTGAACAGTGTGGTTTCAAATCGTCACTCATCCGCTTCGATGAAGATATTACCGAAGAAGAACTTATTGCTCAGATAGAGCGACTCAACAACGACGATGATGTAGACGGTTTCATTGTACAGTTGCCCCTCCCTCGTCACATAAAGGAGCAACGCGTAATCGAATCTATTGACTATCGCAAAGACGTCGATGGATTTCACCCCATCAACGTAGGTCGTCTATCGATAGGACTACCCTGCTTCGTATCGGCAACTCCCGCCGGAATCATGGAACTGTTGGCACGTTACAACATAGATACACGCGGCAAACACTGCGTGGTATTGGGTCGCAGCAACATTGTGGGTAAGCCCATCGCCTCACTTATGATGCAAAAGACCAACCCCGGTAATGCCACCGTCACTGTATGTCACAGTGCCACTCCCAATATCAAGGAGATATGCCGCACTGCCGACATCATCATTGCCGCCATGGGTAGCCCCGGTTTCGTAACAGCCGACATGGTAAAACAAGGTGCAGTTGTTATAGACGTAGGTACAACCCGAGTACCCAATGCCGAGAGCAAGAACGGCTGGAAACTCACCGGTGATGTATGCTTTGACGAAGTAGCACCCCTGTGCAGCTACATCACTCCCGTACCCGGCGGTGTAGGTCCCATGACCATTGTTTCGCTCATGCGTAACACTCTACTCGCAGGAAAGAAAGTCATTTTTGACTATTAAAAACAATCAACCTTCACCACACTAACGACACATCGCTCATAGTGAACGATGTGTCGTTAGTCTTTTTTTACTACCCTACATCTTGACAATCTCGATACTGATTACTATCTTTGTTTTACTAACTTAAAAACGATAATATGAAATACATAGGAGCACACGTCAGTGCACAAGGTGGAGTAGAAAATGCCCCCATCAATGCACACAGTATAGGAGCCAAAGCCTTTGCACTCTTTACCAAGAACCAACGCCAATGGATGGCACCAGCACTCACGCAACGCAGTATCGACGCATTTCGCTCAGCCTGCGAGCAATACGGCTATGAGCCACAATACATCCTACCACACGATAGTTATCTTATCAACTTAGGTCACCCCGAAACCGAAGGATTAGATAAGTCGCGACAATCATTCATCGGCGAGATGCAACGCTGCGAGGCCTTAGGCCTCACTCGGCTCAACTTCCATCCCGGCAGTCATCTGCGAACTATCGACATCGACACCTGTCTGGCACGCATTGCCGAGAGCATCAACATCGCACTCGAACACACCCGGGGCGTAACAGCCGTTATCGAAAACACAGCCGGTCAAGGTTCGAACGTAGGCTACGACTTTGCACACCTGGCAGCCATCATCGATCGCATCGACGACAAAAGCCGTGTGGGTGTATGCATTGACACCTGTCATGCCTTTGCTGCCGGATATGACCTCTCGACCGACGAGGGCTACCACCGCACATGGGACGAATTTGACCGCATTATAGGATTTGAATACCTACGAGGTATGCACCTCAACGACACTAAGAAAGGAGTAGGTTCACGCGTCGACCGCCATGAAAGCCTCGGACAAGGCATACTCGGCATACGCTGCTTCCAACTCATGATGCAAGACCCTCGTTTCGACAACATACCCCTCATCCTCGAAACACCCAATGAAGACCTCTGGGAAGAGGAGATAAAGTTGCTGTATAGCATGACGAAGTAGAGTGTGTATTTAATGAGCTTTCAATAGGCTATGAAGCATATAGCATTTTGCACATACAATAAAAATTTGCTACCTTTGTAAAAATATATTGCAACAGGTAACAATAATAACCATATAATCTATGAAACATTTTTTATTATCAACAGCAGTTGCAGCTGCTGCGTCGATGTGCATGGTGGGGTGTGGCAATAATGCACAAGTGCCTGCCGCTGATACCAACGACGAGGTGATACTTCATGCTTGGTCGTGGTCGTTCAATACTATTGGTGAAAACATGAAGTTGATAGCCGATGCCGGCTACGACATGGTGCAAACATCGCCGGCACAAACTTGCTTCGTGGGCGAAGGTGGCGGACTGGCTCTGTGGAGCGAAGAGGGTGATAGTGTGCGTGGAAAGTGGTACTACTATTATCAACCCATCGACTGGAAAATAGGCAACTACATGCTGGGAAGTCGCGATGAGTTTAAGGCTATGTGCGATAGTGCAAGCAAGTATGGCGTGCGAGTGCTGGTGGATGTCCTACCCAACCACGTTGCCATTGACCACACTGCTGTAACGGCAGCTCTCGACAGCGTGGTAGGTGGTCATGAGAACTTGTTCCATGCCAACGGTTTTACCGATATTACCCAATGGAACGATCGTTATGAGTGTACCACCGGCATGATGGGTAAACTTCCCGATGTAAATACCGAGAACCCCGAGTTTCAGTACTATTACATGAAGTATGTCAATGACTTGATTGCTTGTGGTGCTCGCGGTTTCCGCTACGATACGGCCAAGCATATAGGTCTGCCCAGCGACCCTACCGATGAGAAGTCGGAGCGTAACAACTTCTGGGACATAGCTACCGGTCGCGAAGCAATCAAGGACATCACATTGCTCTACCCCGATAGTCTCTTCATATACGGAGAAGTATTACAGGATAAGAATGTAAAGGAACTGGAATATGCCGAGTACATGGACTTGACAGCAAGTAATTACGGAGGTGCTTTGCGTAATGCACTGAACCATCATAGCTACCATGCCGACAACCTCAGCGAATGGCATCATCCGGTTTCGCCCGACCGCTTGGTAACTTGGGTTGAATCGCACGACACCTATTGCAATGGTCATGAGTCAGCCCACATGAGCGACGAGCTTATTCGCCAAGGTTATGTATTCCTCACTGCACGCCAACATGGCACACCTCTATTTTACAGCCGACCTGCCGGCAGCACTCGTGACAACTATTACGGCAACAACCGCGTAGGAGAGCGTGGTAACGACGAGTTTTTCCACCCCGAAGTAGTAGCTGCCATCGCTTTCCGCAAGGCTATGAGTGGATACAGCGAAGAGGTTCATGCTTCGGACAACGGAGCTGTCATTGAGGTAGTTCGTGGCAACAAGGGCATTGCTCTCATCAACATCGGTGAGGAGGCTCAGACTATTTCTATGCCCACCACTCTCCCTGATGGCACTTACACCGACAAGGTACACAACGCATCATTCACCGTTGCCGATGGTATGATTAACGGTGAACTCGCACCTCTTGCTTCGTATATAATCTACTAAAATACAATTGCTTAATATCAAAGCACGAAGTCGTAAATGGCTTCGTGCTTCTGTTTTTATATTATGCTTCTTACTACATCACCTATACACGCTGTTGCAATGAGGGGTACTACACTCTTTCGATAGCGACATATCCTATCGCAATAATGCTCAACCGGCTTCTAAGAAATATAGCTCAAATCATCTTCCAAATCAACTCGACTTTATTTTCATAGCTTACCCGAAAAAAGATTGTTTTTATTTCGTAATGAGCGTAGATTATATTAACTTCGCAACTGCAAACAATCAAGTTATGATCATAAGCAAGAATACCGACGCAATAATATTCGATATGGATGGTACGATGTGGGATGCCATCGATACTTATGCATCGATATGGAATATGGCATTTGAGCAAGAAGGTATCGACCTACACATCACTCGTGACGACTTGTTGTCACACATAGGTACGCCCATCGATGACATTATGCGACAGTTTGTCCCCTGCGAGGATGTAAAACGACTCCTTAGCATAATAGCCACCCTTGTCCCCACCGAGCTGGCTCGAAAGGGAGGAATATTGTATGAGGGGGTACAGGAGGGAGTAGCTCGACTTGCCAAACATTATAAGCTCTTTATGCTCAGTAACTGCGACGAACTGGAGCTACCCATTTTTGTTCACTTTGCAGGATTGGATAACTACATAACCGACACACTTGCCTATGGCAATACACGACAGCCTAAGGCCGAAAACATCCGACTACTCATGCAACGTCATGGAATACAACACCCCATCTATGTGGGCGACACCGATGGCGATTGTCGTGAAGCCCATCGTGCAGGAATTCCTTTTGTGTGGATGAGTTATGGTTTTGGGACAACCAACGACTACGACCTTCGTTTCGACTCATTCAGCGAGTTAACACAACATTTTACACATATCAAAGAATAATAAAAACCATAAATAAACGATATATCTATGTATACACAAGAATTTGCAGCCGAAGTACAACTTCGCAAAGATAAGATAGTAGCAGCACTCCGCAGCATGAACACCGATGCCATACTGCTCGGTACTAATGTCAATAACTATTACATGGCAGGACGCGTGTTCAGTGGCTATGTATATATCAATAGCGATGGATACTTACACTACTATGTAAAGCGTCCGGCTCTGCTCAAAGGTGATGACATTACCTATATACGCAAGCCCGAGGAGATACCGGCACTGCTGCAAGAGGCAGGTGTATCGATGCCCTCGACCATAGGACTTGAAATGGACTTCATGTCGTACAACGATATAACCCGACTGGCCAAGGTATTCCCCGAGGCAACCGCCATGAATGGCTCTGGTATCATGCGATATGTGCGTTCCACCAAGACAGCCTACGAAATAGAGAAGATACGCATCTCGGCACAAGGTCACATGAGTGTATATAAGAGTTTGCAAGGCACTTACTATCCTGGAATTACCGATACCGAATTACAAATAGAGATAGAGTCGCGATTGCGTCGAGCCGGATGCTTGGGTATCTTCCGCGTGGCAGGTCCCAGCATGGAAGTGTTTATGGGAAGCCTCATCAGTGGCGATAATGCCGATAACCCATCGCCCTACGACTTTGCTATGGGAGGAGCCGGACTCGACTCGTCACTCCCGGTGGGAGGAAACGGCACTGTGATAGAACCGGGTATGAGTACTATGGTGGACTTGTGCGGTAACTTTACCGGCTACATGACCGATATATCACGCACCTACTCAGTAGGACGACTCAGCGACTTGGCCTACAAAGCCCACGATTGTTCAGTAGCTATTCATCATGCTATTGCAAAGATGGCTCGTCCCGGTGTAAAAGCCTCCGATATTTACAATTTGGCATACAACATGGCTGCCGAAGCCGAATTGTCGGCATACTTCATGGGACACAATCAACAAGCCGGTTTCATGGGTCATGGTGTGGGTATAGAGATCAACGAGGCTCCTGTACTGGCACCTCGCTCTCGCGATGTACTCGAAGCAGGTAATGTTATTGCCGTTGAACCCAAATTTGTTATCCCCGGTACCGGTGCCGTAGGTATTGAAAACACCTATCTCATCACATCCGACGGCTGTGAATGCCTCACCGACTTCAACGAAGAGATAATGCCTCTCGACTAATGTCAATGACAACTTACACATATTTAACAAACTATTACACATAAGGTAGGTTTTATAAATTAGGTCGAGTTGATTTTGAAGCTCATCGTGTAGAGATTCCCAATTTCTCACAAAGGCACAATAAAAACATTATAACTGAGTGAAAATCAGAAATATACTACAACAAATTCAATAGCGACCGAAATAGAAGCTACCGACAACGAAAAATTTATTTACTAATTCATAGAACATACCATAATATATTACCGATGCGTAATCATTTAACACATCCCATCTTCAGCCTCATCAGTGAAGTTGCCGACGAGATGCAACGTCCATGCTTTGTCATAGGAGGATTTGTACGCGACATCATACTGCATCGTCCATCGAAAGACATTGATGTAGTCACCTTGGGGAGCGGTATAGAACTGGCCGAGGCTCTGTGCCGGAGATTAGGGTCCCACGCACATCTTGCTGTATTCCGCAACTTCGGTACAGCACAGGTAAAATATCACGATGGCAAAGAGTGGATTGAGGTAGAATTTGTGGGGGCTCGCCGAGAATCATACTCTCACAACTCTCGCAAACCCATCGTTGAAGATGGTACGCTGCAAGATGACCAGAATCGTCGCGACTTTACCATCAACGCACTTGCTTTGTGCCTCAACGGTGAACGATTTGGTGAACTTGTCGACCCGTTTGATGGTATTGGCGACATAGAAAGGGAATTGATACGCACACCTCTCGACCCCGACATAACATTCAGCGACGATCCATTGCGGATGATGCGAGCCATAAGGTTTGCCACACAGCTCAACTTTCGTATCTACCCCGACACCTTCGATGCCATCAAGCGTAACAGCGAACGCATCAAGATAATATCACGCGAACGCATTGCCGATGAGTTGGGCAAAATCATTCGTGCCGATATTCCATCAAGAGGATTTATATTACTTGAAGAGAGTGGATTGCTTCCTTACATTTGCCCCGAACTTGCCGCTCTGAAAGGGGTAGAGACAAAGGACGGACATGGTCACAAAGATAATTTTTATCACACACTCACCGTTCTTGACAATGTAGCCTTGCGTTCACGCAATGAATGGTTGCGTTGGGCGGCACTCTTTCATGACATTGCAAAACCTCGAACCAAGCGATACGATGTACGTCTGGGTTGGACATTTCACAACCACAACTTCATAGGAGCCAAGATGATACCCGGCATATTCAGGTTTATGAAATTGCCTCTCGACGAACGCATGAAATATGTACAGAAACTTGTCGAACTCCACATGCGACCCATTGTCTTGGCCGAAGAAGTAGTTACTGACTCGGCAGTGAGAAGACTGCTCTTTGATGCTGGCGATGATATTGACGATCTTATGTGCCTGTGCGAAGCCGATATTACATCACGCAATGCCGAGAAAGTGCGTCGCTACTTAGAGAATTTTGCCCTCGTGCGTCGCAAACTTACAGAGATAGAGGAGAAAGACCGCATACGCAACTTTCAGCCCCCTGTGGATGGTAGCGAAATCATGGAATACTTTGCTCTACCACCTTCCCGCGAAGTGGGTGAACTGAAAAGTGCCATCAAGAATGCCATTCTTGACGGTATTATTCCCAACGAACGTGATGCTGCTTGGCAATACATGTTAAAAGCTGCCGAACAAATGGGTATAAAGAAACCTTAATACTCCTAACCAAAGAAAACGTCTATAAATCAACACTTCAAATACTCATTGTAAAAAGAATAATTTATAGAACATAATATAATCATTACACCATGAAACATCTTCTATACACACTATGCATGTTACTTGCAGTACCCTGCTTTGCCATGATACAGGATAACGAAGCTATCGCATTTCCGGGAGCCGAGGGTTGGGGTCGGCACGCCACAGGCGGTCGCGGAGGACGCGTAGTATTTGTAACAAATACCGACGATTACACTTCTTCCGAAACACCCATCGAGGGTAGTTTTCGTGCAGCGATGCATAGTAGCGGCAACGACCCGATAACGATCATCTTTCGCACGTCGGGACGCATCGACCTGAAAGAAGTTCTCAAAGTCACTCGTGGCAACATCACCATAGCCGGGCAATCAGCTCCCGGCGATGGTATATGCATATCGGGACGTCGCATATACTTCTCGGGCGAAAACTACATCATCCGTTATATGCGTTTTCGCTCGGGTGATGGCAATGCCAGCAACGAATCGTCACTCGACATAGAAAACGCTACCAATGTTATCGTTGATCATTGTTCCATGAGCTGGTCGGTCGAAGAGAATGTTACCATGTACGATAATAAATATACCACCATGCAATGGTGTATCCTCAGCGAGCCACTCTACAATAGTGTTCACAACAAAGGTAGTCGCGGTTATGGAGCTCAATGGGGTGGAGAACACAGTACCTACCACCACAACCTTATAGCCCATTGTATGAGCCGCTCACCTCGCTTGAATGGCGTTCGTGATGACTCGGATGGACACGATTACCAAGTAACACAAGAGGTAGTCAATAATGTTATCTACAACTGGGGAAAGAAAGAAGCTGTATACGGAGGTGAATTATATTCTGCTCGCGAAGGAGCCTACTGCCACAACATCCTACGCAACAACTACTACAAAGCAGGTCCTGCTACTTGGAAACAACAGTATCGTTGGTTTGCCCGACTCACATACTCATCGGGCGACAATCATGCCGGTGAAGGGAAATACGGCATGTGGTATATCGACGGAAACTATATGGAACCGCAGCCCCATCGTCCCAATGCCACCAATGACAAGTTGAAGGGTGATTACACCGCAATCAATAACGACAATTGGCACAACAGCAACACCACAAGCAGTGCCAAGGCTCTCGACTTGCAAAACTCGCAATACGAGGGCGATAGCATCTTCCAACGACTATATGAACTTCCCGATGAGTGTAGCGGTGTGACCATTACATCGGCCATCGAAGCCTACGAAGCTGTACTGGCACAAGCCGGTTGTCGCGTTCCTCGCATGGATGCAATAGACACTCGCATCATCAACGAAGCAGCCGGACGTATAGCACCCATATATGGCGATTCATTCGGAGCCGAGAGTGGTATTATCGACTCACAAGACAACGTGGGCGGCTATCCACAATATAACAGCACCACAGCACCCATCGATAACGATAACGACGGCATGAGCGATGAATGGGAAAGCCTGAACAATATTGACGACCCCAATGGTTATGACCTATCGGAACAATTTACCAACTTGGAGATGTATCTCGAAGATATTATCAACAGCATGGCTTCAATATCGACCATTACTACCACAGTTGCTCCTTCTCTGTGGTATGATGCCACACATCATGCCGTAACCTTCCATGCCACACAACAAGTACAAGCTATCGATGTCTACGACACAAACGGCGTCGTAGTAGCACATTACCGTCCCCTGCTCCAAGCTACTACTTGTTTCCTTCCATCGTTGCACAAAGGAATTTATGTAGTATCGATGACACTCCAAGACAGTAGTCGACATACCACAAAGATAGCTGTACTATAATACCTCTTAACAGAAGAAAAGGGGTGAATCCGTTCATAGCACCTACAAGACAATGAATACAACTCAACTGATAGAACATGCCTGCACACGATTAGGAATAGCATCACTCAATGCCATGCAGGAGGCTTGTATAGAAACATGCAAGACATCGAATGATGTCATTCTGTTAGCACCCACCGGCTCGGGTAAGACCTTGGCCTACCTCATTCCACTCTTGTCACGCATCACACCCGATGCTCATCGACTACAAGCCTTGGTCATCGTCCCCACTCGCGAGTTGGCTCAACAAGTCGAGCAGGTAGCCCGCACCATTGCATCAGGTTGTCGTATAGTATGCTGCTACGGAGGACATTCGTATCGCGACGAAGCTCGTTCCTTAGAGACAACAGCCGATATTATATTGGGAACACCGGGAAGAGTGCTCGACCATGTACAACGAGGACGCTTGTCGCTCGAAAGTGTATCGATGCTCGTTCTTGACGAATTTGACAAGAGCCTCGAACTGGGCTTTCACAACGAGATGCAAGCTCTCATCCGCTCCATGAAGCAACTGACCCGACGTCTACTCACATCGGCCACCGACCTGCAAGAACTACCTTCGTTTCTACCCATGAACAATGCGACACGCCTCTACTACATCGACAGCAATAAAAAAACAGAGCAGAAGTCGCAACTTGCCGTCTATCAGGTAGCATCACCCGAGAAAGACAAATTAGCCACTCTATACGAATTGTTGTGTCACATCGACAACACCCCTTCACTAATCTTCTGCAATCAACGCGAAAGTGTGGAACGGGTAACCAATTACTTAAAGAGTAAACACGTCGTGTGCGTTGCCTTCCACGGCGGTATGGAACAACCCGACCGCGAGCGTGCGTTGTGTCGCTTCCGCAATCGCAGTGCCAACATACTTGTTGCTACCGACCTTGCCGCACGAGGTCTCGACATCACCGCAGTAGGACACGTTATCCACTACCACTTGCCATTAGATGCCGAGGCGTACACCCACCGCAATGGTCGCACTGCACGCATGGATGCCGAAGGAGAAGCCTACCTCATCATAGCCCCTCACGAAGAACCTCCGCTATATATCGAAGATATTCGTTACCTGCGACTTGATGGCGAGCCACACCATCCTACTCCACCCTCTATGGAGACAATCCATTTTGCCGCCGGCAAACGCGAAAAACTAAGCAAAGGCGATATATTAGGCTTCCTCACCCGCGTGTGCAACCTCTCGGCCGACCAAGTGGGACTCATCGAGGTTAAAGACCATTATTGCTACGCAGCTATCCACCGCGACTGCATGAAGAGTGTACTTGAAATAGCTCGCACAGAGAAAATCAAAGGTCGTCGCATAAAAATAAGCAAAGCAATATAAGCATGTGTAAAATAACAATCTGACACTATGATACTCGTTAACCTTCACGATACAGCAACCATCTGCCACTTGCATCCCGCTTTTGAAACACTCTTCAACTACATCGCCTCGCACAACTTGTTGGAGATGCCCTGCGGTCGCATTGAACTTGATGGAGAACGTCTCTTCATCAATAATGACATGCCCACACTACGCACAGCCGAAGAACAGACCATCGAGGTACACCGTCGATACATCGATGTGCATATACCACTCGACCACGATGAGATAATAGGATGGAAAGCCACACGAAACTGCATCGACTTAATAAGCGAATATGAGAGCGACAAGGACCGCATGTTCTACCGAGATACTCCCACCACCTACATCACCCTCCATCCCGGCGAAGCATGCATCTGCTACCCCGAGGACGGACATGCCCCCATCATAGGCACCGGTACCATGCGTAAAGCCGTTGCCAAAGTACTACTGGATAAATAAAGGAAACTCTCCGTCGGGTAGGTTCTATCAATTAGGTCGAGTTGACTTTGAAGCTTATTGTGTGGAGATTTCCAACTTCTCATAAAGGCTCAATGTGGACATTGTAACTGAATGGAAATTAGAAACATACTACAATCCATTCATGGCAACCGAAATAGAGTCTACCGACAACGAAAAACTTATTTACCAATTTATAGAACATACCTATATTACATTCCATCTATCCATTAGGCAAATAGTATTCCCACAGATTTCCTATCCAATCAACCACATCATCAATTGAACACAGATTCAAGATTATACCCATTGCACCAAAGATGATTGCAAGAATCGAGATAATCAACCAAATAAAAAACTTTACTATAAGAAATGGAATTAAAAAAATAAAAATAATTGCCTTCATTACTAATATTTTAACTTTCTACCCTACTCTATGCACGGATTTTCAGGTTACTCCGTTAGTACCCATAATAGAAAAATACACACAAAAAAATAGCGTAGGTACTTTTAGCGTATTCTCATTCAGAGGTGTTTGGCGTAACCTATCGGCAGAATAACTAAAAGCCCACGCTATAAGCGTGAGCATTTTTGCTATATCCTTGCCGAAATTCATTTAGTCGCCAAACTTTCTGAATGACAGAATAAAGCTAAAACGCTTTTCCAATATGTCTAAGTTGTGCGTATTAACAGTACGCTATTTTTTCATAGGCAATATATTTTATATGTTTTTACAAATGTAAGACTATTTTAGAAAATATACAACTATTACAACTGATAATATTTTATGGATGTCAGTAATAAACTCACTACTCCAATATTACTCAGTGTGACTTCATGTGTAACGCAACGCTTCTAAAAAAAAGATGTAAGATAGCTTGCACAATAAATTATTTAAACATATCTTTGCATTAACAAAATTGTTAGACATAATTGTTAACATGAAAAAGTTATGGAGAATAAGGAACAGCCAAGTAAAGAACAACTGATACTTGCAGCAGCAGAATATGAATTTCTGACCAAAGGATACGATGGGGCAAGAACAACGTCGATAGCCAGTGCAGCCGGGGTTACTCACGCTATGCTTCACTATTACTTTCGCACCAAAGAGCAACTCTTTGAACGCATCGTCGACGAAAAGTTTAGAACCGTGTCGCACGCTATGTTCAACATAATGGGAGACCCATCATTACCCATTATGGAACGAATTAAATGCGGCATCGAGACTCACTTTGATTTCATTGCCCAAAATCCTCTTCTGCCCCGTTTTGTAATAAACGAAATAATAACACGACCTGAGCGATACGAAGTACTGCACAAACGATTAGAAAGCTTCGTAAAGAACGTATTCAAGAGTTTGCAGGATGAAATAGACCAAGAAGCAGCCCTCGGAAAGATTGAAAAAATTGATATCAAGATGTTGTTTATCAGCATCATGTCGCTCAACACATTTACCTTCGTTGCCTATCCGTTTATCGAACCACTGATGGGCGAATTGATGGTGGATAGAGAACAATTCTTGTCATCTCGCAAGGCCGAAAATGTAGAAATAATCATTAGAAGAATCAAAAAACAATAAGAAATGAGACGTTTTGTAGCAACACTGCTCACCGTAGTTCTTGCAACAACTATTGAGGCACAATCGTTAGATGAGTGCCGAAGACTGGCACGAGAACATTATCCCGAAATAAAGCAGTACGACCTAATATCACAGACCGAGCAGTACAATCTTTCCAATGCAGCTCGTGCATGGATTCCGCAAGTTGCACTATCGGGACAGGCAACCTATCAAACGGCTACCCCTACCTACCCCGATGTGTTCAAAACAATCCTGCAAGCCAACGGAGTAGAAATGGCAGGCATTCGCAAAGAGCAATATAAAGTGGCCATTGATGTAACACAGAATATCTGGGATGGTGGAGCATCAAGTGCCAGTCGTGCTGTTTACGAGGCCGAGGCCGAAGAACAACGCAGCCGCGTAGATGTGGCTCTATATGACGTGCAGACAAGAGTTGACAATCTATATTTCGGCATCCTGCTACTCGACGAACAGATGGCCCAAACAGAGGCACTGATTGAAGTACTGAACAGCAACCTTGCACGCATGCGTACATATTATAAAAACGGGGTTGCTATGCAGTCGGATGTCGATGCAGTGGAAGCCGAATTACTGACAGCCCGACAAAATCTCGGACAAATAGATGCATCACGATCGAGCTATCGCCGCATGCTGGAAGTATTTATCGGTTGCCCACTTACGACTGATAAATTAGAACGTCCCATGGAATGTGAGTTGACAAGCCGACATTCGGCACGACCCGAATTAGACTTATTTGCAGCACAAGAATATAAACTACAAGCCCAACGCAGCATTATCAACGCGTCGGTTATGCCGCAATTTACAGCCTTTGCACAAGGATATTATGGTTATCCCGGCATGGATCTATTCAAGAGCATGGTCTCCTCGAAGGGTTCGTTCAATGCCATTGTCGGTGTGCGTATGTCGTGGAATATTGGTTCATTCTACACCAAGAAGAACAATGTTGCAAAGCTCAATACAGCACAGCAGCAGATAGCCGTCGAGCGAGATATATTCTTGTTTAATACACAAATGCAGACCCTCCAAGAAGATGGAGAGATAGCTCGACTACACAAAGCTATTGAAGATGACAAACGCATCGTCGAACTGCGAAGTCGAGTGCGTAAAGCTGCCGAGTCGCAACTCGACAATGGTGTCATAGACACAACCGACCTGCTACGCAAAATAACCGACGAGACTAATGCAATACTGGCTCGCAGTATTCACGAAATAGAACTACTGCAAGCAATATACCGACTTAAAACAACACTTAATCAATAAGAGATATGAAACCAATCGTTTATATCGCCACGACGCTACTTGTGGTATCGTGTGGCACTAAGACCGAGTTTGATGCCCAAGGAACATTTGAAGCCACCGAAGTGGTTGTTTCATCCGAGGCATCGGGAAAGATACTTAACTTCGATATCGAGGAAGGAATGACCGTTGCAGCCGGCGAGTCTATCGCCGAGATAGATAGTGTTCAATTGCACTTACAACGCAAGCAACTCGCAGCACAGTTGTCGGCACTGATAGGCTCACGCCCCGACATAAAGAAGCAAGTGGCTTCACTGCAAGAACAGATAGCCCAACAGAAGAGCGAACTGCAACGAGTGGATAATATGCTTAAAGATGGTGCCGCAACTCAAAAGCAGCGAGACGACATCGAAGCCCAAATCAAGATATTAGAGGGGCAACTCGATGCTACACTCTCCACTCTCGATAAGAATACAGCAACCATAAACGACAACTCTGTGGCCTTAGAAGCACAGATTGCCGCTCTTAACGACCGCATTGACAAGTGTCGTATTACATCACCCATAAATGGCACAGTGCTGGTCAAGTATGCCGAGGCCGGCGAATTGGCAACAATAGGCAAGCCAATAATGAAGGTTGCCAATCTCGACAATGTCTATCTGAGAGCCTACTTCACATCGGAGCAACTTGCCCGACTGAACTTGGGTGACAAGGTTACCGTCGTGGCCGACTTTGGTAGTAATGAACGATACAACTACGAGGGTCGCATTGAGTGGATCTCATCGGAAAATGAATTTACACCCAAAAACATCCAGACAAAAGATTCTCGTGCCAACTTGGTCTATGCTGTAAAAATTGCTGTTAAGAACGATGGACGATTAAAGTTGGGGCTTGCCGGCGAAGTAATATTATAGGAGAACACCATCCTTAGCTTTGTTCCTATTTATGAATAATGAATTACCAATCGGTGGAATTGATCAAGCCCCCTGCGTCATGAATGCTATTGAAATAAATAACTTATCGAAACGTTACGGTAAGGTTCAAGCACTCGACGGCATATCTTTCGCAGTCGGGCAAGGCGAGTTGTTTGGACTTATCGGACCGGATGGAGCCGGTAAAACCACACTTTTTCGCCTGCTCACAACCCTCATACACCCCGATTCGGGTAGTGCCAAGGTCGATGGGTACGACACGGTGAATGAATACCGCATCATTCGCTCGCGTGTAGGATACATGCCGGGACGCTTCTCGCTCTATCCCGACCTGACAGTAGAGGAGAATTTACAATTCTTTGCTGCCACATTCGGTGTAACCATTGAGGAATCATATGACCTCATTGCACCAATATACAAGCAAATAGAGCCTTTCAAAAAGCGTCCTGCCGGAAAACTTTCAGGTGGCATGAAGCAGAAGCTGGCTCTATCATGTGCCTTGATACATCGTCCGAGTGTTTTATTCTTGGATGAACCGACAACGGGAGTCGATGCCGTATCGCGTAGCGAGTTCTGGGATATGCTCGCAGGATTGAAGAAGTTGGGCATAACGATTCTCGTCTCCACCCCCTACATGGACGAAGCATCACGATGCGACCGCATTGCTCTCTGCAACGAAGGGAAAATACTCGGCATTGACACACCGAAAGGAATTGTAAGAGGATTTGACAGGCGACTATACGGAATAAGAGCAAAGAATATGTTTACGTTGCTCGAAAGGTCTCGTCGGGTTGCAGGCGTAGAAGATTGTTATCCATGCGGCGAGCAACATCACTTGGTTGCAGCAGACAACTTTGACGTAGCGATGTTTAAGGCTCAGCTCAGCGACATGGAAGATGTGAATATAGTAATTAAAGAACCTACAATCGAAGATATGTTTATTAAACTGATGAAACGATGAACGATGTAGTTATTTCAGTGCGAGAACTCACCAAACGATTTTGCAACTTTACAGCCGTTGACCACATCTCATTCGATGTACACAAAGGCGAGATATTCGGCTTCCTCGGTGCAAATGGAGCTGGCAAAACTACCGCCATGCGTATATTGTGCGGACTGAGTTACCCGACATCGGGTAGTGGCACAGTAGCCGGTTACGATGTAATGCACGATGGAGAAGAGATAAAACGCCACATAGGGTACATGAGCCAGCGGTTCTCTCTTTACAACGACCTGACTGTGTGGGAGAATATGCGACTATTTGCAGGCATATACGGGCTTACATCTAAGCAGACCGAGCAGCGGTCCACTGAATTGCTCGATCGCCTGAATTTCTCATCCGAACGCAATACACTTGTTGGCTCTTTACCACTGGGATGGAAACAAAAACTATCATTTGCCATCGCCACAATACATCGCCCCGAAGTGGTATTTCTGGACGAACCCACCGGCGGTGTAGATCCTGTTACCCGTCGTCAATTCTGGGAGTTAATCTATGAGGCAGCCAACGAAGGAACAACTATATTTGTAACCACCCATTACATGGACGAAGCTGAGTACTGTTCACGCCTCTCCATCATGGTCGATGGCAAGGTGCAAGCTCTTGACACCCCCGCACGACTCAAACAACAATACGCTGCGGAGTCAATGGATGAAGTATTTAGAACACTGGCACGCGGTGCAAAAAGAGGAGAATAGCACTATGAAACACAACTTTGGCTCATTTGTAAAAAAGGAGACACTGCACATACTCCGCGATAAGCGAACAATGCTCGTTGTGATGCTTATTCCCATTGTACTGATGGTACTCTTTGGGTTTGCCATCTCAACCGAGGTGAATAACATCAATGTGGCAGTCGTAGCACCCCACCGTACCGACGGTGTGCATGATGCAGTAAAACGACTTGATGCGAACGAATATTTCACTTTCAAGGGTTATATTACACCCAATGAGATAGACTCTCACCTTCGCACAGGTAATGTAGGAGCAGTGATAGTCTTTGCCTCCGATTACGAAAGAGGTACAGCACAAGCGACTGCGGGTATTCCTACAAGACCTATTATCCAACTCATCGTCGATGCATCGAATGTCAATACCGCAAGTTCTGCAACAGCCTACTTACAGAGCATTTTGCTCGGCTCAGCTTCACAACAAACGATGTTTGAAACCCGGATGTTATTCAATCCGCAAATGAAATCGGCTTACAACTTTGTACCCGGCATCATGGGACTAATCTTTATCTTGGTGTGTGCCATGATGACCTCGGTGTCAATAGTCCGAGAGAAAGAGATGGGAACCATGGAAGTACTGCTTGTTTCGCCCGTTCGCCCTGTAAAGATTATTTTTGCCAAGATGGTACCTTACTTTGCAATCTCATGCATAGTACTGATAACCATACTACTCTTAGCACGATACCTTCTCGGTGTACCCATGTCGGGAGGTGTGGGAGGAATATTTGCCCTGTCGCTACTCTATTTGATATTATCACTTTCACTCGGGCTGTTTGTCTCTACCATATCCAAGACACAAGTTGTTGCACTGCTTGTATCGGCAATGGTTATGATGATGCCCATAATGATGCTTTCCGGCATGCTCTTTCCCATTGAAAATCTCCCCCGATTTTTTCAGATTGTTTCGACCATCGTTCCCGCTCGCTGGTATATCGATGCCATACGCAAGATGATGATTCAGGGAGTGCCTCTGATGGCTGTATGGGAAAATGGAATAATTCTGTTAGGCATGACAATAGTACTGCTCAGTATTTCACTCCGTAAGTTCAACGACAAACTCGAATAATGAATATGCGTGCATTTTTAGTATTAATACAGAAAGAATTTCTGCAAATCAGACGCAACTCGTTTCTTCCTCGACTCATTATAGCCTTTCCTATAATGATCATGCTGATAATGCCTCTGATCATGACGATGGATGTTCGCAATGTCAATGTTGCCATTGTTGATCTCGACCGTTCTACTGCTTCGCGTCGCATTGCCTCGCACATAGAGGCATCGGAGTACCTTACCCTGACTCACACCACCACCGAATATTCTCGTGCCATTGAAGCATTGGAACATGGGATGATCGATGTCATTGTACAAATACCGGAGCATTTCGACCGCGACTTCATGATAGCAACTCCCCAACGAATTAGTATCACAGCCAACGCCGTTAATGCCACAAAAGGAGGACTGGGTATGCAATACATTATGCAGACCATTGCTCTATCACTTAGCGAAATGCGTAGCGAGAGTGTTCCGGTTGAAATATCGGAACTGGTAACTATCGAAAATCGTTATAATCCCACACTCAACTACCGTCACTACATGATTCCTGCCTTGATGATTATACTCTTCATTCTTATTTGCGGATTCTTACCGGCACTAAGCATTGTAGGCGAAAAAGAGAGTGGTTCGATTGAACAGATAAATGTAACGCCTATCTCTCGTTTTACATTCACACTATCCAAACTTGTTCCATACTGGATAATCGGGCTGTTTGTTGTTACAGTGGCTATGCTTGTGGCACGATTGGCTTACGGACTTGTTCCGATTGGTTCTGTTGGAGCAATATATCTGGGAGCTATACTATTTATCTTGACAATCTCAGGGTTTAGCCTAACGATAGCCAATTTCTCGGAAACCATGCAGCAGACAATGTTTGTAATGTTCTTCTTTATTATGGTTTTTATGTTGATGAGCGGACTGCTTACTCCTATTGATTCGATGCCCGATTGGGCTCAGAAGTTCACTATCATACTTCCTCCACGATACTACATCGAGATACTACGCTCGGTCTATCTCAAAGGTTCGACCATCGCCGAACTAAACTCCAATTTTATTGCACTCGGGGTATTTGCTATTATTTTCAACACATTGGCAGCTCTAACCTACAAAAAACAAGCATAAACAGGAATACTGTGTCGCAACTGTGCAAGGATGAAGAATGATTGGTGTCCGATAAAAATTTTTAGAAGGAGTTATTTTTTTGCATTAATGATTTTTCTCGGACGATAATAATAAAGAATAACCACTTATGAAGTGACCCCAAAAGTTTTTTGTCTAAACTTTTGGGGTCACTTCAAAAAGCAGCCTCTTTTGTTTTCAATCTCTATTTCATTGCTTTTATTTAGTGCGTCGTACCGAGCGAACAGGGGCATTGTCACTCGATGATTTCTGAGGTTTGGGTTTCTTGGCCTTGGCACCGCTGCGTGATGACCGCGACTTGGTTTTACTTTCGCCATTATCCTCTTTCTCAACCTTGGCTTC
This sequence comes from Bacteroidaceae bacterium, assembly GCA_017531985.1. Classification (GTDB taxonomy): domain Bacteria; phylum Bacteroidota; class Bacteroidia; order Bacteroidales; family Barnesiellaceae_A; genus Barnesiella_A. The sequence continues at coordinate 27,765 of JAFXJY010000043.1, forward strand.
ACTCTTTTTCACCGAGCGTTTCTTGTCCTCTTTTTTCTCGACAACATCTTCACTCTCTCCATCAGCATCACTGTCACCGGTCGCAGCTTCTTCAAGAGCAGCTTTTTCCTCGGGAGTAAGCACCCACAACTGCTTATCGAAAGCAGCGAGAGTATTCTCTATACTATCTTGTGCATGACGTAGGAGCGAGTCGGTGGGGAACTGCTGCATGAGCGATTGGTTACGCAGGTTGCGAGTTTTATATATGTCGCCATCATACATCTGCATCTTGAAGTAATCGTCGTAGTTATATTGCAGTACTTGGTTAGCATCTCCGGTAATGATGTATTGCTGAGCCATGTAAGGACGCAAGTCGTCATATTTGAGCCAGAACATAGGGTAACGCAAAGGCTCTCCACCGAAGTCACCACTGCGGTGCAAAACAGGACAGATAGCCTCTATCATTACGTCGAACTTAGATGTACCGCGGTTGAAAGCCCATTTTTCTATAATATAATATGATAACACTTCGTAGCAAGGCACATCGCTCTCATCGATGGTAAAGAGAGGATTTTTCTCGGTACTACCTTTTTGCTCGGTATATATAATGGAGAAGCGATCAAGCATTTCTCTCACATTGATTTTATATTTTTCAGTAAACACCTCACGACCATCGAGATACTCATAAGCAGTTATCTTGTTGTCGGCAAGCAGTCGCATGATAATACGGAAGAGGTTTTGTAACTCTTCGGTAGGGTCCTCGGGGTAATAGAGCGGAAGATTGGCATCCTTGGTAAGATCGAGCTGACGATACACCACTCGCAACCAAGGAATATCCTTCTCGGCAGGCGAATTAGGCTCATAAAGTCCCTTGGCACGCACCGAAAGATTATTCTCTTTCTCGGTATTCTTTTTTTCGGTATCACGACCGGCACGTCGCACACCTTGTGCATCGGCAGCGGTAATGGCAAGCATGGCCATTGCAACAGTAACTATGATAGCACGGAACATTTTCATATGATAGTTTTTATGCGTTATATCATTATACATTAATTCACTATTACCTCAATAGGTGATAAGTCGCGAGTAACACCATCGGGACCTATCGCTTTGATATTGGATATATAGAAGCGTTTACCTCGACTCAGACGATTGATAGCATCACTTTGACGTTTAGAGAAATTGGCACCCTCTGACTTCTCGAGCATGGCGTTACCCATCTGATCGAATGTAACAAGTTCGAAACTCAACACATTGAACGACACATTGACAAGTCCATCATCAATAGCAGCACCCAATGTAGTAGCACCTCGCAACAAGCCTTTTGAGAATGGTTTTCCGCCTTTATAATGCTGTTCTTGCCCATTGGCATCCTTATAGGGGATATAGGGTGTAGGGTCGGGCAAACGACGTACGCGGAAAGTTGTACTTGCCACTGTTTGCGTATTGCCATCAACAGTAGCCGTTACAGTTATAACCGCATCTTCACCGACATTGGTGGGGCGAGCATCCCAAGCATCACCATTACGAGTCAGTGTACCATTGGTCATCGTGGCTTGTATGGCATTGTTGGGTATACCGGGTACCGATATGCTCACGGGGTTGGAAATACCTGCATACATGACATTCATCATGGTTGCCGATACGGTGGCAGTAGGCTCTACGACAGTATAGCTTGATGCGAAGTTGTGACGGGTGGTAGTACCATCGCCATGAGGCACTTCAAGATAACCATTAAAGTCAAATACTCCGGTTGAGTTGCAGAATATCTCGTATAGGCCATTGTTACCTTCGGGCAATTTCTTCCCATTGATATAAATATCGGGAACTTGCGTGGTATCGATAGCCGCCAACACGATGTTAGCCGAGTATTTACTACCTCGCATGATATTCTTGGAGTTGGGGATAACAAAGGCATCCAACTTGTTTACACGCACATCGCTGGCATCAATATTGGTAATGAGTGTATTGAGTGCCAAGTTCTCCACATAGAGAACATCGCTCTGCATCTTGGTAAGGATGGTAACAGCTGCGACTACGGGCATATTCTCAAATAGTGTAGTTTCCCACACAATGGGATTAATCTGCTCGGTTCGTGAGTTTATCTTTGTCGACAAGCACTCCTCGACGGTCGCTTTCTTGATAGAATCGGGCATAAGACCGCTTGCATAGGTACGATACTCTTCGATGGCTTTTCGCAACTTGCCTCCATGCTGCATCGAAGGTGACAGCATCACATACGAAGCAGCTTCAAGATCGTCTTGGCTCTTGATATTCTTTATATCGGCATCTTTACCATCGGCCTTGCGGACAATAAGATATTTGAGTGAATCAATATAGTTGTACAATTCGCTTGTTTTTTCACGCAGTTGAATCGACTCATTGTACCACACACCTCCCTTTTCAGGGTTCTGCTCGTTGAAATCGGCCAGTTGCTGATACAGAGCCTCATTGCGGACGGCAGCTGTGGTTGTGGAGCGACCCAAACCCTCCTCGACTTGACGAAATCCGTTGAGGACATCGCTCGACACATTGAGTGCCAACATGGCTGTCAAGACGATATACATAAGGTTTATCATCTTCTGCCGTGGAGAGAGTTTTGTGCTATTTCCTGCCATGGGATTATGCGTTTACGTCGTTGTTATCGGTTGTATTATTCTCGGGTCGTGCCTCGGGTGCGGGTTGAATAGGATTGACAGCTGCTCCTCCCATGGGGTTATACATGTTGATGGTCATGGCTGTAATCATCTTTTCATATACCGAGTTGAGTTGTTTCATGTATTGAGCCATACGTTCAGTTTCACGACAGTAGCGGTCGCTGTCGCCCATAGCATTTTCATACATGCGACTGATATTCTTAATACCGGCATTGACACGATCAATGTTGTCGAGCTGCGAACTTACACTCTTCAATTGTATTTCGTATATCGTGTTCAATCCACTGATATTACGATTGAGAGCCTCCATTTGCTCTACATATCCGGTCGACTGCTCATTTAAGCCATCGGAGTTGGATGTGATAGCTTGACATGAACCGAGAAGGGTATTAGAGACTTGGGTGAGAGCCTCGGTGGTGGCACGCAATTGCTCCATCTGAGTGGAGATAGCTGCCAATTGTGAGAGATATTGTTGAGTAGCATCGGTCAGCTCGGCCATACGCGACAACTGGTCGGCTGCCGCAGCCATCTTCTGTATACTTTCGCTAAGGCTACGCGAATCTTCTTCGCTGAGGTCTATGCCCTCGGGGATGCCCACTGCACGACGAGCATCACCGGGCGATACTTGATTGTCGCCTATTATCACACCTTCGGATGTACCTGTGCCACCATTGATGATAACAGTACCTCCGTTACCACCTACAATACCACCACCGCCGCCAAATTGCGGACGGTCTTCCTCATTGCGAGAGGCAAGTACAGGAAACACATCTTCCCAATGGTAGGACTTTCCGGGGTTGTCGAATGCCGACAAAACGAACATCAACACCTCAGTACCCATACCCAACGACAACAAGAAGTTGCCACCGGGCAAGTGTAAGAGCTTGAACAATGCTCCCCATATAACGATTGCAGCACCTATACTATATGCGAAATTGAAGAATCGTTGACCCTTTTCGCTCGACAAAAATTCGCCTATTTTACTTTTATATTTTTTATATTTTCCCATAATCCGGCAAACATCTATGATATTATACTACTCTATTATTTACTTCGTCCGCGAGCAAATCCCACTTGTGTGCGTACACAACGGAAACCGATGTAAGAACGTTGTTCGTTCTGATATTCCCACATACGCAAGTCGGAACGTACATAGTGCGATACATCCTTCCACGAACCGCCACGCACTATCTTACGCTTCATGCGGTAGGGATCCTCCTTGGCAGCATTATACTTATACTCGGGATTCATATCGCTGGTAATGCGACTCAATGCTTCGTTATAAGAGGTTGATGTCCACTCCGACACGTTACCTGCCATGTCATACAATCCGAAATCATTGGGTGTGTAAGTTCCTACACGAGCGGTGATAAGGTGTCCGTCGCGTACATAATCGCCATCACCGGGCTTAAAGTTGGCATAAAAACAACCTCTGTCATCGACCGACTCGGTTCCTTGCCAGGGGTACATATTCTCACTATCACCCATGCGTGCAGCAAATTCCCACTCGGCCTCGGTGGGCAGACGGAACGGCTCTACTATCACAGGATTACTACCGAGCGATGCTCTATAATATTGTGTACGCCATGCACAGAATGCGTTGGCTTGATCCCACGATACTCCCACTACGGGATAGTCGTTGTAGCCCGAGTGAGCGAAGTACATGCGTACATATGGCTCGTTATAGGCATTGTCGAAGTCATTAATCCACACTGTTGTGTCAGGGTAGATGTTTACGATGTAAGTGTTGAGGAAATCAAACTCGCTCGACAACTGGCGTGTGATAGTCTCACGTTGTATCTTACCTTCATCATCGATAAAGGCAGTATCCTTCGAAATCATGATAATCTCATCATAGTCGACAGGCACATCGGTATTGAGGTTTCGCAACTCGGGGTTGAGACGGTTGCGACGCTTCGATGCCTCGGTATAATCGTACACTTCATAGCGATAATTGAGTTGCGACACATCGAGTTCCTTGCGACCGGTTATCGGATTGGTACGATAAACACTCTCTATGGCACGAGCTTCATCCTCATTGGGGTTACGCCAAGGGATAGCCTTGTTCCAGTTCAAATAGGGCTTGATGGGATTGCCATCCTTGTCCTCTTCAATCTTGAAAACTTCATTACCTCCGTAAGCAGGGTCGGCCAATCGTTCACGAATGATAGAGTCACGCACCCAATATACAAATTGTTTATACTTCGAGTTGGTAATCTCGGTTTCGTCCATGTAGAAAGCATCTACCGATATTCCATGAGCATCCTTAGCAACACCCCACAGGCTATCGTTGTGGGCAGGTCCCATTTCATAAGCACCACGACTGACCAATACCATACCATATGGGGCTGGTTCAGCCCAAGATATTCCGCTCACACCGGTAACCTCACCCGAAGTCTGCGAACCCGGGGCACAGGCCATCATCAACGCGGCAGCAGCTATCAAGAATAACAAACTTTTTTTCATAACTTACAGTATACGAATACTTTTATGTTTGGTTTTATTTTTATCTGATAAATCTAATTTCATGCTATATCCCACAAATACTTCATGGCTTCCACTACTGGCTTTCAGCACTGCCGAGACAGGCAAGTCGTAAGAATATCCGAGGATGAATCCCTTAAATTCGCCTCCAATCATGATGGAAACCGCATCGTTCCAACGGTAGCCAAGACCACCCCAGAAGAACTTATTGTAACGCAAACGCACCGTTGCTTCGGCCGTAAATACGTTCAAGTCGGTCGACACCATCACTGATGGCTGTATTTCATATAACGGATTTTTTAATGGTATATTGCCTCCTGCCATAAAATAAAATTGTCGAGGCACAAAAAATTCAAACCCATTCTCACTTGCCGAGCCACTACTGTCATCGTAACGAATGGTTGGCTCGGTGAGATGCGTAGCTGACAGTCCTACATAGAAACGGGGATGCATATAATAGAGACCGAATGCAGCATCGAAAGCCATACCCGATACTTCGGTTGTGGGAATGTCTTCATCTTCGCCCGGTGGCGTGTGGTGATCGCTCGATGGTATCTCGACCTTCGTTCCGTCAAACTTCTGGTCGACCATGCCTAACTGTACACCAAAACAGAGGAAACTTTTCTTGATTTTGAGTTTGTAAGCATACTGGGCTCCAAATACCATATTGGAGAACAATCCTTCGTTGGTACTACTGAATGCTATACCCACTCCATGATGTCCGCCAAGAAAACGTAACGGCATGTCGGCACGCCCCCAGAATGAGGATGGTGCACCTTCAATGCCCACCCATTGCTGACGTGTACCCACCATGAAGTTAAGTTTATCGCCCTGACCGGCTGCGGCGGCATTGTAGTAGGATGGCACTGCCCAATACTGCGACAACTGTATGTCGGACTGTGCCTGCATCTTCATGGGGGCTATGCAAGCTATCAATAGGATAATATGTAGAATGTAACGACGCATTTTCGCAGTATATATCAATTATAATAACTGCAAAAAGTCAATTAAATTGTATAGACACGGCTATTTTTTTCCTCGAACAATTTAGTATATCCCGAATCTTGGTTTATTTATGCTATCTATCACTTCTTGATTAATTTTTAGCCAAAGTAGAACATCTGGATCAATAGAATCTTGATTAATAGAATCTTGTCTAATTGGATCGTACAATTTATTTACTTTATCATGTTCTTTATTTATTTGTTTTTCTTCTATCAAATGATTAATTCTGCTATATATCATTCCAACAATAATACCTATAATGACTATTAAGCATATAAATATTATTCTTTTTTTTCGGTTTTATATCAGAGGATAAAACCTGAGAATTATCTATATTGCAAGAGCCAAGTGCTTTTAGAGACTCTATAAGCACTTAGCTCTGTATTTACGCATTGTACGTTGGTAAATAATAAATCTAAAAAGATGTTATTCTCTAAACGAAAATCATTAACTAGGTAAGGAATTATTTTTTTGTTGTTTTTTTTGTGCAAAGAGTATCTCTTTTTGAGTCCATTGCGACGATGCTGAATGATGAGATGCTATAAATACTACAATATGAGAATCGAGAATATTATTAGCTATTTCGGTAATAAAATTAGAAGAACCATATAGATTCCTATCTATCCAATAAATAATACCTTCTTTATCAAATTCTTTACATAATTTATCAGCAATAACCTTATCTTTTCGAGAGTAACTAATAAAAACATCATATTTAGCCATATGTGTAGTTTTTCATAGTTAAACAATAGTTTATTAATCAAAAGATTTAGCTATCTATTATAACATCAATTAAAATGTGATAATAGCTCGTGCATAATTCGCTACAACATCCTTACAAAAGCTTTTTTTATTACTTGTTTGTATGTTTACACACAAGGCATATTTCTCACCGTCCTCTTCATCTTCAGTTGAAGACCAATACCACAACCCAGATAATTCATCTCCATTGTTCTTTTGAAGTGCTGCGTTAATTTTATCACAATTATGATGTATCATTAATAATTCTTCGACAGCAGGTAAGTACCAATCTGCACCTTCGCTACGACACCATTGTAAAGCAGGATATTTATCTAATCCAAATTGTGCTATCATGTTAGAATTAACATATCCGTCAAACTCGTTTAATGCTCCAATAAATACTTTTGCTTTGTATTGTAAAAGAGTACACCATGCTATAACAACTTGATGCATGCTTAGCAATTTACCATGTTTGCCATTTTCATTTACATCAAATACAACTCCTTGTATACCTTTGTAATCATAATAATCACCAATTTTATAACACGATGTTTCTTGATATGATTCTATAATCATTCTTATTCTTTGTTCAACCAACGTATTAACAGTTAATTTTAGATGCTGTCCTCTAAAAACTTCAAAAAAATTATGTTGTTCTAGTGCTTCTCGCACCAATGCTGGACATTTTACAGGAAACGTTTTAAATTCGTTGTCGGGATTAATAGGTATTATTTCCTTTCGCAACTTATATGCATATTCAATTTCTTCTCTTACCATATCATCTTCATTCTCACATCTTTCTAATGATTTCTTAGACAAAATAAAAATAAAGACTTTTGAATTTTCTATTCCTTTCTTTATTTTTTCTCTCCAAGAGGAATAATTGCAAGACTCCAAATCAATAAAAACAGTAAAGCCATGGTTTTCTAACAAGAATTGTATTTGTCGTGCAATATCCATACCCCCTTCTCTTCGATAACTAATAAATATGTCGTGTGCCATAGTATAATATTCTTTTATTTGTTTTATACAATAAATTGATAATAAGTAACTACCTTCCCTCAGAGTTTGTAAACTTAATAATTTATATAATCAGAAAGAAGTTACTGCCCGAACAAGGTTCTTGGAATTTTTGGTATTATAGAAACCTGATCCTACAATACTGGCTCGGAGTTCGTTATACTCGGTCGATGTCCAATATCGGGGTTTGGCTTCTGTACTTAATGGCTTGCCATGTTTCTCCAATGTTGCATTGAGTTTATCACGATTGATATATATTGTCATCATCTCTTCACAAGCCGGCAAGTACCAGTTTTTTCCCTTGTTTCTGCACCAAACGAAGGCCGGATATTCATGGCTGTCGTTTCTTATCATTACATAATTGGTATTGAACATACCATCATTTCTTGATAGGGCATCGGTCATAATTGCCTCTCCATATTGTGAAATTGTACACCATCGGAGTTGCGTCTCTTCCAGACTGACCACCTTGCCATGATGACCGTCATCGCTTACCTCAAAGACTACTCCTCGCACACCATTATTATCATAATAGTCACCTACTTGATATGTTTTTTCATCCACTTCCATAACAAAAGGCGGCTGCGGAACAGCACCCGCAGTCAGATCTATGTCCAACAACTTGGCTACATTGGTAAGTAGGCTGCCAAAGTTGTCCTCAGGATGGGGGTATGCATCGATCCAATTGAGATTTTTCAGATAGTATTTTTTGGCACCCTTAAAGTCGGAATCGGATATACGGAACGTGAGTATGGGTTTCTTGTCCTCACTCGCCAACTCTATTTCGCGGTCGACCTGATCCGATATATTAAATTCGTCTGAGAATACAACGACCATCATACGACTCTTTTCCAGTGCATCGACAATAGCCCTCGCCCACACGACTCCTTTGGGTATGTCGCGATAGGCTACAAAGCAGCGTATCTTATGCTGTTCGAGATAGGCACAGATGGCCTCAACTGTCTTTTGGTCCTTGCTGGAATAACTGATAAAAACGTCGTAGATCATGATTCGGAATATTTCTTTTTGCAAAGATATGATTTTTTTACAATTCTCGGTTATCTTTGTTTCAATAAAAAGAGGAATCCCACTGTAAGCAATTGCCTACAATGGGATTGTCTATTATCAGTTTTTATGAAAGAGTTTTCAATCGTTGTTCATCGACAATAGGAATTCTTCATTGGTCGATGTACGTTCGAGACGTTCTTTCAAGAACTCCATAGCCTCGACCGAGTTCATGTCGGCAAGGTAACGACGGAGTATCCACATGCGATTGAGTGTCTCTTTATCTTGCAGAAGATCGTCACGACGAGTGCTGGATGCATTGATGTCGACTGCCGGGAAGATGCGTTTATTGGAGAGCTTACGATCGAGCTGCAACTCCATGTTACCTGTTCCCTTAAACTCTTCAAAGATAACTTCGTCCATCTTCGAACCGGTATCAATGAGAGCTGTGGCTATGATGGTGAGACTGCCGCCATTCTCTATATTACGAGCAGCACCAAAGAATCTCTTGGGCTTGTGCAGGGCATTGGCATCGACACCTCCTGACAGGACTTTACCTGACGCAGGCGAAACGGTGTTAAAGGCTCGTGCCAATCGTGTGATGGAGTCAAGCAGGATGACCACGTCGTGTCCACACTCTACCATGCGTTTGGCCTTTTCGAGAACAATATTGGTTACCTTCACATGGCGTTCGGCCGGCTCATCAAATGTCGATGCTATAACCTCGGCTTTCACGCTGCGTGCCATATCGGTCACCTCCTCAGGACGCTCGTCAATGAGCAAGATAATCATATATACCTCGGGGTGATTTTCCGATATCGCATTGGCTATATCTTTGAGTATAACCGTTTTACCGGTTTTAGGCTGTGCCACAATAAGTCCACGTTGACCCTTACCTATGGGCGAGAACATGTCGACAACACGAGTAGAAAGGTTACATGACTTACCACTGGTGAGGTCAAACTTCTCATTGGGGAAAAGGGGTGTCAAGTGGTCGAAAGGTACGCGGTCGCGAACGAACTCGGGCAGACGTCCATTGATGCGTTCTACTCCGGCAAGTGGGAAGTATTTTTCTCCCTCCTTAGGAGGACGAATGGGGCCTTCTACAACGTCGCCTGTTTTAAGACCGTAATGCTTGATCTGCGATTGCGATACATATATATCATCGGGCGAGGTTAAGTAATTATAGTCGGGCGAACGCAGGAAACCGTAACCATCGGGCATCATTTCCAACACGCCCGAACCCATGAGAATACCCTCAAAGTCGTAGAGACGTTCATTGGCAAACATTTCATCTCGTGGTTCTTCGTTGCGAGGTTCTTCTTGGTGATTGTTGGCCAACTGCTTGTTGCGTTTGTTGTTGGACTTATTATTGGACTTATTGTTTTGAGGCTCGTTATTGTTATTCGCCTTATTTTGTGGAGTAAATTGCTGCTTGATGACGTTTCCGTCCTTATCGCGTGAAATAAATCGTGTGGCTTTGGGGAAAAATGCCGACAGACCGGGTGAAGGTGGCAAAACTTGTTCCTGAACTTGTCGGGGAGCTTCTTCTTGCGATTGGGGTTCGGCGACTTGCTCGGTTTGTTGCGGTTCAGCATCTGCTACTACCGATGTTGCATCCTCATTCTCAGCAACTTGTTTGGCAGCATTTTCTTTTTCGGCCTTCGACATTCTCTTACGCGGAGTCTTGACAGGCTTGGTTTCTTGCACTTCGACTTGCTCTATAACCGGTTCGGCGGAAATAACCTCATTTACCGACTCGACAATCGGCTCGACAACAACCTCCTCGGCAGGTTTCTGTTTTTTCTTTCGGCCGGGACGACCTTTCTTGGGAGCCTCGGCTACAACCTCAGTTGTGGCAACTTCCTCTACTACATTGACTTCGGCAACAACTTCGGCAACAGGCTGCTCTTCATGCTCGATGAGAGTAACGCTATCATCACTTTGAGGTTGAACCGACTCAACAAGAGTCTCTTCGGCATTTTCATCCTTAGCAGTGCGAGACTTCCTTTTTTTTCTACGTCCTTCTCCACCCTGCTGTGTTTTACTGGCTGTAATAGCCTGCTCATCAAGAATGATATATACCAAATCTTCAACTTCAATGTTGTTGGATACATTCAAGCCCAATTGAGCTGCTATCTCTTTCAATTCGAGTAACGTCTTGGCTTTAAGTTCAAAAATGTTATACATTATTTATGTCTTTTTTTCGCAACCGTGCTACTTACAATCTTACTATTGATTGAGTATCACCTGCTTAACTTAATATAAGAAATTTGCTGTGAGATTGAGAGGCTTCCGACTGAACACCTCATGAAAAAGTGGTGCAAATATACGGTTAATTTTTTATTATCAACATTAGAGAGCGGTTATTTGTTGATTTTTTTAACACTTTTTCTATATTTCTATTCGTTACACGGCAACGAGCTATGACGCACAACCAACACGCGTGTTGTCGCATTGGTAATGCGTGCAGTATTATCAGTGCGTTCATCAACTATCCACAATATCTTCTCAGCATCGCACAATATCAAGGCTTTCTCTTTATCGACAAGCGAGTACTTACGATCGGCGAAATAGTCGCTCACTTTCTTGCGACCCTTCATCCCGAAGGGAACAAAGCTATCGCCCTTACGCCACCTACGCAACATGAGGGGAAACCGTACTTTATCGGCATCCATACATGCCACTTTTCTATCACGTATTATCTCAAAGCCTTCTCGTTCATGCCACTCGATGGTAATACCACTTTGCTCGGCAACATCGTCTTCGCTCCATGTGGCCAACACATCATCGGCTTCGAGGTCTCTCAACGGATGCACTATCATATACTTCCGATGGGTAACTGCTCGATGGGTTGCCGACAGGAATTGCCGCCCCGACTGCTCCCCCACTCGCACCATATCGGCTACCTGCTCTGCCACGAAGCCCAGAGGCGAAACTATCTCATGCAGCAAGGTACGAGGTGCCGGAGATGTGTGTAACAACTGCATGTCGATGTACAACTCATCGCCATGCCACTCACTCACACGCCGACGCCACGCATCGATAGCCTCACGATAAAATTGCTCAGCATCACGCAGATTCTCGATAGTACGTTCCATGCACGCGTCGACCGCCGGATTTATTTCTCGCAGTAAGGGTAACACTTCGAGACGAATTTTATTGCGTGTATAGATGGCTTCGAGATTGGTACTATCGGTAACATATTCGATACCTTCCTCCGACAAATATTGCAACAATTCTTCACGCGACACACACAACAATGGTCGCACAATATATCCATTGCGAGGACTCATTCCTGTTACACCCGCTATACCGGTGCCTCGAACAAGATTCAACAAGAGAGTCTCCACGTTGTCATCACGATGATGAGCCACAGCCACTGCATGTGCATCATGCTCCTTGCGTACACGTTCAAACCATTCGTAGCGTAACTCGCGTGCTGCCATTTCGATGGAAACGCCCCGCTCCCGGGCATAAGTCACTGTATCGAATTGTGTCTCAACAAACGGCACTTGCAGCTTCCGAGCCACCATAGCTGCATGATGGCGATCGCGAATGCTCTCATCACCTCGCAACATAAAGTTACAATGGCAGGCCACACAATCGTAACCCAGCCGCACAAGGACTGACAGCAGTGCCACCGAGTCGGCTCCGCCACTCAGCCCCACCATCACCCTTGCTCCATCAGGCAATAATTGCTTTCGGACAATATAATCTGCTATGCGATGTATCATATTCACTTGGCAAAGATACGCATAAGCGAGCAAGAAATATCAAGCTTGCTTGAATATTTTTTTCAGCGAGCGAAAGTATCTTCGCGGGTTACCGCAAAGATAGTGAAACGTGTGTGAAGATAAAACAATCTTGCTTGATTTTTTTCTTCGCTATTATTGACCAACGATATAAACAGTCAAAAGGTTGTTCGTTCGGTTTATTTTGCCTAACTTCGCAGCCGAAATCGAGAGTTGAGCCGAAAGTGGCTTTTTCAATATGTTTTTCAAACTAAATTAATACACGAAAAAAAAATGGAATGGTTATCTGATTTAATCAGTGGCACATCTATTGCACACACTGTATTCCTCTATGCTATTGTCATAGCAGTGGGAGTAGTGTTAGGCAAGGTCAAAATCTTCGGTGTGTCGTTAGGTGTCACCTTTGTACTCTTTGTGGGTATCTTACTGGGACATTTTGGATTATCGGTCGATGGCGAAATACTGCATTTTGTCAAGGAATTCGGACTGATATTGTTTGTCTTCTCCATCGGCTTGCAAGTGGGTCCGGGATTTTTTGCATCGTTCAAGAACGAAGGTGTCAAGCTCAACTTGCTTGCCATGGCAATTATCGCACTGAACATTATCGTTGCGTTGGTTATCTACTTCTTCGATGACAGTATTGGGTTGATGATAGTGGGTATCTTATCGGGTGCTGTCACTAACACACCCGGATTGGGTGCCGCCGAGCAAGCTCTCTCCCAACTCTACACCGATGGTATCATCACCGAAGTTCCACAATTGGCATTAGGATACGCCGTAGCCTATCCGTTGGGTGTTGTGGGTATTATTCTGGCTATGATTATTGTTCGGGCTATTTTCAGGGTTAACTTCCAAGAGGAGACTGACAAGATAGAGCGTGAAAATAACGACAGCCAATTAATTCCTCATATTATCACTTATCGCACCGAGAACAAACTCATCGTGGGTCGTACTCTCAGTGAACTTTCGTCGATGATTAATCGTAACTTTGTGGTGTCGCGTATCAAACGTAATGACGAAATCATTATCCCCAACTCCAAGACAATCCTGCAAGACAAAGACTTACTGCTCACTGTGCTTTCAGAAGCCGATGAAGAGGCATTGACAGCCTTTATAGGTCCTAAGATAGAGATGGACTGGGAGGCTATACAAGCACCGGTCATATCGCGTCGCATACTGGTGTCGAAGGAGGAATATAATGGTCGTAAGATAGGTTCTATGCGTCTGCGTATGGGTTATAGACTGAATGTAACTCGTGTCACTCGTGCCGGTGTCGATCTCTTGGCAAGTCCCAATCTGGCCTTACAAATGGGCGACCGCATTACCGTTGTGGGTAAAGAGGAGGATATAGACCGCTTGGCCGAAAAATTAGGTAACTCGATGAAGCACCTCAATCACCCCAATCTGTTTACCATATTTATAGGTATCATGATAGGTGTTATCTTTGGCAGCATGCCCTTCACTGTACCGGGAATGCCTGTTCCATTGAAATTGGGTCTTGCCGGTGGTCCTCTTATTATAGCTATCTTAATAGGTCGTTTCGGACACAAGATGCACTTGACCACTTACACATCGACGAGTGCCAATCTCATGCTCCGCGAGGTAGGTATCTGCTTGTTCCTTGCCAGTGTGGGTATCAGTGCCGGTGGTGAATTTGTAAAGACCATCATGGAAGGTGGCTTGATGTGGGTATTGTGGGGATTTCTCATTACCCTCATTCCCCTGCTCATTGTTGGCTCGGTGGGACGTGGATATTATAAATTGAACTATTTCACACTTATGGGACTCATGTCGGGAGCCTGCACCGATCCTCCAGCATTGGCTTACAGCAACAAAGTTGCCAACAACGATGCTCCTTCGGTAGCCTACTCAACCGTATATCCGCTCACAATGTTCTTGCGTATTCTCACCGCCCAAGTTCTTATATTGGCGTTGGCATAACACGATACGACACACAACAACGCGGGGTGTGACCTGAATGGTTCACACCCCGCGTTGTTATTCGACTACTTACTGTCAGGCAAGGCTACGACTCGGTGGAGGCTTGTGACTTGTGAGTAAAGAATCGTACGATAAAAAATAGTATGACAAGAACTAACAGCCCCCAAATAACCAACTTCACGATGTGACTAAACTCATCGACCGTAGCATTGAGTTGCTCAGGTGTGACGAGCGAACGCAAGAAGTAACCCAACAAAGCAAGTATCGTGTTCCACACTCCTGCACCAATGGTCGTATATAGAATAAACTTGCCAAAGTGCATGCGTGATAGTCCGGCAGGAATGGAGATGAGCTGTCTTACACCGGGAACAAGGCGACCGATAAGCGTCGATACAACTCCATGCTTGTTGAAAAATTGCTCGGCACGAGCTATCTTCTGCGAGTTGAGCAGACACATGTGTCCTACGCGACTATCGGCAAACTTGTAAACGACCGGACGTCCTATCCACTGTGCCAGCAAATAGTTGATAACAGCACCTAAGTCGGCTCCCATGGTAGCACAAACGATAACCATGACAAGACTTACCTCGCCAAAGTAGGCTGCCGGAGGCACTACTATCTCGGAGGGAAAGGGGATAAATGAACTCTCGATAGTCATCAACAGAATGATTGTCCACTCATTGAGATTATCGATACACCATTGTATAAAAGGCAGTGATTCCATAATATTGTTTCATTTTTTTATTTTTTGTTCCACAAAGGTAAAACAATCGCATCAATTAGTAAAATTATTGTATAGTTAAAAAAAAAATAAGTATATTTGCATCATACAACGTATGCAATGAATCATTGCTACTTAGATGTAATGAGGGACGGGGAATAGCATTAAATATATCAAGGGGAAATTGATAGATTTTATAATATCTCAACATCTGTAATTACACAAAGGGGAATATATTTTATTATCAACAATATCAAAAAACACAAAACTATGAAAACATTTTTCAAAATCGTGGGATGGATTGCCATTGCAGCAGTGGCAACGGGAATCATTATTGCAGGTGTAAAAATTTACAATGCCCACTACGACATGAGTGAGTATTACTACGATGAGTATGTCAACGACAAGTTGGAGGTGCATGAGAATTACGAAAAAGAAAGACATGCATTGTACAACAACGAAACGCAGGCATACACTATTCGCAACATCGACTGGGTGTCGAAAATTCCCAACGATGAGGGCTATGCCGTATTTTCACGTCGAAACAAACGCGGATTTTTTGACCCCAATAGCGGTAAAATTGCCATCAAGGAGCAATATACCCATGCATGGGTATTTGCAGAGGGTGTGGCTGCGGTCATGAAGGGCGATTCGTTAGGTTTTATCAACGCTGCCAATGAGGTGGTCATTCCATTCCAATATGTCATTACTGATACAGACAACTTCGACTGCGTATTTCACGACGGGTATTGCATCATGAAGAGTGAGGATGGCAAGTATGGCTTTATCGATAAAAGCGGTAAGTGGGTCGTTGAGCCTATCTATGAGAGTATAGAGGCAAGCAAAGACTATTATTACGTCGTGTTCGCTGATAATAGATATGGTCTTTTGGACAGCAAACTCAATACCATTTACCCGGTCGAGTATCAATACATCAGAGAAAGTTACAATAAGCCTTACATATACATCGCCAAGAATGGCATTATGCAGTGTGTCGATTATGAAGGCAAGATTGTACAACCATTTGTGTGCGACTTTACCACTCACTTAGAGTATTATCCCGATGATTGCACAAGCGATTATTCATCGCAACTTGTTTCCAATTACATTAAATACAACTTCGGGAATTACTATGGTGTCATGCGTCGCGACAATGGGCAAGTCATCATTCCTGCCATTTACAATAACATTCGCATGGTTTCACGCACTCTGTTTAAAGTGAGTATTAACGATGTATACATCTTGATTGACGAGCATGGTAATATTGTCGATGGGGAATAAGAGAATATATAACTTCTCGACAAATAATCCTTTATAGAGTTATCGTCTGAGTCTCCATAAATGAAAGAAGAGTGAACCTTTGGCAACAGGTTCACTCTTCCTATTTTTCGGGTTGATAATACGCTTAACGCACTATCAGTACTTTGACAGTTTCCACATCGCTTTCGCGATAAATGTTGAGCAGATAGCTGCCAACAGGAAGCGAAGTTACATCCACGACATCGGCAGAGGTCTCGGCTACTATACGACCCGACATGTCGAGCAATACAACTCTTTCGCACTCACCCTCTACTGTTATATAAGAGGTAGCGGGGTTGGGATACACCTTCACGCGGTCTATCTCGATACGCTCAACCGATGCCTGTACATTGAAGTATATCTGTGAGCCTTTCACTTCGGGTTCACCCTCTACATCAAAGATGGTATTGACACGCATACGGTTGGTTGAGCCATTCTTCAACGACAAGTTTTCATTCAGATAGCTTGTCTCGGTAACAAGAGCATCATTGAGTTGTTCACCATTGAGTTCTACGTTATAACCCTTTACAGGCAGTAATTGCGAACTTCCATTGTTGATGTTCATACCCAACATCCAGCTACCGGTCACACCACCATCGGCATTGGCCGAGCTGAATCGGCTATAATCCCACGAATAGAGGTCGCTCACACCACCTATGGTGCGACCACGATCGGTACAGATGGGATAGGTAGAGGGGTCGACATCGGAACATACCAATTTGATTCTAATCGAATTGGAATTGGTTATCTGATAGGGTGTTGTCAATTTTACATTATTCCAAGTATTGAGTGTGTATCCACCTTCTTCATCCAGACCATTCAACACGATAAAATCATAATCAATACCATTCACTTCGAGAGCTATGGCAAAGGTTGCCTCGGCTGTGGGATAGAAACGTAGGGACTCGATATAATATCCTTCATACCAGTCGAAATAGTCGTTGGAGTAATCATGTGCCACGGTATACTCAATCAAGTCGGTTGCACCGGTACGCGTGATACCTCGACCCGAGCTGGACGATCCGGCATGAGATATAACGGTAGCATCGTTGTCACGAGGAACTTCCCACGAGGCATTTACATAATTGATCTCAGCTTCAATATCTACATTATCAACAGCAGTCAGCACCTCGCTTTTGGGACGGAAGTTAACATTGAACGTTGTAGGCTCAGCTACACTGCCATCGGCATAACGTGCTGCTACACCATAGGTATAAAATCCCGATGCAAGATTTTCATCATAATAGTGAGCTTGCTCGGTGGTGCTTATCAACTCATTATTGCGATACAAGTCGTAACCATCCAATATATCACACTCGACATTGGGCTTTCCATTGGCATCCAACTCGGCAAAGATAGCCGATATAGCCCAGCTGATAGCCATTTCGCCGTAACCGGCATCCAACGACGACTGGTTCAACGAATAATATTCGGGTTCAACCAATTGACGCAACAGGTCAGAATATCCTGTAACTACTTCACCATATGACATACCGATAACATCGTTCGATGCAGCGGAAAAACTGGTAGCATCAACGTCAACGGCCACGAGTATGTTGTCAATACCATTGAATGTGATGGGAGTATCGAGGTCAATAGTATTCATGTTGTTGTACGACAATGTAGCATTATCGACCGGCTGACTCACACGTTCGTCTCCGTTGACATACACCTTGATGGTATAACGAGCCTCAGGATTACGAGGCATGAATGCCACACGAGCTATCACATGGCTTTCGGCATAGTTGTTAACAATGTCGTAAGGCAAGCGTATTGCAGCCGAGAACGATACAAGTCCACCTCCAAATCCCGAGATTGTTCCTTCGCTGTTGAAGTAAGTGAGCGAAGGCAGATTGGACTCGGGAGCACCCCAACGCAATTTAAGGTCATTGTAATTGACTGCATGCGTCTCTATGTTGCGTGCTTTGTTAATGGGCTCATCAACGACGTTAATTGTTACAGGGACCGAGTGTTCCGATTCGACAAACTCATCGCCTTCACCTTCATAGAGAGCTGTGGCAGTGTAGCTGTAAGTACCCTCGGCAGGTACTTCGTCAATATAAGCCATCTCACTGATACCCTCCACAATAAGCTGATTATCACGATAGAGGTTGTAGCCCAATACATTAGCAGCATTCATCATAGGTTCTTTCCATGTTACACGCACTTTGTTGACACCGCGTATTTTCTCGGCAGTAAGAGTTACAGGAGGACATATATCGACCTCACGATCAAGCACCACTACCAACGATACATAATCAGCTGTCAAAGCTCCATTTTGCAAAGTATAAGCCAGCATGGCTATCACCTTACCATCTTCGCTCATCTGCACACCACGATATATTTTATATTGCTGAGGGTCAATCTCTACATTATGCTTCTCTTTAAGCCACTGATTCATATCCCATGCTTTTCCATCATCGTAGACGTAGCCATAGACATCACTCTGACCGGTGAGGTTGTTGAACATCTCTTCACCACCCAGCACTACACCATCGTTGTTGACATAGCATAATATCTGATTGGAACAATCGAGACTGTAAAAGGGCAACTCGAGTTTTTCCTTGGTATTGAGGTTGTAGACAAACTTATGCCCCATTGCCTCACACAGCAATAAAGAGTTGTCGGACGAGAAGTGACGACCGGCCTCGGCAAATGAGGCACGCTTACTCAGATATTCGACTGTTGTATCAGTCCACAGAGCAATGGTGCGGTTGAGCGGAGCATCACCGGTAGTGGTATAACCCCATCCGGCGGCATATTGACCATCATCCGATATAGCATAACATTGTGCTACACCATTGTCGTAAGGATAGATAACCGCAAGCTTACCATCTACCCACTTGGCAGGAGCATAATCGCCACCCATCATTACATAACCAGCCACATAGCGGCCATCCTTCGAGATGGCAAAATGAGTACCGCCACCGGCTCCGGGGAAAGCACTGTTGTCGAAACGATGCCATGCACCATCTTTGTAGTAGCCACCCGAACCTACTACGGTTCCGTCATCTGACACATCATAGGCTACCGAACTTCCTGTTGTCGACAGATAGGTCATTTCACCGGTTTCCAAGTTCCATAGTACGCCTTTCTCGGTCGAGGAAATACCATCGCCCGATACTCCACAAGCCCATTTTCCATTAGGCGATACTGCCAATACTTGAAAAGATGTAGGACTGGAAATAATCATTGTTCCTTTTTCGGCAAACACGCTTATAACAGCAAGAAATGCCATTAAGAGAGTAGATAGTTTCTTCATCTTTGTTGAGATTAAAAAAAAATTTAAGATTGTATTAGAATTTTATAATTTTCGGCTCCATCATTTTGTGGCTGCAAATTTACAAAAAAACACAGTACAAACAAAAACCCCACAGAGGCATAATTTCCTCGGTGGGGTTTTTTAATAAATATAGAATTAGTTCTTATCGAACAATCACAACCTTAACAGTTGCAACTTCACCATTGTTATAAACGTTGAGCAAGTAGTTACCAACGGGGAGTGAAGTTACATCAAGTACATCGGCTGTAGTCTCGGCAGCAATGCGACCAGCCATGTCAATCAAGACAAGTTTCTCGGCATTGCCTTCCACTGCGATGTATGAAGTAGCGGGGTTGGGATAAACCTTCACGCGGTCAACCTCGATGCTCTCAACAGCTGTGGGAGATACGGTGAATATCTGTTGAAGACCTTCAACCTCGAGAGTACCACCATTAACGGCAAACAAGGTGTTAACCTTCACGCGGTGAGTAGCTCCCTCTTTCCAATCGAGACCTTCTTGTACGAACGATGTAGTTGTAACCAACTCGGTATTAACTTGCTTGCCATCGAGCATAACGTTGTAACCTTCAACGGGAAGAGCCTCGGTGTTGTCGTTAACAACAACCATACCCAACATCCAGTTACCGGGAAGTGTAGCATCGACATTGGCCGAGCTGTATGAGCTGTAATCCCAAGAATAGAGGTCGCTGACACCAACGATACCTACACCGCTATCCAAGCACATGGGGTTGGTGTTGGGGTCAACATCGGTACAATATACTTTCACACGATAAACAGTTCCCGGAACAATTTTTACAGATGTTTCCAAGTTAACAGTATTCCATGTATTGAGTGTATAACCACCCTCTTCACCCATGCCATTCAGCACGATAAATTCGTGGTCGATACCATTCACTTCGAGAGCAACGGCAAATGTAGCCTCGTCGGTGGGATAGAAACGAATAGCCTCGATGTTATAACCATCGTACCACTCTAAATAGTCGTAGGGGAAGTCAGCGGCACAAGTATATTCAATGAGGTCGGTAGCACCTGCAAGACGAATACCCTTGCCACTCGAAGGCTTGTTGGAGTAAGAGATGAATGAAGCATCATTATTAAGAGGAGCCTCCCACGAAGTCTCGATAAACGAAGGTTCAGCCTTGATCTTTACATTTTCAACAGCTTGCAGAGCCTCGGTCTTAGCTGTGAAATCGATATTGATTGTTGCAGCCTCGGCATCCTCGCCATTAGCATACTTGGCAACAATACCGTAAGTATGCTCACCTTCGGCAATGTTGGTATCGAAATAGTTGGTTTCAGTAACCGTAGCCAACTTGTTGTTGTCACGATAAACATCGTAACCGGCAATAATGTCGGCACCAATTTCGGCTTTACCGTTCTCGTCGAGCGTAGCAAATACGGCTGAGATAGCCCAGCTTACAGGCATTTCACCATATCCGGCATCAATCGACGATTGGTTAAGCGAGTAAAATTCCGCTTCCGAAGCATTGTGCAAGAGGTCAGAGAAACCATTTACACAATTGCCATAAGAGGCACCTATCACGCGGTTAGATGCAGCCGAGAACTGAGAAGCATCAACATCGATACTTACCAATACGTTCTGGTTGGCTGTAAGCGATACAGGGTTGTTCAAGTCGATAGTGTTCATCACACCATATTGTAAGAGTTCCGAATTGACAGATTGGTTGACAACCTCTACGCCATCGACAATGACCGAAATGCTATAACCTGCCTCGCTGTTCAAAGGCATGAACGACACACGAGCAAGGCTATACAAGCCGGCAAAATTGCTGACTACATCATAGGGTAAGCGGATTGCAACAGAGAATGAATTGAGACCACCACCAAATCCGGTGAATGTACCATTCTTATCGAAGTAAGTAGTTACAGGAAGGTTTGACTCAGGCTCAGCCCAACGCAACTTCAAGTCATTGTAGTTGACAGCATGGTACTCGATGTTCTGAGCTTTGTGAAGAGCATCGGGACCAACCTCTACGACAGCTGCAACACTATGAATAGATTCGATCAAGTCATCGCCTTCGCCACCATAGATAGCTGTTACAGTGTAGGTGTAAGTACCTTCGGCATCGAGATTATCAACATAAGCCAACTCGGCAGTCTCGGCAACAATCTTTACACCATCACGATATACGTTGTAACCCAACACTTCACCGGCATTGGCCAAAGGCTCTTTCCATGTAAGACGTACACTATTGAGAGCAGTCAGCTTGGTAGCTTTGAGAGCAACGGGTTCGCAATATTCAGTCTCACGATCGAGCAATATAGCCATTGAAGCCCATGCACCTACCATCATACCATCTTCGAGAGGATAACCATACATAACGATAACCTTACCATCGGCACTCATGTCGACACCCGACTGAATGATAAATTCGCTGGTGGGCAGATCGACATTATAAGTCTCTTTCAACCACTCATGCATTTTCCATGCCTTCTCACCATCATAAACGTAACCGTATATTTCAGAACGGCCTGTACTTTCGTCACGCATATCCTCGCCACCCAATACGAGTCCGTCATTGTTTACATAGAACATGCTTTGACTCCACACTGCATCACCTGCCAACTTAGGGATGAAATGTTTTTCCTTGGTAACAATATCATATACATAACGAGTTCCGAATGCATCGCAGAGCAACTTGGTATTGTCGGGAGATATTTTACGACCGGCCTCGGCAAAGGTGGGCGATTCGCTGATCATTTCAACTGTCTCGTCAGTCCACAAAGCGATACTGCGGTTGTGACCTTCACCATCTTCATAGGGTTGGTAACCCCAACCGGTAGCATACTTACCATCATCCGATACAGCATAAGCCACACCGGCAACATAATGCTCATAGATGCGTTCGAGTTTACCATCTACCCACTTGGCAGGTGCAAGGTCAGAGTCTTTGGGACCATCTTGTACATAACCAACAGCTACACGACCATCGGCCGAAACGGCATATACTTCGCCTCCGATTTCTTGAACACCTTCAATGGTTGTATTGTCAAAACGATGCCATTCGCCATCTTTGTACCAACCGGCAACCAACGTTCCGGCACCATTTCCTGTGATTTCGTAGTCGGTGTACGAACCTACTACCATACCATCATCGGTTACATCGAATGCATATGATTCATCGGCTCCTGACAAAATCATAGACTCGCCTGTCTCCATGTCCCACAACAAGGCTTGTTGTATGTTTACTTGGCCATCACCAATAACACCACAAGCCCATTTGCCGTTGGGCGAAACAGCCATTACTTGGAGTTCCATAGGGCTGAGCAATTTCAATGCTCCCTTCTCGGCAAAACCACTGACTGCCATTAAGACAGCAGCACATAGAATTGAAAATTTCTTCATAGATTCTAATAAGATAAGTTAATATTGATTGTTATTCTATTTATTTGATTATTACTTTATTACGTTGCACTCCTTGTGCAGTCTCCACTGTCACAATAGCTACTCCACGATAGTCGTGAGCATCCACTGCAACTACACGACTGCCCACTGCCGTACCTAAGAGACGTCCGTCGGTAGCATACAACTTAACAATGGCATGTGCATCGATATCAGAGACTACCACACAATTCTGCTCTACGACATAGCGATAGTTCGATGCTTCGGGCTTAACGGTTATTACGTTGTTACTCCAATCGAAGTCCTCACCTGCCACACGAGCTGCATTCATTACTTCATGCGAACGGGTGTTGATAACAAATACTACAACCGAGATATTCTTCTTATCGATCACCGACGAAGGAATATCCATAGTATAGGTAGTCTCGTAATCGATACCCGAGGTAAGGCTCTCGTTGGGAAGAGAAAGGGCAACACCATCGAAAGCGGTGCTATCACCACGGGCAATGTTGTGATAGTACATTCTCTTGCTGGGAATACTGGAAGGAAGATAATAGTACTCACGACAACTAATACGTTGACAATTGTTGGCTTGATTATAACCTTCGTTCTCGACATGCACCACATCTTCGACTACGGCATAACCTACGCGATAACGATCTTTGCTATTATCGTATTCTTGCGAAAAACGTACAATACTATTAATTTCCAACTTGTCGTCTTTGAGATATTTAACCGAAGGAACAACCTCGGCCGATACATCCTTAGCCATCACCTTGGCTGCGTATCCATCATCTTGGGCACTCTGAGAAACAAATCCCACCTTGCGGTCGTATATAAGGCTCGGAAGATTGGATGAAAATCTATTCAGACCGGTTGCATAATAATAATCTTGCATGAGGTCGTTGACGTGACCCTCGACCGATATAATGCGATTGCGATAGCGTTGTTGCAACTTGTGCAGTGTGATAGAACCCTCAGGACAACCGTTACACCATGTACCTGTAAACTTCTCTACAAGCAAGTTATGGGCAAAGTCAGAACAGAATATTGAATCGGTAACTGTCCAATCATCTGCTTTAATAGTATATTTGAAAATAGTATCTTCGGGAACGGTTACAGTAAACGAGAACGCAACCTCTTCACCAGCTTCCCACATAACCGGGGGGATGACTTCATCATCCTGACCATAGAACGGAGTCTCGACACCATCAATAACGAGTGTGGGGTTGAACCATGTAGCAGAAGAAAGATTGCGAATAGAACCTTTAATTTGCACCTCACTACCACCTTGTGCCGAAACATCGGTATCATTGACAAGGGCATACTCGCCCATCCACTCACCTATCTTGATGTTGTCGATGGCAAGTATAAAACCATCTTGTCCGGTGTGGACAAAGGCAACATATATATCTTTACCCGCATAGTTGGCCAACGATATGGCATGACGACGGGGAAAATAATCTTCATCAGTTACGGAATATACCTCAACAAAATCATCGGCATCGGTACCTGTTTCCGAAATAAGCACTTTGTAATCTTCACGATAGTCATAGTGCAAAGAAATACCATCCCATGCCAATACATCCTCGGTACTATTGACATGAACAGAAGGAAGAATCATCCAGTCATCGACAGGATAATCATAAGTTGTGTAAGAAGAACTGACAGCGGCAGGGTTACCCTTCTCGACAAGAGCTGTCGACCAAGAACCTTTGGTAAAATCGACATTCGACACACCGCTCATGGTAGGATTTTCATCATAATCTTTCACGATAGTACCCGAGGGCATACCACGCGAGAAATCGGCTTCAAAATATACATTGTCAGCCAATGCGGTAGAACAAGCCACCGACGAAATTAAGAGAATGGAGAATAATTTTTTCATTGTCTTTAATAAAATAGGTACGAGTGTGTGCCACACGACACACACTCATACACTTATAAGTTTAGTTATTTAATACCGACATTAAAGAGCAACCTTTAATACTTGTGCGGCATTACCTATCTTAACAACAGCTACATAGACACCCGAAGGCATAGCCGAAAGGTCAATAGCTTGGTTGTTATTATAAGTTGCAACAGCAGCACCTGCAACGTTGTAGATTGTCACTTGCGACTGAGGCTCAACATAGAGGGTCTTACCGGCAACATAAGCCGAACCGGCAAGAGATATATTCTCAACAGATGACAATTTTACCTCAAATACATGAGTAACACCTTCCGATTCACCAAGCGAATAGAGAACTTTTACTTCAACCGAAGTTGACATTTGTTGGTTGGCTATGTTCTCAGCCTCCTCACGATATACCCACACACTATCATTGCAATTGGTAGTGGTAGCTACGGGAATCTTAAATCCGTCTTGATAGATATTGTAGCAAATGATGGGCAAAGTAGTCTCGGGAGCATCCCACTCGAAGTGTATCCAATAAGCCGGCATCTTACCCAACTCGGGATCTTTGTACTCACCCTCAGTCTGGCTGATGTAACGCAGATTTGAAACAGGATTCAACTCGACCTCCATAGTAATCTTGCAAGGAGCAGTTGCATTGAAGGCTTTACCGGTTGCAGCATCATAAGTTTGTACGATGTATTCATAAGTACCATTTTCCACATCGGCATCACGGAAACGGATAGCACCTTGTGCAGCAGTAGCAGTTACTGTATCAACGGGAATCCATCCACGCCAGATGATGTATTGAGCATCGGCGAGACGAGTTTGGGGGAAGTTACATTCTACCTCAATGGTATTGGGTGACTCGGGAGTCGATACATTGCTAACAACAAGGTTTTGGGGAGCCAAAGAACCGTTGAGGGGTGAATAGTATTCCATCGTGTAGCGGCCATTAAAGTACCATGATTGAGATTTAAGGTCGTAGCTCTCATCATAACGTTTGTAAACTTTATTACCTTGATCTTCACGAACGGTACGGTTAGAAAGTACAAATTGCTCGGTAGCTTGATAAGTCTCATCATCATAAAGAGGTGAGAATTTAGTCTTATTTATCTCTATGCCATAGGCATCATACTCATGAACAAATTTCTCATAGGCTAAACCTTCGGGAGTACGAGATTCTTTAATCAATACACGACCTTTCTCATCGTAGGTGATGGTCGAGTTATAACAACTGCTTGCATACATTGCGTGAACAAACTCAACATATTCAGGAAGACCTTGTTCGTTGAACTGGCTGTAAGTAGTAGTTGAATAGAGCTTGTCATACTCTTCCGAACCCCAGTTCTTACCCTTATCGGTTTCTGTTACAAGACGACCCTCTTCATCGTAGAAGTATTCATACAGACGATTAGACAATGTATCTTCCTTGGTAGTGAGTTGACCTTGTGCATTGTAAGTGTAAACGTAAGGCATACGGTTCTTACCCCACTCGCCCAAGGCATTCATCTGACGATAGAACTCCGAGATGAGTTGACCATTGCTGTTGTACTCGTAGAAGTAGTTGTAAGTAGGTACGGTAGAACCATCGGTTTGATAACCATAGTCGACACGACGAGAGAGATTGTTGTTACTATCATATATGTAGTAGTTGATACCCGAGGCACCTGCACCACCCATATGATCGCCATACGACTCTTCGTAAGTCAAATAATATTTGAGTTTGGGTTCACCTTCAAAGTCGGCAGTGTTGTCCCAGAACAAAGGAACATAAGAACCTTCTTTCACACCGAGTTCATACACAACGTCAATGCGGAAGTTACCGGCAGTAGCATCGGTCATGGGGACATCGATGGTTCTTGTATCGCCATCGATTTCATACATGGCATACGCCCAAGGATACAACCACACCTTGTAGCCAAGTATTTCTTGACCGCAATCGGCAACATCCCAAGCAAGTTTCACATAGAATGAATCGTGTTCGGGTGTCTGAGCATCGCTGAATTTACCCCAGTAACCACCGGCTACGCGGATATTGGTAGCTTCGCTCAGGGGTACTGTGATTTCAACAGTGGCAACATCCGAAGTATTGTAATATACATCGTTGGTTGCATCGTATGTCATAACAACATATTCATATGTATCATTTTCCAAGCCCGAATCGATAAACTCAATCTTACCATCGGTAGCAGTAACAGTACCTGCCAACACGCCATTACGCCAGATGATGTAGCTTACATTCTCGCAAGGCAGTGTAGTGGGAACTTCGGCTGTTACTTTGGCAGTATTGGGTTGCTCGGTTGTAGAGATATTCTCGGCAACGATGTTGCGAGGTGCTGTCTCGCCATTCAACTCCATGTAGAGTTCATTGAAAGGAGAACCACCCTTCATAAAGTCTTTAATGATTGTATCCCAAGTCCAAACCTCTTTTTGATACCAACCATTGCCAAGGTCTTTACGAATGACATTTTGGTGATAACGGAGCGTATCTTTTACGCCACCCACTTCACCGCCTTCACGACCACCTTTGCCATAGGCCGAGATATATTCCATTGTACCGATAGCAATACCTTTTTCATCGTAAGTATATTCAGTCTTACTGTGAACGGTACCCGATACACAATGACGCATAATCTCTACACAACGACCCAATTCATCGTAGGTGTAAACGGCATCAAAACGATAATCAGAGTTGTAACCATCCGACTCGGCAGTGGCGGGGTTGCCATTAGCATCATAGTCAGAGAAAGTTATCTCTTGTATTACTACGTCTGATGAGTTACTGTAATACTTCTCGTAGTAACGATTGCCATCGGCATCGTATTTGTACTGATAGCCACGAGTTGCATCATCGTACTGAATGAGACGACCTTGCTCATCGTATTGATAATAGTTGTGATCGCCCTCTTCATAGTCACCGTAAGCAGGACGGTATTGGACGCTATAGTCTTCAAGCAACAAGCCATTATCATCGTACACATAGTAAACGATGGTTTCAACATAGCTGAGACCAGTATAGTCGGTTACCGTAGTAGCCGCACGCAACAACTTGTTTTCGGCATCATAGTAATTGATGGTCTTGGCTTTAATACCTTCGCCACCCATCACATCACCAATCTGATAAGATGCCACCATTTGAGGCTCGGCCAAGGCTGATACAGCCACTGTGGCACAGAGAGCCATAGAAAGTAATTTTTTCTTCATAGTAGAACTATTTGGTTAATTAAATATTTGTTGGCACAAAATTACTACACTCTCTTTATATAATTGCTAACATTTATCATATTTCGTATTTCTATAAACATTAATTAACACTTATCATTGATATGCAAGATGCATACTCACACCTACACGAATAGCCACATATTGAATATTTTACATATCGATATAAACAAGATGTGTGCCACTCAACGAGCAGCACACATCACAATACCATATTTCAAATTGAAACTAACGAGCTATCTTGACAACTTGCAATGTATCACCCACCTTAACCCGTGCCACATATACACCGGCAGGAAGTGATGCAAGGCGAATGCGTGTCTTATTGTTATAATTTGCTACCAAGGCTCCGGCTGCATTATACAATTCGACCGCTGCATGGTTATCAACTATAAGATATTCACCTGCAACATATGCCGAACGAACACTTTCAACATGACCGATACCGGCATTTTCGACAGCGAATATCTCAACGACACCTTCCGATTCGCCCAACATATACTCAACCGATACTTCTACTTGAACTTCCTTCTGTTGATCGGGAGAGTCAAAGTTATTTTCGCGATACACATATACACTATCGGTAGTGTTGGTAGTAGTATGGAACGGCACTGACCAACCATCCATATAAACATTGTAATGAAGTATTTCGAGGTTGGTCTCGGGAGCATCCCACTTGAAACTTACCCACAAAGCGGGTATTGCATTACCTTCATTGACAAACTCACCTCGTGTAGTAGCGATGTAGGTCAGGTTGCTTACAGGAGGTAATTCTACCATAAAATTAATAGTAGCAACATCCGACACATTGTAAAGCACATCGTTGACAGCATCGTACGACTGTACAACAAACTCTATTTCACGATCATTCTCCAATGAAGAGATTGCATAAGTTATCTTACCATCGACGGCAGCAACAGTGTCGACAGGTTGCCAGTCGCACCAGATAATATATTGAGCATTGTCAACTTCTTGCTCGGGTACATCGCAGGTAATCTCCACTGCATTGGGAAGCTCGGTCGTGGTTACATCGGTCACAACAAGGTTGCGAGGTGCATATTTACCATTAATGGGGGCATAGTTCTCAGTGTAAGTGCGATATTGCACCCATTCTTGGTCATACTCTACATAATTCCAGATAATATATTCATACTCATTATCGGCAACTTCGGTACGCGTCTCTTTATTGGCGTAAACAAATCCGCCTTCATAGTTATTGTTTGACTTGATCTTCTCTACAACAATACCATCTTCATTATAAGCATATTCATATTTCATGTAAGGAGTCTTGGCATTTTCGTCATCCGATGTAAGGTCAGGCTTCCACGACTCTTCCATCAGCACTTGTCCCTTTGCATCGTAGGTTACATAAGTAAAATAGCTGCTTGTGGGATAGAGTGCATCATCAACAGTAATCATTTGAGGATTGTTATTCTCATCGAAATCGCTATAAGTTACCGTACTACGCAACTTGTCATACTCGGCCGATGGCGAGTTGCGATCTTTCTTACCATAGTGAACGTATTGCACAAGACGGCCTTGCTCATCATAGCTGTAAATATACTTATCGTTGTAGGTGTAGAGATTCTCGCTACTGATGAGGCGTCCCTGTTCATCGTACTCATAGTAGGTAAGATCCTTGGGGTCGGTCCACACGCCCATGTCGCGATACTGTATGAAGTAATATTCATCAAGCAAGCCATTAACATAGTTGTAATAGTACTGATAGTTGGGGGCATATTTACCTTCGCCCACCGACATCAGATTTTTGACACGCGAAAGATTGTTTTCGGCGTTGTATAGGTTCACTATCAACTCACCGTTCTTGTCCTGCTTAACAAGATAGAGTGCATCCTTCTCAGGAACGACCACTTCGGGTAAGATTTCACCGGTGAAATCTTGCGAATTATCCCAAGTAAACTTGGCAAATTCACCCTCTACAATACCCAAGTCGTAGACTACATCGACGCGAAACTCGCCGGTAGTGGCATCAATGACGTTGACATCGCAAGTCAATGTATAGGCATCAACCTCAACAACGGGGATGGCAAATTGCTTGTCGTAAATCTTATATCCTGTTATGTTATACTCGGTATTGGGTGCATTCCATGCCAACTTGATATAGAAAGTTTCATATTCGGCTGTCTCTTTATCCTTATAAGTTCCTTTATATCCACCGGTGATACGCAAGTTGCTGGCAGGAAGCAACGGAGCAACCATATCGATGGTAGCAATGTCGGTCGAACCGTAATATTCACCGGTCGTAGCATTATACAATTGTATCATGTAGTCATGTACACCACTTGACACACCGGCATCGACATACTCAATCTTACCATCTTGGGCAGTTACAACAGCAGCTATTTCGTAGTCACGCCATATGATGTACGAAGCACCTTCAATAGGACTAACCGGAGCAGTGGCTGATATTTTCACTGCATTAGGCAGGTCGTTGGTAGTGGCATTGGTAAGCACAACATCGGTAGGCAACATATCGGCAGTAGTATGAGTATAGACTTCTTTGTATGTTGAGTTTGACTTCACCCACTCGTATATCTGATTTTCCCAATCCATCTCGGTATATACCCACTCTTCCTGAGTGTAATAGTTATTACCAAGAGGCTTACGCTCAATGCACTTGCTATAACGCAGTGTATCCTCGGCACTACCCGGAGTAATCATCTCGGGGGTCCAACTGGGCGACTCAGCCCACAACTCGCGTAGACACACATCATTGTCATCATATGTATAAGTAATAGTTTGTTTCTTGGAACCGACAAGGGTCAACTGACGATCTTCAACGAGACGACCACGCTCATCATATATCAGTTCGCCATCAAACTCATACATGGCATAAGCACCTGATGCCTCATATTTGCGGGGCTTATTGATGTATCCCTCCAAGAAGTCGGAGTAAGTAATGGTTTGAATAACCATTCCTGTCTGCGTAACACTTTGCGACTTGGTAAGGATATTACCATTGGCATCGTAGGTGTAGGTGTAAGTATCGCGTGTACCCACCTCAGTTATCATTTGTCCTTTATCGTTATATTCATAAAAGACAGTATCACGCAAGCTCCACTCTTGATAACCGGCATTCCACTGACGATAATAATAGCTGGTCAACAGACCCTGCTCATCATAATCGTAGAAATAGACATTCTGGATTCCAAATTCACCGGCAACATTAGCATTTTGTTGAAGATGTCGCACCGGATTGCCCTGAGCATTAAACAGGTAATAATCGCGTTGTTCAGCCGCATTGGAAGTTCCCATGTGATTGCCATACTTTTCAGTAAAGGTCTTTTTCACATCGGCACTTGCACTCAACGCCACAGCAGCCACAAGACCACATAGGCACAATGAAAGTAATTTTTTCTTCATAAGGTAATTATTTAAAGTTTAAGATTGGTTGACTGGTATAATAGAATAGAATCTAATATATAATATATTGCTGCAAATGTAAAAACTTTCATGCGAAGAGACAAATATTTTGCAAGAAATCGTATTTTCTAATATGGATATTATAAAAGCATCCCTATAATAGGAACTTTAATTCTAATACTATTGCCCCACTTACAGGGTGAAACTTGCAACTTTTTTCGTCCAAAAACAATCATATCCTACAAATTATTATTACTTTTGCATAAAATCATATACAACAGTCGCATTACTTTAATGTAAAAACTTGATTAACAACAATATAAATCTTTAAAATGAATAGTATGTCTCTTAGCAAGCCTTATGTAGTAGGTATCGATATAGGCGGTACTAATACAGCCTACGGAATTGTTGATACACGCGGCAATGTAGTAGCCGGAGGTTCTATCAAAACTCCCAAACATGTAGAGTTTAAAGACTATGTTGAACAACTCCACCTTGCCGTAACTCGTCTCATCGAGCAAGAAGGTCTCGTGGGACAAATAGCCGGTATCGGTGTGGGAGCTCCAAACGCCAATTTTTACACCGGAAGAATTGAAAGTCCCGCCAATTTATTCTGGATGGATAATGGCAAACGTATCGAGAATATACCTTTTGCCGACACTTTAAAGGAAAAATTCGGCATACCCGTAGCCATCACCAATGATGCCAATGCTGCCGCTGTGGGCGAAATGACCTATGGAGCAGCTCGCGGCATGAAGGATTTCATCATGATAACCTTGGGAACAGGTGTTGGCAGTGGCATCGTGGTCAATGGTCAGTTACTCTACGGCCATGATGGTTTTGCAGGTGAGTTGGGTCACGTTACTATGCGTCGAAATAATGGTCGCATGTGTGGATGTGGTCGCACAGGTTGTCTCGAAGCATATGCATCGGCCACCGGTGTTGCTCGTACTGCTCGCGAATATCTGGAAACTCGCAAGGATGCCTCTCTATTGCGTAACCTGCCCCTCGATGACATCACATCGAAGGATGTATATGAGGCTGCTGTTGCCGGCGACGAATTGGCTCGCGAAGTTTTCGAGTTCACAGGCAACATTCTGGGTGAAGCTTTTGCCGACTTTATTGCTTTTTCAAGCCCCAAGGCCATTATCTTGTTTGGAGGTCTTACCAAGGCAGGCGAACTGCTGATGCGTCCTCTTCGCGAAAGCCTCGACCGCAATGTTATGCCCATCTTCCGCGGCAAGGCTCAAGTTATCCTCTCGGAGCTGAAAGAAGGCGATGCCGCCGTTCTCGGAGCCAGTGCCCTCGGCTGGGAAGCTAAGTAATAACTGATAAGAACATATAGTAATAGTGCGATGCATTCATACGATGCATCGCACTATTTGTATCATGCCAACCGCAGTACCGCGATTCAAGACCATTTTATCAATACTCTATCCTATCAAGGATACCTGTGAGAGCTGCAATGGCTATTCCATAGTTGGTAATAGGAACCGATTGTATTCTGGCACGAGCTATGCGATTGAGAACATGTCGACTATTGAACATACAGGCACCACAGTGTATCACAAGATCGTAGGTGGTAAGATCTTGTGGAAATTCATTGCCGCTGACCACATCGATGTGTAGCATGGGACTTATCTTACGACGCAACAATGCGGGCAATTTTACCCGACCTATATCCTCGTTCTGCGGAATGTGTGTACAAGCCTCTGCTATCAGCACACGAGAATTATCCGTAAGACATGATAACATCTTGGCACCCTCAACAAAGGTCGTAATATCACCCTTATATCGTGCAAACAGCACCGAAAAAGATGTCAATCTCGATGCTTCGGGTTTAAGTCGATATACGGCCTCAAAAACTTGCGAATCGGTAATGATAAGCCGAGGTGGTGCTGCCAATGCTGCCAATGCTGCCGGCATGCCCTCGGTAGTAGAACTTATCACTGTACATTGTCTATCAAGCAGTTCGCGA
The DNA here is from genome assembly GCA_017531985.1 of Bacteroidaceae bacterium. Lineage (GTDB taxonomy): Bacteria > Bacteroidota > Bacteroidia > Bacteroidales > Barnesiellaceae_A > Barnesiella_A. The sequence continues at coordinate 61,500 of JAFXJY010000043.1, forward strand.
ATAGTTTGCACCTGAGGCTGTATGAGTCGGCCTTTGGGTGCCGAAGCATCCTGAGGCATAATCAGCATCACAGTATCGCCAGCCTCTACAAGACCTTGCAGGATGGTACGTTCCTCACGTTGCACTGCTTGTTGCAACGCTACACGCAATTCATCCATCCCTTCACCCGTTATAGCACTTACAGCTATGAGTGAATGTCCCATTTTTTCCTTTATTCGCATCGATAGTTCATCACGCTCGACACAACGATCAACTTGTGCCAACAATAGTATAACCGGTATATCTCGTGCTTTCAGCTCTTTGTACCACCGCATCTCTTCATCGGTAACATCATCGGTCAGTAGCAATAAAGCAACATCAACACGATCTATAACCTTGATGGTCTGAGCCACACGTTGCTCACCCAGCACACTCTTATCGTCAAATCCGGGTGTATCTATCAGTACACAAGCACCTATACCGGGCAACTCTATCGACTTACTCACAGAGTCGGTTGTTGTGCCACTTACATCGCTTACTACGGCAATATTTTGCCCTGTAAGTGCGTTGATAAGCGTCGACTTACCGCTATTGCACCGCCCAAAGAAAGCTATATGTACACGTTCCGATTGAGGTCTTTGTTGCATAACTATCTGGCATTTAGAAACGGAAATCTCGTTGACCCTCTGCTATTTTACGCAAGTTTTCTATGGTTATACCACGCACCTTATCCGAGGGGATAAGAGGTATCTCGCGGTCAATGATACGACGAGCCAGCTCACGAGTACGAGGCGATGCGTAATCTTGCATGTATTCTTGCAGAGTAAATAGTGCATTAGGGGCACAACAATTACCTATCAGGCCTCGCTTGGCAAGCGACATAAAGCGATCGCCGGTACGACCTTCACGATAACACGCCGTACAGAAACTGGGTATATATCCCAACTCTAAGAGCCATGCCACAATCTCATCGAGCGTACGATTGTCCGATATATCAAATTGAGCCGACTCCTCTACGTTTTCGTCATTCTCGGCATATCCTCCCACCGAGGTACGCGAGCCACCGCTCAACTGCGACACACCTACATCAAGAACCAATTCGCGAGAGCGTTGCGACTCGCGAGTGGACACTATCATACCTGTATAAGGAACAGCTATACGCAGCACAGCAACAATGCGTCGGAACACTTCGTCGGTAACAGCATCGGGGAAATCGGCAGGGTCGATATCATCGGCAGGACGTATACGAGGCACACTGATAGTATGAGGTCCTACCCCATATCGGGCTTCAAGATGCTCGGCATGCATGAGTATGCCCACAAAATCATATCTATAATTACACAACCCGAATAATGCTCCTATACCCACGTCATCAATACCACCTTCCATCGCTCTGTCCATAGCTTCGGTGTGGTAAGCCCAGTCGCTCTTCGGTCCGGTGGGATGCAGTGCTTCGTAAACGCTTCTATTATAGGTCTCCTCAAAGAGGATGTATGTACCTATGCCGGCATCCTTCAATAAGCGGTAATTCTCAACCGTCGTTGCCGCGATATTGACATTAACACGACGTATGGCTCCATTTTTGTGATGTATAGAGTATATCGTATCAATTGATTCCAATACATATTCAATAGGATTTTTCACAGGATGTTCACCCGTTTCAAGAGCCAATCGCTTATGACCCATATCCTGTAAGGCTATAACCTCTCGACGTATCTCTTCTTGGGTAAGTTTGCGACGAGGTATGGTACGATTCTTAGCATGGTAAGGACAGTACACACAGCCATTTATACAATAGTTGGACAGATATAAGGGTGCAAACATAACAATGCGATTGCCATATATTCGCTGCTTAATATTGCGTGCAAGTGTAAATATCTGCTCAACAATCTCGGGCTTATCACACTCGAGAAGCACCATTGCATCGCGGTGATTTAAGCCTTTACCCTCGGCAGCCTTGGCCAAGATTTCCTTAGCCAGCACTTCATCATTACGATGGGCGGCAGCATATTCAAGAGTTGCCCTTATCTCACCATCGTGTATAAACTCGTCGGCATGTGCCGAACCTACTTTATATTCTATCATAATCTAACTCCTTTCTTAATTATCACTTTTATAATCACCTTTTTCATAACTAATTTCATACCCTATCTCGGCCAATCGTTCGGAAAGTATCAACAACCCTTCGGCGGCCTCACTTCCGAATGCTGCTTTACCTTCGTATATCTGGTAACTATCACGCACATCGGATGGTGAAAGATTGGGCATAATAACATTGGCCCCACATTGTATGCCTTGCAACTGTGCCTGCGACGAAAGCGATGCCAATGCCGTAGTAGAGGGTATAAGAGCCGATGGCAACATCAGTCGTACTATACATATCAACATCAATGTAAGCCTAACTGAACCAGCCGGATGATGTCCCAACGGTGTGAGAGAGTGGGGTATGAACGGACCTATTCCCACCATGTGCGGACGCATTTGCTGCATGAGCAATAAATCCTCGACAAGATGGTCGATACTCTGTCCGGGTACACCCACCATCATACCCATTCCGGTCTGAAAACCTATCTGCTGCAACTCCTCAATGCATTTCATGCGATTGTGCCATGACATGGATACAGGATGTAGTTGCTCATATAATTGTCGAGAGGCTGCTTCATGCCTTAGCAGATACCTACTTGCTCCTGCATCATATAGTCGCTTATAGGAGGAGTGAGAACGCTCACCCAACGATAACGTAATGGCACAATCGGGATAACGTCGATGCATTGTCTCCACTAAGGGAACAAGACGTTCGTCGGTCAAGTGGGCATCTTCTCCACCCTGCAAAACAAATGTACGAAAGCCCAACCTATACCCATTCTCACATGCCGAGAGAATTTGCTCATCAGTGAGTCGATAGCGACTTACCTCACGATTGTCACGCCTTATACCACAATAATAACAATTGTTGCGACAATAATTGCTAACTTCTATTAACCCTCGTATATAGACACGACTGCCGAAGTGGCTCTGGGCCACTTCGGCAGCATATTTCTGCAACAAGTTGAACGCAGTTTCGTCACACGATGCCAACAAGGAAGCATACCCTTGTGCATCGAGAACATGCTCGTGAGCCAACCGTTCAACCAACGCATCCATAGGAATCGATGCGTTTATCGTTTTTGCAACTCTTTGTTGTAGGTCTGACGAGCTTTGTCATAAACTTCATGATTGGCAGGACCCGATATACATCCACCCTCGCAAGCCATTACTTCAATAAACTGTACGGGAGCTTTACCGGTCTTACCATAAGCACGCAACAGAGCTACGTTCTTCTTGGTCAAGTTCGAAACCAATGTCGCTGTGAATGTAAAGTCACCATTTATTTCATTCAATACAGCTTGGGTTACACCATTGGTCTGTCCAAATCCATGAGCGAACTTGCTCGATTGAACAGGAATATCAAAGACATGTTGTTCGCCTATTTCTATTCCCATACCCTCCAATACCGAGTGTACCTCCTCGAAGGTCATCACATAGCTTACCAAGTCGTCGCGACGAGCCTCTTTACGCTTAGCGATACACGGTCCGACAAAGACGAGCTTAGCATCGGGATATTTTTCACGAGCGATGAGTGCTGTGTAATACATGGGTGAACGTGTCGAAGAAATGTACTTCTTCAAGTCGGGTGCATGCTTCTCAGCCATTTCGATATAGGCAGGACAGCATGAAGTTGTCATAAAGGGAGCACCCTCTTCAAGACGTTCTTTCAACTCGGCACTTTCGAGGCGGGTAGTTTCCTCAGCACCTTGAGCCACCTCTATCACATCGGTAAATCCGATAGCCTTGATAGCTCCGTATACTTGCTCGGCAGGCATGTTATATTGTGCGAGAATAGCCGGTGCAACCATAGCTACCACTTTCTCACCACGACGGATGCTTTGCAAAATATCGAATACTTGCGAGATCTCAAATATAGCTCCAAACGGACAGCTATTCAAGCACTTACCGCAATAAATACATTTCGACTCATCGATATGTTCCACGCCATATTCATCCTTGGTAATAGCTTGCACAGGACAAGCCTCCTCACAAGGCACCGGAATATATACAATGGCATGATAGGGACATGCCTCATAACACTTTCCGCAGCTGATACAATCATTGTGATTAATACGACCTTGGCTGGTATATGGATCGAACTCAATGGCATTCTTGGGACAAGCATGCGAGCATGCACGAGCCACACAACCACGACACAGATTGGTAATATCATAATTGGTGCGTACACACGACGAGCAAGCCTCATCGATGACACACATGATATTATCTTTGATTTGCTCACGCTCCAAGGCACGACGTGCATAGTCACTAAGTGGGGTCAGCTCGTTGGTTTCATCGGTCATATCATAGCCCAACAGAGGCAGCGACTTGTATTTCCATACTGCACGCTCCTTGTGAATACAACAACGACCACGTACTTGTGCATTGCGGGGACTCAACTCGATAGGTAAACGGTCGATTTTATCTACCAATTCACCGGCATTCCATAGTTTAATTAGATTGGTCAGCAATTTATGTCTGACAATCATTACGTTATTCTTAATTGCCATATTGTAAGATTAGGTTATTCTCTTTCAAAGTGCGAAGATAAGACTTTTTTGTCGTATAACCGAAAAAAAAGCAAAAAATGTTACATCATATTTAAAATTGAATATAAAAACAGTATTCGCCTTATCTTTTTCGCCCATCATCTTGCACATTGAACGGCAAAATTGTATCTTTGTAAATTATTTTAAACCTAAGGGCAGGCTCTATCAATCGGGGCGAGTTGACTGTGATGATTGTTATCAGATTATTTCTCGTTATGATGGAACAATGCAAGCATTGTAACAGTCAAGAAATGAGAATAAAACACAAGCCCAAAACAAAGCGACCGAAATAGAGACTACCGACAATGAATCATACATTTACTAATTTTTAGAACATACCTTAAAATATATGAAACAACCCAATAGGAGGAATAATCGTAGGCCTAACAAGGAAAAGAGCTATCGTGTAAACGAAGATTGCCTGTTGATGGATTTTCTTATCGCCACACTCAGCGACAAGTCGCGTACGACCATCAAGTCATACCTTTCACACCGACAAGTAGCAGTCAATAACATACCCACATCGCAGTTCAACACGCCACTCCATTGCGGCGATAATGTAACAATCAACTTTACAATGGGGTACAAGGTATTTAAGCACCGTCGGTTGCGTATCATCTTTGAGGACGAATACATCATTGCCATTGACAAGGGCTACGGATTGCTTTCAATGGCTACTCAGAACGAAAAGACCGAGACTGCCTATCGTATTGTGAGCGACTATGTCAAGAGCAGCGACCCCGAAGGTCACATCTTCATCGTGCATCGCCTCGACCGCGACACATCGGGTGTCATGATTTTTGCCAAGCGACAACGCATACAAGAGATACTGCAACGCAACTGGAATGAGGCTGTCATCGAACGTCGATATATGGCTGTGGTGGAAGGCGAAATTTCACCTGCCGAAGGTGAGGTAAAATCATATCTCAAAGAGAATGCCGCCATGCAAATGTACTCGACCAATGACGAAAAGAATGGTCAATTAGCCATTACACAATATCGCACCGTAAAGAGTAACGGTCGCTTCTCGCTTGTCGAAGTGCAACTGCAAACCGGTCGTAAAAATCAGATACGTGTACACATGCACGACTTGGGACACCCCATCATCGGCGACCGCAAGTATGGCTCTACTTGCAATCCCATAGGACGAGTAGGTCTGCATGCCGCTTCATTGCGTTTCAAGCACCCCATTACAGGTCAGATGCTTCATTTCGAATCAATTATCCCCGAAAAATTCAATTATATTACTCAAAACAAATAAACTTACCATCATGATACAACGTGTACAATCACTCTATCTACTTTGCTCGATTGTTTTCATGGCAATCTTTGCATTTACCCCCTACCTCAACATCGTTACCACCGATGCCACTTATCAACTGGGCAGTACCGGAATGCAGGCAACGCAAATAGTCAATTCAACAGTAGCCATTGTTGCTTCATCTCCCCAATATGCCGTTGCCATCATAGCAGGTCTCATCATCGTCATGAGTGTGATAGCGATTTTCTTGTACAACAATCGTGTGCGTCAGATGCTGGTATGTCGCATCAACATCCTCTTCTACATTGCCCTATATGTAGTGATGGGTATCTATGCTTTTACTACCTACGATCACTTACAAGCTATCAGCTTTAAGACCACAACTTACATTATCTTCCCCATCTGTGCATTGATTACCAACTGGTTGGCTCTCTCGGCTATCAACAACGATGAACAGATGGTGCGTGACAGCGAACGCATGTGGACTCGCAACAAATAATCTTCTCTAACCGACACCCCTACCACTATGGCTGCCATATTCGAATTTTTCAACCAAGCCATGACAACTACCGACGTAACAACGAGCAGTGCCATCTGCAAGTTGGTGGTAAGTGCTTTGCTGGGTGGTGCAATAGGCTTTGAACGCAAACGCAAAGGGCAAATAGCCGGTTCGCGTACATTTGCCCTCATCTCGATGGGTGCAACATTGGCCATGCTTGTATCTTGTGCCATACCTCAACTTTTCTCACATCTTCCCAATGGTGGCGACCCTGCCCGTATCGCTGCACAAGTCATCAGCGGTATAGGTTTCTTAGGTGCCGGAGCTATCATACAGACCAAGGCTTCGGTTCGAGGTCTTACGACGGCAGCCGGTATATGGGTTTCGGCAGGCATCGGGTTGGCAGTAGGCATTGGGTTATACCTCATTGCCCTTATAGCCATGATATTGATACTCATAACATTGGTAGTAATCAATAACATTGAAAACCACTTTCAGCTCGAGTGGGAAAGTAACATCATCAACGTCCGCACACCATTGATTATCGATTCGATCGACCCATATCGCGAGGTTTTCAAGGTTCACCACATAAAGTTGCACGAATGGTATGTCGATGTCGATTACCGCAAGCAATCGACCAATATCAACTTTGTCGTACAGATAAGAGAACAAACCGATATGCTCAACGTATTTGATGCCATGCACAAGGTGTACCCCACCGACAGCATCGCTTTACAAAACGAAATATAATATCCTATGGACCATCTACAACCACTTATCGCCGACCTCGCCCTCATCCTCATCCTTGCGGGCATTGTCACACTATTGTTCAAGCGTCTGCGTCAACCTGTCGTCTTGGGATACATCGTGGCAGGCTTCTTGGCAAGTCCCAACTTTCATTACCTACCATCCATCGTCGATGCAGCCAACATCGACATTTGGGGGCAGATAGGTATCATCATCCTTCTTTTTACACTGGGATTGGAGTTTAACTTCAAGAAGTTGCTCAACGTGGGTGGAACGGCATTTACCACTGCACTGACCATTGCGATAGGCATGATAGCCATCGGCTATTTAGCAGGACAATTATTAGACTTTACCACCTTCGACAGTATCTTCCTGGGTGCCATGTTGTCGATGTCATCAACCATGATTATTATCAAGGCATTCAGCGACTTGGGCATGCAGCAGCAAAAGTTTACGCAGACGGTGTTCGGTGTTCTCATCGTACAAGACCTCTTGGCTGTGGTGCTGATGGTATTGCTTCCCTCTGTGGCAGTGGGTCGGGTCGACAGCAGCGAACTTATCAATAGTATTGCTCGATTGATATTCTTCCTCGTCCTGTGGTTTGTTATAGGAACATTTATCATTCCCACCTTTGTACGCAAAGTACGTCGTTTCCTCAACAACGAAACATTGCTCATCGTCTCTATGGGTTTGTGTCTGGGCATGGTCGTGCTGGCCACCTACGCCGGATTCTCTGCCGCATTAGGTGCATTTGTCATGGGTTCTATTCTATCAAGTGCCAATGAGGTTGAACGCATTGAACGCATCATGCAACCCATCAAAGACCTCTTCGGGGCAGTATTTTTCATCTCGGTGGGTATGCTTGTCAATGTCGATACACTCGTTGAATATGCCCTACCCATCCTCATTCTCTCGTTGGTCGTAGTCGTCGGACAATCGATATTGGCGACAATGGGTATGTTGCTATCGGGACAACCATTACGCACTGCCGTTCAGTCGGGTTTCAGCCTCTCGCAGATTGGTGAGTTTTCATTCATCATCGCCTCATTGGGTATCTCATTGGGTGTAATGAACCCCAACCTTTACCCCATTATTGTTGCCGTATCGGTGGTAACAACGTTCTCTACCCCCTACATGATAAAACTCGCCGAGCCATTCCTCAATAAGATTGAGCCTCGCATACCTAAGGGCATCAAACGCCGCCTTGATGAATATGCTCAGAGTAAGACCATCATCGCAAGCAACCGCACCTTGTGGAAGCAAATTATCACTAAATATTTAGGCAATATACTATTATACAGCATCTTGTCCACAGCCATCATCATTGCATCGAAGGTGTGGCTGTTCCCTCTTTTTGCCGAGTGGCTTCCCGGTAGCATTGGCAAGTTATTGGCTACCATCATCACACTCATAGGCATGTCACCCTTCTTGTGGGCTATCATAAAAAAACGAACCAGTGGTAAGATACTTCGCGAGTTGTGGAAGGATGGTCGCAGCAACCAAGTCCCCATCGTGCTACTCATCGTATTCCGCTATGCTGTGGCAGCGGCTTTTGTCATAGGCTTCCTACTCACCATCTACTCTTATGTGGGTATGATTATAGGTGTCATCATCTTCTTGATGTTGATGAGAACCTTTTCGAACGATATTCAACGTCAATTCAACCGCCTTGAAACCGAATTTCTCAACAACCTGAACCAACGCGAACGCAGTAAAAAGGGTATTGACCTCATACACAACCTGCACATTGCCCGCATGAAACTACATGAAAGCAGCGAACTGGCAGGTATCAAACTATCCGACTCCAACCTTCGCAAACGTTTCGGCATAAACATTGTGAGCATCCTGCGTGGCACTCGTCGTCTCAATATTCCCGGTAGCGAAGTCCGACTATTCCCCGGCGACATATTGGGCGTGATAGGTACCGACGAACAGATAGCCTCGTTCCTGCCCATTGTCGAATGCAATGATAGTCCTGAGGTAGCTGCCGAAAACAGCGAAGAGGTCAAATACGACTATATTGCCATCAGCCCCGACTCGCAATGGATAGGCAAGTCGACCTACGAACTGGGACTTCGCAACGAGTTCCACTGTCTGCTGGTGGGTATCGAACGCGACGACAACACCTTCTTACAGCCCGACGGTACTATCAAGATAGCTGCCAACGACATCTTGTGGATAGCCGGCGAACCCGAATCGATAAAGGCGGTGAGAGTGATAGCAAAAGGAAAGAAAGAATTACAATAACATAATAATCCCTCAAAAAAACATCCTCAAAAAGATGCAAGAAAAAATCATTATTCTCGACTTTGGGTCGCAATACACACAACTCATTGCCCGTCGCTTGCGTGAGTTGAACACTTATTGCGAACTCTTACCCTACAACAAGTTCCCATTTGGTAACGAAGAGGGTATCAAGGGAGTTATTCTCTCGGGTAGCCCCTACTCGGTCAATGACCCCAATGCACTGCAAGTCGACTTGTCTCGCTTGCGTGGAAAATATCCCCTACTGGGCGTATGCTACGGTGCTCAATACATTGCACACACAGCCGGTGGCAAAGTGGAACGCAGCGATACTCGCGAATATGGACGTGCCAACCTCGCTTGGCACGACGAACAAGACTTGCTGATGCATGGCGTTCGCGACAACTCGCAAGTGTGGATGTCGCATGGCGACTCTATCACCGAAATACCCGAAGGCTTTACCCTCATTGCCAGCACTCACGAAGTGCGTACTGCTGCCTATCGCATCGAGGGCGAAAAGACTTGGGCGGTACAATTCCACCCCGAGGTATATCACAGCGAGGACGGTATGACTCTGCTCACCAACTTCGTTCGCGATATATGTGGTTGCAGCCAAGACTGGACTGCGGCTTCGTTTATCGAACACACCGTCGAGGAATTGAAGAACAAGCTCGGCAATGACAAAGTGGTGTTGGGTCTGTCGGGTGGTGTCGACTCGACAGTGGCTGCCGTACTGCTCAACCGTGCTATCGGCCACAATCTTACTTGTATTTTCGTAGACAATGGTTTGTTGCGTAAAAACGAGTTTGAGAACGTACTGGAAAACTACAAAGACATGGGACTCAACGTGATAGGCGTCGATGCCAAGGAGTACTTCTACGAACGTCTGGCCGGTGTTACCGAGCCTGAACGCAAACGCAAAATCATAGGTGCCGGCTTCATCGACGTATTCGACCAAGAGGCCAAGAAACTCGATAACATCAAGTGGCTGGGACAAGGCACCATCTACCCCGATGTGATAGAGTCTCTCTCCATCACCGGTATGGTCATCAAGAGCCACCACAACGTGGGCGGACTGCCCGAGCGTATGAACCTCAAATTGGTTGAACCTCTGCGACTGCTCTTCAAGGACGAAGTTCGTCGTGTAGGTCGCGAATTGGGCATCAGCGAACGTCTCATAGGTCGTCACCCCTTCCCCGGCCCCGGCTTGGCTGTACGCATCCTTGGCGACATTACCCCCGAGAAGGTACAAATATTGCAAGACGCCGACCACATCTTCATACAAGGTCTCATCGACAACGACCTCTACGACAAAGTGTGGCAAGCCGGTGTCATCCTACTCCCTGTCAAGAGCGTGGGTGTGATGGGCGACGAACGCTCCTACGAACGAGCCGTAGCCCTGCGTGCGGTACTCTCGACCGATGGCATGACTGCCGACTGGGCACACCTGCCCTATGAGTTCCTTGCAAAGGTGTCGAACGACATCATCAACAAGGTACAAGGTGTCAACCGCGTAGTCTACGACATCAGCTCCAAGCCACCATCGACCATCGAATGGGAATAAAATAGTACCCCCTCTATACCATTACAGGACGCACCTCCGTGCGTCCTGTTTTACTATATATCCCTCCGGCACTAACGTGCCACACCCTATCTCGCTACGCTCGCAGGAGCAGAAAAGGTTACCTCGCCAATGTGTTTTCTCCTGAGGTAGGGACGCACCGCTGTAACGTCGAAGACGTTGTGCAGTGGAAACCCCATGTGAGCGGAGCGTTACATGGGGTAGATATGTGTGCGTGTGGTATCCTTACGTCGAAGACGTTACGCTCCGGCTATTCCTGTACTACGTCTCCGACGTAGTGGCATATCCTGTCACCATATACCCCACGATTACGCACTGCGTGCTTCATCGTGGGGTTTCGATAGCCATACGTCTGCGACGTATTGTTTGTTATCATTTTCGCCCCTGTGTTTTCTCCTGAGGTAGGGACGCATCGAGATGATGGAACGTCCGGAGGACGGGAAAGCGAAGCGACAGCAATAACCGGGGGTTGAGGGCGTAGCCCGATACCCTCGGACAACGTACTCATCCGATACTTGCGTCTGAAAGACGCGAAAATCTGATATAACTCCTTAGTGGGCTGTTTCCCGTCTTTCAGACGGTGGAGCGGTTAGTGCGTCTCACACT
>JAFXJY010000044.1 GCA_017531985.1 Bacteroidaceae bacterium
AAGCATCTTCCTTTACCTTTTATATCGCTTGGAAAAAATCAAAAACAAACAAAAAATAAGAGAGATTTTCCTCGCCTTGGAAAAACCTCTCTTTGTATGATGATGCAGCTCTAAAACCAACTACTTTTTGCCACATTACCAAAAAACTTGAAGCATGCCCCATGTTTATGGAGGGTGCATGTTCTTTCTACTATTTTTCGCCTTGAACTCAACAATGTGTCAGGGTGTGCAGTTGATGTCAAATACTGCAAGTTCAAGAAGAAAAAACTATGTCGGCACGAATCAACTTATAAGACCTACCTTAATTGTTTTTGTTGAGAATGACTAATGCTCCTATGACTCCGGGTATCCAACCGCAACAAGTGAGTAGAAGCACAATAAGTACCGAACCACATCCTCGATCTAAGACCGCCAAGGGAGGGAAAATGATGGACAAAAGAACTCGCCAGATAGACATAATTGTATAATTATTAGTATGTTAATATTTAATTCTTAATAAACCTTTGTCGTTGAATATACGATTGTGTTTATCGATGACCGACAACATACATGTATATCAATGATACAAATGTAACATATAATTCCGATAATCACCCTACTGTTAACTTTTTTTCAATGAGTGCAGTTGTAGGTCTAAATCGTGTTGAAATCAAGTAAGAGGAAACTTCTATAATAATTGATTGCTTAATGGAAACAATCTTATCGTTGGCCGCATGTTTTGGAGGATTTTAACCTTGTTCCGTGTGAAGGTTTTTAGGGTTGAATTTAAAATCTACACAAAGTAGTCATTATATAATTCACATCCAAAGTAATAGATGGATGTTCCTAAAAAGAAACACCTACTCTCAGTGTAGAGGAGTAGGTGTTAGGAGTTGAGTATGTTATTGACTATATCCGATTAGTCATAGAGGGGTGCCGGTAGTGAAAAGCGGGTGTCAGAGTATTAAATGCTGACACCCGCTTTATCGTTGTTAAAGGGTTACTTAATCACAATTTTTCGAGTGATGTTATTCCCTTGTGCATCAACCGCCACTGCTACATATATACCACTGGCGGTGGACGTAACATCGAGAGTGAAGCCCTTACATGTAGCCACCATCACACCTTGCATATTGTAAAGTGATATGCGTTGAGCATCAGTAACTTCTATCATCTTGCCATCGTAGCGGAGGTCGTTGTTGTCAAAATTGATAGTCGGTGAACTTTGCTTGGCATTCTCGAAGTATAGTATGGGTAATCCTACACCTGTCCATGGAGCATCGTTGTTATCGCCATAGGCATATCCCAGCGACTCAAAGAAGTTGCTATCAGCATCATCGATATTCTTATATGCACCATTTTGCGAGGAGGCATCGCTACTCGATTGATTTTGGCTATAATTGTCTTGAAGGGTAGCATCAATACCCATTGTGACTACAATATTATCGAATATTGTGTAGCACCCTTTGATACGTCCTGACTCTTGATTGTGTACGATACCGGCAACGTTGTTATCAACATCGGTGCTGCCGGTCAATATCTCGTAGTAGCCTTGTGTATAGCAGTTGGAAACATTGGCAGTCGATAGGGCAGCGATGCCGGCCGCGGCATCACAGGCAGTACCTTCCCAGTCGGTATGGCTATTGGTAAGAGTTCCATCAAGTTCGACAGCTATGCCTCCAAAGTTCTTACCCAACTGAATGATACCGGTGGTAACTGCTGCATTGATATTGCAATTATCGGCATAAGCAACTACACCACCTATGCTGTTAAACTCTTCGATGTAGGCACGCAATACCGAAATTGCCGAGAAGGTAGTGTTGGCAGCTGAACCTACCATCACACCGGCAGTGGTGTGCTTATCACCATTGATAACAGCATCGTAGATGTGTACATTTTCGATGTCGCTCTCAGTAGCATCACAAGCAAGAATACCTGTTGTTTTATCGCTTGTAAAGAGGATGGGCGACTGCAATTGCAAGTTTTTCACATGTGCCTGATAAGCATTACCCAACAGACCATTATCGCCAAGTACAATATTATTAATGAAATGATTCTGACCATCGAGCGAGCCGGTAAAGACCTCCGGAGCGATATATGGCATTTCATATTGACTCATATCTATATCGTTGGCAATAGCATAGTGTGCAGTAGGAGCTGTTTTTATTTGAGCCAATTCACCGGGAGTTGTTATGAGATAAGGATTGTCCTGAGAACCATCACCACCGCTTGTAAATGTATCGAATGGCAAGTTATAGAACATCACTTCAAAGGCATCCTTTTCACCGTTATAGAACGAGAGTACCATTTTGGGTTCACCGGTTGCATAATCGAAAATGTCACCGCTCGAAAACTCTATTTCATCTCCCTCCTCCGGCTTAATGGTACGCAATACATTTCCATTTTCATCGGCCAGATAGAGCGTCTTATCCAATACCTCGCTACCGTCAGTACGCTTATTCATTGCCATGTAGAAATATTCGCGAGTAGAGTCGGTATTAAATAAATAGGGATTAAATACGTATGAAGCAATGTAAGGGGTAAATCCTTCGGCATTCTTACCTATATTGAATGTTACATAATGATCGACAGTACAGTCTCGTTTGTACCATCCTATACGAGCAATGGCATCGCCATTCTCATCATTCACAGCCTGGCTGAGTCCTATCACATACTGGTAATCGTTGTCGACTGGATAGCGGTCGATGGTAGTGGATATTTTATATCCATCGACGATGGCTGGGAAAACCGTTGCTACTCGACATGATGGGAGATCGACCATTTCGAGTATTTGCTCGGCATTTTCATTCATTTTGAGGAAAACCATTTGTTCTTCATGTCCCTCTACATCACTTAGTGAGAACCATGTGATAGTATTTTCGGTAATCGTATTTACTAATGTACCTTGACTATCATATACGCGGAAATTGTAAACAAATTCGTCGCTCTGGGCAAAGTAATCGTAGTGAGTGACGATATAGTTGAGTTGATTGTCGTTAGTAAAATCGCCCAGTCGCACATCGTTATACGAGAGCATGCCCAGTGATGCAAAGCCATAAGTAGCATCAGGATGGGATGGAGCAAGTGATATACGCAACGAGTCTACTCGATTGTAATTGCGGTCATACGTTTTGATAACCAGATAATTATCGGGGCTCTGAACAGGAACAAACGTTTCGGGATCAAATCCATCCATGCAAGGTTTTTCGAAGTGCGACACACAATAATAAGGCTCTCCGTTCAGTGTATAATAATTTAAGGTAGGACCATTATTGTAGTATAACAAGTCTTGGTCTATCTCGAAAGTGTGTTCAACTACGGGACGGTTATCATCTGTTGCAGGTGCAAGTACACTGATAGTCATCAGGTTATTTGCTTCATTAACCAGCAGCACACGTTCATAGTCGTTATCGGCAGTGTATCTTATCATCGAACGCGAGTCGTATTCATGAATCATCTCACCATCGAGACGATACACATATACTTTGTTAATCTGTGTTCCATTATCGACAGCATGAACGAAGATGGGTAACTCTACATTGGCAGCATCGGTATCGAAGAATTGCGATGTAATAAAATCGACGGGCATAATGTCATTGACATTCATCCCTTCGGGTACTTCAATGCGAAGTGAGCCTACTTGGCTGAAATTATTGTCGTATAACAATATGTCGGATGCTCCCAAGTACCATCCACGTTCTTCAAATGTCTGTGTGTAATACCATGTGCAACCATTTTCGTGCGAAATAGTTCCCCATGTGTAGGCATGCGTTGTAGCATCGGGCAGTGTGTTGTCGGGGGCTTTTAGACTAATACTTTGCGTGGCACGACTACGAACGCAACGTTCGAGTATCGACTGACTATCGCCTTTGAGTGCTTGTAACGTAGGAAGGGTGAGCAGATTACCCCATGCAGGCAGTCCGATGGCAATAACCATTAGTGACAGCAGGATTTTCTTTAAGTAATTCATAAATAGGGGGGATTAGGTAATATGTAAAGTAACAAATTCTCCTCAGAAACCTACCATAAATAGGTCTCCAAGGAGAAAAATATGGTTTAATATCGCGTTGACTCATCAATGAGTCGGTAGGATATTAGTCTTACAATAAGTATTGCGATGAAATAGACTGGTTGTTATTGACACGACGGATAGTGTCGGCAAATAAATCGGCAATAGTTAAGATGTGAACCTTCTCGCACTCCTTGGTGAAGGGTATACTATCGGTAAACACCATTTCAGTCAACTGAGACTCTTGCACACGCACCGAAGCAGGATCGCTCATGACGGCATGACTTGCAATAGCACGAACAGAGTTGGCACCCCATTCCATCATCAGATTGGCCGACTTGGTAATAGTACCGGCTGTATCTACCATGTCGTCGATAAGGATTACATCTTTGCCTTCAACATCACCGATAATGGTCATTTCGGCAACCTCATTGGGTTTGTTGCGTTTCTTGTCACACAGAACCAAAGGACAATTGAAATACTTGGCATATGTGCTGGCACGCTTAGAACCACCAACGTCGGGAGTGGCTATAACCATGTTATCGAGGTGCAAAGATTCGATGTAGGGGATAAACACTGACGATGCGTAAAGGTGATCGACAGGAACATCGAAGAAACCTTGAATCTGGTCGGCATGCAAGTCCATCGTAATAAGACGGTCGATACCGGCAGCACTCAACAAGTCGGCAATGAGTTTTGCTCCAATCGATACACGAGGCT
The DNA here is from genome assembly GCA_017531985.1 of Bacteroidaceae bacterium. Taxonomy (GTDB): domain Bacteria; phylum Bacteroidota; class Bacteroidia; order Bacteroidales; family Barnesiellaceae_A; genus Barnesiella_A. The sequence goes on from JAFXJY010000044.1 coordinate 4,709, forward strand.
TATCCTTGCGGTCTTGACGAGCCCAACCGAAGTAGGGGATTACAGCATTAATAGACTTGGCAGAGGCACGCTTTGCAGCATCTACCATCAAGAGTAATTCCATCAGATTGTCGGATGAAGGGAATGTCGATTGTACGAGATAGACTTCTACACCACGGATTGATTCCTCGAACGATACGGCAAATTCACCATCGGCAAAATGCTGAATTTTCATTTGACCCAATTCGCAACCGAGACTTGTACATATTTTCTCGGCAAGGTAACGCGAATTGGTTCCTGAGAATACCTTGTAAGGTGTTGTTTGTTCCATAGATATTATAAGAAATTGTGTCTTGTTTAATTTGAGTGCAAAGTTAAGATTTGTTTTCTTTTGTTGAACAGTTTTACTCACTTTTTTCTCATCGATGATGATGTTTTTTGCGTAAGTTTAATTTTCCACAATACTGCACCATGTGCAGCTATACTTGTAGTGAATGGTATAGCTTTGTGTAGATATTTTTCATCACTTGTGTTGCTTAATAATTCTACTGCTTGGTATTTGTCCGATTCGATACCTATCATATCGAGTGCGTGTTGTGGAATGTTGATAGCTACATCACAAGCCTTGTTGTCGAAATTAACGGCAATAAGTATAATTTCGTTGTGTGTGTAACGCAGGTAGGTGTATTGACGATGGGGATCGAATTGTTGATTTTCACAGTTGACATACATCAGGTCGAAGAAAGAACCTTGTACGATAGCTTTTTCTTTATTGCATAGCGTAAGTACTTGCTTGTACATTTTGCGTAACTCTCTTTGTTCGGGTGTTAGTCGAGAGGTATTACACTTGCCTTCATTATACCATGCACGCACTGATGGTACACTCCAATAGTCGAATATTGTAGTGCGTCCGTCGCGACCGCTAAATCCTTCGGCATCATCGGCATTTTCGCCCAATTCTTGACCGAAATATATCATCATGGGGGCTTTGCTCATAGTTGCCGACACAATGAGTGAGGGTAGTACTCGTGATGCATTGCCTGCGTATTGAATAGATGCAAAACGTTGCTCATCGTGATTTTCAAGAAAGTTGAGCATGTGGTCGGACAAGCCATCGAGCGATTGCCAACAATAAGAGAGTTGTGCTGCCGACACGTCATGACATTCGACCGCTCGCAATTTGTCGTAAAGTCCGACCTTATCGTAGAGGTAATCGAATAGTCCCCACTCTATGTATGGCCGATAGAGTGATGGTTCGTATATCTCGGCAATGAACTGTATGTGAGGATATTGACTTTTTACTTGTGCAATAGCCCAGTGCCAGAAGTCGACCGGAACCATGTGAGCCATGTCACAACGGAAGGCATCAACACCTTTGCCACACCAGAAGAGCAGTATATGTAACATTTTGTGCCATGTATCGGGAATCGGGTCAAAGTGTTGGGCTCTCCATGCAAGGTAGTCGACTCCATAATTTAGTTTCACTGTTTCGTACCAGTCGTTATTGGAGGGATAAGCATCGAACTTATCATTTCCGGTTGCCTTGGCAGGAAATTCGTTGTACTCATTGGGAGTGTTTTGTCCGATAAAGAAACGTGGCGAAAATCGTTGTCGAGGGATATAATAGAAGTTATTGTTGGCATCGAAGTGTTTTTCTTTATCGTCTTTTGCTCCAAGTTGCTCCACACCATCAGGCATGCAGTCGGAATAATATTCGCGTGCCACATGATTAGGTACGAAGTCGATAATTACTTTCATGCCATTATCATGAGTGCGAGTAACAAGAGCTTCAAACTCACTCATGCGTTGCGGAACATTTTCGGCCAAGTCCGGGTCTATATCGTAATAGTCGCTAATGGCATATGGCGAACCGGCTTTGCCTTTGACTATATAACTATTGTGTGGACGTATGCCATAGTTGCTATAATCGGTCTGCGTAGCATGTTCTATGATACCTGTATACCATATATGAGTAATACCCAGCGATTTTATCTCTTTAAGAACTTTATTGTTTATATGATTGAGCTTACCAACACCATTTTGTTCAATTGTCCCAAATGGCACACAATCGGTGCATGTATTTGTAAAAAGTCGTGGTAGTAATTGATAGATAATAATTTTCTTATCCATATAGTGACTTGTTATATATTAAGTAATTTCTTTTGCTCGGCGGTGAGATTATCAAGAACCTCGATGGTGCGTTTGTATCCCAACTCTTCGATAAATGCCTGCTGACTAAGATCAAAAACGTTGTAATTGCTGATGTCTTGACTCTCAATAAGCACATCACATAGTGCTATGTCGGGAAAGACATTGCCACAAGAGAGGAAGTTATAAGCACGGTCGGCAATGGAAAGTAGATTCTGTTCATAGTGTTGATGCTCCATAGGCGAAACATTGACACCTATCACAACATCGCATATATCACGCAACGGTGTGGCCGGAAGATTACGCAACACTCCACCATCGACATAGTGAACATCATCTATAACTATGGGTGCAAAAACAATGGGTATAGCACATGAGGCAGCAATGCGTGTGGATAACTGACCTTGGTTAAAAGCTACACTCTTTCCGTTATCGAAGTCGGTTGCCACGATAAGTGTAGGCACTTTAAGTTCCTCGATATTACGAGCGTGTAGTCGCGATTCTAAGAATTTGATAAATTTATCAAATCTGAGCAGACTCGTTTTGGGCAGAGTGACATCTACCAATTCCTTGACATTAAGTTCGCTGAATAGTCGTAATATGTGATGTGGTGTATAACCGTCGGCATATAAGGCTGCAATAATCGAACCGGCACTGGTACCGGCTATAATGTCGGGGGTTATACCTCGCTCATTCAAGGCTCGTAATGCACCAACGTGTGCAAAACCTCTTGCCCCACCACCGCTAAGAGCTAATCCCAGATGATAAGGACGCTGCTGTTTATCTTTTTTGCCAAACCAAAACATATTGATTGTTTTTGTAGTGCGAAGATAATTCTTTTTTGTGCCATCTGCAACTTTTGTAAGATAACATTTTTTCTATTTTAGAACATTAATACTTGTGTGTTAAAATAATTATTTATAAATTTGGATGTCTAAATATATCATGAAAACACAATAAGTTGATAATATGGCTAACTCTCTGGTTAAATATCGATCGACATCTATTGTAAATATTGATGTTTTGAGTTTTGAAGTGCCGGTTTTGTCGCATACCTATGTCGATGGTTACGGTTGTATAGAGTTTGATGGTTGTCTGACACGTTGGGGTAAAAGTGCTTTTACCAATAATCTTAATCTCATTTCCATCACTCTTCCCGATTCGCTGTTAGAAATAGGGGATCACTCATTTTTCCGATGCAGTAACCTGGAAACAATTAATGTAGGAGAAAATTTACAAACTGTTGGTGCTTTTGCATTTGATCAATGTACCAAATTGGCTCACATTTCTCTGCCCGATAGTGTGAAGACAATAGGCTCCAATGCCTTCCGACTCTGTTGGGAACTTAAATCATTCACCATCCCAAGAGGTGTAACACGAATAGAAGAATGGACATTCAATGCCGCGGGACTTACTCAACTAACCATTCCTGACAATGTTAAAGAGATAGGTTACCGAGCATTTGCAAGAATACCCATTCAATCGCTTATTATACCCGGCTCGATAAAAGAGATAGGTGCAATTGCATTTTGGTGCTGTTATGAACTTGAAGAAGTGAAGATATGCGATGGCGTAGAAATAATAGGAAGAAAAGCATTTGCCGAATGTAAAAGTCTGAATGTCATCGATTGGGGAAATACTGTTGCAATTATCGAAGAACAAGCCTTCGAAGAAGATGTGAAGTTAACATCTATTGCCATACCTCCATCGGTCAAAGAGATTAAATGGAAAGCCTTCAGTAAATGTTCATCATTAAGAGATGTAACAGTATCGAATAGCACTCTTATCGATGAACAAGCTTTCGATTACATTCACATCAAGCGAGTGTAATGAGAGAGCTTTGGTAAACTATTTATCAGTCATGGTTGTAAAAAATCACGGTTATATTTTGTTATGGGATGAGTATTGTGTAACTTTGCATTTCGACAACATGCAACTATAACTTATGAAGACATTGCAAGAAGATATAACCCAAGCCTGTAATATACTGCAACAAGGAGGTATCATACTATATCCCACCGATACGATATGGGGTATAGGATGTGATGCTACCAATAGCGATGCGGTTAAACGTGTGTATGAAATCAAACGTCGCATCGACACCAAGGCTCTTATTATTCTTACCGATGCAATGAGTAAGGTCGATTATTATATTGAGGACGTACCACCCATAGCATACGACTTGGTAGAGTTGTCGCACAAGCCACTTACCATTGTGTATGATGGAGCTCGCAATCTGGCTCCCGAACTGATTGCCGAGGATGGTAGTGTGGGTATTAGAGTGACACAAGAAGCTGTATCACAAACATTGTGCCGTCGCTTTCGCAAAGCCATAGTATCAACATCGGCCAACATCAGTGGTGAGAAGTCTCCTGCTACTTTTGCCGAGATTAGCTACGAAATCAAGCAAGCTGTCGACTACATTATGGAGGCTCGTCGCGATGAAAATTACGTTGCCACTCCATCAAGTATTGTCAAACTCAGTGCCGGTGGATTGATAAAAATTATAAGAGAATGATAACCGCACAACGACAAATAGCCAAATATGTAGCATGTGACTATGTGATGTCCAACATTGCATGGTTGCTGTTCAATATCATTCGCTTCTATATGCCGGTCATAACATCGGGATATGTCGATTTAATCTCATTCCTTCTCTCTCGAAATGTACTTATAGGACAGTTGTTCATGCCTTTGATTATGATGACTGTATATTATTTGTCGGGGTACTATAACGTGGCATTTTTCAAGTCCCGGTTGCAAGAATTATTTATAACAATAGGCTCGGTAGCTGTCAATACACTTATCTTATACTTTACGGCACTTATCAATGATGTATTGCCCCTGCGTGTGGATAACTACGAACTTATATTGATACTTTTTGCAGTACAATTTGTGTGTGTATATCCATTTCGCTTGATGATAACAGCCGAAGCGACTCATAACATACATCATCGCAAATGGCAGTTTAATACATTGGTGATAGGCTGTGGCAAGCAAGCATTAAAGTTGACCCGGGAATTGAACCGACGCACCATTTCGTTGGGTTATCATGTAATAGGATACGTCGACATAGGAGAGGGGGGATGTTCACCTCTATTAGAAAAGCCTGTCTACAAGAACGAAAATCTTGAGCAGTTGTGTGATGAACAGAATGTAAAGTATATTATTGTTGCTGTCGATGATAATAGTCACACACATCTCAATCATGTACTGAATATGTTCTTTCCTCTCAACCGCCCCATTAAGATGCAAAGTGATATATTCCATCATCTTACGGGTCGTGTAAGACTATCCAACATCTATGGTCAACCACTTGTCGATGTAAGCAATTGTGCAATCTCGGAGTGTGGTCGTAACATGAAAAGACTTGTTGATATTATCTTTTCATCGCTGGCACTCATCTTGATTTCGCCCATCATTGCAGTCTTGGCTGTGCTTATTAAATGCGACTCGCGAGGTCCTGTTATTTTCAGTCAAGAACGCATTGGTTATCATCATAAGCCGTTTAAACTCTTCAAATTACGCACCATGTACACCGATGCCGAAGGCGATGGTATGCCTCGTTTGTCGAGTCCTGGTGATAGTCGCATAACCCCTCTTGGAAAATGGTTACGCAAGTATCGATTGGACGAGTTGCCTCAGTTCTGGAATATACTCAAAGGTGACATGTCGCTTGTAGGTCCACGTCCCGAGCGTGAATTTTTCATTAAGCAGATTATGCAAAGAGCACCATATTATGCACTCATGTATCAGATACGTCCCGGGCTGACTTCATGGGGTATGGTCAAATATGGGTATGCACGCAACGTCGACGAAATGATAGAACGTCTGCAATATGATGTATTGTATCTTGAAAATATGTCCATGTTGGTTGACCTTAAAATTATAATCTATACCATTCGCACCGTCATTATGGGACGAGGTATGTAAAAAACAATGATGCACAATGATAGAAACATTTAAGAATAAATACAGAGAGTTGTTTATGCAGTTTCTTGTGTGGCGTGAATCACACATAAGCACTCGCACCTTTACGTTGATAATGAGTTTCGTTGTAGGGCTTTTCACCGGATTGGCCGCAGTCATACTTAAATGGCTGATACATGGAATACAGCACCTACTTACCTCGCACATGATGAACGAGGGTCTCAATGGATTATATTTTGTGTACCCCATAGTAGGAGTGTTCTTGGTGGGCTTGTTTGTAAGATATATAGTCAAAGATGATATATCGCATGGCGTTACACGCATCCTTCATGCATTCTCACAACGCAAGAGTAGGGTAAAACCGCACAACATGTACACATCGGTGGTAGCCAGTTCGGTAACAATCGGGTTTGGTGGTTCAGTAGGAGCTGAGGCCCCCATTGTTTACACAGGAGCTGCTATCGGTTCGAATATAGCCCACTTATTCCGCATGCCGCCCAATGTGCTGATGCTCATGATGGGATGTGGTGCAGCCTCGGCCATAGCCGGTATATTCAAAGCTCCCATTGCCGGAATCTTGTTTACAATAGAGGTGTTGATGGTCGATTTGACAGCTACATCGGTGCTACCCTTACTTATCTCATCGATAACAGCTGTAACCGTCTCCTATCTCTATCATGGAACAGGAGCCGAGTTTATGTTTGAGCAGACCGAAGTATTCGGTATCGGTCGTATACCTTATGTAATATTGTTAGGAATCTTCTGTGGATTTGTCTCATTATATTTCACACGAGTGATGTACTGGATAGAAGGCCGATTCAAGAAGTTGGACAATCCTTGGCGAAAATTTGCATTCGGTTCTATATTATTGGGTCTGTGTATTTTCTTATTACCTCCACTCTATGGCGAAGGCTACGATTCGATACTGCGACTATTGGCAGGTGAAACTGACGACCTGATGCGTGGCAGTCTTTTATATGAGTGGCATGACACAGTGTGGGCAATGCTCGTTTTCACTGCAATTATCGTGCTGACAAAGGTTTTTGCCACAGCGGCAACCAATGGTGCAGGTGGAGTGGGAGGTACGTTTGCCCCCAGTCTATATGTAGGATGCTTTGCCGGATTCTTCTTTGCCTATGCATCTAATCTGCTGGAATTTACACCTGACCTTTCAAACAAGAATTTTGCTCTTATGGGAATGGCCGGCGTTATGTCGGGAGTTATGCACGCACCGTTAATGGGTATCTTCCTCACAGTTGAACTAACCGGTAGCTATGCATTATTCTTACCACTAATGATTACATCAACAGTCTCCTACGCAACTATTCGCATATTTGAGAAACATAGTATTTACACTTTACGTCTCGCTCAGAAAGGTGAATTGCTTACTCATGGAAAGGATAAGACCGTACTTACTTTGCTGAAAATGGATAGCGTGATAGAGAAGGATTTCTTGGAGGTGCATCCCGATATGTCATTAGGAGATATGGTGAAAGTGATATCACAATCGCATCGCAATATCTTCCCGGTGACCGACGGTGATGGACGACTGTTAGGTATAGTCTCACTCGATGATATTCGCAATATAATGTTCCGCCCAACCTTGTACAACCGCATGTATGTCAATAGGTTTATGGCAATTCCACCGGCTCGTATCATTATAGGAATGAATATGGAAATGGTCATGAAAACATTTGATGACACCAATGCTTGGAACCTACCTGTTGTTGATGAAAATGGTAAATATGTGGGGTTCGTCTCCAAGTCTAAGATATTTAACTCTTATCGTCGAGTACTGGTACACTATTCACAAGATTAATAAGGTAAAAAATGAAGAAAGAAGAACTACGTATCATATATATGGGGACTCCCGATTTTGCGGTAGAAACCCTACGCCTGCTTGTAGAGCAAGATTATAATGTAGTAGCTGTTGTAACAATGCCCGACAAGCCGGCTGGACGCGGACACAAAATACAGTATTCACCTGTCAAGCAGTATGCTCTGTCGGTAGGTTTACCCGTTCTCCAACCCGAACGTCTGAAAGACGAAACTTTCCTTGAAGAGTTACGCAGTTATAATGCACACTTGCAGATTGTAGTTGCATTTCGTATGCTCCCGCAAGTGGTGTGGGACATGCCTCCCATGGGAACATTCAACCTTCATGCATCACTACTGCCCCAATATCGTGGTGCAGCACCTATCAACTGGGCTGTCATGAATGGTGACACCGAAACCGGTATCACTACATTTTTTCTCACGCATGAGATAGATACCGGCAAGGTAATACAACGTAGAAGTATTCCCATTGCTGAGAGTGATAATGTTGGCATCATACACGACCGACTGATGACGATGGGTGCTGAAATGGTGTGTGAGACGGTCGATAATATCTTAGCCGGCAACGTAGTGGCAATACCGCAAGAAGAACTCATGACCGATGAACCGCTGCGTCCTGCTCCTAAGATTTTCAAAGAGACATGCCACTTGGACTTCACACGCACAGCTGTTGAATTATACAACCAAGTGCGTGGTTTATCGCCCTATCCGGCTGCATGGTGTGAATGGTGTTCGCCAGATGGAGAAACGATGGGAGTGAAAGTTTACGATACTTCTTATACCGTTGTCAAGCATGATGAGCCTTGTGGGTCAATCGTAACTGATGGAAAAAAATATATCAAAGTTGCATGCCAAGATGGTTATTTGCAATTGAAATCGTTACAACTGGCCGGTAAGAAGCGTCTTGATGTAGAGGATTTATTACGAGGATTTAAATTGACCAACGATTTCATAGCCCGATAATGTGATGAAATGGTTGTGGAATATTATCGGTCTTATATCTTTTGTATTGGGTTTTATGGGAATGTTTCTACCTATTCTTCCCACTACGCCATTGTGGCTGCTTGCGGCCTTTTGTTTCATGAAAGGCTCTCAGAAATTATATGATTGGGCTATGTCATATAATACTTTCAATGAAATTGTCACCAACTTCCGCATTCATCGTGCCATACCGATGAGGATTAAGATTATATCTACCTCAACATTGTGGATAACAATTGCTATATCATGTATTGTGGTAAAACGATTGTGGTTGATTATACTCTTGCTGGTAATAGCAGTGGCTGTAACTTGCCACATCTTATCTTTCCGAACACTGAAAGAGGATGATACCAATAGACGTTGAGCATGTCGTATTGTTGAATAAACAAGCGGAGTGTTCTATAAATCAAGTCGAGTCTATTGCGAATATTCAGGTATGATCTTAACTTTTGACAAGTGAGCAATGTACATAAAAACCCCCAAAGATCACTATATAAATGCCGAAGCGACTTACAATATAATATCTCGACAATGTTCAGCTTATTGCTAATATTAGAACATTCTTAATGTATAAGTACTACAAGAACATCCTCCAAGCCATGGGACGACGATAAGTCAGATAGTCGAAATCATCGCCATGTGTATAGGCTTCTCGTTCGAAGGAAATGTTGCGATAGGCTTTGTGCCAATTGAGATATTTGAAAAACTTGATTGTCCATTCCAATAAATAGAGAATATAGAAGGGGAGTACCCACAACTCCTTCATCTGTGCAGTGTGAATTAATTCATGATTGATAACCTTATCATCTATCCATTTATTGTTGCGAGTGAACATAAATCCCAACAAGTTGATGCATATACCGGGCGGACATAACTTCGTAACACGCACTTTTTTGCGACCTTCGACAAGCCGCTTTTCGCACATTTCACATTTTTGATAATGATTATGTCTCACGATAAGAGCCGTTAGTAAGCATTTTTCTCACCACGCAGGGCATTGGCAATTGTCAGATATATGATTTTGAGGTCAAGGAAGAAGTCCCAATTTTCAATATACCACACATCATATTGCACGCGTTTTTCCATTTGCCACAATTCCTTTGTTTCACCACGATAACCATTGACCTGAGCCCATCCAGTAATACCGGGTTTTACAAGATGACGTAGCATATAGCTTTCAATGAGCTTAGAGTAATCCTCGGTGTGCTTAATCATGTGAGGACGAGGTCCCACTACCGACATGTCACCTCTAAGTACATTCCAGAACTGAGGCAACTCGTCAATACTTGTTTTACGCAGAAACTCTCCTACACGAGTCTTTCGCGGATCGTTCTTGGTGGCTTGTTGTGAATCGCTGTTACTATTGACACGCATGGTGCGGAACTTATAACAATAAAATTCCTTTCCTCTGATGCCGGTGCGTTTTTGCTTAAAGAAAACCGGACCTGGTGAAGAACATTTTACGGCTATGGCAACAGGAATGAATATCAGGGGTGATACTAACAAAAACAGTCCGGAAAATAGTATATCAAATACTCGTTTGATAAAGAGATTGATAGGATTCTCCAACGGTTCGCGTCGAATACTCATCACCGGCACATCGCCCATGCTGTCGAAGTGCAGACGTCGATGCAGATATGGAGTGATGCCCGGAATAACATAAAAGTGTATTGCATTCTTCTCGGCGAAACGAGTAAGTGTCATGATTTTCTCTTCTTGCAATGTGGGTAAAGCACAATATATCTCGTCAATACTGTTCTCTAACACAAACTTTTCAACATCCGATATTGTACCATGATACAACTGATGTGTGCAGTGTGTAGCTACGTCATCGTCAAAGATTGCCATTATTTTATACCCATATCCCGCATCCGAGAGGAGTGCATTTTCGAGCATTTTACCCGATCGACCATAACCTACGATTACAACTTTTTTAAAGTTATAACCCTTACTGCGATATATTTTAAGTATACGGCGGGCGGTAAGCCACCACAACGGCATGATCACTACCATGAATGCATATAGTAGCAATATGTGTATGTTGTCGATGTTGTTAATACTATTGAGGAAGAATAGAAGTGCAACGAATATAACAGCATGTAACAATGTCGATTGTAGAGCTGTAATGACTACATGATTGGCATATACGATGCGTTGATTGTGTATCTGCGAAAAAAGAGTACTCACAGGTATATATGCAACGTTAATTAATGCCCATGTTATGTGGCTGCAAAATTCTGTGCCGAAATTACATATAAAACATACCAATAAATACGCAAAATTTATGCAAAGGAAATCACCTAATACAATAAGGCTGCGTAAGTATTTGCCATATCTTCCTCCTGAGGCCATGCCGGTAAAATAAAAAGCAGATTGTTAGACAGTTGTCATTATCTTCTTGTGAAGATGTTGTGGTAATACGCCATAAGCAAGCATGAGCTTGCTTATGGCGTATTAGTGATTATTGCAATTTTTGATCAATGAGATTAATCTTTTGCTCGATTAACTCCATTTCATCATACAGTTTCTTGATTTTGCGTTCCAATTCTTGAACTAAGCTTTCGGCTCGCGAAGAAGAAAGCGACAAGAAGCCTTTGTTGTTTTCGTAGGTCTGTATTTCATTCTTTTTCATTTCATAACTACGAACCAACTTTTCTCTCTCTCGGTATAATTTATCATTGCTTCCTTCGCCAAATTGTTGCAAAGAGTTGCTGAAATTGTTCATGCGGGCACGATTTCTATTTTTGTTGAAACGTGCATACAAGGCATCAAGTGCAGCTTGATACTCTTTATACAACTTATCTTTCTCGCGATAGGGTACATGACCTGTTGCATTCCATTGTGCGGTAGCTTCTCGCATGGCTGCTCGTGCAGTTTCATCGTCGATGGTTTCATCGATAGCTTTAAGACGAGCTATTATCTCTTGCTTGGTCTGCAAGTTGGTATTTTCAATTTCACGACTTGAAGAGAGTGCCTTTTTCTTTTGCTCGAAGAAATAATCGCATGCCTCATTGAAACGTTTCCATATCGCATCGGAGTATTTCTTGGCTACGGGACCTATTTCCTTCCATTCCTTCTGTAATGAGATAAGAGTATCGCTTGTTTTTTTCCAGTCGGTACTATCTTTCAAGGCTTCGGCTTTCTCACACAAGATGCGTTTCTTTTCAAGATTGGCGTTCATACTATCTTTGGCATTCTTGAAAAATTCGGCTTTTGCGACAAAGAACTTATCGCAACTGGTGCGGAATCTCTCGAAGAGAGCAGTGTTATTCTTGCGAGAAGCAAATCCGACACCTTTCCAACGCTCTTGAATGGCAAGAATGGCTTGTGTCTTTTCTTCCCATTGTGCATAGGTGTTAAATTCGTTCAACTGCTCAATGAGTTGCTCTATCTCCTCGCAGAGGGCTATTTTGGCAGTCTCATTCTGGGTTTCGGTCTCTTTGCGGTTTTCAAAGAATGCTTGGTGACGTTTATTGATTACTGTCGATGCATCTTTAAATCTGTTCCATATTTCATCTCGCAGTTCCTTTGCCACAGGACCTACTTCACGCCACTCATTGTGAAGTATTTGTAGCTGCTTGAATGCGGCTATAATATCCTCCATGTGAGCCAACTCTTCGGCAGCACGACACAAGGACTCCTTTTGCTCGAGATTTTTCTTGAAGTCGTAGTCGCGTAATTCTTTGTTTATCTTCAATAAGTCGTAGAATTGCTCAGTGTAGGTCTGGTATCTTTTCCATAAGTCGGTAACGGCTTGTGCCGGTACGTCGGTAATGGCCTTAAATTCTTGTTGTATTTGCTGTACGCGTTGATATTGTTTACCCACTTCATCGGGTGCATCAATGATAGTTCTCAATTCATCGAGAAGTTCATTTTTGCGAGCGAGATTCATTTCTCGTTGTCTTTCTTGTTCTTGTAAGAATTGAGCCTTACGTTCCTTGAATGAGGACAACAATTCTTTCAATTGTTCTTCGCAGTTATCATGCTCGGGCGTAAAATCGGCTTCGGGCAGCCCTGCATCGATGTGTGCTTTATAAGCCGTTTCTATTTCTATGCGGCGTGTTTTATAATAATTTTGTTTGAGTGATTCTACTTCGTCTTTAACCTCTTCAATGGGTTGTTCGACTATCGAACGCAAGCGTTCGAGAATATCGGTACGACTCATCTGAGGTGTTTCGGTAGCGGTTGTTTCCACAACTATGTTTTGCTCCTGTTCTTGGGGGCAAGTAGTGCCGCTTTCAGCAGCATGATCTAAATGGTTATTTTCCATCTCTGTACATATTAATTATTAAAGTGTTGCCTTTTTTCTAAGACTTGACAAAGTAATAAAATTTATTTGTCATTTCATAACAAATTGACAACATTTTTTTCATCTGCTCGATTAATTATGATATGGCCGATAAAGTGTGATAGTGTAATATCGAACAATTTTTTTCTTGTAGTGTGTTGCGTGCTACTTGTCGAATTGTATCGGGGGTCAGTGCCCGATATTTATCAACTTCTTGATTAATATCTTCGGCACGACCTATCAATTCATGATAGGCAAGATTGGTGGCCTTCTCGGCGTAGTTCAGATTAGTGATGAGATGCTCTGACTCGAAGCGATTGACTACTTTATTCAACTCATAGTCGGTAATACCATCTTGTTGCAATCGAGCTATTTCTTCAAGGATGGCAGCCTCGCCCGATTCTATGCTTACTCCTTTGTTAAGTTTTCCATTGATAAGAAACAGTCCATCTTCTATCTCTCCGCTGATGGAGGCATCTATACTATTGAAAAGTCGCTTATTTAGTACCAATTCTTTGTGCAACCGAGACGATGTACCTGTGCCTAAAATGTCAGATAAAAGGTCGCATGCATGATATGCCTTGTCGGTACGCTTACACATACGATAGGTTATAACAATAGCATCGAGCGGAACATTACGCTCGACACTAAGTCTCCGCAACTGCTCTTGGGGTGGTTCCGGAGTCAAGTTGCGTGCCACTATATGGCGAGATTCAATAGGTGCAAACCACTTTTCACATAGTCGCTTTGTGTCGTCGAGTGGCAGACTGCCCGATACACATAGTATCGCATTGTTGGGGGCATAGTGGGCGTAATAAAATGCTTTCACTTCATCGAGTGTCGCATTCTCAATCTCTTCGATGCTGCGTCCGATAACCGGCCAACGATAGGGGTGGTGTGTGTAGACAAGTGGTCGAAGCAACTGGTACACATCACCATACGGTTGATTGAGATTGCGTTGTTTGAACTCCTCAATAACTACATGACGTTGTACATCGAGATTGTGCTGTGAGAAATCGAGACCCAACATCCGATCGGACTCTAACCAGAAGGCTGTCTCTATATTATGCGTTGGAGCTATGGTGTAATAGTTAGTCACATCATTGCTTGTCCAAGCGTTGTTCTCACCCCCTGCCAATTGTAGCGGATTATCAAAGTCGGGGATATTATTTGAACCTCCAAACATCAGATGCTCAAAGAGATGAGCAAAACCGGTACGATGTGGTGAGTCGTCTTTCGAGCCTACATCATACAATACATTTAGAGCAGTCATGCGAGTATTGGCATCGAAATGATACAATACTCGCAGACCATTAGATAGTGTAAATCGTTCTACATTTATCATTATTTCACAATCTTCATCGATATAACTTTTACATCCTCTTGGGGACGATCGTGAGTGTCGGTAGCTACTTTTTCTATTTTCTCTACCACATCCATTCCTTCAACAACCTCGCCAAAGACAGTGTAAGCTCCATCAAGGTGGGGAGCTCCTCCAATGGTAGAATAGGCTTCGCGTTGCTCGGGAGTAAACGTTACTTTCTTGCTTGCGGCTATTTGCTTGGCTTGTGCTATAAGTTGCTCTTGAAGGGCTTGCAGACCGGCTTGGTCGCGATTGCGACGCATGTTCATAATGACCTCTCTATTTTGCGATACAAGAGTGTTGAAGGCTATTTGCTCTTGTTGCATTTGCATTTGATACTCGAGCTGCTTCATTTGATTTTCAGGAAAAATTGAACCTGTAACAATATAGAATTGCGAACCAGATGATGCTTTCTGTGGATTTATATCGTCGCCTTGACGAGCTGCAGCGAGAGCTCCCTTTTTGTGGAAGTATCGAGGATAAACAAACTCGGCAGGGATTGTATATCCGGGGTCTCCCATGCCCAATTGCTGACCGGGTTTGGCGTCGCGTGAGTCGCCATCACCGCCTTGTATCATAAATTGGTTAATCACACGATGAAATAATGTACCATTATAGTAACCATCTTTGACGAGTTTGATAAAGTTGTCACGATGTGCGGGAGTCTCGTCATATAACTTAACTACGATAGGTCCCTTGGTGGTCTCTATCTTTACTTTTACATCTTCCAATGCTTTTTTTGAATTACAGCTCATACTAAAAAAACTGAGAATTAAAATGAATAATAGATATCGTTTAGTTGTCATGTTGCTATTGTATTTCTATTGTTACCATTGTTTGAGTTCGTTGTATAATCGTTGTATGGGCAGTCCCATTACATTGAAATAACTGCCACTAAGAGCCGTTACGCCTATGTATCCTATCCACTCTTGTATGCCATAGGCACCTGCTTTGTCAAGTGGACGATAGTGAGTTACATAATAATCTATTTCATTATCATCAAGTGTTGCAAATGTTACTTCGGTACTTACGGCAAACGATTTGTTTTTTTCATCGGTTGTAATGGTAACACCGGTGATAACCGTATGTGTACGTCCCGACAGGTCGTGCAGCATTCGTCGGGCATCGTTTTCATTCTGAGGTTTTCCATACACTTTACCATCCATCCACACTATGGTATCGGCTGTGATAACCATCGTGTCGGGCGACATCATATCGCGATAGGCTTCGGCCTTGTGTCGGGCTATGTATATGGGAATTTCTTCGCCTGTAAGCGTGGGTGGGTATGTTTCATCTATTTCGGGCAATGACACGACTTCATATTGAATGCCCAATTCCGACAACAGTTCACGACGCCGAGGCGAATTACTCGCCAATAATATTTTATAATGGGCTATATTGTCAAGCATTATATGTTTTATTTTAAAAATCTTCTAACATAGATGTATTGTTACCAACCAAAGGCTCTCTCGTCGTGCATCCATTGTCCTTGCGAACGCAATACTTGTTCCATGACATCTCTCACACATCCATATCCCCCTTGTTGAGGCGATACATAAAGTGCATGGCTTAATATATCATGCGATGCATCGATGGGACAGCAGGAGAGACCGACATAGTTCATGGGTTCGTAATCGGGGATGTCATCGCCCATATAGAGTATCTCCTCGGGTTGCAGACGCATTTTCTCAGCCCATTGTGTAAGTATGTCGATTTTTGTTTCTGAGCCAAGAAATACATCCTTTACGCCCAGCGAGTTATATCGATGCTTGATACTCTCTGACTTCGCTCCGGTAATAATGGCAATAGGGTAGCCCAACTTACAAGCCAACTGTATGGCATAGCCATCTTTGATATTGGCCATCCGTTGTGGTTCACCTGCGTCATTAACAGGGATGGTAGAGGGCGATAATACACCATCTACATCGAACACAAAGGCTCGGATTATTGATAAGTTATAGTCGATTCCACTCATAATATTTCATGTTTAGCATATTCTATAATATTATTGCTGATAAGACGATACAACTCACTCTCGGGGCTGTCGCCTAATAGTGCAAGATGTTTATTCATCACATTATAGTCACAACGCACAGCGGGTCCTGTCTGTACTTGCCCGGGGGAGAAGTTCTCGGCTTTTAGCTCTGTCTCACGTATGAGTAACTTCATGGCATCAAAGTTGATACCTTGCTTGCGAAGCAATTGTTCGGCAATGGCATACATGTGATTGGTAAAGTTGCAAGCAAAGACAGCTGCCAGATGTAGAGCTTGTCGTTGTTGTGAGTTGCATTGCGTGACTTGTTGAGAGATGCTGCGAGCCACTTCTTCAAGCATAGTGATGTCTTCCACATTGGATGCCTCTATAAAAATGGGTACCTGACTCCAATCGATGGTACGTTCCTTGCTTACTGTCTGCATAGGATACATAACTCCGTATCGCTGAGTGTATGCATCAAATATATCCATAGGCATACTTCCGGCAGTGTGTACCCACATACCACTGCATGAGGGCATGTGTGCAATAACATCTGACAGAGCCTGATCACTGATTGAGAAAATATATAAATGTGCCTCGGTAATGATTTCTTCTATATTATCGGTATAGAGGGTGTTTGTCCCCAACTCTTCGGCAAGTAGCTTAGCCGAACGTAGAGTGCGACTATATACTTGGAGTATGTTGTGTCCGGCATCGGCAAGGGCTATGGATAATCGGGTAGCCATGTTGCCGGCACCTATCATTACGATATTACATTGTTTTACCATGTTATGGAGTATGGGTTTACCACTTCTCGATGTGTACCTTCTCCCACATCATTTTTTCCTCGTCAAAGGGTTTGCGTTCTTCGTCCTTGTGACCAATGGTAATGGCACACAATATGCCCATTGTCTCAGGAATACCAAGCATTTCTCGTACAATATCCTCGGTGGCTTCTTCGCCTAATGAGCGATTGCGTAGTTGTATCCAACAACTTCCCAATCCCAATGCATGTGCTTGCAATTGCATCAGAACAGCAGCTATCGAGCCATCTTCGACCCAAGCCTCACTGCGTGTCATATCGACAGTTACGACTATGGTAAGAGCCGACTGGGCAATAGGTGCGGCTCCGGCATCGCGACATTGTGACAACTGCGACAACATGGCTTTATCCTCTACAACAATAAAATGCCAAGGGGTTTTGCGTTTCGATGATGGTGCCATCAATCCCGCTTCGAGAATGGTCTTTACAGCCTCTCCCGAGATTGGTTCACTCGTGTATTTTCGGATGCTGTGTCGAGTCAGCAATAATTCGTGAAAATTTTCCATATTATCTGTAATATAAATTCTTATATGCAAATATACAACATTTTATTATTATCGCACCTTTTTTTTATCATTATTATACGCAAAAACATTTTTTGCCGTTATTATAGGAAGAGTCTCGATGTAGGAGCCTCTAAATATATGTAAGAATATGACTGCCAAATATCGCTTTATCACAATATTACTTCTCTTGTTATCTTGGTATACTGCTTATGCACAAGATATTGCCAAAATATCGGGCATGGTTATTGATGCCGATAATCAGCCCATTGAACTTGCATTGGTGCGTATAGGTGGCACAACTACCGGTACGACTACCAACCTCGAAGGTCGATACGAAATAAAAGTGGCATCGTCCGATTCTCTTGTAGTTATCTTCTCATGCTTGGGTTATAAAAGTGAAGAACATATCCTTAAAAATCCCAAGGGCGAAGTGAAATTGACCGTACAATTACAAAAGAGAAGTATCAATCTCAACGAAGTGGTTGTTACCGACTTTCGCAAGCAACAAGGCACGATGCAGAAAATTGATGCTTCGGATATGCGGCTGATGCCCAATACATCGGGAGGCATTGAGGGTATGTTGGCAACCTTTGCCGGTGTTAACTCCAACAACGAATTAAGTTCGCAATACTCAGTGCGAGGTGGTAACTTTGATGAGAATATAGTATATATTAATGGTATAGAGATATATCGTCCGTTGCTTGTACGGTCGGGGCAACAAGAGGGTATGAGTGTTATCAACCCCGACTTGGTATCATCCATATCTTTCTCATCGGGAGGTTTCTCGGCCGAGTATGGCGACAAGATGTCATCGGTACTTGATATTCAATACAAGCGTCCTGAGGCACTTGAAGTGGCTCTTACAGGAAGTTTCTTGGGAGCAACAGCATCGGTAGGTCATAGTACCGGCAAGTTTACACAACTGCATGGTGTACGTTATCACACCAATTCGACATTACTGAGTTCTCTTGATACGAAGGGTGAATACAATCCATCCTATTTCGATTATCAGACCTATATGACTTACCAACCCAACAAGATGTGGGAAGTCTCCCTCTTGGGCAACATTGCCATCAATAATTACCAATTTACGCCCTTCGAACGTACAACTTCTTTCGGAACAGCATACGATACCAAGAGCTTTACGGTCTATTTTGATGGCATGGAGAAGGATATTTTTGAGACCTATTTCGGCTCTCTTTCGACAAAGTATCGTCCTGCCGATGATAACGAGATTTCCTTCCAACTATCAGCCTTTCGCTCCAACGAATTTGTATCGTACGACATATCGGGGCAATATTGGCTCGACGAACTTGCCAACGACAATAAGCCCACGTCGACCGATACTCCTGCCAAAGGCGACCTCGGTGTGGGTACATACCACGAACACGCTCGCAACCGTCTCATGGCAACGGTTATATCGGCATCTCTTAAAGGCGGACATCGCATAGCCGGTAACGACATCCGTTGGGGTGTAACATATAATCATGAGAAGATATATGATTATCTGCGAGAGTGGGAGATGCGTGATTCGGTAGGATACACCTTGCCCTACGAGGGCGATAATATACACATGATATACAATATCGTGTCGCAAAACTCAATCTCGTCCAATCGCATTTCGGCTTATTTGCAAGACACTTATCGACTGCGTACAGAAGCCGGACTATTCAATTTTAATGCCGGCGTGCGGCTCTCTTATTGGGACTTCAATAACGAGTGTATCGTCAGCCCACGAGCCTCTATTACATTCATCCCTGAGAAAAATAACAACTTTACGTTCCGTGTGGCAGGTGGCGTCTACTACCAAGCTCCTTTCTACAAAGAGTTCCGCGATACCGTTAGTCATGGCAATAACAACTTCGTCGTACATCTCAACGACCGCATCAAGTCGCAACAGTCGATACAGATTGTGGCTGGTGGCGACTACACTTTCAGAGCCTTTGATCGCCCATTTAAAGTTTCGCTCGAAGCCTATTACAAAAAGCTGAACGACCTTGTTCCCTACGAGGCCAACAACGTAAAACTGTGGTATAGCGGACAGAATGAATCGGAAGGTTATGCAGCAGGTCTCGATTTCAAACTCTATGGCGAGTTTGTACCCGGCACCGACTCTTGGTTGAGCTTCTCGTTAATGCGAACCGAAGAGAAGATAAACGGCGTGTGGGTGCCTCGTCCCACCGATCAGCGTTATAGTTTCGGACTCTATTTTCAAGATTATGTACCCAAGTTACCCATGTTCAAGATAAGCCTCAAAGCTATTATTTCCGATGGACTAACTTTCGGTTCACCGCTCAAAGGACGTGCCGAAGGATACTATCGAGCACCGGCCTATAAGCGTGTAGATATGGGATTAACTTATATACTGATAGGTGGTGAAGAACAGTGGTCGAAGTATGGTTTCTGGCGTAACATCAAGGGTGCAACCATCGGTGTTGATGTATTCAACCTCTTCGATTTTGCCAATGTCAACTCCTATACATGGGTTACCGATGTCAACAGCGTGCAATATGCTGTACCCAACTTCCTCACTCGTCGACAACTCAACGTCCGCATAGCAGTCAATTTCTGATGTAATTACTATTATTATAGGTATGTTCTATAAATTAGTAGATAAATTCATCGTTGTCGATAGCTTCTATTTCGGACGCATTTGAATTTATTGTAGTATATTACTAACTTTTTATTCAGTTACAATGCTCGTATTGTGCTTTTGTGAGAAATTAGAACGCTCTACACAATAATCTTCACAATCAACTCGACCTAATTGATAGAACCTTCCTATAAGAAAAACCGCCCGCATTCCGTTATGAAATGCGGGCGGTGGTATTTACATAGGTCTGTTTAGTTTTGCAAAATTATTTTCTTTACCTTGCTACCATCTACAACTATATATATACCCTTTGTCGGCTTTGCTACCGGTACACCTTTAAGGTCATAGTATTGAGTAGATTTTTCATCTCTACCTATATTATTTATTCCCGATAGAGCATCTATTGAGCAAATAGCACAAAGGTTACTACCATCAGTTGTTTCAGCTTTTACTTCGGCGTTTCCGGCTTTCAATATAGTAATCTTTGCACACAACTCATCTACAATTTCAATGCCTAATATTGTTTCATCCGACACACTCCACATTACTGCATTTTCACTCACAGTCTCAGGATATAGAGTTGCTTTTAGTATTATCTCATCGCCTACAAAAGCCTTTATTTCATATTGACTCAATTCTATCATTTCGGCTATTATAGGCTCTACTGTTACTTCACAACTTGCACTGAGGTTTGTACCATCGGTGGTGCTTACGGTGATAGTAGCAGTACCTACTTGATGAGCTGTCACAACACCATTTTCAACAGTTGCCACACTTTCATCGCTACTGCTCCAAACGACATCTTTAATGGTAGCTGTCTCGGGTAAGATAGTAGCTGTCAGTGTAGTGCTCTCGTTAGCTTTGAGTGTTACCTCTGTGCGGTCGAGGGTGATACTCTCTGCCGGTGTTGCCACAACTTCCACAAAGCAAGATGCCGATAGATTAGTACCATCGGTGGTAGTGGCTGTGATGGTGGCTGTACCTACTTGATGTGCTGTCACAACACCATTCTCAATAGTTGCCACACTTTCATCGCTCGATTTCCACTCAACATCTTTAATAGTAGTCGTTTCGGGCTTGATGGTTACTTCCAGCGTTGTTGTTTCGTTAGCTTTGAGTGTTACCTCTGTGCGGTCGAGTGCAATGCTCTCGGCAGGGG
>JAFXJY010000045.1 GCA_017531985.1 Bacteroidaceae bacterium
CATAATGTTTATTATATAAAAGAAGTTCACCTAATTTAAATTTTATATAAAACAAATGAGGCATTATATTCCCTTCTTCATAATAATCGTGAGCCAATCGATATGAAAGTAAAGCTTTATCATAATCAAAACAATCTTTATTATTATCACACAGCGAGCGAGCATCATTAGATGCTCGCTCGCTGTGTACAATAGTGTAGGCTGTTGTTTCTACTTATTGTTGCGGCGTATTAATGGCATAAATGCAGCCGCCAACAGCAGTAGTATAATGCCGCCAATCGAGGCGAATGCAATTCCTTCGGTGCGGGCGATAGATTGGGGTTGGTATCGGAACACTATTTCATGCTCACCTGCGGGGATGCTTAATGCACGCAATACATAGTTGGCTCGTGCTTCGGTAACCGATTGCCCATCGATGGTGACGTGCCAGCCCCAAGGGAAATATATCTCGGAAAATACAGCAGTGCGATTATCGGATGAATGGCTTGTGTAACGCAGCTCGTTGGGCTTGTAGGATGTGAGATATATGGTGTCGCCTTCGGTCTTTGCGGGGAGAGTTTCGTTAATAAGCGAGGCAAAACGGCGGTCGATGACCGCTGTGTGACGAGGATCGAATGTGTCGAGTGCTGCCATTTCGGCATCGGCATTGTCTACCCATAGTATCTCGTCGACAAACCAAGCGTTGCCCAATGCATTGGGGTTTTGTTGTACGGTTACGCTTCCATCTTGTAGGGGAATGATGAAGTACTTGGTGTTGAGCATGTTGAGTACGGGTTCGCTCATTTTTGATAGTTGTCGGTCTATGAGGTCTTGGTATCGAGCCAACTTGGCAGCGTGGTAGCCACCTACCGACTTGTGATAGTAGGACGTGCGAGCGTCGCTGAATGGGTCGCCGGTGGCAAGATTGAACACGCGATAGTTGGGGTCGGGGTCTTGCAGGATGTATTGGTCGGCTTGTGTCATGGGGAAGGGATTGTCCATGCGACGGTTTTCGACAAAGTGATCTCCATTGAGGTAACGCTTGTTGATACCACCCATATCGAGCAGAAGCAGAATGCCTACGAGGAGTATCGCCCATTGGCTTTGAACCTTGTTGCGAGCTGTCAAGAAGAGGATAACAGCGGCAACTGCGATGAATAGCAGTGAGCGTAGTGCATCGGCACAAAATACGGCTTGTCGAGCCTCGGCAATGCCATCAAAGATGGTTGTGAGTTGTGCATTTTGTGCTATCATGTCGCGTTCGTAGTAGCTGGTAAAGGGACCGAACAGCGATGGTATCATCCATGCTGCAAGTGCTATGCCGGCTGTGATGCCTGTGGCGATGTATAATGCTCGCAACTGCTTTTTGTCGGGATTCTCGATAAATGCTTTCAAAGCAAGGATGGCAAGAACGGGGATGCAAAACTCGGCAACAACCAAGATGCTTGATACAGTGCGGAACTTGTTGTACATGGGGAAATAGTCGATGAACCATTCGGTGAGGGGCATGAAATTCTTACCCCACGACAATAGTATCGACAGGATGGTGGCAGCTATCAGAGCCCACTTCATAGGAGACTTGATGGTGATGCATCCCATGACAAATAGCATACATACAATGGCACCCACATATACGGGACCCGAAGTTCCGGGCTGGTCGCCCCAGTAGCTGTTTACTTGCGACAGGTATGGTCGAGCCGATGCAGGTGCGGCGTCGACAGCCTCCTTTTGAGAAGAGAGCAAGCCCGATGCACCGCCCTTGATATTGGGTATAAGCAACGAGAAGGTCTCTTTCTGTCCGTAGCTCCATTGTGTAATATATTCTTTACTCAATCCGCTTGCCGACTTGTCGGATGTGTTAGCATCGTTGTCGGATGTCAGTTCGGAGTGCCCTCCGCGAATGGTCTCTTTGCTGTACTTCTGTGTGTGGTAGAGCGAGGGAAGATTTGCTCCCACTGCAAGTGCAGCAGCTACCACAAGAGTGCCACTGGCCTTGAAGAACTGCATTGATCTCTTTTCGCGAAACAATTCGATAGCATAGGCAATGACAATGGCTACTATTACGAAGAGGAAATAATAGGTCATCTGTATGTGGTTTGAGGCAATTTGCAGCATGGCAAATAATGCAGCGACACCTCCCCCCAAGAGATATTTACCACGATAGGCCCACACGATACCGGCTATGGTGGGGGGGATGTAGGCAAGAGTAATGAATTTCCACAAGTGTCCGGCTTGTATAATGATAAAGAAGTAGGATGAGAATGTGTAGGCAATGGCACCCAATACGGCATATTGCCAACGACAGCCCAAGGCAAGCATGAAGATGAAGAAGCCTGTGAGCATGATGAACAGGTAAGATGCCGGACTGCTCATCCACAAGCTGTAAATATTGCCTATGGTGCGTATGATGCTGTTGTTGCTGTACGATGGCGAAATCTGGAACGTGGGCATTCCGGAGAATGTGGTATTGCTCCATCGGGTTGTCTCGCCGGTGGCCTCTTTAAAGGCTTTGGCTTCTTGACCGATGGCTATGCCTTGTTGTGTGTCATGTTGGAATAATACTTTACCCTCGAAAATCTCGGGCGTAAAATACAGATACGATACCACAGCAAAGAATACTATGGATAACAGATAAGGCAGAGCCTTTTTTATCACTTCTTTCAGGTTCATAAGCATCTATTTTTGTTGGCAAAGATACAACAAAGAAACGAAAGTGAGTGCGAAACGGGAAAGAATGTTATCGATGGCGGGTTGAGTATTGATTGGTTTCAAACGTGATGCTTACCGGAGCATGGCAAGGAGTGTAAGGAATATTAGCGGTGTAAGGTTGTGCTATTTTATGTTTGTTGGTATAACGAAGGTTGCTTGGCTGAGGGTAATAAAAATAGGACTGCCTGATATGAGGCAGTCCTATTGATAAATAAAATTGTGTCAGAGATTAAATTGCTGATAGGTTGAAACGTGCAAATTCCAAGTCTTTCTCGGCAGCTTCACGCATAGCGGGATCGAGGCGGAACGACTGACGGAGGTTGGATGTTACCATTTGCTCGTTGTTGGTGCGAGCTCCCAGTACAGCCAACAAGTAGTAGGTGGTGGCGTCGGGTGCTGATATGCCGGCCAATGTGGTGCGAGCTTTGTTGTAATCTTTCATCATGATTTGAGCCAAAGCAGCATTGTTGCTCTTAGCATCGCCGAATGCATTGATGGCAGCATTGTAGTCGCCTTTTTTCAAGTAATAAACACCGAGTGCTTCGTTTACTTCGGGTACTTCACCGGCCTTTCCGAATGCGGCAGCAGCATTGTTGTATTCGCCCTCGAGGAGGTCGAGCAATCCCATGTTCATGGCTACTTCGGGTGACTCGGGTGCTTTCTTGTCGGCTATGGCAAAGAGGCGGGCAGCCTCGCTATAATTGCCGGCTTTGTAGTACATCATACCCAAGTTGTTGTATCCACGGTAGTCGTTGGGATATATTTCAGTTACTTTTTGATAGATGGCAGTCTTGGCAGCATTGCTCTTTTCGAGTGTGGCAGCGTAGAGTAACTCGTCGACAGTGAGTTCGGCGGGGCTGTTGGTGGCAAGAGCTGAGATCTCTTCGTCCGACTTGCCTATCACATTGATAGAGGCAGTGATGCGAGAGCGACGTAATTGGGGCAGAATTTCATCGGCCAAGTCGCCGTAGATCGAAGAGAGGTTCTTGATTTCACGCTCACGTTGTTCGGGGTCGGCGTACATTTCAAGTACGCGAAGGATAAGGTCTTTGTCTTGGATGTTGGAAGCGGCAACAAGTTCTTTAAATCCATCCCAGTCCTCGGCAGTAAATTCGGCAGTGAGGTCAGCATCGATTTTGTCTTTTTTCCATTGTTTTTGGAGCATTTTTACAGTGTTGGCTTCACGACCTTCGGCAAGACGTGTGTTGAGGTCGATGTTACCATCGGGCGATGCGTAAGAAGAGATGTTGACATTTTCGATTTCGAGGTTCTCGGTAGTGTTAGCTTCGCGTATCTGCTCGTGAAGGTCTTTTAAATCATCCGATTTCAACTCCTCGGCACGGATGTTGGTCTGTTGTATGAGGAACTTGATGTCGGCCGAGTAGGTCTCTTTGATAATGCGTTGGAATTTGTCGGGAGTGATAGCGGGGTCGACTGTGCCGGCGTTGGCAAGTTCGGCAGTGGCTAATACGCCTTCGGCAACTTTCACACGAGGCAGCTCATAGGCCTTATTGCCTTGTTGCACGTTGAAGGCGAGGTATAGTCCCGACTTTTTCATCTCGGGAATATATTTGAATGACACGGGCATTGTTATCACACCGCCGGCTTTGTAGCTGATGGTCTGGTCGTTGCCTTGAATTTTTTCACCTTGATATACAAATGGTGTTCCGGCAGTTTCACCTTCGGCATATACCATATAGGGAGTTACTGTCACTACGGCCTTTTTGTTAAAGTATTTCTCGGGGAAGGTACCTGTTACGGTGGCATTTACTACACCGCCCTTAGTTTCCAGCGGTGAAGGATTTACCTTGAAATAATCGGCTGTAAGTGGTGTCATCTCTTTGTTACAACCAACTAATGCCATGATGCATAGCAGTAGTAAGGGGAATGTTAGCTTTCTTCTCATAATCTATAAATTTAGTTTGTTATCTGTTTAATCAACGTACAAAAGTATGTAATTCTTGTGTAATTAAGAAAAAACGGTCGAATTTTTAAATTAATTTATATAAAATATTAGGTTGGTTAATCGGAGTGTGCGTTGTTGCGAGGATGATACATGATGACTTCTTGTCGCAGGAAATGCTTGTCGAGGTGGACGTAGACTTCGGTTGTGGTGATGCTTTCATGGCCGAGCATCTGTTGAATGGCTCGCAGGTTGGCTCCGTTTTCGAGCAAATGAGTGGCGAATGAGTGTCGCAGAGTGTGTGGGCTGACAGTTTTCCTGATACCGCATGCCTCGCAAGTGTTGCGTATGATGTAGAATACCATCTGACGCGACATGTGTCGGCCTCGGCGATTGAGAAACAGATAATCTTCTTCGCCTTGTTTGATGGGCATTGTGGCACGAATGAGTTCATAGCGTCTGATTTCGTCAATAGCCTTTGACGAAATGGGTACAAGCCGTTGCTTGCTTCCCTTGCCTTCGACGAGGATGTATTCGTCATCGAGGTATAGTTGCGATAGTCGTAGTTCTATCAGTTCCGATACTCGCAGTCCGCAGCTATATAGAGTCTCGATAATGGCACGATTGCGTTGTCCCTCGGATTGCGATAGGTCGATAGAGGTTATCATCTCGTTGATTTCGTCGACCGATAGGATGGTGGGCAGGTGTCGTCCTAATCGAGGCATCTCTATTCGGGTGGCAGGGTTGGTCTCGATGTATCCTTCGAGCATCAGGTAGGCAAAAAAAGACTTAATACCCGATAGAATGCGAGCTTGCGATCTTGCACTTATGCCCACATCTTGCAGTGTGCATACAAAGTTGTGTAATGTCTCGTGCTGTACATCTTGCCATGCTATGTTATCGACCGACAGGTAGTTGTGTAGCTTTGTGATGTCGTCGACATAGGCCATGATGGTGTTGGCCGCCATCGCTTTTTCGAGTCGCAAGTGTGTTACATACTTGCGAAGTAAGGTGTCTTGTGTTTCTACTGCCATGCCAACGTTAGTTTTCCGAAAATTTTTGTTACTTTTGTGGCGAATATTTCATCGGGATATTTTCTCAATACAAAGATACGCATAAGCGAGCGAGAAATATCAAACTTGTTTGAATATTTTTCACAGCGAGCGAAAGTATCTTCGCGGCTTACCGCAAAGGTAGAAAAAGTAAGTTGAAAATATCAGCTTTCGCGGTGAATAAAAATATGATGCAATGAATATACTTATTATCAATGGACCTAATCTCAATCTGACAGGCCGACGCGAGGTGGCTGTGTATGGTAGTCGTTCGTTCGAAGATTATCTCGAAGAGTTGCGAGCTGCCTATCCGATGCATCGCATTGAGTATTTTCAGTCCAATCATGAAGGCGATATTATTGATTGCTTGCAAGCACATGGATTTACAGCCGATGGCATCATTATCAATGCAGGTGCTTATACGCACACATCTATTGCCATTGCCGATGCTATCAGAAGTGTAACTTCGCCAGTTGTTGAGGTGCATATTTCCAATGTGCATGCCCGCGAACAGTATCGACGTGTGTCGATGATAGCTCCGGCTTGCCGAGGTTCGATTGCCGGCTTTGGGTTGGACTCGTATCGCCTTGCTGTTGAGTTCTTTATAAAAAGTGTGTGACTATGTACGATGCAATTGAAGAATATATCTGTCGCCACATCGATGCCGAAGAACCCACTTTGGCTCGCCTCAATCGTGATACTCATGTCTATCACTTGCGTCCGCGTATGGTTTCGGGGCATTTACAAGGCTCTATCTTGAAAATGATATGTCGTATGGTGCAGCCGCGTCGTGTGTTGGAATTAGGTACTTTTACCGGATATTCTGCACTCTGTTTTGCCGAGGCCATGCCCGATGACGGCGAGGTACATACCTTGGAAATCGACGATGAGGTGGAGGACTTTGCACGCGAGCATTTCGATATGTCGCCTCATGGACACAAAATCAAAATGTTGATTGGAGATGCTCTCGATACTATCAAGGGTCTGACCGAGACCTACGACCTTGTGTTTATCGATGCCAATAAGCGTGATTATGTGCGATATTATGAGGCTGTGTTGCCGTTGGTGCGTGATGGCGGTATTATACTTGCCGACAACACGTTGTGGGATGGTAAGGTTGTAACTGAGCCCGATAGCCACGACCCGCAGACGGTGGGTATTATCTCGTTCAATAAGCATGTGGCGTGCGATAGCAGGGTTGAGAAGGTGATATTGCCCCTGCGTGACGGACTGACCATCCTGTGGAAAAAACCGATGTAATGTTGTGTGATTCATGAGAATTGTATTATTTTGTAACCGGTAAAAATTTAATAATCAAATAAAATATATGGAGACTACAAGACAAAATAAAATATGTCGCTTAATACAGAAAGAGTTGAGCGAAATATTCTTGAACGAAACTCGTAAGCTGCCCGGCACACTCGTGTCGGTGAGCATTGTACGCATCAGCCCCGACCTGAGTATTGCCAAGGCCTATCTGAGCATATTCCCCTCGGAGAAGGCACAGGCTACTATCGACGCTATCAACGAGTCGTCGCGTGAAATTCGCTTCCAGCTGGCTCAGCGTGTACGTTATCAGCTGCGTAAAATGCCTGAATTGCATTTCTATCTCGATGATTCGCTCGATTATATCGAGAATATTGATAATCTGCTCAAAAAGTAATACCGTCTGCCCATGCAACTGGCTTTGCGTATAGCCTTGCGATACCTCTTCTCTCGTAAGTCACACTCCGCCATTAATGTCATATCCATTATCTCGGTGTGTGGCGTGGCTCTCATTACGGCTGCTCTCATCTGTACGCTGTCGGTTTACAATGGGTTCTCTCATCTTATCGGATCGTTACTCTCCGACATACAGCCCGAAGTGAGGATTGTTCCGGCCTCAGGAAAAACGCTCGATGCCACACTTCCCCTGTGGGACGAATTAGCATCGTGGGATGAAGTTACCTACCTCACTCCGGTTATTGAAGAGACGGCCTTGGCTGTCTACGACCGACAGCTACCTGTCACAGTCAAAGGTATCCCCGACGATTATAACCAAGGCATTCCGCTCATCAAGACCATAATCACCGGCGAATATACGTTGAGCGATAACAGCAATCCCGAGCATGCCTTTGCCATGAAGAGCCAAGGTTTTACCTTGAAGGATAGTATCACTTCATATGCCATCCTTGGTGCCGGAGTGGCTGTTCGCATCGAAGCCGGTAGCAACTATTCTCGCCCCATCGAGTTGTACGCTCCGCGTCGACAGGGGCGGGTCAATATAGCCAATCCTGCTCAGTCGTTCGTCTCGCAGCGATTTTATGTCTCATCGGTATTCTTTACCAACCAAGCACAGCTCGACGATAATGTTGTGTACATTCCACTTGCCGATGCCCGTACGCTCTTCGATTATCCTACCGAGGCAACAGCCATCGAGTTGGCTACCATCGATGGCAAAGCTACACAGCGAGTTGTGAAGCGGCTTGAAGAGACTCTCGGCGACGACTATATCGTGCAAGATCGCTTGCGACAGAATGGCGAATCGTTTCGTTGGATACAGATAGAGAAGTGGATAACCTTTCTCATTTTGGCATTTATCTTGCTCATTGCCACGTTCAACATCGTCGGTTCTCTGTCAATGCTTATTGTTGACAAGCAGGACGATATAGCCACTTTGCAAAAACTCGGAGCTGATGACCGCCTCATTACCAATATTTTCATGGCCGAGGGGTGGCTCATATCCATGATAGGAGCCTTGTCGGGACTTGTTGTTGGCGTAGTGTTGTGCTGGCTGCAACAAGAATTCGGCTTGTTGCGATTGGGGACGAGTGAGGCTTTTATTGTCGAAGCTTACCCCGTATTGTTGCAGTGGAGCGACACCCTCATCGTCACTGCCATCGTTCTCCTCTTAGGAGCTATCACCGCCGGATACCCGGCCAAAATCCTCCGCAAGAAATGGGAGCGTAAGTAAGAATTACTTTATAGATCAATAATATTTTTCTAACACTTCACGCATGAAGTACGATGTATTTATTAGTTATTCGAGCAAAAATCAGAAAATCAAGATTGAAACACCTACAAATATTCATAAAACAATGGCTGAGAAAAAAAATGAGGTCGAAAAGGATTTCTCGCAGACCGAAAAATACAACAGTCGCGAGTGGGTGGACTTGGCTTTGCCTTCGGGCTTAAAGTGGGCAACGTGTAATTTAGGGGCAACAACTCCCGAGGAGTATGGCGACTATTTTGCTTGGGGCGAGACGGAACCCAAGAGTGGTTATACCGCAGATAATAGTGCGACCTATAAGAAAGCTATTGGCGACATCAGTGGAGATTTGCGGTATGATGCCGCCCGAAAGAATTGGGGCAATAGTTGGCGAATACCTACGGAAGCAGAGTTTAGTGAGCTTATCAGCAATTGCACATGGACATGGACAACACAAAATAATGTGAATGGTTATCGAGTGACAGGCGTGAACGGCAACAGCATCTTCCTCCCTGCCGCCAGTTGTTGTGTCGGTTCGTCGCTCAGTTCTCGAGGAGAGTATGGTAATTATTGGGCTTCTACACCCGAAAGGAGAGACTCTGAGGATGCTTATTGTCTTAGCTTCTATTGTAGCTATCACCTTTTGGAGTGGACCTTTCGTTACCTCGGTCAGACCGTTCGCCCCGTTTGTGAATGAATGTAGAAGAGATGTACTAACGGAGTGTTATATATGCAAAGTTAGGATGTCAGCGATATATCAACGAGGCTGTGTCGCAATTGCGACACAGCCTCGTTGAAGTATTGTCTCTTGTGTGCTATGTGCGTTGAGGCGGTTAGCGACCCGACTGTGTGATTTTCTCA
Organism: Bacteroidaceae bacterium; assembly: GCA_017531985.1. GTDB lineage: Bacteria > Bacteroidota > Bacteroidia > Bacteroidales > Barnesiellaceae_A > Barnesiella_A. The sequence continues at coordinate 9,473 of JAFXJY010000045.1, forward strand.
CGCAGGCGATTGTTGAAATCGGTAGCCTCAATGAGTTGTTCGATGGTCAAGTGCATGCGATACTTCCAGTAGTAGGGGTTGATGGCAGGCACGTTGATGCGTTCGTCTTGCGGATTGTCACGACGTAGGTCACCATCCATCGACAGCCAGTCCTGCAAGGGGAGGATGACAAGCATCGAGGGTGATGCGAGATGGTGTTCGAGAATGCGTTCGCAGATGTAAGGCTCGCAGAAGTAGGGGCTGTTGCCACCGAAACACAACACGCGGTTGTAGAAGTCTTGCATGTTGTCACGATCTTCTTCCCACCAGCCTCGTATGCCCGACATGTCGTGGGTCGATGTAGTGGCTACTGAGAGGTAGGGATAGTTCCATGTGCAGCCAAATTGGTTGTTGACCTCCTTGGGCATGCGTTGTACTTCGAGTGAGAGAATTTGCAATTGGTTCATAACAGCCGGTACACAGTGAGGTATCATACCCAAGTCCTCGCCACATACGAGCATATTGGTGGCCGATAGCAGAGGAGGTAATTTCTTCATTGCTTCGTGATACCAGAAGTCGTTGTGACGGTAGTAGTAGAAGTCGTTGTAGAGAGCATCGAAGGCATGTCGTTGGTACTCGGGCATTGACTTGTAGATGTAGGATTGCCATGCCGAGATGCGGGGGTGGTAGTGTCCTCGCTTGACAGGGTCTTCGACAAAGAGTACCTCATCGTGAAGTCGCATAAGACCCTCGCGGATGGTTACCTCTTTCTCCTCTTCACGACCTGCAAACAGGTCGTACACCTTGCGTTGAGTATTGACCTCGGGTCGCATGCCATAGCATCCACCGCCCAATGGCGAAAGGTATTCGTTGCGTACTTCCTCGGTGTATGCTCCAAAGATGTCGCCGAGCATATATTCGCGGATGTAGGGGTAGGTGTAGAGATTTTTGTCGAAGTTGAATCCGCGAGCGGCTAACTCTTCGGGGGTAAAGGGTAGTGCCGGATTGAAGTGTCCGAGCAGACCATGGATGGCATCGCATGGTATCTCCCAGATGCGGAAGAAGCCCAAGATGTGGTCGATACGATAGGCATCGAAGTATTCAGCCATCTTGCTGAAACGTGATTTCCACCATGTGTAACCGTCTTTATCCATCTCTTCCCAGTTGTAGGTGGGCAAGAACCAGTTTTGTCCCAATACTGAGAAGTCATCGGGTGGGGCTCCGGCTTGGCTGTCGAGGTGGAAATACTTGGGAGTAGACCATGCATCGGCACTGCGAGGGCTGATACCGATGGGTATATCGCCCTTCAATACCACACCTTTGCTGTGGGCATAGGTGCGAGTGGCTTGCAGCTGCAAGTGCAGGTGATATTGTGTGTAGTATTGCAATCGCATACTGTTACAGTAGGGACTCTCGGGCGAGTCGAACGATGCAATGGTGTTGGCATCGTACACAGCGTATGCTCCCCATTGATGGAAGTCGGGGGTGCCGGTCTCGCTGCACAATGTGCGATAGGCGGCATAGGGTATGAGCCAATATTTGTTTTCGTTGAAGAACTTGCCGTATTCTTTCGAAGCTAATACGGCATCGCCTTCTTGATTGAAAATTTCTTGGATGTATTCGTTCTTAACGCGGTTGACACGCTCGTAATCGACATCGGGCAGAGCATTGAGTTCCTTGCGGATATTTTCATAATACTCAATACGTTTGGCATCTTTGAGCTGTCCCATCTCTTCGAGACGCAGATATTGCGGATGCAGGGCGTAGATTGAATTGGCACTGTAAGGGTAAGAGTCGTGCCATGTTCCGGTCATGGTGGTGTCGTTGATGGGAAGTATCTGAATGATGCGTTGTTCGGTCATCGTAGCCCAGTCGACGAGCAGACGAATGTCGGCAAAGTCGCCCACACCAAAGCTCTTTTCACTGCGTAGTGAGAAGACCGGAACAGCAACACCTGCACCCTTCCAAGTGCGTGTCGATGCCACTACCTGAGCATCGGAGAGTACGATTGCCTCGTCCTTGTTGCTCTGTGGCACGATAAAGTGGCGGTTGCAATGTTCTTCCCATGCTTTTACCTCACCGGTCTTGGCATCAAGTATGACAAATTTGTAGTCAAATTCGCTACCGGTCTTGGCTGTATCGATAACAGCAGCCCATACAGGAAAGAGGTTGTCGCTCAACTTGACAGCCTTCTTAACATCCCATTCGCCCAATGCCTTGCAACTGCCGGCTATTGCCAAGACTTCGTCGGGTGCAATTGATGCCGACTTGACTTGTATCATGATGTGACCGGGCTTGGCTGCCGGTACGGTTTTCTTGGGATTGCGACGAGCATAGATGCTCTGTGTAAAGGCCGAACTGAAAAAGGCATTGTTGGCAGGAATGTCATTCCAGTTATCAAATACGCGGCATACTTTAACCTGCTTGTTGATGTGGACTGTGTGTGGTTCGCCCCACTCGGTGCGAATGATAGCACCATCGCGACATACAACGTACTTGTAGCGGATGGTAGTAAATTCGGGGCAATCTATTTCAGCTTGCCAATTGTCGGTATCGACATATTGGAGGGGTTGCACACGCTCCTCTCCATCGAATATTACTCCGAGGGATTCGCCCCAATATGTGTGATACTTAACGCTTAATATGAACGTCATCTTATGATATTTTTTTAGGGAACTTCTATGAATTCCACTGATTAATAATTCATTCGTTATCGGAAACATTCTTTTTGTTTGCTTTATGTTTTCTCTTGCTCTCTTTTTGCCCTGAACCCAATTAACTTAGCTTGCTATACTCATGGGTAGAATCAAGAATCTAATCTAAGAAAAACTCATAAATCATGACAAAGTTACTTATAGAAGCTCCCTTCGGTTTGGTGAGTAAAATTACACTTTTCATCCCAATCGTGTGCAAGTGGTTTCTTGTTTTTTATTGTTATGAAAATGAAAACGTTTGCATTTTCTGTTTTATAACATGTTATAGCCTCTTATGCGGGGTTATTGATTGACTAAGTATTTGTAAATACGACTGCCTGTTGTTGTGGTAACCTTAATGAAATATACGCCCTTTACAGCCCTATCGATTGTATATTGCATGGGTGTGAGGTGGGTTGTATCGGTTGTGCGGTGGGTTGCTATGAGCAGTCCGTTGCTGTTGTATATGTCGATTTGCAGAGGCTTGCTGTCATGCGTGACAACGTTGAATATACCATTACCTATGGTGGGGTAGAGTGTGACATAGGGTTGTGACGAAGGGGTACTTATGTGAGCTTTTTCGAGTAGGTGGCACACTCCTTCGTAGGGTGCAATCTTGCCATATCCTGCCGATGCGGGGTCGGTGGTATATTGGTCTTGTCGGGCTGTGATTCGCAGCACCTCTTTGGCTTCTTCGGGTGTGAGTCGAGGTTGGGCTTGCAGCCATAGGGCGTATGTACCGGTCACAACGGGAGCTGCCATGGATGTTCCTGAGTTGACACCATAGTGATAGGTGCTATCATTGATGACAAAGGTATCGACTGTCTGGTCGTAATAGTAATTCTGAGAGTCGCCTGCCAGAGCCTTGTTGAAAGCAGCGGTGATAAGGCTTCCCGGGGCAGCCACGTCGGGTTTCATGCGTCCGTCGGGCGTAAGACCGCGGCTCGAGAATGGAGTGATGTCGCCCATTTCGTAGTAGACTTTAAAGGGGATACGACACTCTTTAAGTGTGTCGGTTGTATATGCAGCCACCGATGTGATGCGTTTGCCCGTTCCTCCGGTCTCGTTGAGTGTCATCTCGGTATCACCTCCCAACCATCCTTCGAGACCTCGTGTGCTGAACTGCGTGCCGGGTGAGTTGACCCACATATTGACCTTGCCACTCTCGCCTTGCACTTTCAGAGCAAAATAGGCATTGCCAAGGTTCTTGACACCGCTTGTTGCTATAAAGGTGTTGTAGAGGTTGTTTCTGTGGTACTTCTGCGAAGCAGCCTCGACAATAACTTCGCGGTCAAAGTATTGTAGTGTGCTTTCGTACATGGTGTCGAGGGGCAACCATCCGGTGTGATCGAGCAGGGTGTCGGTGTAGCCATGATAGATGGCAAAGTCGATTTTGATAGGTTCATCACTCCATATATCGACCGCAGGCAGGCTGCTGCCTTGATGACGCATGCCGGCTATGAACTCAGCGGGTTGTGTGTCGAAGTCGTAACCTAAGTGGTAGTACTGTTGTCCCGAATTGCCCATAGCACCCACGATGAGCCGTCCTTCGCCTTGTAGCGAGTCGCATATGATGTCGAAAGCCGATGTACCATCGTGTGGACCGAATAACCCACCGATGCTGAGGTTGACAACGCAAGGCATGTCCATGAGAGCGGCATAATCGAAAATGAATTTGATACCATCGATTATTCCTTCATCGTAAATACCACCTCTTTCATCATGAAGAGCCTCTACAAGGATGAGTGATGCTTGGCGAGCAACTCCTCCATAAGGAATGTCGCCAATGGCACTGCCTGCGGCTATTGAAGCAACGTGTGTCCCGTGTATCTCGGTGAGGCAATGAGGGGCTGAGTGTAATTCTTCTTGTGTATCGTATAGTGAACCATAGTGGTACGAGGTGGGAGGCACTCCGGTAGTGTCATTTTGATTCCATGCGGCAAGAATGCGTGTCGAACCATCTTCATTTCTGAAAGCAATATGGTCCCATTGAAATCCTATATCGACAATGCCTACAATGACTCCTTTGCCCATATAGGCTTGTGTATAGGGTGTTTCTTGAATTTGGCAATAGCCTATATCGGGCAAGGCTTTATCGAGTAAGGGATAAGAAAGGTTTCCCGCATCGATATAGTCGATGGCCTGAATATCGCCCAGTCGCGGATATAGCGATGAAGGTACCAATGCTGTAACATATTCGCCAATATGTGAGCCTGTGAGGATGCCATATTGTTCTAAATTATCGACATCATTTGCCCGCAGTGTGACAGGAATGTAGGATTGATGGTTGCTTTTCACACGTCGTTGGTGAGTCTCAACGTCGTTGATGATAAACTGTGCCGAAGGTAAATATTTTGACTGTGCTGTTACCATGATACAGCAAGCCATTGCGAAGTATAGTAAGTAATTTTTCATATGTTGGTTATGAATGATTGAGTTTTTCTCTTAAATATTTAGCTGTGTAAGAGCGAGTGTTGGCAGCCACCTCCTCGGGAGTGCCGCAACATACCACTTCGCCACCGGCGTCACCGCCTTCAAGCCCCATGTCGATGACATGGTCGGCACATTTGATGACATCGATGTTGTGTTCGATAATGATAACTGTGTGACCACGTTCAACCAGTGCATTGAGCGATTTCATCAGTGTGTTGATGTCATGAAAGTGCAATCCTGTTGTAGGTTCGTCAAAGATGAATATGGTAGGTTCTTGTCGTTCATTACTGAGGAAATAAGCCAATTTGACTCGTTGATTTTCACCACCCGACAGGGTCGATGATGATTGCCCCATCTTGATGTAACCTAATCCCACATCTTGAAGTGGTTTGAGGCGTTTTATGATGCGTTTCTCGGTTACGTTGTTGCTTTGCTCAAAAAACTCAATGGCTTGATTGATAGTCATATCTAATATGTCATTGATGCTTTTGTCCCGATAGGTAATATCCAATACCTCTTGTTTGAAACGCTTTCCTTTGCAATGTTCACATTCAAGTGTGATATCGGCCATGAATTGCATCGATACGGTGATAGTACCTTCGCCTTTACAGTTCTCACATCGTCCCCCCTCGGCATTGAATGAAAAATAAGAGGCGTTAAATCCCATCTGCTTGGCAGCTTGTTGTTCAGAGTAGAGGCGACGTATCTCGTCGAAGGCTTTTAGGTAGGTGGCAGCGTTGGAGCGTGAGGAGCGTCCAATGGGATTTTGGTCGACATATTCTATACCTTTTACAAGGTTCATGTCACCAGTCAATCGAGCATGTGTGCCGGGCGATTCGCTGCTCTCGCCGTAGTGGCGTAGTAAGGCACGATATAAAATAGTGTTGACAAGTGTCGATTTTCCCGAGCCACTCACACCGCTTACAACGGTCATTACACGCAAGGGAAAGACGGCATCAATGTTTTTCAGATTGTTCTCGGCAGCACCTTCTACTTTGATGTAGTTATTCCAGGGGCGACGTTGTGTCGGTACAGCAATACTCATCTCCCCCGTTAGGTAACGAAGTGTGTAACTTCGGGTGTCGGAGTGAATGGGGTTGAGTGTTCCCTGATAGACGATTTCTCCGCCTAATCGTCCTGCCAACGGACCTATGTCAATGATGTAATCGGCAGCTCTTATTATCTCTTCATCGTGTTCGACAACTACTACCGTGTTGCCCAGCTGTTGTAATTGGCGTAACACTTTTATAAGCATTCCGGTGTCTCTCGAATGGAGGCCTATACTCGGTTCGTCGAGTATGTACAATGATCCTACCAGGCTGCTACCCAGTGATGTGGCGAGGTTGATGCGTTGGCTCTCTCCACCCGACAGCGTGGATGATAGGCGGTCGAGTGTAAGATATCCCAAGCCTACATCCATGAGGAATTGCAGACGGTTGCGTATTTCGGTGAGTAATCGGGAGGCTATCTGAGCATCAGTCTCATTGAGTTGTATATCGGCGAAAAATTGATGTAGCTGCTTGATGGACATACGCACCAATTGTGTAATGTTGTGTCCACACACCTGTACATAAGAGGCCGAAGGTCTCAATCGTGATCCTCGGCATGCGGGACAAGAGGTCTTGCCACGGTAACGCGATAGCATCACGCGGTATTGTATTTTGTATTGGTTCTCTTGCAGCATCTTGAAGAAATCATTGATGCCATATACACCTTCGCTACCTTCCCACAAGATACGTTTTTCTTCATCGGTCAGCTGATAGTAGGGACGATGAATGGGAAATTGTGTCTGTTCAGAGGCAGCGATAAAAGCTCGTTTCCATTCACTCATCTTCTCTCCACGCCAACACATAACTGCATCCTCGTAGACCGAAAGGGTCTTGTTGGGGATAACCAGATTCTCGTCTATACCTATCACGCGTCCAAAACCCTCGCATTGTGGGCAAGCTCCTGCCGGACTGTTGAAGTTGAACATCAGGTCGCTTGGTGGGTCAAACTGCATGCCGTCGGCTTCGAAACGTTTGCTGAAATGTAACTCCTCAGTTGAGCCGTTGATGTAGAATTGTAAAGTACATTCGTCTCCCCCTTCAAAGAATGCCGTTTCGGTCGAGTCGGTCAGTCGGCTGATGGTGGCAGCATCATCAGCTGCCGTCATGCGGTCAATCAGTAGACGGGCTGCACTGAGGTCGTAATCATCGGGTTTTGATAGAATATCTTCTATCATGATGAATGTTCCGTCGATCTCAACTCGCGAAAATCCCTCTTTGAGTAGTATGCCCAAATGTTCCTCGCACGATCGCCCGGTGGGTATATTTAATCGTGTCAATAGTGCAAATCGGGTGCCGGTGGGGTAAGAGAGCATGCTGTTGATAACGTCCTTTACATCATGTTTGCGAACTTCTCTCCCCGAGATGGGCGATATGGTGTGTCCTATGCGAGCAAAGAGCATGCGTAGGTAGTCGTATATTTCGGTTGAAGTTCCCACGGTCGAGCGTGGATTGCGGGTATTCACTTTCTGTTCGATGGCTATGGCAGGAGGAATACCTTTGATGTAGTCGCACTCGGGTTTATTCATGCGACCTAAGAATTGACGTGCATAGGCCGATAAACTCTCTACATATCTACGTTGTCCCTCGGCGTAGAGGGTATCGAAGGCCAAAGATGACTTACCTGAACCTGATAATCCTGTTATTACCGTAAAAGTATTTCGCGGTATCTCTACATCAATGTTTTTAAGGTTATTAACCCTTACCCCTTTTAGTTTTATAGTATTCGGCATCTTTTCGACAGTGTTGTTTCAACTTACAAACTTACATTATTTATTTCAATTTACAATACTATGATGCTTATAATCTTACAGCTTTTAATTTCTTTAAGTCACATTGGTTGCATAAACAACTATTTAGGGGCAAAAAGAAAAGAGTCGCTACGCATGGTAACGGCTCAACTTCCTTCGTTGTGCTGAGAAAAATTATTCAGCAACTACTTCTGCGTTTGCACAAGAGTCGCAAGCAACAGTAGCACAAGAGTCACACTCGTGAGTGCAAGAATCGCAAGCAACTACTTCTTCTACAACTGCTTCTTCAACTTCAGTAGTCTCAGCAGGTTTGTTATTGCAAGCTGCGAAAGATACGGCAGCAGCAACAGCAAAGAATAATACTAACTTTTTCATTTTTTTTCCTTAAATTAAAGATAAAACAATAACTTGTAGTTTCAAAAACGGTGCAAAATTAGATATAATTTTTGAATATGTTGCAAGGTTTTATATTTTTTTTAGAGATGTAACTACAATTTTTTTCGTTTTTGTCTTTTAATTGGCATATAAATAGCGTTTGATACTGCGTTTGGGTGTCTTTTCAAACTCGTTGGCGTGCAGTTGTATCTTGGCTATTTGTTCATAAGGAGCTACTATTTTATTTACCTCTTTGCGATTTTGCTCCATGATTTGGGGCAGTTCATCGCTGCTTATGCCATCGGCATCCATGGTCTCAAAATCGGGAAAGACCAGTGCTGTGAGTCGTCCGTCGCGTTCTACGACAAGACTTTCCATAACGTACGGCATGTTATTGATTTTTGCTTCTATCTCTTCGGGGTAGATGTTTTGTCCGTTGGCTCCCAGCAACATAGTCTTGCAACGTCCTTTGATAAATATTGTTCCATCGGGCGAGATTGTTCCCAAGTCACCAGTATGTAACCAACCATCGGCATCGATTACTGCATTGGTAGCTTCTTCGTTCTTGTAGTAACCTTGCATCACATGTTCGCCTCGAACGCATATTTCGCCCACTTCGCTGTTGGGATCGGTCTTTTCTATCTTGGTCTCGACATAGCCAAAGAGTGTACGACCCGATGATGAGCCTTGAAACTCGCGGTAGGGTGTGTAGCTGATAAGGGGGGCACACTCGGTCATGCCGTATCCTACGGTAAAGGGGAATTTAATTTTTCGTAAGAATGACTCAACTTCGCCATTGAGCGGTGCTCCACCGACAATGACTTCCTCAAACTCGCCACCGAAGGCGTCGACGAGCTTTTTGCGTATTTGTCCGTATATTTGGTCGTTGATGACTGGTATATTCAGTGCAAAACGCATGGCTCCTTTGCTGATGAGGGGTTGTATCTGTTTGCGATATACTTTTTCAAGGATGAGGGGTACGCAAATGATAAGGTTGGGCTTTACCTCGGCAAGGGCTTTGAGCAAAATCTTAGGTGAGGGTGTACGTCCCAATAGCGTGATGTGCGAGCCTGTGGCTAATGGTGTGAGAAAATCGAATGCACAACCATAAGCGTGGGCAAGTGGCAAGAATGAGAGGCAACGACTGCCGGGATAGTGCAAGTGTGACCGGATACCGAATGTCACGTTGCCGGCAAGGTTGTTGCCGGTGAGCATCACTCCCTTGCTAAATCCGGTTGTTCCCGATGTGTAGTTGATGATGGCCAACTCATCATTACCATTATCGGCATATACAACATCGTCGGGGGTAAAGCCGTTGGGATAACGTTCGGCAAATCGTTTGTTGAGTGTCGACATGATTTCTTCGATGTTTTCATCATCTTGTTGTGACAATACTGCGAAGTTATCAATGGAGATGGTAGCTCGGATGTTGGGCAGACGCTCGGGTTCAAGATGTTCCCAAAGAGCATTGCTTGCAAAAAACAACTTGGCATCAGAGTGATTGATAATATGATGCATGTCGTGGGGATTAAATTCCTGCAAGATGGGTACAAGGATGGCTCCATAGGTAACAACTGCCATAAATACGGTACACCATTGCGGTGTGTTTTTACCCACAAGGGCTACTTTGTCGCCTTTGCCTATGCCACATTCCTTCATGAGGATGTGCAGCTTGGCTATCTCCTCGGAGAGTTCTTTATATGTAAGTGTGTGTTTGCTACTATAATCGGTTAATGCAGGTTGTTCCCAATTTTTACGGAAACTATCTTGATAAATCTGTATAAAACGTTGTTCTATCATACTATTATAACGTTCAGATGAGTGTTGTTTGTTGTAAATTAGTGAACAAAAGTATATGTTTATTTTGTTATGAAAGGTTTATTATCACAACAAATTGGCAATTATGTATAGTTTTTGGCACAAAATGCCTAACTTTGGGCAAAATTTCATGTAGCAGATGATAGATAATACTATATTCCAAGATAAGACCGCTGTTTTTTATACACTTGGTTGTAAATTGAATTTTGCCGAGACTTCGACATTGGGTCAATTATTGGCTTCGCAGGGCATCCGTAAGGCTCGTCCGGGTGAACAAGCTCACCTGTGTGTGATTAATACTTGTTCGGTAACTGAACTGGCCGACAAGAAGTGTCGGCAGGCTATTCGTCGCATAGCTCGTAAGCACCCCGGTGCTTTTATGGTGGTGACGGGCTGTTACGCTCAGTTGAAGCCCGAAGATATTGTCGATATGCCGGAGGTTGACCTTGTGTTGGGGGCTGAGCAGAAGTTGGATATACTTCGTTACTTGCCGTCACTCGATAAGCCTCAGCAGGGGAGTATGGTGGTAACACCTCACAAGGATATTCGGCTGTTCAGTCCGTCGTGTTCTCGTGGCGATCGCACCCGCTACTTCTTGAAGGTGCAAGATGGTTGTGACTATTATTGCACCTATTGTACTATTCCGCTGGCTCGTGGACGCAGTCGTAGTGGTACGGTGGCTCAAATGGTTGAACAGGCTCGTGAAGTGGCTGCTGCCGGAGGAAAGGAGATTGTTATTACCGGTGTCAATATCGGCGACTTTGGCAAACGTACGAATGAGAACTTTTATGACCTTATTAAGGCTCTTGATGAGGTGGATGGCATTGAGCGTTATCGCATATCGTCTATCGAACCCGACTTGTTGACCGATGAGATAATTGATTTTGTGGCTTGCTCACAACGTTTTTGTCATCATTTTCACATCCCCTTGCAGTCGGGTAGTGATGCGGTATTGCAGCTGATGCGTCGCCATTATGATACGGCTCTCTTTGCTCATAAAGTGCATAAAATCAAGGAGGTTATGCCCGATGCATTTATAGGTGTTGATCTTATTGCCGGTATGCGAGGTGAGACTGAGGAACGCTTTGAAGAGAGTCTTCAGTTTATCTCTTCGCTCGATGTGTCGCAATTGCATGTGTTTACTTACTCTGAGCGTCCCAATACTCGTGCTTTGGGTATAGAACCGGTAGTCGATATGCACGAACGCCATGTACGTTGCAATAAATTGATAGATGTTTCTGATGCCAAGTTGCATGACTTCTATTGCCGGTATATAGGGAGTGAACGCAAGGTGTTGTTTGAGCAGCCTTCAAAGGGTGCCCCTATGCACGGGTTTACCGACAATTATGTGCGTGTGGAGATGCCGTATAATCGCGAGTTGATTAATCAGGTCGTGACGGTGCGGCTGGGCGAGATGAATGAGAATGGCGATGCTCTCATAGCTTATAATATATAATGTGATGAATCGACGTTTTCAAGACATATTGTATGCTCCGCTATTTGCTCTGTTTTGGGTGTTGGCATGGATGCCATTATCGGTTCTATATGCCATAGCTCATTTCTTATACTTTATAGTATATTATGTGATACGTTATCGACGTAAGGTCGTGCATGATAATCTTGCCCGAGTCTTTCACGATAAGAGTCAAGCTGAGCGTGATAAGATGGAGAGAGACTTTTATCATCATTTTGTCAACTATGTGGTGGAGACTATCAAGTTGCTGCACATCAGTGATGAAGAGATGCGGCAACGCATGGAGTTTGTCGATGCCCATGTAGTCGATTGTTATACGACACAAGGTCGTTCAGTCATGCTCTTGCTGGGACACTATGGTAACTGGGAGTGGATACCATCACTGACCATGTGGTGTCAGCAACCCGAGAATATCCACCTCGGACAGATATACCGCCCTTTACGCAATGAGTGGTTCGACCGTCTATTCTTACAATTGCGAGGACGATTTGGCACAACTTGTATTGCCAAGAATAATTCTCTCCGCACGTTGTTGCAATACAAGCGTATGGGCGATGTTTCACTTACCGGATTTATGGCCGACCAGACTCCCACCGGTAACAGTATTCATCATTGGACAACTTTTATGGGACAGCCTACACCGGTGTTGACCGGTTTTGAAACGATTGCCAAGAAACTGGACATGGCGGTTGTATATGTTGATGTCGAGTTAGTGCGTCGCGGTTACTATCGAGCCACTTTCCGCTTGCTCGAAGATAACCCTGCTGCCTGTCCTGAATATGATATAACCAATCGTTATGTTGCAGCCATGGAGCGAACCATCAGACGTGCCCCACATGCTTGGCTGTGGACTCACAAACGTTGGAAACATTTACCTTCTCAATCGTAATCATCATGAAACCTGTTGCTGTCGTAATACTCAACTGGAACGGAGCCAAGTTGCTTCAAGAGTTTCTACCTTCGGTGTGTACATACACTCCCGAATGTTTAGCCGATGTTATTGTTGTTGATAATGGTTCGACCGACTCTTCACTTGAAGTGTTGCATGACGAATTTCCTGCCGTAAGAGTAATCGCTTTTGACCAAAATTACGGCTTTGCAAAGGGGTATAACCTTGCTATTGATAAGCTCTCGGAGTATCGTTATATTCTATTGCTTAATAGCGATGTTGAAGTGACCGAGGGGTGGTTGCAACCTCTTTATGAATATGCCGAGAAGCATCCGCATGTAGCAGCTTTGCAACCCAAGATACGAGCCTATCGTGATAAAGAATATTTTGAGTATGCCGGTGCTTGCGGAGGCTATCTTGATTGCAATGGATATCCTTATTGTCGAGGACGCATTTTTGATACTATCGAGCGAGATAATGGGCAGTATGACGATGTGTGCGATGTGGCATGGGCTTCGGGTGCGGCTCTTATGGTGCGTACTCATGTGTATAGTTCGCTGGGTGGATTAGATGCCGAGTTTTTCGCACACATGGAGGAGATAGATCTATGTTGGCGTATGCGACTGTCGGGATATCGTATCGTCGCAGTGCCGCAAGCCGTAGTTTATCATTATGGCGGAGCTTCGTTGGATAGCAGCAGTCCGCGTAAATTGTATCTCAACTATCGCAACAACCTCCTGATGATGTACAAGAATTTACCTGTCAATATCCGTTCGTGGCGTATATTCCGTCGAATGATGTATGATGGCATATCGGTTGTCAAATACCTTGTATCGGGTAAATGGGCTTTCGTCAAGGCCGTATGGGATGCTCATCGTGATTTCCGTAAGATGAAAGTAGCATACAACACCAAGCCTTCGACTAACTCTCTTAACGACTTGCCGCAAGGACAGATAAATATTATTTTCAACTATTTCCTCCGGGGTAAAAAATATTACAGCTTGATGCATCCTATTGAGGGGAAGCAACGGTAATCGCGTGCGGTAAGGGTATGTACCCCCCGAGGCTGCTACCGAGTGTGGAATAGATAACTTCCGATGCGAATGCACAAAGAGACCGACTTCAAGAAGTCCATTAGGACTATGAAGTCGGTCTCTTTTGTTACGCTGGTGAGCGTAAGGTGTGAGATTAACGGACTTGTCCGATAATTACTTTATGAGACTGATTGTCGGTTTGTACCAGATATACACCCTCGGGAAGAATGGCTGTGTTGATTACATATTCACGTTCGCCATTCGACATGCCATTGTGTATCACTCTACCGGCAGTATCGCACAAGGTGACAACTGCACCTTCTGTGAGACCGGTGATGTAGACACGATTGTCTTTTACCGCGATGTTAATGCCATTGCTTGACGTGTTGCCTATGCCGGCAGTTGAGGCAATTCGCACTGTGTTGGAACCCACTTCTCCACAACCCGAATAAACGGCTTTTACCTGATATTCGTAGAAGTTTCCGGCATGAGTGGCTTCGTCGATGTAGAATGTCTCTTGCAGCGGTGTCTCATTGAGTAATTCGCTGTTGCAGTATACGTTATATCCTTCGAAGGTGTTGCGATCGGAGGTTGCTTCATGAGCCAGACGTAAACCGCAAATCGGCTCATTGTCGATGTTGACAAGTGGCGTAAACGAAAGTTGCTGTTCGGTGGCGGGAGCTTTGGCAATTCCCTTGTCGGCGTAGGCTCGCAGACCGAGGGTTATGTTCCAGTTGCCATCAATGTCGTTGGCATTCAGTGTACTCCAATTTACTCCGTTGCTCGAATACAAGTCACCGCGACCAACCTTGCCAGGACCTTCATCATAGCCAAGAGGTACAGTAATCTCGTTATGCTCAATATAGGCTACCACACGCAGTGTCTTGGAAGTGTTGATGGGTAGGGGTTGGTTGAGTTCGATGGTGTTGAAACTATATTGTTTCAAGTTGGGTACATACTGCTGGGCTATTAAGTTATTACCTTCGTAGACGAGTAAGAACAGTGCATCGGGAACTTGATTGATGTATAGTTCGACCTCCGAGAGTGACATTTTCTCGTAGGGTTTCAATTCATCGCTGTTCCATTGTACTCCTGCAAAGAAAGCTCCACCACTGGGCATGCCGGCAGCATCGTGAACGCTACCATTGTGCCAACGCAGACTGACAGCATCGCCTAATGCCGGGGCACTCCATGCAAGGTTATTGGCTCCCGATGGTAGTGTCTCAACAAAGAGCATGCCCGGTTTTTGACAACCATTGCTGTAATCAACCTCTATGGAAACAGGCTCGGTGTAGTCGCTGATGCACGACGACTGGTAGTAAGCCCTTACTTGATATGTGTAAGTTCCCGGTGTGAGGTTGCGGTCAGTGTAAGTTACATCGGTGATGGGTTGATTGTTGAGTTGCTTGCCATCACGCATGATGTCATAGCCGTAGGCCTGACCTACGACGCGGTTGTCGATTGCAATGGCATCGATGTATTGAGCTTGCGTACCCTTCTCGTGGTAGATGGCAACATAATCGGTACCGGCCGGTATGGTGAACAAGTAGCGTTTCCATGCTTCGGTTGTGGTGAGACTGCTCAATGGGATAAAGTCGGATGGGTTATTACCATTGACCGACGTAAGTATTCGTAACGAACCATTGCCCAAGTGATCATCGGCATTGCGAGCAACGATTGATAAGATTTTATCAGTTTCACATTGTCCCATAGGGATAATGAGCCAACCATCGGCATTGCGAGTAATATGCAGCGAATGATTGCCATGATAGGCAACTTGGTTATTTACTATCCAAGCATTATCGGTATTGCTCCATTGTTCGTGCATGAAAGCCGATCCGGCTGTTGCATCTTCAAAACTTTGATATACCTCTGCCTCGATCGAAGTAGGATCGACAAATGATATGTTGACGTTGTAGCCGTAGCTGCTGGGGGTGGCCTTTACATCGCAGGGGGTATCACAATTCTCGGCATCGAATATGTCGGCATATGCAATGTGTGAACGTGCCGAGGTCGCACCGTTGATATAGACTGTTTCTATCTCGTATTCGTAAGTACCCACCTCACTCTCTTCCTCGGTAAAGTAACGGAAAGGAACCGGTTCGTTGTTGCGTTTCACACCATTGCGATAGATGTTATAGCCTTCAAGACCAACGATACTGTTTAAATCGAAGAAGATAAATCGACAATTCGACTGCTCTTGCAAGGCAACAGCCAAGAGTTGCAATCCCTCGTCGGTGCGGATGATAGACATACCACCTGCCATAGAACCGCTCTCGGGGGTAATCTCTACATAGTCGCTGATGTCGATAGTTTTCTTTAACGTACCGGTGGCTTGGTCGTAACAGCATATCATATAAGGATGTTCGTAACCTTGTTCAAAGGTATAGAGGGTGCCATTGTGGAAAGCCGAACCGGATGCTCCTTTCAGCGAAGGTCCATCGCCTATCTTGGCACCTCGTTTACTAACATAGATACTTGTTTCCCAGTCGCCTACCTCAAATCCACCATTGCCATTATCAAGTTCGGGGATGTAAGCAATGTGACGAGCTATCTCCGATATGGATATTGTGTCGGTAATAGTCATGCTGGCAATGTCGATGCGGTATATCGAACTGTTACCATCGGTGGCGTAGAAGTCACTGCCATCAAAAGCTAAGTTGCGAATACCACTCATCCGGTTGTTGATGAGGTAGCTATCGATATATTCGCCATTGAGACTGTACTTGCAAATTGTTCCGTTGGTGCTATGTAGGGTGGTGTAGATGTATTTACCATCCGATGCAATACCCATTTCGCCCGACAAGTTACCACGGAATGAACTTACATATTCGGGGTAGCCATCCTCGGCGGTTGCTTGCATTTGAGACAAGTCGATGGGGAACGAACTCTCGACGGGCAATGGGAAATCCCAACGAACATGTATATTGCGGTTGTATTCCACTTGTGTAACAACGGTCATAGGAGGAAGGGGGGTGCTGAGGTCAATTATCTCAACATTTACTCCTTCGCTAAGAGCTGATTTACCTCCATCGGCGTAGACCGATGCTACTTGATATGTGTAGATACCGGCTTGCTGAATTTCGTCGTTGTAGCTCAATTCGTCGATAGCTTCTGTGGTGATAAGTTGCTTATCGCGATATACATTGTAACCGACAGGCATCTCTTCCGAAGCATTTCCCGTTGTAAGGTTAATGGCCATATTATAGTTACCCTCCATGCCTATGTGTGTAAGAGGATACCACTCCTTGCCATCGGTCGATACGAGGTTACCCTTTCCATTGATTGCCGATGAAGCATCCACTCCGATGGGACGCAGTCCGCTATCGTGTGCTACAAGGAATGCTACGCGATAGTCGCACCCCGGCTCTATGGTGATGGGGTTTTTGAGTACTACTGTATTGTATTCGCCATATGTAATACCTTCGGTCTCAACTGATTGTGAAACAATTCGTTTTCCATCTTTGTAAATCTGCAATGAGAGAGAGAGGAATCGTTCTTGAATGAAAATGTCGACCGATTGCAGTGTCATGTTGCGATAGTTGATCAATTCGGTGTGATCCCATGCAACACCTGCCCAGAAGTAACCGCCCTCGGCCATACCCATTGAACTGGCATTGGTACCATTATCCCAACGTAAAGAGGTATTCTCTCGGATGGATGCTTGTGGATCTTGCCATGCCAAGTGTACATGTTGATTGCCTGTTACATTGTAAGTAAGGTGCAAGGGTGTGTAGTATGGTGCTCCCACTTTCAGGTAGATTGATACGGCATCGGAATGAACTGATTCAGCCCCGTTGTATATGGCTGTAACGGTGTAGGTGTAGTTGCCAACGACAAGTTGTGTGTCGGTATAAGATGTAGCTGAAATGGGTTGCTCATTGATTTTCTCGCCATTGCGATATACATTATATCCATCGGGGATAGGGTTTTCACTATTTTCCCAAGATAATTGAATCGATGAGTTCCCCTCGGCAACAGCTTGAAGATTTATAGGTCGCGGAGTTGCCGATGCATTGGTAACTGTGTAGCCAACAGTGATATTATCCACATTAAGCTCCGGTGTTGTAAAGAGTTGTATGGGCAGTGAATAATACTCTCCAACGATACCGTTGCGAGCATCGAATGAGAACGCTATTTCTTGTGATTCCCCACTCTGTAATGTGCCGGCCTCAGGGTCGATTGAAAGCCAATCTTGCGATTTGGCAAGTTCATACACAAATATTCGTGAAGGCGATTGCTTGATGATACCTACCAGCGAGAGTGTTCCGTCCACATAGTTGGTAGTTGCCTCTATACCGCATATGTAGTTGGGGACATTGATATTTCCTATCTTGTATCCCGGAATGTCATCAACGAGGTGAGAAATCGGTGTAAGGGCTCGTGTGTTGAGGTTGTATTGAATAATTTGTAACTGGTCAATCTGATTGGTACCTGCCACTTCTTCGTTGCTGAACCATAGATAAGGACCTCCGGGGGTAATATTATCAAATGCCGAGCCGAATGCTCCGATGTCTTGTGTTGTGGAGATATTGCGGAACTCGACTGTGACGTTTCCATCGCGGTCGATACGACCTAACGAGTTGAAACTACCTACCCAGAACTGGTCATTGCGAGTATCGTAACTGCAATGCGTAATCTTCAAGTCGGGTTCGTCTGCGACGATTATTTCCTTGATAAGCTGTTTGTTACGAAGATCGAGACAGAACAGGATATTGCTATAATCACTTCCGTAGAAGTAAGTACCGTCGAAGGCGAAGTCGTACATCATGTAATACATGCCGGGTATGGAAAATTCTTCGATGAAATTACCTTGTTTGTCATATTTGAAGAACTTGCCTAAGTAGAATGTCGAGGTTGTGTAGAAGTATTCTCCGTCAAAAGCTACCGAAGTTTGCAAGTCGCCCGATGCATCGAAAGAGGATTGGATGTCCCATAAGTTACTATCATCACCACGGTTAGCTTCATATTGTGGTATGACATTCCAGTTGACAACTCCGTCGCCTGTGTTGGTGATAGTAATGCTTTGTGTACCTTTCTCTTCGCGAGCCAATGAGGTCTCGATTGTGTTATTGCTTACTTGTAGCGTAGGATGTAATACATCGGCTGTAAATGTGTTGTTGTTATCATCATTGATATTCCATGTGCCGGTGTATTGATTATAACCACGTTCGGTAATGGTAATAGTGTATAACCCTTTTTCTATTACAGGATAGTTAATAACACCGTTGTTGTCGGTAGTGGCATCAATGATGGCACCATGATCAGCTTCGAGATGAACCTTGCAGTTGGCAAAGGGTGTACCTTGCGACTGAACGGTGAGTGTAGCTGTTGTCCACTCGGGACACCACACTTTGATGTCATCGACATACCAATAGTCGATGTAGTAAGCCTCAGCACCGAACGCACGGAAACGTATGCGGAAAAGTTCATTGGTGAGATACTCTTTGAGGCAATATTGTTGAACACGCCAGTCGAATGTCATCTCATCGTTGCCGAAGGCATCGATACGTTGCCAGCTTTTCTCGTTGTCACATGAAATCTCAACAGCAAGAGAATCGCCTACTTCGTTGTTGTAGTTGACAAGACGTAGGTTGAAGCGAAGATATGTATTGTCAATATCGAGTGTACGCAACTCGGTCGATACGAGCGATTGTGAGTAGTTGGTCAGTGATGAGTAGACATATTGAGCGGCATAGTCGACAAGACCGTAGGGGTGATAAGAACTGCTCCATCGTGATTCATTGCCACTTTCATCAATGGGAGTACTCCACTTCTCGGGTTCCAGTATGTTCTGATTGAAATTATCCTCGAAGGGCAGTAATCGAATATCGGGAACTTCTACGTTGAGACCCTCTTCCTGAGTCAGTTCGCTACCATCACTATATACAGCACTTACGGTGTAATAGTAGTTGCCATATTCAGGCACAACATCGGTGTAGAACACATCGGTAATGAGTTCGTTGTTGACCTTAACGTTGTCGCGATAGAGGTTGAACCCTTCAAGATGATTTTGAGCAGGAGCCTGCGGACGAACACGGTTGGTACCGACAAAGAGGTCGTCGATGAGTAGCATAAAAGCCTCTTTCGAAACACAATTTACTGTTATATAACGGGCTTCGCGAGGTATTTCATACTTGAACAAAGTCCAGTCGGTAGGTACTTCGACATAATCGCCGGGGGTAACGTAGGTGAAGTTGGAGGCTTGTGTGCCGGTAGTAGAGTATCCTACTCGCACTCGTTCGAGACCATACGCATCGGTGTATGATTTGGCACGAAAACTCACTTGGAAATTCTCATCAAAGTCCAAGGCCGGTGAGATGATATAGTCGTTGTTTCCTCCATCGACGGTAAATGCGACAAGCATCTTGGTACCCGAGTAAGGTTGAAATGCCGGCCACTCGGCTACCGAAGGTATGGTGGTAGCAGGGTTCATGATAACGTAGGCCATCTTCTGTCCTTGTGTGGGGAATGAGGTGGCTGTCCATGTATAGGTATATTCGTTATCCATGTCGAGGTAACTCCATCCGATGTTGCCCGGTGAGTTAATGGTAAAGTCGGTGTGACTTTCAAAGTCTTCGAAATATCCATTGGTGGCTTCGGGGGTATTCCATCGAATCGTTACATTCTTATTATCGATACCGGTAAGTTGCATGCCATAGGGCTTACCATCCTCGGCAGCGGTAAGTCGTTGAGGTATGGTGGGCTGTGTGGCTGTTATCGTGGTACGGATTGCCTCCTTCGAAGGTTTTACTTTCATAGTTTCGGTATTATTTCCTGCGTAGGCATACAGCAGGCAGCCGGTAACAATGGAAAGTATGGGAAGTGTATATTTAAGGTGTTTCATAGCGAATAGATGTTTATTTATTTAACTATAAGTTTGTAAGTATTACTTTCACTATTTTGGTCGAGACGTATGATTAGGATACCTTGGTAGCCCTTGGTATCGATTGTATAGTCGCAGCCTCCATCAACACTATTGCTGTAAAGGATAATACCCTCGGGGGTAGTGCATGTAATGTGTGTGGCCGTGGTAATACCGGTAATGCGTATAGCATTGTCGCTATTGCCGATGCGTATATTCTCGTTCGATATGTTTTCAACGCTTGCGTTAAAACAATAGAATGCAGGTTTCGATGCATCGAAGTATAGTGTTCCATCACCGGCATATACGTTTACGGCATAAGTTTTGCCCGACTTAAATTCATCGTGGTAAGTCTCACCGATACTTATTTTATTGTCATAGACAGCACCTGCACTGAGTAGTTCCCATATGTATCCATCGTTATAACCTACGGTGAAATACTTGATGCGAATGTTGCGACCTCCATGACGGCAGGTGAGTCGGAGCTTTTGGAACTGACGTCCGGCAAGGTATTCGCTAAGGAACATTTCATTTCCTTCGGCATTGTATTCGGTAATATTTGCAGCCGGTCCTATCTGCTCCCAATTCTCGCCATCCTCGGTTCCCTCAACGATGAGTGTCGATGTTCCTAACGGACCTGACGAAGAGAGCATAAATATAAGGTCGGTAATTCCATCGGGGAAGGCACGACTCTCTACAACACCATCACCGGTGAAGAATAACGAGCCTGCCGATAATTCGACGCTACCTTGTACATGTTCCCATTCGCTCGATGGAAGGAACGTGGCAACATTGTTGATTTCGTCGGTCACTTCATAAAATTCGAGATGATAACGGGCTGCATTTTCTATCGGAGTCCATTCGACTTCAAGGGCATTTCCTTCTAATTCGAATTTGGTAATCTGGGGTGTCTCTAATTTTGATGTCAGATATATCTGCCACAACCACAAGTTGCTTTGCAGTTTCTCGGATGTGCATACGAAGGCTACATAGACTTCTTGACCGGCATAGTCGCTGAGATCAACCTCTTCGGGAACTTGGTATCCGAAGTTATCGGCAAAGGCAAATTGTTTGACCAAATGGAAGTCTTCGATTTCGCGAGAGTGAGTCGATACATACACATCTAACTTCTCGACGGCTGCCATTTCTACAACACCGCGAACAAAGTATAGATGTCCGTTCTCAGGGACGAGCATACGGGTTGAGATGAGCCAGTCATCGGCATTGTTCCAGTAGTCAAATTGATACAATATGCCTTGTGTATCTTTGTCGAATACCCATGTTGTACCATCGCTATTGTTGTCAATGATTTTCCAGCAGTCGGGTTCACCATCGGTCCATGCTGTAAAATCAGCTATATAGGGTGCGGTAGCTACGGCACACTCGGTTTTAACGGGAATTGATGAACCATATACGATGGTTTTGTCATCGAGTCGCATGTAAGCTCTGATGTAATATAGTGTACCCGGTTCGAGTCCTGTAATGGTGGCACTGACAGCATCGGCTGTAACAACGATACATTGTGGAGAACGATCAATCGAGGGTGTCGGGTCGGTATCCCAGCAAAATCCCATTTCAATGATGGATTGTGTGTTCTTGACAAGTGTGGCTGATGCTTCCAACGATGTGTCACGCACGTTACGAGGTTTTTCGGTCTTGATGACCGAGATATTCTCAATACCTCCGTTTACTTGGAAATAGATAATGCCGTTCTCTTCACGAATATTGGTAATAGGGGTATTGGTCATCTCTCCTGCCCAATTGAGTGCATTGGGTGTGGAGTTATCGGTAAATTCGGTATTGCCCGAACGTCCGGGATAGGTGTCACCGTTGCGAGTATTCGTGTCGTCTATTCCATCGGCGGGCTTAATGTACATACAGCGGTGCTTACTGTTGTTGTTAGGACCGTTGACCGACCAATATTTTTCAACCATTTCATCGGTGTAATCGTAGTGATAAATGAGCATGCCATGTGCGGGAAGATAGGCATCCCAACCTTCCTTTTGACGATTTTCGAGTACAAACCATTCGTGTCCGGTTCCGGAAGCACGCATGGGTTGTGCATCGATGTAGTAGGCTACATTCTCACCGATGGGCGATAATGCAATGTCGGCAGCTTCATTAAGTTCTATTGGATTACACCACCCCATCTGCATGCGTTCGAAAGCCATCAGATAGGGCGGGGTGCGGCTTCCATTGTTGTAACTGCCTGATGCAAACAGACTGTAATCACCGGGGTCAAGTCCGTATCCGTCGGTATATTCATCGGTATCGTACATGTCTTTCAGACCCAAAACATGACCAAACTCGTGTGTGAATGTTCCTATACCATCCATCTTTTCGCCGCTGGCACCAACAAACTCGGCCGAGCATCCGTACGCATCGATAACGATGCCATCTACTGTTATAGCAAACTCGTCGAGAGTCCAACTGTGAGGCCACATGTCATCAGGATTTCCGGTACTGGCTTCGCTATATCCTGCATAGATGATATTGACGTTGTCCATATATCCGTCTTTGTCGTTATCGAATATAGAGAAGTCAATATCGGGATTTTCACTTTTTGCTATGTTGCATGCATCGTAAATCATGGCTCGGGGATTGGAATCCTCACCGGTTTCTTCGCTGTTGCCTGCATAGTATAGTTGTCCGTAAGGTAAGGTGTAGGGACCCAGCACGGTAAAGTGTGGAACGAATTGTTCCATCGAATTGTCTCGATAATAGTCCTTGACACTGCCTGTTCCACCATCGACAGAGTAGCCTTTTTCGTTGAGCCACTTGTCAAAGTCGTTGTTGGTAAATGTAAATGGACGATCTTTAAATCCTACAAGAATAACAAGGTATTGGCTCTCGGTTGTTTGTGCAGCAGCTCGCATGGAACTACCATCGTGAGCCGTGTGGCGAGGTGTTGTAGTGCGAGGAGCTTTCTTGATTATCTCCCGCGATTGTACCATCAGTGGCAGTAGTTTCTTGGCAGGAGTCATTCGTGATACTATGGCTATTTCTGCGGCACTGCGTAACTCTACATTGTTAGCAACTTGCTTGGTGAGTGTTTGTGCCGAGTAGTCGTAATATTTGTAAAATCCATCCTTGTCTTGTCGTATCAGAAAACCATCGAGCGTGGTTGTGTAGTGAAAACTTTCATCTCCATGCAGACGGATGGTAAGCTCTGTACCATCGGGTTGCGTCACAGTGACCGGATGAGGATTGGCCATAATTGCATGTGCTGCTTGTGTAAAACAGAGTGACAAGCTTGCACATAATAATAGACGGCGAAATAGATTCATCATAATGGTGGGTTATTGGTGGTAAATTAGAATTAAGATAATGATACAAGTGGGCTGTGTGGCTCACTTGTATCATGGGTTACTTGTTATCGGATGATAACTTTGGCAACTTTGTCGCCTATCTTGACAATATAGATGCCTTTCTCTACATTGAAAGTGGCATTATCGTATACCGCTTGTGAGGCAATAATCTTACCTGTTATGTCGTAGATGGCAACCTCAGTACGTTGGTTGAGTGCTTTTATAATGATATTATTGCCCATGACACGTATTTGAGATTGTTGCATTACATCGTTGAGCGATGAATATTTACCTTCTACTTTTACGGTAATTTCGTTGTAAGTACCATCGAGTTTGAGCAAGTATTTACCTTCGGTAACGACAGTGTATTTGAGCGAGTAGCCCGATACTTGGCTATCGTATTGCGATGATGCCAGATAGTTGGTTGCATCGCAGCTGTCGTAAAGGAACATGCTGAAATAGTTGTAGTTGTCGGATGAGATAGATAATTCGCCTTGACCAAGTTCAATGGCATACCATACGGGGTTGCTGCGTGAAACGATAGGAAGCGTAAGTTCGCCCGGAGTTATGTCGATAGGGTTGTCGCATGCTTCACCGGGGTTGAGGTCGCGAATTTCCAATGTAAGGCTCTTGCCTGATTGAGCCGATATGGTTACAACGTTGATGAAAATCACATCACCTTCGTTGATGACAAAACTTCCGCGGAATATTGTTCCATCAGCACCGGTTTGGGTGATGTTATTGCCATACTCATCGCAGTTGGTAAGCACTTTGACAGCCGAAGAGCGAGTGTAGTCGGACGATTGCTCATAGATAATATCGGAACTTACTGTCAGCATACCACTTTGTGTAGCAGTATATCTGTACCAGTAGTTGCCCACCGATTCGGGTAGTGCGTTGCTGCCCAAGTTGATGTCAATGGCTGTTTCACACGATTCTCCTGCTTTATAGTCTTCTTCGCTTAGGAAGAACGTTGTTTCTTCTTCGATGTTGGCAAACTTGATGATACAGGTCTCACCCTCCATTAGTTCGGTTTTGGTGATATTGGCAATCTTTGTTGCGTAGAATGTTCCATCGTAGTTGCTGCATCCACGCAGAAATGTAACATCGATAGAGACCTCGGTATCTATCACCAACCAGCCTGAGCGTGTGGCAGTGTAGGTGTAGTATTTGTCACTGCCGGCAGCAAGGTCGTTGGCTCCTTCGATGGCAGTGAGGGGATTACTGCAAGTTTCGCCCTGGGCTATCTCTTCATAGGAAATGGTAAACGGAAAAGAGTTGTAGCCTTCGTTGCATACCCATTTGATAATGTATTGAGTGTTGCCGAGAACTTCGGAGCGAGCGTAGTCTCTGCCGCTTGCCAGTGCGGTATAGGTGTCGTAATCGTTGTGTATGCTTACTTGTGTGTTGCTGTTGTTGATGTTGGCCGATGTGGCATCTATAACAAGAAAACGGCTATCACCCTCGGGTGTAGTCAAGCTATAATAATATGTGCCGTTGTATTGCGGAACGGTAATTTCTTGATTGTCTGTAATTACTATGGGGTTGTATTGGCTATCGCCGGCTTGTTCATCCTCGATTGTTATAGTAAAATTTTCGTCCTCGGCTGTGGATTCGTTCTTCTCTACGCATATCAGGTATTCGTAACCCGAGTAGACTTGTGTGCGGATGGCAAAATATCCGTCAATTGTTGCGTTGGCTTCATAAGCTGTGCATGACGACCATATTGACAAGGTGCCTCCTGCAAGGCTGCTTTTTGACGATATGACCATGTATCCGGCTTTGTCAGTGGTATAGGAGTACCAATATTTACCTGCTTCCTTGGGGAGTGTATTTATAGCAGCACCTTCAAAAGGAAGATCGCACGACTGACCTTTGACGGGGTGTGTAAGGATGGCCGATACCATGAGGCTTGAATATGTTGTGGCTTGGAATATGTAGCTTTCGCCGGCCAATACTTCACATTTGGCTAAATAACCGTTGGAGGTGTAATTAACAGTAATTTCCTCAGTCGAAGTGGCATCGCAGCCAGTCTGCTTGGTAAGGGCAGAGAGGCTTCCGCTGAAATGTATTTCTAACAATCCGTCCTCTTCGCAAGTGTAAGAGAGGTATGTAGGATAAGTATTATAAGTGTTACGGTCATAGTAGCTGGGCATGAAGACCTCTGTTTCGCTCAGTTCTATCGCATCTTGACATGTAGCTCCGGCATCGACATCGGCATCTTTTAGTTCTATATTGAATTCGACAGTAGTTATGTTGTATCCGCTGACGGCCAATATGACGGTTTGACCGGGCATGACGGGATAGAGTGTTGTGGTGTAATTGTTGTAAGGAACACCGGTAATCATGGTGCTGTATGTGCCATCGAGCGACATCTGGCTGCTTACCGATGAGTTGGCTGCTGTGAAAGCAACCAATTTGCCTTGCTCTGTGGGGGCGGTGTAGGTGTAATATACGATAGTCTCACCTTCTGTGTTTTCAAAGGTGTAACTATTACTGCCTTCTTGAAGGGGTAAAGCAGTTGCGATGCTGGTCTGTGAGTAACCATAAAATATAGCACTTAGAAATGCTATTAGTACTAAAACTTTTTTCATAGCTTCATTATATTAGAGTTGTTAATTATTACAAACATTAAGACTGTTTCGTATTCTTGTATTAGCAAGCGTTTTTACTTCCTTTACTACGGCAAATATACATACATATCAATGGAAATACAAAATAAAACAGGGGATAAAAAGGGGATATTCGCACAAGCATAGTGGCGAATTATATACTTATACAGCCATTTCGATAAAAAAAACATCCCTTGCGGATGTTTTTACGAAGCAAGGCTGCTTAAATAGGAAAATAATGCACGACTGTTATCAAATCCCATTTTTTTGGCCAATTGTTGACGCTTCTTTTTGCAATATTCGGGTGTTATATTCAGAAGTGAAGCGATTTCTTTGGTACTGAGATTGATGTATACAAGTGATAGAAAACGTATCTCATTATTGTTGAGCTCGGGGTGCTTTTCTTTGAGTGCGGCAATGAATGTTTCGTTGCGTTGTTCAAAGTGGGTAGTGAAATCGTCCCACGCTTCGTTCTCTTCGATGGAGTGTTGCAGACGTGTAATGGTACGTTTTAGTTCGTTGTCATTGCTCTCTTTTATAGCCTTGGTATTGGATAGCATGTCGATGATATTGGCGATAATGTCATTGCGATTGGCTATAAACATGGCTTTTGACATTAGCTCTTTGTCACGCAATTCTATCTCTTCTTGATAGCGTTTTTCTTCCAGCATCGCCTTGGCTCGTTCTTCTTCAAGTTGAGCTTGTAGGAGTTGTTGTTGTTGTTTTTCTTGATTAATGTGCAGTTGCGATATTTGTTTCTGCTGGCGATTTTTGATGACTTGGTTGATTAATGCCCATGCCAGTATAAGTGCTGCCAGAATGCCTAATCCCATCATCATGGTGATGTTGCGAGAACGTAGATGGTATTCCTTGATTTCGTTTTCGCGTTTGAGTAGTTCTATCTTGATGTTGGAGTTCTCAAAAAGATATTCTTTATTGGTGTTCCATATCGAGTCGGTCATGAATAAAACAGAGTCTTTGTAGGCAAATCCTTTTTCGTAGTTGTGAGTACGATAGTGTGCTTGTGATAGTACATCGTATATGTTTTTTCTCTCTTCGATACTGATGTTGCGATGAAGTGCGATATTGGCATAATTAATAGTTCCCGGCAGGTTGTCCATGTCGTACATGATTTGTGTCGTAAGTAGGATGGCTGCCGTTTCGATGTATTGAAGGCTATCGGGGCGTGCTTTGTCAATAGCCTCTTGTGCCAAGTGGCGTGCCTCATTGTAATGTCCTTTTTTGCGTAAGAGGTGGGCATGTAGCAGTTGTAGCTCGAGGCTTTCTTTGGGATATTGAGTGAGCATTTCTTGTGCAATATTGATGTATTGTGTGGCTTGTTGCAGATTGTTTAATGACAACGAGGCATTGGCAATATTCATGGCACAGCCTCCAATGAATAGGGTGTCTTTGCTATTTTTGTTATTTTCGTATAATTCTTGATACTGAGTTAGGGCTTTGTCAAACTTCTTGTCGAGCATGTACACTCCTGCAATGTTGTTGGATATACTTCTTTCGCAGCGTTGTCCCAAATGTAAGGTGGCAATTTTATAGGCTTCCGAAAAATTTTCAAGGGCACTGTTGTAGTCGGTCATCTCGGCATGATTGATGCCTATATTGTTCAGTATCCAGAAGAGGGTTTCGTAGTCTTTGCTTTCTTCGGCCAACTCACGGGCTTGTGTGAGTAACTCCATGGAACGAAAATATTCTTGCTCCGATGCTATCTCTATGGCTGCGTGTAGAAGGCTGTCGCATTGTTGATTGACAGCTCGTGATGAGATTGTTGAAAGACAGAATATTGTTGTGAGGATAATATGATAGATGGTTGTGTGTGTATTCATGCTGCAAATGTTGAGTTTGTAGGTTATTTATTGGATAGCATAAAATCCATTAAGTCGGGTTGGGGTAGGTGCGAGTGCGTCTCGGCATCCAAGTAAATGAGGGCTTTGTTGGGGAACGGCACACATATCAATGTGGTGTCGGTCGGCAATTCGCCCTTTTTCAACCGTCGGAATGTGATATCGCGTTCGTGTAATTTGTGTTCAAACGATACAATATTTCCGTAACTGTACATTTCGACAGTCGATTGTGGTGTGATGGCATGATATATAGCTCCGAGGCGTTGTGTAAAAGCGAAGCCTCCGATGAATGATGTGGCACAACATAATAGTATTGTGGTGGTGAGCATGGTGTAAACTATGTTGCGTATTGCGTGGAGAGGTCGAGGCAATTGCCTGATATATTCAGTGCCTATGAGTAGTACGATGGGTGCCGCCCATAAGAATGGTACATATCGCATCCACCATGATTGCTCGAAGATGAAGCATCCTGCAATGAGCAGTGTACTAATAATGGCAGCGGCTCTTCTGTGACCGTTTGCTTCATTGCTAAGTTGTTTGTGGCAGGTTATTGATATAAATAGGGCGATGGAGATAATCAGTGCGTAACCGAAGAATGCTCCCAATCCGGCTATTCGTGCATCGTAGGCTATATAGTAGTCGTGTAGTGAATCGTTGATAAATGGCACCCATATACCGTTCCCCTCTGCGTTGAAGAATAGCGATCGCACCCAGTTGGTTATACGATTGCCGTCTTGATATAACTCAGGGGTGTTGGATGTCATGATGTCGATGTTGCCACCTATGAGGGGGTAGAAGGGGTTACCCCAGCCTATGGTGTTGGTAATGTATGGGTGGAAACCAATTATACCAAACCCTATCACAAACAATGCAGCCGATGTGAAAAACAGTCGACGGCTTAGTGTTCGCTCTCTTGTTATATATGTCCATATTATAGCTATGGCTAATGTGAGATATAGGTAAAATGCGATGGTAAACTTGGTGACAGTACCTATCAGTACAGACGCTATAAGTAGATACCACCATAGACGACTTCCCTTTCTCCGTATTATGTGTATCAGTGCAATAATGGACAAGAGCATGAGGGTGTACAGCGTGTAGTCGTTGTAGTAGGTGTGTGATTGCAGTACGACTATGGGACAAGATGTTAGCAAGATAGTCAGCATTAAGATTTTGCGACATCGTAGTCTTGGTAGTTCATGGCGTAGAAAATAATAGGTGATAAAGATGGAGGACACTATCAGTAGTAAATTTACAGCCTTGCCACTCTCTATACGATGAGTAGTCATGGCAATGGATGCTGCAACAATCTCCATCGCCTTGGCATAATGTGTCTCCCACAAAGCCCCGGTCTGCGAGGGGTTATAGAAAGGATTCCATCCGTTTATCAAACCCACTATGGCTCCTTGGTGGTAGGTGTTGCCATCGTAGCTGTAATCGTAAATAATGGTCGACGATAATAGCGAAAGGGTCAGTGCCAATATGGTGTATAGATAGTAACGCGTTATTGCATGATTACCCGATTTACACCTATACATATAAAAATGCCCCAATACCAGTGCTGCGATTACCGCCGCAGGAAACGTCCATGCAGTTATACATCCTCCGGACAGAAATGCAATGGTCGATAGCAGTAGTGACATGAGCGGTATGGACAGCAATGTCATGCCACATATCAGTAACTCGAAGGAGGTGGGGCGTAGTGTGGAGCAATTCATTCAAAAAGTTTTAGTTGAGGGTCGGTCAGCCGAAAAGAGTTACGATGATAAGGCGTAGTACCATGTTGTGCAATAGCTTGTCGATGCTCGATGGTTGGATAGCCTTTGTTTCTATCCCATCCATATAGGGGGAATTTTTCATGAAGTTGCAACATGTAGTCATCGCGGTAAGTCTTGGCCAATATCGATGCTGCTGCAATAGATAGATACTTACCGTCGCCTTTTATCACACAAGTGTGAGGAGTCTCTTTGTAAGGTTTGAAACGGTTGCCATCGACAAGGATGTGTTGTGGAGTGATGTCAAGTTGCTCAATGGCACGATGCATGGCGAGAATGGATGCATTGAGAATATTGATGTTGTCAATCTCTTGCGGTGTGACAATACCTACTGCCCAAGCTAAGGCATCGCGTTCGATTTCGGGACGTAGTCGGTATCGTTGCTTTTCACTTAGCTGTTTCGAGTCATTGAGCATAGGGTGACGATAATCGGGCGGGAGTATGACAGCTGCTGCAAATACAGCTCCGGCAAGGCATCCGCGTCCGGCTTCATCGCAACCGACTTCTATGCGTCCGGCTTCCATATAGGGTAAGAGCATTGTAGAAAATATTTAGTGCGGAATAGAACAATTATTTACAACCATTGTTATATATACGAAGCTCATCTAAGTGTCTTTTATCGACCTTGCTGATGAATCTTCTTTGTTATGAAGTTGTTTGTTATTCCTAAGTTATAGTTTGCTATTTGTTTGATTAAAAGAGGTAAGGGTACATCGTGAGATGTACCCTTGCTGTTTATTCGTTTTTAATACTGCCTATGGCACTGATAGCTCCTGTAACAGGGTCGAAGACAACATAGGTAGGCTCTTTTTTGTGAGTAAGCAGAGCTGGGTCTAAGCCGAATACAACACCTAACTGGGCGATGTACATATCCGTGTTTATAAGTTCGTCTTTATTATATTTTATCAATATATTAGCCTTGCCCGGAATGGTGTAGGCTATGGCTCCCTTGGGGACGCTCTTTATATTGCCTTTGTTGTCGACGGGATACTCACCTCGCTCTATAATATTTATCGTCAGGTAAATAGGGGCTCCGCTCAGGTCTGTTGCATCGACAAATCCTTGTCGAGTTGAAAACCTTGTGAGGATGTGGTTTGATACATCCTCGCTGCCGGGGGTGTAGACAATGCGTTTAATGTGCCGTTCGGTTGTCTTCTGTCCCAGAAAGAGAGCCATGAGAGCCGACTCTTGTTGCTCGAGTTGCTCGATAATAATGCGGAGCGATTCTCCATCCGAGGGGATGTTGTCGGCCTCTCCGGTGAGGAGGTCTATGCGGCTTTGTCTAATGAAATAGATTTGCTTGGCTGTCAATTCGGCCATTTTAGCTACCGACCCCGACATCAGTATCTCCTCGGTGAGAACCTTTGTCATGTCAATCTCGGTCGATAGTGCTTGCTCGACAAGTGGAAACGTGTCGGTATCTTGTGTGATAGGCAGAGTGTTGGCACTGAGAATGGTATTTTCGGTGCTGATGTAGATGTAGGGTGTTTGACCGGCTTTAAACGTCATTTGATAACGATTTTCGGTGTTGGCTATACCTCGTGGTATGATAGAGGCATAGTCGAGTGTCCACGTCTCCTCATCTCGTGTAATGGCATCGTGCGAGCCTAAGTATTTGGGTGCATACTGATACAAGGGGCCTTTCTTATAAGAGGTCTTGGTGGCTACAAATTCAACCTCTATAATAGTGCGTGGAAGGTAATAGTTGAGAGCATAGTCGTTGAATTTCTCAGGAAGTAGTTTTACTACATCTTGTGCTTGTGCCAACATGGCTGTGAGAAGTGCCAGTATTATGATAACTTTGTTTTTCATTGTTGCTGGTATTTCGTTTGATAAATGCTGTAACCCGGTGTTGTGTGAAGATTTAAAGTCGCAACTTGCGGAATGCTTTTCCTAAACATGCAATGATGTCCTGTGCAGTGATAGCCTCTGGGCTGCTTTCTGCGGCGGCAATATCACCTGCTAAGCCATGCAGATGAACACCTAAGACTGCCGCATTGATAGGTTCGTACCCCTGTGCCAGAAGAGATGTGATAATACCTGTCAGTACGTCGCCGCTACCGGCAGTGGCCATGCCATTGTTGCCACTATTGTTGAGATACAATTCTCCACTGGGCGATGCGATAGCTGTGTGAGCACCTTTCAGTACAATAATGATGTTGTAGGTTTTAGCCATAAGAATGGCTTGCTGGAAACGATGTGAATCGCTGTCTATCATGCTATCAAACAGATCCTCAAATTCATCTTTGTGTGGTGTGAGGATGGAGTGATAGGGTAGTACGTCCAATAGTTCCCGATTGATAGCCATGATGCGTAGGGCATCGGCATCAAAGACAACGGGTATATTGATGTCGGAGGTGAGTAGGTCGCGAAGACATATCGAAGGTTTGCTGCCATGTCCCATGCCCGGACCTATGCCCAGTGCTTTGTACTTGTTGTGTAATTGTATGTGGCTGCACTCCATGTCATCTTCATCTTTTTCGTATATGGCCTCAGGAATACTCGTTTGCAGTATATTGTAAGCACACTTAGGAGCGTGAACGGTTGTGAGTCCCACGCCTGAGTGCATAGCTGCCTTGGCGGCCAGTGTAATGGCTCCTACCATTCCAAATCGCCCTCCGGTGAGGAGTGCATGTCCGAATGTTTTCTTGTCGGCAAACTTGTCACGCGACTTTAACAACAAAGCTGCATCCTCCTTCTCGACACAATATGTGCGTGATGAATTGTTTGTGGCAGGATCGGGTTGGAGACCTATGTTAAGTACTTTCCAGTGTCCTACATAGGGAGCATTCTCGCGGAAGAAGAACGGAAGTTTGGGGTACTGGAAGGTGTATGTAATGTTAGCATTGATTATGTGGCGAGCCTCGTTGTACTGATCCCATCCGCAAGTTAGTCCCGTAGGGACGTCGATGGATATAACAAAAGCATCTGACTCGTTGATATATTTTACGAGAGCGGTGTATCCACCGGTAAGAACTTTGGTCATTCCTGTACCGAAGATGCCGTCTATAACAAGTGTCTGCGATGTAAGCTTGGGCGGATTGAATTTGTTGGTAATCTCAAATAGTTGAGAATCGGGATATTCGTTTTTAAGTCGCTCCAAGTTGCTTTCGCAGTCGTTAGAGAGTGTTGTTGTCTTGAATAGATATATTTCGGGGTTATATCCCTCGACAAGAAGAAGTCGTGCTACGGCCAGTGCGTCACCGCCATTGTTTCCCGGTCCGCCAAAGATGCAGATGTGTTTGTTGCGTTGGTATTGTGAAACTATTTCGCGAACTACGGCAGTAGCTGCACGTTCCATCAGCTCCAACGATGAAATATTCTCTTTCCTGATAGTGTCTTGATCGATTTGTCGTAAATCGTTGACTGAAAAAATCTTCATAAGAAAACTCCCTGATTTTTAATAATGTCAAATGCAAAGATGGTTCTAACCCGAAGAAAAAATATTGAGCATACTCTGATACTTCATGGCGATTGTCAACCATCTTCGTGATTAATCGCAAAGATATATATTTGTCTTGAAATGCCAATGCATGTGAGCTAAATTATTTCAGCCTCTTCATTTTAGGGAACTTCTATCGTATCTAATTAAAATAGCCATAAAAATATTGCCTTATATATGCCCAAATATGCATATTAAATTGTAACTTTGCCGAAATTCATTACATTTACGGGTTATGGATACAATAAAACTGAAAGACTTGACATTTAAGCCCTATATAAGTAGGGATGAAATAGCACAGGCGGTACGCAATGTGGCGGCTCGCATCAACGAAGACTTGGCCGATAAAAATCCCCTTTTCTTGTGTGTGCTGAATGGTGCGTTTATTTTTGCAGCCGATCTATTCCGAGAAATAAATATTCCCGGAGCCGAGATTTCATTTATTCGCATGAAGTCTTATATAGGTACACACAGTACAGGTGAAGTGCATATGATATCGGGGTTGCACGAAGATATTTCAGGTCGCACAGTTGTTATTGTAGAGGATATTGTCGACTCGGGATTTACTCTTATACAATTGAAAGAAAAATTGCAAGAGTGTAATCCTGCCGAGATCAAGGTGGCAACACTTCTCTTTAAGCCCGACTCGTTGAAGTATGATGTAAATATAGATTATGTAGCTCTCGATATACCACCGGCCTTTATAGTCGGCTATGGTCTTGACTACGACGACTTGGGGCGTAACTTGAAGGATATATATACAATCGTTCAAGATTGATAATTGAAAAACTTTATAAAAACATAGCGTGTAATGAAAAACATAGTGATTTTTGGAGCTCCCGGTTCAGGTAAAGGAACACAAAGTGATTTGCTCATTAAGAAGTATGGATTGTATCATATCTCTACGGGAGATGTGTTGCGTGAACAGATTGCATTGGGTAGCGAGTTGGGTAAGATAGCCGAATCTTATATATCGCATGGAAAACTGATACCCGATGATTTGATGATAGAAATACTTGATGATGTGTTATCGAAGCATCCCGAATCGGGTATAGGGGTCATCTTTGATGGCTTCCCTCGCACAATCAAGCAGGCCGAGGCTCTTGATGAGTTGCTTGCCAAGCGAAATTCGCAACTGAATGTAGTACTGGGACTTGAAGTTGAGGAAGAAGAACTGGTGGCTCGCTTGCTTAATCGTGGTAAGACATCGGGTAGAAGTGACGATAACTTGGAGACGATACACAAACGCCTTGATGTGTATAAGTCGCAGACAACTCCATTAAAAGAGCATTATATGGAGCAGGGTAAATATGTGGCAATACATGGAATGGGTGCAGTGGAAGATATATTTGCCTGTATCCAAGAGGTCGTAGACGCTCTGTAAGATTTAGAAACAGCCGACATAACAATCAAGGCATACGGTCACTAACCGTATGCCTTGATTTGTTATGTGACACAGGGCGTTCTGTTGTTGAGATTATGATAGATACCCTCAAAGGGTAATACAAGATATTGCTCACACATGCAATGGTGAGCGGAATGATAGTATCACTATAATCAATTATAAAACCGGGGGTGTTGTAGCCGGTGATGTGGTGTAGGAAAGTTGTAACTCTTGTAGTTCTTCCAAGAGTCCTTTGTGTCTCTTGATGTATCTGACGGCTTCGTGAGCAGCATTTTGTTGAGCCTCCTTCTTGGTGTAACCCGACCCCTCGCCCATGACTCTGCCGGCAATAGAGACCTGTGAATGGAAGATGATGTTGTTGTGATCGTCGTTGGAGGCATTGTCTATTTCGAAGTTGTATGATAGTCGATGGTGTTGACACCATTCTATAAGGCGAGACTTGAAGTTAACCTCTTGTCGTGCCAATTTTTCAATGTCGATATACTTCTTGATGATGGCCTCCTCGACAATGTATCGACAGCGTTCAAATCCTTGGTCTATATAAATAGCACCAATGATGGCTTCAAGTGCATTTCCGAAGGTATAGTTGTTGTGCGATTGTGAATGTATTGAAGTCTCTATAATTCTATCAAGTCCTATCTCTTTGGCTACTTGATTGAGTGTTTCACGTTGCACTATCTTGGAGCGTGTCTTTGATAGAAAACCTTCTTCTTTGGATTTGTAGGTATTGTATAATATATCCGACACGATGGTACTTAGTACGGCATCGCCCAAAAATTCGAGTCGTTCGTTGTCGCCTCTCTCTTGATTGCGACGTGACACCGAGCGATGTCGGCAAGCCTGTTGGAATAGGGCTATGTTGTTGGGGAGAAACCCCAACATGTTGTAAAAGGTACAATACGGCTCTTTGCGTCGTAACGCAAAGAGCCGTATTGAGTTGTAGAGTTTACGAAACACGATTATTGCTCAAATTTTTTCAAGATAACACATGCGTTGTGTCCACCAAATCCGAATGTGTTGGACATAGTGGCACGTATTTCTCTCTTCTGTGCCTTGTTGAAGGTAAAATTGAGGCTGTAATCAATTTCAGGATCGTTATCGCCTTCTTCGTGGTTGATGGTTGGTGGCACAATGCCGCTTTCCATAGCTTTGATGCATAATACAGCTTCCAATGCTCCTGCTGCACCTAAAAGGTGTCCGGTCATTGACTTGGTCGAACTGATATTGAGCTTGTAAGCATGTTCACCGAATACCTCTTTGATGGCTTTGATTTCCGAAATATCTCCCACAGGTGTAGATGTTCCATGGGTATTGATGTAGTCAATGTCTTCGGGCTTCATGTTGGCATCTTCCAAGGCATTTCGCATTACCAGTTTTGCACCCAATCCTTCGGGATGTGTGGCAGTTAAGTGGTAGGCATCGGCGGCAAGTCCGCCACCGGCTATCTCGGCGTATATTTTAGCTCCACGAGCCAGTGCGTGTTCAAGTTCTTCTAATATGAGGCAGTTGCCTCCCTCACCCATGACAAAACCGTCACGCGAGCCACTGAATGGGCGTGAGGCTGTTGAAGGCGAGTCGTTGCGTGTCGAGAGGGCATGCATGGCATTAAAGCCTCCCACTCCACATGCATAAATGGCAGCTTCGGCACCACCCGAGATGATTACATCGGCTTTACCTAAGCGGATGTAATTGTAGGCGTCTATCAGGGCGTGGTTCGAGGATGCACATGCCGAGACCGTTCCAAAGTTGGGACCATGAAATCCGTATATCATCGATATTTGTCCTGCGGCTATGTCGGCAATCATCTTGGGGATGAAGAATGGACTATAACGTGGACCTCGATCGGGGTTCTTGGCATAGTTGGATACTTCTTGTTCAAATGTACCCAATCCACCTATACCGGCGGCAAATATTACTCCGGCACGTTCGCGGTTGATTTTTTCTACGTCGATACCCGAGTCGTTCATGGCTTCTTTGACCGATGCGATGGCATATTGTGCATATAGGTCGAGCTTGCGTACTTCTTTGATGTTGTCAAAGTAGTTGAGTGGCTCGAAGTTTTTTACCTCGCAAGCAAATTGTGTCTTGAACTCACTGGCATCAAAATGTGTAATAGGTCCAGCTCCACTTACTCCACGGATGGCAGCATCCCACGTCTCTGTGACACTGTTACCGAGTGGCGTAATTGAACCCAGACCTGTTACTACTACTCTTTTTAGCTCCATAGATTATTTTTCAGCTAAGGCTTTTTCGATGTGTTCGATAGCCTCGCCTACTGTTGTAATTTTTTCTGCTGCTTCGTCTTCAATCTTGATGTCGAAAGCGTTTTCGAAATCCATAATCATCTCAACTGTATCGAGTGAATCGGCACCCAAATCGTTTGTAAAGCTAGCTTCGTTTGTAACGGCAGATTCGGGACGACCCAAACGTTCTGCGATGATTGATTTTACTTTTACTGCAACTTCAGACATAGTTTTTCTATTTTTTAAATGAATAATAAGAAGTTTTTTCTGCAAAAATGCTGTGCAAAGTAAATGCTTTTTGTTGAGAAATGTTCCAAATTTAGCTGAGAAAATGCTATTATTTGCACAGATGTATTGCTAATGTGCATGTTTTGCAACATGTTTTTTGCTTTCCAGCCCCCATTCTGTTATTCTGCTGTTGTTGGAGTGGAAGTGGTGTTATGTGTCTTGTAATTGGTAATATTAAGAAGTGTAGGGTCTAATTTTTCTTTTATTTCAAGAGGATTGTTGGCAAAAACATATTCTTCATTGATGGGTGTTCCATCGGTTGTTGTATAGGTTACTTGATATATTGATGCGATAACTTCGTTCTTGTCGCGTTCGAAGTAGGGTTGGGCTAATGGATGTTGTGCAATATAGTTTTCTACACCTTGTTGCTCGAAGGTTTGATATTCGGCTTTCTGATTCTCGGCATTGCGTATGAACGAATAGCTGCGTGAAGTGTCGAACTTAACATATTCCTCATGGTTAGAGGGTAATTTTTGTGCAGCTTTCAAGTAGCCTTCTATTTTATTCTTATATTTAATGTCGTTGCCATGCTTGCGTTTGGCGTCGTTATATTTTTTCATGTAGTCCTCGTGGCGAAGAATTTTCGACTTTTCGTCTTGTTCGCAATCGGCTTGCTTTTCTTCCCAGGCTTGTTTCTTCTCGGCGAGGAGTGTTTGGTATTCTGTTGCAAGTGTTACGGTGTAGTATCCGATGCTGTCGGCTACTGTAATGTCGCGTGTATGTGCCAAGGTCAAGCTTTTGTCTGCGATGTTATCTTGTCCGATGTAGTCGATAAGGGCGTTCTTATAGTCTTCTTCGGTAATTTGTGTCGTGCATGCACACAAGGCAATGCATGCAAGGGCAATGATTGATGATTTTTTCATAAATGCATTTTTTTAAGTTGTGTATAATTATTTGTGGTGCAAAACTACGCTTTTTATTTGAAATAAAGGGTAAAACGGCTAAAACTTTGTACTTTTGTGTCGCAATAGCATGAAGTGTATATAGGGAACTTCTATCCTTTGCTTTGTTATGATTGATTGTTTTTTCTTAGAGTAGACTTTGACCGAATGAGCATAGCGAGCTATCTGACAGAGATGAAAGATACTAATAAGCGAGCGAGAAATATCCAACTTGCTTGAATGTTTTTCACAGCGTGCAAAAGTCTCTTAGCGATTTACCACAAAGATAGGAAGAAAAAACATCAAGCAAAGAAAAAGAAAGTTGCCCTTAACGAGTGAATGTTTAATATGTGGAATTTACAAAAGTTCCCTATATTTAGTTGTATATGGATATAAGAAGAGCTGTTGAAAGCTATATGAAACGATTGTCGGTATCAACGATGTGTTGCAAAGCGGCACTCATTGATATGGATGGTGTCTTGTATGATTCAATGCCCCATCATGCCGAGGCATGGTATCGAACCATTGCTCCACTGGGTATAGAGTGTAGTCGCGAGGAGTTTTTTATGCTGGAAGGAAGTACTCGCACTCGCACAATTAATTTACTCTTCAATCGTGCCTATGGGCATGATGCTGCCGAGGAGTTGTCGTTGCAACTATATGCCGAGAAGGTGCGTCAGTTTAGAGCCTTGGGTGAGGTGCTGCCTATGCAAGGTGCCGGACGGGTTATTGATGTGTTGCTGTTGCATAATGTACGGACAATCTTGGTTACGGGATCGAGTCAAGGTACATTGCTCGAACGCCTTGATGACGACTATCCCGGTGCCTTTAACGAGCCGTTTCGTATCACAGGTGAAGATGTTACTCATGGCAAACCTTCTCCTGAACCCTATCTGATGGGATTGAAACGGGCAAAGGTGTCGGCTCACGAAGCTATTGTTATAGAAAATGCACCCTTGGGTGTGGAGGCCGGTGTCGCAGCCGGTGTCTTTACCGTTGCGGTCAATACGGGGCCGATACCCCCGCAAGCTCTATATGAGTCAGGTGCCGATATTGTTTTTGACTCGATGACCCATTTTGCTGAACATATTACAGAATTAATCGACATCATTAATACGACTACTTTATGAGCGAAAAGTTGGTATTTACTTATAATGTAAACAATGCCATCCGTGAGGTGTTGAGCGAACTGCAATACGACAAATGTTTTGTGTTGTGCGATGAGAATAGTTATGTTCATGCCGGACCTATGCTTGCATCGTTGCATGATTTACTATCCGATGTAATAATTATACCTCCTACCGATTTTCATAAAAATCTCGACACCTTGACTGCGGTGTGGCAGCGATTGATATGTGGCGGTGCATCGCGACAGTCGTTGCTTATAAATGTAGGAGGGGGTGTAGTGACCGACCTTGGAGGTATGGCTGCTGCTACTTTCAAGCGAGGTATTCGTTATATTAATGTACCCACCACGTTGTTGGGTATAGTGGATGCAGCTGTTGGGGGCAAGACAGGGATAAACTTCGAGGGATTGAAAAATGAGATTGGAGTATTTGCACGTCCCGAGGCGGTACTTGTTACGACCGAATTTATGACCACGCTGCCGCGTGAGGAATTATTATCGGGATATGCCGAGATGATAAAGCATGCACTCATTGATGGTGAAGAACATTATCGTGATATACTTGGGTGTGATGTAATCAATGCATGGAGTACTATGTTGCCCATTATTCGCCGGTCTATTGCTGTCAAACAGCGACTTGTAGAGCTTGACCCGCGTGAGCAAAGTGTTAGAAAAATGCTCAACTTGGGGCATACCGTGGGGCATGCTTTCGAGAGTCATGCTCTTGCCCAAGGTACCCCCATTCGTCATGGTTATGCGGTAGCATGGGGATTGGTGTGTGAACTATTAATAGCACATCGCCGTCTTAATTTTCCATCGGCGATTATTTACGACTTAGCAAGATATATCGAACGATATTATGGAGCCTATGTAATTACTTGTAACGATTATAACGACCTATACAGCTATTTGCTGCATGATAAGAAGAATTATTCGGGACGACTCAACTTTACATTATTGCGTAACCTTGGCGATTGTGTGGTAGATTGTCATGTAACGCAAGATGAAG
Source organism: Bacteroidaceae bacterium (assembly GCA_017531985.1). Taxonomy (GTDB): domain Bacteria; phylum Bacteroidota; class Bacteroidia; order Bacteroidales; family Barnesiellaceae_A; genus Barnesiella_A. The sequence goes on from JAFXJY010000045.1 coordinate 49,778, forward strand.
TAGAGATTGCGTTGGATTTTTATCGCGACCTTTTTCATCTGTAAATGAGGGTGTTACAGATTGTCATAAAAAATATTTTAAAAAAAAGCGAAAAAAAATTTGTCAATAACATAAAAAGCAGTACCTTTGCATCACCTCAACGGAACGGGATGTAGCTCAGCCCGGTTAGAGTACACGTCTGGGGGGCGTGTTGTCGCTGGTTCGAATCCAGTCATCCCGACCGAGTAAAAGAGTCAAGCAATTGCTTGACTCTTTTTTTTATTGCTCCCGATTTTGACCAATAAGGGGACTGGGGGGACAGCCGAAAAAAGGTGGGGAAGACAAAAATAGTGTATTTGTACCAAGAATACAGAAATACTACTCTCACTGGTAAGGGGTCAGTGAATAATAGGTGGTTCAGAAAAACGTTGGCAAGGAACGTTGTACAAAAGAACCTGTTTTTGTGGATATGGTGAAGATAGATGTTATTGATATAGGACAAATAATCATTATTCAGGGGATAGAAAACAATTATAAAAGTTTGTATTTATTGCATAAGTTTTGTAATATTGCACCCATATTGTATTTTGTTTAATAAAAAATGAATAATCTATGAAGAAAAATCTACTAACTTTATTTGTACTATTGTTATGTGTTATTGCATCTCAGGGACAATTATTGGAAATAAGTGATCTGAGTGAGTTGCAAAACCACATAGGAGAGGAGGTTGTGTTGTTGAACGCCGAAGTGCATGCTGTGGATGAGGGTTTTTATAAAGACTATATGCTATCGGATAATGTAACCTTTGTCGAAGGGTTTATTTATTGTGGTGTATTTGACTTTCAAGGAGTTTATACCGATGGCGTATTCAGTGTCAATAAAGTTGTGCAAGTACATGGCTTCAATACAATCAGCGAGTTGGATAATTATGTGCGAGATTATAGTACCGATACTGAGGAAGTCGTATTTAGCGTGCTAAATCCCATGATAGTAACCCATGTTGAAGGCGGAAATGTGTTTGTGCAATATGAAGGTGTCAATGACTATGGAGTGACTATGATGCGTAGTAATATGCTTACAGGCATAGATATAGATGTGAAATTGGGCGATAAAATTACAGGTGTAAGAGGCGTTTCGCATCCTTGTGATTATTATCAAGATGAGAAATCCCAATATCATGTCAATAGAGGATGCTACTTTGTGTTGTCGGATGATGCCGAACTCTCGGTTGTAAGTAGTAGAAATGAGGTAGATTATGGAAGTAATTCGGTCGATTTACCATCGTTGCAATTTAGTGCATATCATTATAACAGTAGTGCTGTTTCATTGTCATCCGGTGGAAATGTTATAGCCGAAAAGGGACGTTTCTATTATGAAGTGGAGCAATATGAAACAGTAGAAAATCCTATGACCGGTCGCTATGAAGAAAGGCTTGTCTATTACTCTCTCGAATTGAAATCGAATGTAGTCGATTTGACATCTTATGTTGATACTGAAATGAAAGACCTCTTTGTCGGGGTGTATAATTATAAGAATACCACTGAGAATGACGACTGTTTCTATGTCGATGGAGTGCAGAGTACCAATAGAGGTTTTGAAAGTATATCTGAGTTGATAGCAAGAGGTAGTGCCAGCGATAAAATAGGGGTGCTGGAAAATCCTGCTGTTGTCTCTTATATTTTCCTACCCGATTGGCGAAACACCGTAGCCCTTGTTGTGCAAGATGCAACAGGTGGTATTTTTGTGCAGTTTGAGGATGAAAGTATGATAGAAGGTATAAATATAGGTGACTCTATTACATCAATCAGAGGTGTTGCCAGTTGGGGTATATATGCATCTCCATGTATTCAAGTGGGCAAGGGTTCTCCTGTGACTGTTGTCAGTGTGGATAATGATGTGTTGCCTTGGAAAGTTTCATTGTCGGAACTTTGTGAGGAATATAGAGTATCAACAACTACGTTCAAAGCACCTACTAATTGGGTAAACCGATTGGTGGAGTTGAACAATGTGTTGTATAGTACCGGTGTCGATGAGTATGGCGATGAACGTCCTTGCTTGGTAGATGGCGAAGATGTATTGTGGCTTGAAAAGGATTTTGGTACGCGATACAACATGGAAGTAGGGTCGTATTACGATGTGTGTGGTATAGTGGATTATTGTCGATTAAATCGAGAATATCTCTACACAATTATTCCTCGCACCGTAGCCGATGTGTGGCCGGCCGGTGTGGATGGAATAGAGGTAGAGAATAAGGCTATATACATTAATGCAGAGCAACAAATTGTTGCTAGTGGAGCTGCTTCGATGGTAATATACGACATCAATGGACGTGCTGTGGTAAACGTTAAGGATGAGGTGACCGATTTAGTTGCTTTATCGCATGGTGTGTATGTTGTGCAAGCAACCTATCCCGATGGAACAGTGAGTGTGGCTAAGATTGTAAGATAAATAATAAAGAAAATAAGATATTATGAAAAATTTAATGATTGTATGTGCATTATTAGTGTCGGCAATATCTATGCAAGCCGTACCTTTTGCAGGGTTATGGAAACCAGAGCCTTTTGTAAATAAGACTACTGAGGTTAAGCCTGTAAAGTCAAAGGCCGTCGTAGAGCCGGTGGTTGTTATTGAAGAAGATTTTTCGTTGTTTACAGCTGGAACAGAGGATTTGCCCGATGCAGCGAGTATTACAACGAACAACTATTTTGTAAAGAACGAGTACACACACGAGCCTAATTGGATTGGGTATAATGTGCATCAAGCCGGTGGTGCGTGTGCTTTGCTTAAATATACTCATGAACTCTATGGACAGGGTTATGGACACATCAGTACTCCTGAACGGGAACTATACGGCGAAGTTACTGTGACGTTCCGTGCTCGTCGTGTTAAGACCAATCCTACACGAGGTAAATTGTGGTTGGCGTTGTGTGATAACACTTTTGGAGTGCTTGAAAGTACTACATTCGAGCTGACTACGCAATGGCAGGAGTTTTCTTGGACTACGAATGAAGCTACTTTCAACGACAAGAACATCATGCAATTCACACCCCAAGAGGGTGAGATTCTCATTGATGATATAAAGTTGGTGAGAACCCGCAATATTATACCTCCTACGATTGCCAATAATCCTATTAACAATTCTCCTACCGAATTTGTGGCCAGTTGGGAGCGAACAACTAATCAAAGTGCCGATGGCTATTTATTTAATGTCTATTACTTGGATATGCCGTCCGAAATAGTACCTTCCGGTACGATTGCCACCGACTTTGAAAGCATCAATGTGAATGCCGATGGTAAGACTATCAATGTCGACAATCCCGGTTATCCCGAAGGTTGGTACATCAATGTGTCGCAACATGGAAGTCAGGATGTGTGGACAGAAGAAGGTGAATACAATTCAGGAAAGCAGGGATTGAAGTTGGATGCAGCAGGTGATACAATATTATCACCGGTAGCACCGGCTCCTATAAATCGTATCTCCTTCTGGATAAAGCCCAGTACTATGACTCAGGAGTCTTATAATTTTTCGCTGGTGGGAGTAGCTGTGAGAGAGGAAAATGGCGAGTGGGAGCAAATAGCCAACATACCCAACTATTGGATGCAACGCAATGGCGGATACTATGTGATAGAAGGAGATGCAGTGGGTAAATATACGACACAGGTGCGTATAACATGTGAGAGTTCCTTCGGTGTAACCTTTGCAATCGATGACATTGAACTTGATTATGAAACCAAACCATTGCCACAGCCTCTTCTTACTGATGTGTTTGTGGCCGATACTTTCCGTGTCGTTTCTGATATTGACCCTACTAAGGATCATTACTATTATGTATATGTGAAGGAGGGTGATATGGTGTCAAAACCCTCATCGCATGTGTGGGTGGATGGTCTGACGGGTGTGACCCCTGTTGCACTCCCCGCTACCGATATTACTGAAACCGGTTTTACTGCCAATTGGGAAACTATATATACCGCCGATTATTATTATCTGGATGTAGAACAGGAGTATCTGACTCGAAGAGATAATGAAGAGGTGTTGTTGACTTATGAAGATTTCTCTTGTTTTACCGATGGAACCATATCATCGCCTAACAGACCATGGGAAAACATTCACTATCTTGTTGATAATAATGAATCAGATCAAGATTGGTTGATGACACAACCGCAGTGGGCAGAGGGCTTGATTGGTACAATGGGTACATCGGCCGGTGGAGTTGCTGGTCTTGTCATGTCGCCCAAGATGATTTTAGGTTCTGATCCTATTAAGGTCGACTTCACAGCTTATAATACTCAATTAGGTGATGTGCTGTGGGTAATGGTCATGGAGGATTATGGTTCGACATCGGCCAAGGCAGCCTATTCTTTCGATTTCAGTGCGACAAAGCGTGAATATGTAACCGGAACGATTGTATTTGAGGGTTATGAATTTGGCGATACCCCATATCGTATTGCTTTCATGACCGAGAAGGGTTATGGATTCTTTATTGATGAAGTAAAGGTGTCAACGATTAAGCCTCATGCCAATACATTGGTCAGAAGACCATATAAAGTGTTGTTGCCTACCGAGAATTTTTATGCTTTTACCAACTTGTCGAAAGATGTGTGGATCTATAATTATAACGTTGTAGCCCGAGGTTCTCGCGACTTTGTCGATTTCTATTCTAATGTGTCGGAAACTATTCACGTTGAGATGCCTACGGCTGTCAACATGGTGGAGGATGATAATGTGATGATGTATGCTGATGGCAACGCATTGCATGTGGTGTCGTCGATTACCACTGATGTAGAGATATACAATCTGCAAGGTGTGCTTATAGGTAAGAAGCGGGCTGTTGTTGGTGATAATATATATCCGATGTCAACAGGTGTGTATATTGTGAATGTTGCAGGTAAGGTGGGTAAGATTGTGGTGCAATAGTTTCGGAATAAGAAATTGTTACAGCTCTGAATAGAGCATGATATAATAGCCTTGTACGGAAAGAACCTTATGGTTCACACGTACAAGGCTATTCTGTTGGGTCGCTGGCGGTGTATTGCGTGGTGATTATAATATCAGGGTATTTCGGTGTGTTGAGTCGGAATGCTACTATTTGTGGCCGTAGGTGTTGTGATAAAGTAGTAGTACAATCGTCCGTTGTTGTACTGTAAGCGACCAATCTCATGCATGATAATCCGTTCGGTCGAGAGGTTGTGAAGATCGCGGAATTTAGATAGAAGACTTTTGTATAGTGCGTGACTGTGGATAATGATGCAATGACAGGCTTGTTCGCCATTGTTGATACTTAGCTCAATAATGGAATCTTGTAGGCTGTTGTGGGAATCGGTCGAGGAGAGTAGATATTCGACAGTCTGTGAGTGTAGGGTATTATTATTGACGTAATTCTTTAATGATAACCCAGTGCATAGTATTATCATGAAAATGGTAACGGCGATGGTATTTACTCGGTTCATAGTATGAGTCCTTATTTTACCGAGTAAAACAACTGACAGAGGATTTCGGTTATCAATAAAACACAAAAGAAGACTGTCCCTCGCGAGGGACAGTCTTTCCATGAATTATTTAATAGTATTATTATAAAGCAGGATGGCATTCCATGCCGAATGCTTCGGCTACACCGGGGAATGTTACTTTACCATCAACAACGTTAAGACCCTTGGCAAGACCGGCATCGGCACGACATGCAGCCTCCCAGCCGAGGTCGGCGAGTTTCAGTGCATAGGGTAAGGTGGCATTGGTAAGAGCCAGCGTCGATGTGCAAGGAACTGCTCCGGGAATGTTGGCAACACAGTAGTGAACAACACCGTCTACCTCATAGATGGGTTCGGCATGGGTAGTGGGATGCGATGTCTCGAAACAACCTCCTTGATCGATAGCAACATCGACAAGTACATTGCCGGGACGCATCAATGAGAGCATGTCGCGGGTAATGAGGTGAGGAGCTTTGGCTCCCGGTATGAGTACAGCACCTACTACGAGGTCGGTAGTGGGGAGTTCCTGTTCGATGTTATATCTTGAAGAGTAGAGTGTTTTAACGTTCTTAGGCATTGTCTCGGCGAGGTAACGCAAGCGAGGTAGAGAGATATCGCAGAGTGTCACATCGGCACCCAGTCCGGCAGCCATAAGAGCTGCATTAGTACCTACAATACCGCCGCCCAATACCAATACCTTGGCGGGTTTTACACCGGGGACGCCACCCATGAGTTTACCACAACCTCCTTGTGGTTTTTCCAAGAAACGAGCACCCTCTTGAGCCGCCATACGTCCGGCTACTTCGCTCATGGGTATGAGAAGAGGCAGGCTGCCATTGCGATCGACAACAGTTTCGTAGGCAAGGCAGGTAGCACCGCTGGCAAGCATTGCCTCGGTAAGCTCACGGTCGCATGCAAAGTGGAAGTAGGTAAAGAGTAGTTGACCTTTACGCACAAGTGAATATTCGGGTTTGATGGGTTCTTTCACCTTGATAATCATCTCGGCTATGGCATAAACATCCTCGATGGTAGGCAAGATGGTAGCACCGGCAGCAGTATAACTCTCGTCGGGAAATCCGCTGTTAAGTCCGGCATTGTGTTGTACATATACAGTGTGACCGTGTGCAACAAGTTCGCTTGCACCGGCAGGGGTCAAAGATACACGATTCTCGTTGTTCTTGATTTCTTTGGGTATACCGATTATCATAGTAGTTAGTGATTAAGATTTTTATCGCCGCAAAGATATAAAAAATTAAATAAGAACCGGTGCGGAATGTGATAATTTTTTTCAAAAAAAGAGTTATTATTTGATAATTGTCACAAAATTGCGATTGAGTACCTTTGTGATAAATGAATGTACTTGATAACCCAAGCATAATTAATCTGAATATATAAAGCTGTATTGTCGAATTTTCATATTATCATGTAGTACCTCCCCACATGCTGATAAAAGCAGAAATAGCGACAGTAAACAAGATATTGCCTAAAATAGCAGGAGGCTGAATCTTGTTTTCGACTCAGCCTCCTGCTATTTTAGGGCTATAATTTAGCTCATTCGAGAATATCGAGTTTAATACTCCTCCTCGTTAAAGAAGAAATCTTCCTTGCTGGGATAGTCAGGCCATATATCTTCAATGCATTCATATGTTTCGCCTTCATCTTCCATCTCTTGGAGATTTTCAATTACTTCAAGTGGGGCACCTGAGCGTATGGCATAGTCGATAAGTTCTTCGCGTGTTGCAGGCCAAGGTGCGTCTTCGAGTTTCGAAGCTAATTCTAATGTCCAGTACATTGTATTATTATTTTATTGGTTATTATTTCTCACTTTTTTTGAATGTGCAAAAGTAGTGTTTTTCGTCGCATTTAATGCATTATTCATGTAAAAATGCTGCATTAATTGTATGATATTTGGTTAAATAGTGTAAATGAATATTGCGATTATTTAAGCCAAGGTGCAATGCGGCGATGTGTTTCGTTTATAAGCCACTTCTGATATTTGTGATTGGTTATTTGTGAGGGAATGGATGAGTATTTGTTTTTATTGAAAATCATACCCGATACTTGGCTTGCTGATGCCGATAATGCACTGATGGCACCTTTCTCGGGGCTGCTGATAAAAGGACGGAAAAAGCGGTCGGCAATGGGATCAAACCATGCATCCATGTGTATCATACCGGTGTTGACTATGCCGGGGTCGGCTGCGTTGACGTGTATATTGCAGGGGGCAAGTTGTCGGGCAAGGTGTGCGGTGAGAATGGTGGTGGCAAGTTTTGACCGAGAATAGGCTTTGAAGCGTCCGTAGTTGCTTGCCGATAGGTCGAAGAACTTATTGTCGACTTTCCCTATATATCGTGTGAGTGATGTGGTGAAGGTGATATTGCCTCTCTCTTGCATCATGGGTAGTAACAAATGGGTGAGTAGGTAAGTGCCTATAAAGTTTACTCCCATAGTCATTTCGTAACCGTTGTCGGTTGTTGAATATTCCTTGCACATGATGCCGGCATTGTTGATGAGTGCTTCAACGGAGATGCCTTCTTGCTGTATGCGGTGTGCAAAAGTTGCCACACTGTCCAATGATGCCAGATTTAGCTCCATAATGGTTACAGTGCCTCTACACTCGTCGTTAAGTTGTTGGCATAAAGGGGTGTCCTTGGTAATGTTCCGACAGGCCATGATGACATTACGCCCCTCATTGGCGATGGCACGAGTAATGGCACTGCCTATGCTGCCACCTGCTCCGGTAATGATGGTACACACACTCATTTGTCTATAAATTTATGTTTGATCCACAATCGCAATGGTGGTGGTAGCAGCGTGACAAATACCAGACCTATGTGGTTGATGATACCGGGTGTAATCTGTTTGCGACGACCGAAGAGGGCTTTCAGTGCCTTGTTTACCAATTTTTCGGGGGTGAGTAATACACCCAGGTTAACACCTAATTTCAGTAAATTGTCGGGCAATCCCAGTAGTCGTGTGGCTACACCTCCGGGGCATACGGTTGTGGCAACAACGTTGTGGTCGTGCAGTTCCCAGTATATTGAGCGAGTGAATACGCGAATATAGGCCTTACTTGCCGAATATAGGGCGATGCCGAAGTTGGGGATGTAGGCCGACAATGACGATATGTTGAGTATCCAGCCTCGTTTGCGAGTACACATGTCGGGCGAGAAATAGCGACACATTTGTGTCAGTGTGAGGATGTGTAGGTTGATAAGTGCCTCGATGCGTGCCGGCTCAGTATCGTTGACATTGCGAAACATAAACATACCTGCATTGTTGATGAGGATGTCTATCTCGTGTCCTTCGTTGCAGCACCAGTCGTATAGTTGCTTGGCTGCATCGGGTTGTGCAAGGTCCATGTATCGTGGTGTGACACTTACATGGTATTGTTCTTGTAGCTCTGTGGCTACGGTGTGAATGCACTCTTCGTTGCTTATAATTACCAAGGCACATCCTTTACCGGCTAACTGGCGAGCATATTCGAGACCCATTCCCGAACTGGCTCCCGTAATAAGGGCTTTGAGGTTGGTGAAATCGGGGTATTTGACAAAACACATAGTTGTTATCCTTTTTTCTTGATTTCTTCTATTTCGCGTTCGATGCAAGGGGGAAGTGAGCCATCGGGCATGTGCTGGTGGCACACCATGTCGAGTGAGTACATGCGGGCTATGCAGTAGTTGACATGGTCGCAGCCGCAACGTTCACGACCTTCATTTTTCATACGATTGACAAAGTCGGGTTCGTTGATAAGGGCTCTACCCATTTGTACAAATTGGAAATCGCTGTTGAGAACCTTCTCGATGCCTTGGCGTGATACGCATCCTCCTACATAGATGAGTGGTAATGTGAGTGCGGCACGGAATTTCAGAGCATCTTCGAGGAAGTAGCACTCTTTGAAGGGTTCACTCTTAATCATATATTTTCCTACGGCCTTTACGCCATATTTTAGCCACCACGGGTGCATGTAATGGGTCATAGATTGTATGGGCATGGCACCTCGCATCACTACCATCGGGGCTCGACTCACAAATCCGGCACTCAGTACGAGTGCATGGGCACCTAACTTTTCCAACTCTTGTGCAATGGTAATGGCCTCAGGTATCTCTATTCCGCCCTTGAAACCATCGTACATATTGGTCTTTACCGTTACGGCTATATCGCTGCCCGCAGCTTCCATTACTTCGTTCATGCACATACGCATGAAACGCATGCGATTGTCGAGCGTGCCGCCATATTCATCGTGGCGATGATTGGTGTAGGGTGAGAGGAATTGGCTGATAAGATAACCATGACCGGCATGAATTTCCACTGCGTCAAATCCTGCTTCTCGTGCCATAATAACGGCTTTGCCATAGTCTTTGGCTATCGATATGATTTCCTTGCGGTTCATTCCACGCACGATAGTGGGCGAATATAGGTTAAATCCGCTCGATGCTCCTATGGGAATTTGCCCGGCTGTCGATATGTGAGTCATGTTGCCACAGTGTCCCAGTTGTATTGATGCTGCTGCTCCGTGTGAGTGTATCGAGTCGGTGATGCGACGTAGTTCGGGTACAACATCGGGACGCATCCACAATTGTGTCTTGAATGATAATCCGCTGCGGGATACTGATGCGTAAGCCAATGTAGTCATGCCTATACCTCCTGCTGCAACGCTCGTGTGGTAGTCGAAGAGGCGTTTTGAGGGGGAGTAATTCTCGGCCATACCCTCGAAGGCTGCCGAGCGTATGGTGCGATTACGCAAGGTGAGAGGACCTATTTGTGCCGGTGTAAACAGCACTGAGTCTTTGTATTGATTGTTTGTATCCATAATCAGTATATAAAGGGGATGATGCGTTTGCGATTCTCACGAGTAAATTCGTCTCCAAATTCCTCAACATAGCGGTTGTATATCTTGTGCGAGCGAGGTGCCAGATTGGCAAATGTCCACCACACGAATACAACACCTGCCCACGACCAAGAGAGAATGGCGAATCCTGTCCATTCGAGCAGTTCGCCGAAATAGTTGGCCGAAGATACATATCGGAACATGCCACCGCGAGGTAGATAGTGGCGAGTGTCGCCGGGCTTGCGTAGGTTGCGTATGATGTGGTCGCTGTGCAAGTTGATGCCCATACCGGTGAAGAAAATGATGGTGCCTATGATAAATTGTGGCGATGTGAGCCACGTTGTTGTATAGTATTCTTGTGGCGATACATAGAATAACCACCCTCCTTGCATGAAGGCATTGAGCGTGTTGAATATCACTCCACACATCATGATGCTGATGGCCATTCGGCTCTTGCCTTTGAATAGTAATGGGAATATAAAAGAACGTTGAAAGTAGTGTAATTGGAAGAATAGGAACATGATAAGTCTCACCTTGTCGTCGGTGCGGTCGCTAAGCAACCATAATATCAACATAGTAATAAATACGGGGGCCTCCATGATAATCCAACCCAGACGATTGGAGATCGAAGGTCCCCATTTCCGACTGAAAAATACACCGTATCCCGCTTTGACAAAGTATAATGCAATGAATACTATCAAAGCAATGATAGACATTCCTATAAGAAACCAATCGAAATAAGCACTCATATAATGTGATTTTGTAAGGTTGTTTGTCTCAAAAGACGGTCAAAATTACAAAAAAATATTCAATATGTGCGGCTTTTAATGTTGTTTAATATAGTGACTTGTTATAAAAGCTGATGTAGTATCTCCCGAGCTTGTGTTGTGTCTTGTCGTATGGCTTGTTGTAATGTTGTAAGTGAGTCGAATTGTTGTTCTTCTCTTAGATAATCGATTAATTCAATATTTATTGTTTGACCGTAAAGGTTGCCCTCGAAGTTGAATAAATGTACCTCAATCGATAGGGAATGATCGCCTTCGATAGTGGGTCGATGACCTATATTCAAAACACCGCAGTATTGTGAGTGATTGTCGAGTGTAACTCTTACTGCATATACTCCATGTGCAGGAATGAGTTTGTGTGTGTCGGAAAGTTGGATGTTGGCGGTGGGAAACCCTATTTTTCGACCTATTTGTTGCCCGTTTACAACACATCCTTTCATGTTGTAGTTGTATCCCAACATCTTGTTGGCTTTTCTTATATTACCTGCAATAAGAGCCTTGCGAATGCTTGATGAGGAGATGAAATGACCATCGTGTGTGTGGGCTTGTGCCTGTATGACTTCCATGCCGAGTTCTTGACCATATTTACGATAGTCTTCAAATCCTTCGCTGCGATTGTGTCCAAATCGATGGTCGTAGCCGATGCATAGTACTTGTACATTATATGTATCATGTAGCATGGTGATAAATTGTTGAGCAGTGAGCTGAGCCAGTTCGGCAGTAAAATCGAGTACGATAGCATAGTCGACGTCGGCTTGTGCGAGGTGCTGTATGCGTTCTTCAAATGTGTTGAGTAGCGGCAACTGATAGTCGGGTTGTAGTATTTGTCGCGGATGGGTTGAGAATGTAATTACCGACTTGTGCAGTCCTCGCGAGGAGGCAATATCGGCGATTTGCTGTATTAAAGATTGATGGCCGCAGTGTACACCGTCAAACATTCCTATGGTGGCTACTGTGGGTGGTATCGTACTTGTATGTGGCTCTATTATAATCATTGCATCAAATTTTTTGCGAAGATACAACAAACCGACGTAGTTATAGAACTAATATGAAAAAAAAGTACTCTCGTTGATAAAAATTAATAAGGAGTTTCTTCACAGAAACTCCTTATTATTAGGTTTTCAATAGGTATTAATTTTAAGGTAAAAAAGATTGTTTTAGGTTAGTGCGACAAAGATAAACTCTTTTTTGCTGTCGTTGCAAGAAAAAAGATATGTTTTAAAATATGTTTTTGTAATTTCTCACAATGTCTCTTATTAATTATCGATGTTAATAGCTTTACTATCAGTATTTAATAAATACATTGCTATGTTGAATTATTTATGTGAAATATTGTTAAATCCTACTTGGAATGGATGTTTGCAGTGGATTTTTGTAAATTTTTATTCCTTTTCATCGGTTTGGAATAGGTCAACGTATAGCGAATTTCCATCAAATACGGCATAGGAGAAGTGTGTTATCCAGTCGCCCAATATGATGGCACGACTACTGCGTGTGAGCATGATGTCGAGCAATATGTGGCGATGACCGAAGATGAGGTACTCAACCGGATGTTGCTTGATGTATTCCTTTGCAAAGAGTATAAGAGGCTCTTGATTTTCACCGCGATAATATTTCCCCTCCTTCTTCTTGTTTTTGTAACGACTCGCTTCTGACCACTTGTGTGCTAGTATCATTGTCAGGTCGGGATGTATCCAAGAGTAACACCATTGAGCTATCTTGTTGTGGAAAAGCCATTGCAGAAATCGGAAACTGCGTTTACGTTGCCCAACATCATGACCGTGGGCAAGGAAGAATGAATGACCGTCGATGTCCATTGTGCAGTGTGTGTGGTGGATAATGATACCCAACTCCGAGGGGAGATAATCAAAAATCCATATATCGTGGTTGCCGGTAAACCAATGTATTTCGATACCGCTATCGCTCAGCTCGGCGAGTTTCCCCAGAAAACGAACATAACCGCGTGGTACGACATGTCGATATTCAAACCAGTAATCGAGTATGTCGCCCAGTAGAATAAGTCGCGATGCGTCTTTCTTGATGAAGTCGAGCCAACGGATAATGTGTAACTCACTCTGGCGAGTATTCATGTAGTTGGCACCCAAGTGTAAGTCGGATATGAAATATGTTTTTCCTTGGCTCATTGATGCGACTGTATAGTTGATGTGTGTAAGATGTAAGGTGGTTGGTTCGTTACAAAAAACCGAGGTCGAGCTTGGCCTCTTCGCTCATCATGTCTTGTGTCCATTCAGGCTCGAATACGAGTCGTATATCGGCAGTGTCAATACCTTCGATACTTTCTACCTTCATGCGTACGTCTTCGATGATAAAGTCGGCTGCCGGGCAGTTGGGGGCTGTAAGGGTCATATCGATATGAGCTGTTGTCTCTTCAATGTCTATCTTGTATATCAACCCAAGGTCATATACGTTTACCGGTATTTCGGGGTCGAATACGGTGCGTAGCATTTTTACAATCTTTTCTTGTAGTTCTATTTCGTTATTCATGTCGTGGATTTTTGTAAATGTGCAACGAAGATACGAAATCTTTTTGGAGTGTTGCGTGTTTATACAAGAAAATGGTGATGTGATATTGAAAATAATCATTTTTGTTGTACTTTTGTCGGGCGAAATTAAGGGAACGTGTGTCTATTATTTGTATGATTTGTAATGAATTAAAACGAATAAGATGATGGTTCCCTATAACGAATGAATTATTAATCTGTGGAATTTATAGAAATTCCCTATAAAATCTTTTTCAAAACATATGAAGAAATATTGTGTAATATTGTTGATGCTGATAGCTGTTGTAGCTGCTCCGATGTCCAATGCCCAGTTGCGTTGTGGAATTAAGTTGGGAGCTAATGTAAGTAATACATGTGCCGATTTTCATGATATAAAATTGGATGGCACAGCCTTGACCAACTTTACGGGTGGTGTAACGGTTGAGTGGATCGTAGCCGGTGGTTTTGGATTGGATGCAAGTGCCATGTACACAGCCAAGGGTGCTACCTATACCTTCGGTGACAACTTGGGAGGATTGTTGGGAAATCTCGCCGATCGTGTATTAGAGAATAAAGTACACTATATCGAAGTGCCTGTCAACTTGAAGTATAAGTTGCAGATACCGGCCGTCGAGAGAGTCATTGCTCCTTATCTCTATCTGGGACCCAGTTTTGCATTTAAGGTAGGTGAGTCGATAGAGTTGGGCGATAAAAGTATCAGCAGTAAAGAGATAGAAAATAGTTCGATTGACTATGCGTTCAATCTGGGCTTAGGTATGGAAATTATCAATCACATCAATCTGTCGGTACAATATGGATGGGGATTGAATAGTTCATCAGAATTTAATTTTTTGGATAAAATTATTGACGAAACATCTGTAAAGTCGGGTGCATGGACTATTACCGTGGGTTGGATGTTCTGATGTAAGGAACTCGATCCATTACTTGGCTATGATTTCGATTATAAATTACAGGTCTGTTCTATAAATTAATAAATGAGTTTTAAATAATTTATAGAACCAGCCTATGACAATCCCGAAGAGCGTTGCCCGGTAAGCCCGGTGAGTTATCAATAGAATTTATAGAAGTTCCCTATATCCTGAAAAATAACGCAATGCTGTCGGTGGTGATGAGTGTCATTACCGACAGTTTGTTGTCAATGATGGGTGTTGAGCCGAGAGGGATATGCTTGTTGGTGTGTGTGGAATTGATTTTATGAGAATAAAGCAACTATTTTTGGTGATAAGGAGCGTCAATTCGCGTTTTTTTTATTAATTTTGTACACGATTGTATTGTGCAATAAATACTTATGGATAACTTGGAAATGAATACACCCCCCGAGGGGCTTGAATATGGCTCAGATGCCATTACCACTCTTGAATGGAGAGAACATATACGCCGTCGCCCCGGTATGTATATAGGTAAACTGGGTGATGGCTCACATAGCGACGATGGTATATACGTCCTGTTGAAAGAAGTTCTTGATAATGCTATCGACGAGTATATGATGGGATTTGGTAAACAGGTTATCGTAGAAGTTGTCGATGGCAATGTGTCGGTGCGAGATTATGGTCGAGGTATTCCCCTCGATAAGGTTCGTGTTGTGTCATCAAAGATGAACACCGGAGCCAAATACGACTCAAAGGCTTTCAAGAAATCGGTGGGTTTGAATGGTGTAGGTATCAAGGCGGTTAATGCTTTGTCTACTCATTTCTATATTCAGTCTTATCGTGATGGATATTGCAAGTCGGTAAGTTATGCATGCGGTGAAGTGATAGAGGAGAGTGAGATTGTACCCACCGATGAGCCTAATGGAACATTGGTACAGTTTACTCCCGATAATACTATTTTTCTGAACTATGAGTATCGCACCGAGTATATTGAACCGCTTATCAGGAACTATGTCTATCTCAATGTCGGTCTTGCTATTCTGTTGAATGGACAACGATTCTTGTCGCGTCACGGATTGGTTGACTTGCTTAATGAGTACATGACATCCGAGAACCTATACGAGCCTATACACTTGAAGGGGCAAGATATAGAGGTGGTTATTACACATAGTAATCAGTATGGCGAAGAGTATTATTCATTTGTTAACGGACAACATACGTCGCAAGGCGGTACTCACTTGACGGCTTTTAAGGAAGCAATCGGTCGCACGATCAAGGAGTTTTATGGTAAAGGATTTGAATATACCGATATACGCAATGGTATTGTAGCCGCAGTGAGTATTAAGGTAGAGGAGCCAATTTTCGAGTCGCAAACCAAGACCCGACTGGGTTCTCGCGACATGGGTCCCGGTGGACCTACGGTCAATAAGTATATCAATGATTTTATCAAGAAAGAACTGGATAATTTCCTGCACATCAATGGCGATACGGCCGAGGTAATGCTGCATAAGATTGCGGCCAGTGAACGTGAACGCAAGGCGATGGCAGGTGTTACCAAGTTGGCTCGTGAGAAAGCCAAGAAGGTGAGTCTGCATAATCGCAAATTGCGAGACTGCCACATTCACTATAATGACCCGGAAGATAAGCGTAAGAATGCGGTTGATCGTCGTGAAGAGAGTTGTATATTTATTACCGAGGGCGATTCGGCATCGGGTACAATCACGCAAGTTCGCGATGTGGAGACACAAGCGGTGTTCAGTCTGCGAGGTAAGCCATTGAATAGTTATGGTCTTACGCAGAAAGTTGTTTACGAAAACGACGAGTTCAATCTGCTTCAAGCAGCACTCAATATAGAGGACGGACTTGATGGATTGCGGTATAACAAGGTGATTATCGCCACCGATGCCGATGTCGATGGTATGCACATCCGATTGTTGCTGCTGACATTCTTTTTGCAGTTCTTCCCCGACTTGGTGAAGAAGGGGCATGTATATGTGTTGCAGACACCTCTCTTCCGTGTGCGTAACAAGCACTTCCAGCCTAAGAAAGAGACTCGTAAACGCAGGAGCAAAAAAGCAGCCGCCGAGGAGGCCGAACCCGAACAACAGCCCGGGCAAGAGGTCTACTATTGCTACACAGACGAAGAGCGGATTGCTGCCATAGAGAAGTTAGGCAATAATGCCGAGATTACTCGATTCAAAGGTCTCGGAGAGATTTCAAAAGACGAGTTCAAAGGCTTTATAGGTGATGGCATACGTCTCGATAAGGTCGTGTTGCGTAAGGAAGATCTTGTATCGAAGTTGCTTGAATACTACATGGGTAAGAATACCATGGAACGCCAGAATTTTATTGTTGAAAATCTTGTTGTTGAAGATGATACAGAATTGTTGTAAGCGTATTGCACTCTTTCCGGGTACGTTCGATCCTTTTACGCGAGGACATCAATCGATTGTAGACCGAGCATTGTTGTTGTTTGACGAGGTGGTCATTGCCATAGGATGCAATACGACCAAGAAACCATTGTTTACCGTCGATGAGCGTGTGAATATGTTGGAACAGCTATATGCACAGGAACCGCGAGTGCGAGTCGTGGCGTATAGTGGGCTTACTATCGATGCCGCTCGTCAATGCGGTGCAAAGTTTATGCTGCGAGGTGTACGCTCTACTGTCGATTTTGAATACGAAAAATCGTTGGCCGATGTCAATCGTGAAATATCAGATGTGGAAACAATCGTATTGTTTACCGAACCAATATATGCACATGTGAGTTCTTCTGTGGTAAGAGAATTGTTGCATTACGGACATGATGTTACAGCTCTTATACCCCCATCGATGAAGTTACCCCTGAGATAAGTTATATACATATAATATATAATAAGTATTACGATGAAAAGAATATACATATTAATATTGTGTAGCGTGCTATCGCTTACGCTTGCGGCGGAGGCACAAGTAAGTGATGCCATGCGAAAACTCAATACCGCCCTTTTTGCGGTAAGCGAATTGTATGTCGATACGGTCAATCAAGATAAGATTGCCGAGGAGTTGATTATACATATGCTTGAAGAACTCGACCCTCACTCCTCCTATACAACTGCCGAGGAGACCAAGGAACTGAATGAACCGTTGGAGGGAAATTTTAGTGGCATAGGTATTCAATTTAATATTGCCAACGATACTCTCATCGTGATGCAGATTATAGCCGGAGGACCCTCGGAACGAGTGGGTATGCGTGCCGGTGACCGCATTGTGGCAGTCAATGATAGTGTGATAGCAGGTGTGGGTCTGAAAACATCGGATGTTCGCAAGCTGTTGCGAGGTCCGGAAGGTACTACGGTTGATGTTGATGTGCAGCGTAGTGGTGTAAGCAAACCCATTCATTTCCGCATAACTCGTGAACAGATACCCATATACAGTGTCGATGCGACCTATATGATCGACGAAAAGACCGGATACATAAGAGTGAGCCGATTTGCTGCCACCACTCATGATGAAATGGTGGAGGCAATGCACGAGTTGAAAAAGCAAGGTATGACCCAACTCATACTCGACCTGCAAGACAATAGCGGAGGCTATCTGATGAGTGCTGTATACATGGCCAACGAGTTCCTCGACAAAGGTAATCTCTTAGTTTACACCGAAGGCGACAAGTCGCCACGAAGCGAAGCAGTTGCCGAGGCACAAGGTTCGTTCAGTAAGAACAAGTTGGTAGTTCTCGTCGACGAGGGAAGTGCCTCGTCGAGCGAGATAGTGGCGGGTGCATTACAAGACTGGGATAGAGCTGTTCTGGTGGGACGTCGCACCTTTGGCAAAGGTCTCGTACAACGCCCCATACCCTTCTCCGATGGTTCAATGATACGCCTTACCGTTTCACGATATTATACCCCGACAGGTCGTTGCATACAGAAACCCTATACCAAGGGCGATAAAGAGAACTATTACCGCGACATCTACAATCGATATTCGCATGGCGAATTGATGCATGCCGACAGTGTACAATTTGCCGACTCTCTGCAATACAAGACACTTGTGACCGGTCGTACCATATACGGCGGAGGGGGTATCATGCCCGATGTATTTGTACCACTCGATACCACTCTTTACACCGACTACCACCGCGACATTGTGGCCAAAGGCACACTCAGCCAATATGCTATGAAATACATAGACCACAATCGTAAGCAGCTCGAAAAGCGTTATAAAAGCGTTGAATCCTTTGTGAAGAATTTCGATGTAGATGACAAGATGATGCAAGAACTGCGTAAGATGGGCGATGCCGACAGTGTGGAGTATGATGCCGATGAAGCCATTCGCTCCTACGACATGATAGCCCGACAACTCAAAGCACTCGTCGCTCGCGACCTCTTCGACATGTCGGCCTACTTTATGGTTATGAACCCCATCGATGCCGTCTATCTCAAAGGTCTCGAAATTATCAATGACGACAAACGCTACTACGAGTTGCTGGGAAGATAGAAAAGGCAATAAAAAGATAAAAGATATTGAATATGCTGTGTTAAGACTTATCCTTGACACAGTATATTTTTTTGGGTAATGTGGCAAAAAGTAGTTGGTTTTAGACCTGCATAATCATACAAAGAGAGGCTATGCCTAAAATGAACAGCACTCCTCGACGGGAGTGCTGTTTATTTTGTTACAGCCTCATCCGGTGGAAAGGGATAATGGCTGTGCCGATTTCTTGAAAATCTCTTTATTCCTCCTCGTCGGTGTACCAGCGTGAGTACATGAGGTAGTTACGAGCGATTTTTTGGTTCATCTCTTTCGATTGCTCGGGGTCGACCATCTTGACAAATTTGGCGGGGGCACCTGCCCACAATTCGCCGGGCTTGATGACGGTCTTACTCTTGACTACCGAGCCTGCTGCAACAATTGCACCTTCGCCCACTACGGCGTAGTCGAGGACAACAGCTCCCATGCCTATAAGAGCTCCGTCGTGAATATCGGCACCATGAATGGTTACGTTGTGACCTATCGATACATCGTCACCGATGTGGATGGTTGACTTCTCATAGAGAGTGTGTAGTACCGAACCGTCTTGAACATTTACACGGTTACCTATGCGTATAGAGTTGACATCGCCACGCAGTACTGTGCCGTACCATATACTGCAATCGTTGCCTATCTCTACATCGCCTATAACGGCGGCATTCTCGGCGAGGAATGTGCCTTCGCCTATCTTGGGTGTGAACCCGCGAACTTTCCTTATTATAGCCATATCTATATTGTTGTTTAAGTAGATTGATTTTCGTAATACTATTGAATGTTGGTCGGCTGATAGCTTAAATAGCCGATGTGGCTTCGCGTAGCCATTCGCACTCTTCCATGGTAAGCGATGACTTGAGCTTGTCGTAGACCATGCGATGATAGTCGTTGATCCACGATATCTCATGGGGAAGTAGTATATTCATGTCCAAAGCTCGCTTGTCGAAGGGGAAGAGTGTTAAGGTCTCAAAGTGATAGAACTTGCCAAACTCCGTCTCCCGGCAGGGGGCGGTAAGAACGAGGTTCTCATGACGAATACCATACTCTCCTGCTCGATAGAGTCCCGGTTCGTTCGAAGTTATCATGCCCGGCATGAGGGGTGTGGGGTTCTCTTGCAAGCGGATGCTTTGCGGACCTTCATGTACGTTGAGGAAATGTCCTACACCATGACCGGTTCCGTGTAGGTAGGTCAATCCTTGTTCCCACATGGGCAGGCGTGCTACGGCATCGAGTTGAGCTCCACGTGTACCTTCGGGGAATTGGCATCGGGCAAGTGCAATATGTCCTTTCAATACGATGGTGAAATCGCGTTTCTGTTGAGGTGTAAGCGAACCTACGGGGATGGTGCGTGTGATGTCGGTCGTTCCATCGACATATTGAGCCCCTGAGTCGAGTAGCAAGAATCCTTTGCGACGGATTACTGCATCGCTATCGGGGGTTGCCGAGTAGTGTACGATAGCACCATGCTCGTTGTAGCCGGCAATAGTGGCAAAACTTTCGTCGACAAATAGTTCTTGCTCAGCTCGGAATGCTTTTAGTTGTTGTGCAGCACTCATTTCGGTAGCTTTTCCGCTGTCGATGTGGCTGTCAAGCCAACGTACAAAGCGAATGAGTGCAACACCATCGCGAACCATCGCACGTTGTATGCCGGCTATTTGAGTATCATTCTTGATGGCTTTAAAGAGAGTTATGGGACTCTCTTGTCGGATGGTTGGCGACGATAGCTTATTATATAATGTGTAATTGAGTCTTGCGGGATTGATGCTTACTGTCTTGTCGTGGAGTGTAGATGCGAAATCGAATACCTCTTGATAAGGGCGTTGCTCTATGCCCATTTTTTGCAAGTAGTCTTTGTTTTGTTCATTGAGTTTCTTTTCGTCGACAAACAAGATGCGTCGAGCATCGTCGATGTAAGCGTATGCGTAAGTGAGTGGATTGTAGGGAATGTCGTTACCTCTGATATTAAACAACCATGCGATTTCGTCGAGTGCCGAGATGAGCAAGGCATCGGCTCCATTTTGATGTATCGATTGCATGACACGTTGGAGCTTTGAATGGGTACTCTCACCGCTATACTTCTCGTCGTGAATGTAGAAAGGATTGCGAGGTAGGGCAGGGCGTTCGTCCCATATCAGGTCGAATGGTGTGAAATCAGTAACAAGTTTTATACCATGACGCTCGAAGAATGATATCATAGCTTCGACGGTCGAAACATCGAATAAAGTGCCATCGATGGCAATAGTCGAAGAGTCGTGTAAGGACGAAGCCAGCCATTCGATGTAGGAGGGTGTTGAGGGAAGTCCATCCTTAAACAGTGTGAAGCCACTCTCGGATAATTGCTCTTCGGCTTGTATGAAATACCGCGAGTCGGTCCACAATCCGGCTGCATCGGTTGTAACCACAGCAGTACCGGCCGAGCCGTTGAAGCCACTGATCCATGTGCGACAAGCCCAATGATGAGCGTAGTATTCACTCTGATGAGGATCGGTTCCCGGGATGATAAGTGCGTCGATGTTGTTCGATGCCATAATGGCACGCAGTGATGTAAGTCGAGGTAATGTTTCTTTACTCATACATTATTAATATATATTGTGGGTGCAAATATACTCTTTTTGTTTCAAATGTAGTGCGATATGATTCATTTTTGGTTATAGAAACAACCTTTGAGAGGACAAAAGAGTTGAGCCAAGCCACTATTAAAGGTAAAAAATGAGAAAAAATGAGCGATTTTGTGCTTGGATGTTTTGTTATTCAAGAAACAATGTGTAATTTTGTCCCCACATTTTGCGAAAGTAAAAAGAAATTTAAAAATAATATAATTACAACTATGATCGTAGTACCCGTAAAAGAAGGCGAAAACATTGAAAAAGCCTTGAAAAAATTTAAAAGAAAATTTGAGAAAACTGGTGTAGTAAAAGAACTCCGTAGCCGTCAAGCTTTTGAAAAGCCGTCAGTTACAAATCGTAAGAAGATGATGCGTGCTATCTACGTTCAACAACTTCACAGTGCAGAGGATTAAATTTTTGCTAAAAAATTTGCATTTCTCGAAACAACTTCTTATATTCGTAGCGTTGGTAATTTAACTCGCTGCTATGAATATCGAAAAGTTTCTAAGGTATCTGCGGTATGAGAAGAATTACTCTTCTTATACCGTTTTGTTTTATCGGAGGGATTTGGAACAGTTCATAGCGTTTCGCAGAGAGCTGCGGAATGATGCCGATCGGATGCCGGTTGAGGGCGATGATATTCGTAACTGGATAATGTCGCTTAGTGAGCAGGGATTGTCGTCGCGAACCATTAGTCGTAAAATATCGGCCTTGCGGTCCTATTATAAATATGTATCAACTCAGGATACTGATGCCGAGAATCCGACGTTGGGGATAAAATTGCCAAAGACCCGGAAGCGATTGCCTTCGTTCGTTCGAGCCGAAACAATGCAAAAATTGTTGTCGGAACCCGTGACAGGAACTGATTTTATATCGGTGCGTGACAGACTGATATTAGCAATGTTCTATGAGACCGGGATGAGACGGGCGGAGTTGATAGGTCTGCAAGACGTGGCGGTGGATAATGCTGCGTGTGAATTGCGAGTGTTGGGTAAGCGAAATAAAGAGCGTGTTATACCCTACGGCAGTCACTTGCGTGACGATATAGAGTTGTATAGGTCGTTAAGACAGGAATGTGTGGGGGATTGTAAAGCGTTCTTTGTACGCCTCGATGGACGACCATTGTACGATAAGCTTGTATATCGCATTGTGAAGGATACTCTTAAAGGGGTATCGACCTTGATGCAAAAAAGCCCGCACATACTGCGACATAGTTTCGCATCGGTAATGCTGAACGAAGGAGCCGGTATCAACAGCGTGAAAGAACTTTTGGGTCATAGTTCACTTGCATCGACAGAAGTTTATACACATATAACTTTTGAAGAGTTGAAACAAAATTACAAACAAGCCCATCCAAGGGCAGAAAAAAAGGAGGACATTATGGAAGTAAGAATTCAAGCGATTCATTTCGACGCAACAGCACAACTCGAATCATTTATCCAAAAGAAAGTTACTAAGTTGAGTCGTTTCCATGACGGTATAATGAGTGCCGAAGTAACATTGAGAGTGGTGAAGCCCGAAACTTCGATGAATAAAGAAGTGTCGCTCAAATTACTTTTGGCCGGTGACGAAGATCTCTTTTCGAGCAAAGTGGCCGATACTTTTGAGGAGGCAGTAGACCTCGCTGCGGAGGCTTTAGAACGTCAATTGGAGCGTTCAAAGAAAAAAAAGTAATAGTTTGATGAAAAAAATAATGAAAATATTTTTGTGGATTAAAAATTATATCTAACTTTGCACTCGCTTAGCTCTAATAGTGTTGTTAAGCGAGTGTATATATGCCTCTTTAGCTCAGTTGGCCAGAGCACGTGATTTGTAATCTCGGGGTCGTTGGTTCGAATCCGACAAGAGGCTCAAAAGAAAAGTAATGCACTTTCGGGCGAATACCAGAGTGGCCAAATGGGGCAGACTGTAAATCTGCTGGTTTTTACCTTCGGTGGTTCGAATCCATCTTCGCCCACGCATTGCGGAAGTAGCTCAGTCGATAGAGCATCAGCCTTCCAAGCTGAGGGTCGCGGGTTTGAGCCCCGTCTTCCGCTCAAAATAATGCCAATGTAGCTCAGCGGTAGAGCACTTCCTTGGTAAGGAAGAGGTCCCGGGTTCAAGTCCCGGCATCGGCTCGAAAGAAAACTATAACATTAAATTAGAACAAAACTATGGCAAAAGAAACATTCCAACGGACCAAACCGCACGTGAACATAGGTACTATCGGTCACGTGGACCACGGAAAGACCACTCTTACAGCTGCTATCACTACTGTGCTTGCTTCTAAGGGTCTTTCAGAGTTGAAGTCATTTGACCAAATTGACAACGCTCCCGAAGAAAAAGAGCGTGGTATTACTATCAATACTTCGCACGTTGAGTATCAAACAGAGAACCGTCACTATGCACACGTTGACTGCCCTGGACACGCAGACTACGTTAAGAACATGGTAACTGGTGCTGCTCAGATGGACGGTGCTATCATCGTTGTTGCTGCAACTGATGGTCCTATGCCTCAAACTCGTGAGCACATCCTTTTGGCTCGTCAGGTGAACGTTCCTCGCTTGGTTGTTTTCTTGAACAAATGCGATATGGTTGATGATGAGGAAATGCTCGAACTCGTAGAAATGGAGATGCGTGAGCTTCTCGATAAATATGAGTATGACGGCGACAATACTCCTATCATCCGCGGTTCTGCTCTTGGTGGTCTTAACAACGAGGCTCAATGGGTAGACAAGATTATGGAGCTTATGGATGCTGTTGATACTTGGATTCCTCTGCCTCCCCGTGATATCGATAAACCTTTCTTGATGCCCGTTGAAGACGTATTCTCGATCACTGGTCGTGGTACTGTTGCTACTGGTCGTATCGAAACAGGTGTTGTTAAGGTAGGTGATGAGGTTCAAATCACAGGTCTTGGTGCTGATCGTAAATCAGTTGTAACAGGTGTTGAGATGTTCCGTAAACTTCTCGATCAAGGTGAAGCTGGTGATAACGTAGGTCTCCTTCTCCGTGGTATCGACAAGAACGAAATCCGTCGTGGTATGGTTATCTGCCACCCCGGACAGGTTCATCCTCACTCTGAATTCAAGGCTTCTGTTTATATCTTGAAGAAAGAAGAAGGTGGTCGTCACACTCCTTTCCACAATCACTATCGTCCTCAATTCTACATCCGTACGCTCGACGTAACTGGTGAGATTACTCTCCCCGAGGGTGTAGAAATGGTAATGCCCGGTGATAACGTTGAAATCGTTGTAAAACTTATCAACCCCGTAGCTTGTGATAAGGGTCTCCGTTTCGCTATCCGCGAAGGTGGTCGTACAGTAGGTTCGGGTCAAATCACTGACATTCTCGACTAATAATACAACAAGTCAATATATCGCTCTTCCCTTCGGGGAGAGCGATATTATACGGGTTTAGCTCAGTTGGTAGAGCATTGGTCTCCAAAACCAAGTGTCGGGAGTTCGAGTCTCTCAACCCGTGCTGAAAAATAAACGATTATGAAAAATTTCAAAATACTTGCTGATATACAAGACTCATATAATGAACTTGTTCATAAAGTGTCTTGGCCAACGCAAAAGGAGCTTGCGAGTAGTGCTGTGGTAGTAATGTTTGCTTCCCTTATTATCGCTGCAGTAGTTTTCGTGATGGATTCTTGTTTGAGATTCATCATGGAAGGCATTTACGGTATGTTTTAATTCGGAGGTAAGTCAATGTCTGAAGAGAAGAGAGAGTGGTACGTTCTTCGTGCCATAAGTGGTAAAGAGGCTAAGGTAAAGGAGTTGCTTGATGCTGAAATCAAGAATACCGACCTTGGTCGCTATGTTTTTCAGGTCTTGATTCCTACTGAAAAAACGTATGTTGTACGTAATGGAAAAAAGGTTATGAAAGAGCGTAATCTTTATTCCGGTTATGTCTTTGTCGAAGCTATCTTGGTAGGTGAAGTTGTTCATAAACTTCGTAATACTACCAATGTGATTGATTTCCTTGGTGCTGATAAGAAATCGAGTAAGCCGGTTCCTTTGCGTCCGAGCGAAGTTAGTCGCATGTTGAATGGTGCTGACGAAATGCCCGAAAGTGACTTGGATTATGTTGACTATGTAGTAGGTGAAACTGTGAAAGTTTGCTACGGACCTTTCAGTGGTTTTGTTGGTGTTATCGAAGAAGTTGATAATGCTAAGAAGAAGTTGAAAGTTATGGTCAAGATATTCGGTCGTAAAACTCCCCTTGAGTTGGAAAATTCACAAGTCGAGAGAGAATAGTGGTTACGCATTAAGCTCTCGGATTTAAACAAATCTAAAAATTAAAACAATGGCTAAAGAAATTGCTGGACAGATCAAATTGCAGATCAAGGGTGGTGCAGCCAATCCCTCTCCCCCAGTAGGACCTGCCTTAGGTTCTAAGGGTATAAATATTATGGAGTTTTGCAAGCAATTCAATGCCCGTACCCAAGACAAGGCAGGTAAAGTATTGCCTGTAATCATCACTTACTATTCTGACAAGTCGTTTGACTTCGTTGTAAAGACTCCTCCTGTTGCAATCCAGTTGATGGAAGTATCAAAGCAAAAGAAGGGTTCTGATCAACCTAACCGTAAGAAAGTAGCTGAGATTACTTGGGAGCAGGTTAAGGCAATTGCTACTGACAAAATGGTAGATTTGAACTGTTTTACTTTAGACTCTGCCATGCGCATGGTTGCCGGTACAGCGAGAAGTATGGGTATTGCCGTTAAAGGAGAATTCCCGGTAGAATAATCATTAAACTTCAATTGAAATGGGTAAACTGACAAAAAATCAAAAGTTAGCTTTAGCGAAAATTGAAGCAGGGAAAGCCTACTCGCTCAAAGAAGCTTCTTCGTTGGTAAAAGAAATCACTTATACCAAGTTTGATGCTTCTCTTGATATAGATGTACGTTTGGGTGTTGACCCTCGTAAGGCAAATCAGATGGTTCGCGGTGTAGTATCTCTTCCCCACGGAACAGGTAAGCAAGTACGTGTACTCGTATTGTGTACTCCCGATCAAGAAGAGGCTGCTAAAGCTGCCGGTGCCGACTATGTTGGTCTTGATGAATATATCGATAAGATCAAAGGTGGTTGGACTGATATAGATGTTATCATCACCATGCCTGCTATCATGGGTAAAATAGGTGCTTTGGGTCGTGTATTAGGTCCTCGTGGATTGATGCCTAACCCCAAGAGTGGTACTGTTACCCCTGATGTAGCCAAAGCTGTTAAAGAAGTAAAACAAGGTAAAATCGACTTTAAGGTCGATAAGAACGGTATAGTACATGCCTCTATTGGTAAGGTTTCGTTTACACCTGACCAGATTCGTGACAATGCTAAGGAGTTTGTCATGACTTTGATTAAGTTGAAACCTGCAACTGCTAAGGGTACTTATCTGAAGAGTATTTATCTTTCAAGTACTATGAGTCCGGGTATTAAAGTTGACCCGAAATCGGTAGACGAAATCTAATAAAAGCTACGAATTATGAGAAAGG
>JAFXJY010000046.1 GCA_017531985.1 Bacteroidaceae bacterium
CATAATGTTTATTATATAAAAGAAGTTCACCTAATTTAAATTTTATATAAAACAAATGAGGCATTATATTCCCTTCTTCATAATAATCGTGAGCCAATCGATATGAAAGTAAAGCTTTATCATAATCAAAACAATCTTTATATAATTTTCCTATTCGAGCATAAAGCAACCCCTTCGCAAAGTCATTATCAAATTGAGTAGTAAGCACATCGGCTTTTGTTAGGAAGTCGATGGCACCATGCAAATTACCACCATTTTCGAGGATACGAGCCTTGTAGTAGTAAGCGTAGAAAAGACGTTCGGTATCACCGGTGTGTGCTTCGTAATACTCGACAGCGATATTGATGATGGAGTCGTTGGTAGAGTCGATAAAGTTCTTGTCGAGAGCTTGTGCGTGTAGCAGGGCGTGCCAAGCACGCTGGCGGGGATGCGTGATGCGGTGTTGCAGCGAGAGTTCTTGTATGTGGGCAAGAGCCGAGTCGGGTTGCGATTGCATCTGCTGCTCGATGTCGGCCAGTCGCTTGTCGACCTCGGGCGAGGCACAAGCCACAAGCAGCAATAGCATGCCGAGAGTGAGTGCCAGTGTGAGTGTAGTCCTGTTCATGAGGATGAATTACTTAGTTGTAAGTGCAAAGTTACGAAAAATGTAGTTGTGAATGCAATGTGGGTGGATGAATTTTATTGAACATGCCTTGCGTCGTCCGAGGTAATATGATACAGAACTAAAAAAATCGCTCCGATCGACTCGACTTAACTTATAGAACTTACTCGCATCGATCGATATTTACATCATTTCTGCGGTGATGTGTGCTTGTTCCGATGGTGTGATGCCGAATAGTGAATATACTATCCGGTCTATTTCTTGTTTGTGTTCTTCACTGTATTGCGATGCTTGTATATCTGATACAAGATTGCTCAATGTTGTGTCTTGTTGGGGTGTCAACAGGGGGAATGGTAGTTGTTGCAGGTAGCTTTTCAGTACCTTAATGTCGGAAAATCTTGTTGTGTAATAGTAACGATACAGAGTGGAGTTGAGTAATGCAGCAGTGCTTTTGATGGATATGCCGTCGAGTTGTGGTATGAGAATGTTGGCACTGTTCAGGCAGAGGCTTTGTCGGTCGTCGTAGGCAACGATGGGGTAACGGGCAATGAATCGGTAAATGAGTTTTTCGTCGGCTCGATATAACTCCTCTTTGGCACACTGCTGGAATGTATCAGGATTATAGAAGGTGTAGTGAGTGGCTTTTTCCAGCGTGTAGGGGCTGACCTGCCTGCCTGTGTAGATGGCTTCCATTCCGGGTTGTTTCTCTTTTTTTACTTTCGACTTGTTATGGCCGGTAACAATGCCTAATGCCCACAAACTGTGTTGTAGAGAGTCGTGTTGTAGAGAGTCCATTCTATGAATGATGGACTCATCTATGTCGGATAGTTGTCGGGTTGCTATTATACCCAAGGATTTGTCTCGTGAGGATAGTGTTATGTAGGATGTACCCTTGTGGGTTGCGACCGTATATTGTTGAATATCGGTGGTTTGTCCCGATAGATGAATGCTGAAAAAGTCGGTGAAAACTCCATCAAAACGGTGGGTGAATAGGTCGATGGCCTGAATGGTGGAATGGGATAATATGTATTTTCTTATGTTGGTGTGGCTATTGATTTTCAGTAGTGAAGTGGGTAGTAGCAGTGATAAATGCCCCTTGTTGTTTAGTCGTTTCAAGGCTTCGACAATAACCATCGACGAGCGTTCTTTCGATTTTATTTCGGGGTATAGGTTCTTATATAGGTTCTGCTTGTCGGTACCCCAAGGAGGATTGGTGTAGATGTTGTCGAAAGTAGCCGGGAGGTTGTCTTGGTCGGTGTGTCGTTGTAGAAAGTCGAGACAATAAACGTGGGGTGTGAAATGATGATTGGCGTATTTAGCCAGCAAGTTGGTACCGGCTATCATTACAGCGATGGGATTTATGTCCAGTCCGTATAGGCATGATGGAGTGTCGGTGTTGACAGCGAGAAGAAAAGCCCCGCTTCCGCAGCATGGATCTAAGAAAGTCTCGCCATCTTTTAGTACTTTGTTGCCAAGCATGTGTTCAACGACTTGTCTGTTGGTGTAATATTGCCCTGTAAGATTGCGTTCGCCTTCGGTAATCAATGATTGATATATAAAACCTAATACGTCGCCTCCACTGTCCCAAGTCGTAGTGGGGATGTCGATATTTACTATCCGATGACAAGGTTGTGTTGAAAGAAACTCTTTGACGTGTGTTTTATCCAGTATATTGACGTGACGGAGGTAGTCGATGCATAGGGTGTACATGACATCCTCAATGTCGTAGTTAAGTCTTATAATGTTGTCCAACAGCCGGTGTGCCGGAGTGTAATCGAGGTAACTTGTAGCTACGATATGACGTGTTGAGCGGGTTTTGTTGGCTCGCTTGGTCAGTTTTCCTTCGGTATCACTATTCAGCTTAGCCCAATTGTGCTTAGTAGCCTTACTTATTGCATTCATATTCACATCAAAGTTGGAACAGATATATCCATGCAGTGTAAGCTATGAGAGTAAGCACCAGTGTGTAGAACATGATGTTATAGGCTCGTCCTTGTCTCGATGTAAAGAAATAACACAACTGCAAAGCTACGCAGCTATTGAGCAATGGTAGGTATTGCAGATAGTTATTGTTGTCGATGATGAGTAGTAGGGCTGTGTAGGTCGAGGTAATATTGATAAAACCGTTCTTGGCTCGCGTCTTGTTGTTTTCGTTAAATACATTCATCAAGTTACTTACCCCTGCCAGTAATCCTATCAGCATCACGCCAATGCAGGGTATGATGTGGCATGAGAAGGTGGGAATGTGCGGTGTAATGGCAAGCATTGAAAAGTCCCATTGTGCGATGTCGACCCATCCCATTCCCCACAATATCCAGTAAGGTGTCACAATACCCACTATCGTGGCTGCAATGGTGCGTGCCGATGCTACTTGCATCTGTATCATACCGATAATCAGTAGTGGCAGAAAGTATATGATGTGAGCCGAGAAAAGGGTTGCAGCCGAGAGTAGCAGTCCTATTACGAACATCTTTTGTGTTGCCGAGCGGTGTTGCTGATAGCATGTGTATAGTAGTGCTATGATAACAAGCAGCAGCAGTGTTGTGAGATGTGTGTATAGATGGTGATAAATGAGAGCCGGTGTAAGGGATTGAAAGAGTGTAAAGAAGAGTATGGGCAATAGGTTGTCGGTCTTTGCCATCTCGTTGTGTTGTGACAGATGGTTGAGCAGTATCGATATAAATATTATGATAAAACTGTTTAAAAGAACAGGCCATATACTGTTGTATGTAACCTCTCCTATTGCAATAGACCCTTCGTATTGCAGTGTGGATATAGGATGATTGACAACAATACTCACTACGATTGCCACAAACCAAGCTATGGCAATCGTAGGGGTGATGATATATCTTATATTGTTGTTCAATTGTCTATAAGAAAGGATTATAAATTTTCTAAGTCTTTACCTATATCGCTGCGAAGGTATTTACCATCGAAGTCGACATGTGAGGCCGAGCGATAAGAGGTGTCAAGAGCTTCTTGCAGGGTTGTACCATAGGAGGTTACAGCAATGACACGTCCTCCCGAGGTAACAATATTGCCATCTTTGAGGCTTGTGCCGGCATGGAATAATATGCTATCTTCAACAAGTTCTATTCCGCTGATAACTTTACCTTTCTCGTAGTTGCCGGGATATCCACCTGAAACCAGCATAACAGTGACAGCAACGCGAGGGTCTGTTTCGAGTGAGCGATTGCCCAATGTTTGTGTTGCAACACCTTCCAGAAGATCGACTAAGTCGGAGGCTATACGAGGCATAACCACTTCGGTCTCGGGATCGCCCATACGCACGTTGTATTCAATCACCATAGGTTCGCCCGCAACATTGATAAGACCTAAGAAAATGAAGCCGCGATAGTCGATATTTTCTTCTTTAAGACCTTCGATGGTGGGTATAACGATGCGTTGTTCAACCTTGTGCATGAATGTTTGGTCGGCAAATGCTACGGGTGAAACAGCACCCATACCACCGGTATTTAATCCTGTATCGCCCTCCCCTATTCGTTTGTAGTCCTTGGCGACGGGTAGTATTTTGTAATCTTTGCCATCGGTGAGAACGAAAACCGAACACTCTATACCGGAGAGAAATTCTTCGATAACCACTGTGGCACTGGCATTGCCGAACATACCATCGAGCATGGCTCGCAGTTCGTTTTTAGCCTCATCGAGCGAGGGTAATATCAGTACACCCTTTCCGGCAGCCAAGCCATCGGCTTTGAGTACATAGGGTGCTTGGAGTGTTTCGAGAAAACGATATCCCTCCTCTATGTTGTCGGCGGTGAAGCTGCGATAACGTGCTGTGGGTATGTTGTGACGCATCATGAAAGCCTTGGCAAAGTCTTTGCTGCCTTCGAGCTGGGCACCGGCTTTTGAGGGTCCTATAACGGGGATGTGGCTTATTGCAGGTGTGTTTTTGAAGTAGTCGTATATACCTCTTACCAGAGGGTCTTCGGGACCTACGACAACCATTTGTATGTCATGTTCCACTGCAAAGTGTGCAATGGCATCGAAGTCGGTAGCCGACATATTTACGTTCTGTCCAATGGCAGCAGTTCCGGCATTTCCGGGAGCTATAAACAATTGTCCGATACGTTGACTTTGTGCCAGTTTCCATGCGATGGCATACTCGCGACCACCTGATCCTAAGAGTAATATGTTCATAATAGAGTGTCAATATTTATTGGGTTATCATTCTTGTTTTTTCTTGCGAGAGCGACTGCCGGCAGTGGTTTTCTTGGGTAGGCGAGTATCTAAGTTATTAGTAGAATTTCGACTTGCCGATAGGTCGTTATTGTAGGGTTTTCTCTCTTTGCCCACGTTGCTCACTTTGCGTTCAACGTTTTTACCTTTAAAGGTAGACTCACCACGTCGATACCCCGATTTTTTCTTATCCTCCTTGCGAGGCTTGTCCTTGCTACGCATGGGACGGGGTTTGGGTGGTTCGGTAGCAGTGGCACGTTTATGGGCTGCGTAAGTACCTTCAAAGATGTCGTATTTGCGGAACTCACACTCCAATGCACCATTCAGAGTGGGTATTTTGACCGATGGTTTAAGACCTATCTTGGCAAAATGTTCTTGACGATAGCCGAGAATCCATGCCGTATAGCCCTTGAACACATGTTTCAGCCGGTTTCCAATGGCATCGTACAATGCTTCCATATCGGTGGCTGCAATGCGTTCTCCGTAGGGTGGGTTGGTAATAACCACACCTTTGTCCGAGGGGGCTGTCTCGTAGTTTTGTATAGGTTGTGTCGACAGCTCGATGTAGCGACCCACTCCGGCACTCTTTATATTGCGTTCGGCTATGGCTGTTGCTTTGACCGAAATATCGGAGCCATATATGCGATGGGTAAATTCACGTTCGTTGCTATCATCGTTATACAGTTCTTCCAATAGGTCGGCATCGAAATCGTTCCACTTCTCGAAGGCAAAATGTTGTCGGAAAATGCCCGGGTAAGTATTGGTGGCTATCAGAGCGGCTTCTATCAGGAATGTACCCGAACCACACATGGGGTCGATTAAGTCGCACTCGCCATGCCATCCGGTGAGCATGATAAGACCGGCAGCGAGTACCTCATTGATGGGTGCTTCGGTCTGAGCTTCGCGGTATCCACGCTTGTGTAGCGACTCGCCCGAGCTATCGAGCGATAATGTACATGTTGTGTTGTTGATGTGTAGGTTGAACTGTATGTCGGCATTGTTGAGTCGCACAGAGGGCCGCTTGCCGTATCGTTCGTTGAAGAAGTCGGCTATGGCATCTTTCACACGATAGGTAACAAACTTGGAGTGGCGAAACTCTTCGGAGTAAACAACCGAATCGATTGAAAAAGTGGTCGATAAGTTCATCAGTTGTTCCCAATCGTATTTACGCAATGTGTTATACACATCATCGGGGTTGGCAGCCTCAAAGTGCAGGATGGGTTT
The DNA here is from genome assembly GCA_017531985.1 of Bacteroidaceae bacterium. Lineage (GTDB taxonomy): Bacteria > Bacteroidota > Bacteroidia > Bacteroidales > Barnesiellaceae_A > Barnesiella_A. Next base: position 6,026 of record JAFXJY010000046.1, read on the forward strand.
GAGGATACGCAATGCCGTACGGCAAGCAAGATTGGCCTTATACAATGTCGCTTTGTCACCATAGAACGACACCATGCGACGTCCCACTGTTACATCACTACCGCCCAGTGTCTTTATTTCACCGGCCAGTACTTCTTCAAGACCTTGAAAAGTCTTGGCTATAATTTCAAATTTTTCGTTTTGCACAGGATGTATTTTTATCTTGCAAAGGTAATTATTAGACGTCGTAGAACAAAATAAATCATCCTATTTTTGTCGAGTGGAAATTATAAAGTAGATTGAAAATGGAATAATTGCAGAAAATATATAGCTGCTATTCGTTTCGCGAGGTTATTGCCCAACGTGAAGAGTGATTTTATTTATTTTTGTTGAGAATATTTTTCAGATGCAGACGTTTAAGGCGACGGCGGTTGGCATCATGATGACTGTGGTTGTGGTAGTACTGCATTACTTGGTTGAAGTCGTAGCCCGATATTTGTGCATAGCGACGAAGTATCCATTCTTTCTCCTCGTGAGTAGTGTCGAGTCGGCAGAAGGCTTTGATGCTTTCGCTGCAAGTAAGAGGGCGGTTGTAGAAGGTAGTGCGGTTGACATCGACAAGATAGAATGTTGTGTTGCCATCGGGTTGCTGCTTGATGAGTATGTTGCCTACGGAGAGATCTAAAAAATATACTCCTTTGCGGTGAAACTCGTTGATGAATTGCAAACATCTATTCATTATCAGTTCTTTGTTGTCAGGACATTGAGTTATGAGTTCACCCAGTGTATAGTCGTAGTCGATGTGTTGAGAGATGTAGAAGCTCTTGTATATGCCCAATAGATTGTATTCAATGATGTAAGCGATGGGGTGGGGGGTGTTGATGCCGAGGTTGAGCAGCCTTGTGGCATTGATAAAGGAGCGTTCGGCCTTTGACTTGCGTAGATGGCGATAGACGATGCGGTTGATGGGGTGGGGTTGCTTAAATGATTTTACATTCCACGCATTGCCTTGTACCTCTATTTTCTTGATGCAGTTGCGTACATGGTATAACACAACACCTTCGTTGTCAAACCGCGAGGGTAGGGCGGTAATCTCGTTAAGGTAGTTGTGATATTGGTCGTGGGTGTATATTTTGTAGCTTTTCTTCATGTTGATAAGAGACTCTTTATTGTGCCATTTCGCGATATATTTTCCAGTAGGACTGTGCTGCCTGCGACCAAGTGAACTTTTGAGAATGTGCTATAATGTCTTGTGCATTGCCTTGTGTGGCATAGTGGTGCATGCCTGTCTCAAACTCTTGTAGCATGAGGTCAGGATCGAAGTCGTAATTGAAGTAGTAGGCTTTGTCGTTTCCTATCTCGGGCAGGCAAGTGTGTCGCGAGAGGAAACAAGGTTTGCCGTATTGCATGGCCTCGATAACGGGAAGTCCGAAACCCTCGGCAATGGATGGAAATAGGAAAGCTTCGCAATTCTTGAAGTACCAATGTTTTTCGGCTTCGGTTATAGGACCTACGATGCGAATGCGATCTTCAACACCATATTTCTGAGCGTGAGACCATATCTCTCTCTCATACGCCGACCGATTACCGGCTATATACAGCAAATAATCGTTGCCTCGTAGTATGGCCGGTAGTACATGGATATTCTTCTTAGCAAGAATTGTTCCTACGTTGAATAGGAAGGGTTTCTCGGGGATATCGTTAGGTGGAGTTATAGGTCCGTTGTAGGAACTGCAACCATTGTATATAACATCGATGGGCTTACCGTGTGTATCGAGGTATTTGAGTATGTCGTTTTTGGTATATTCCGAGATAGCTACAATACGGTCGCTGCGATTGATGCGATTCTGTACGATGCGTTCTTCGCGTTCGCGATATTTACCACCTTTTTCATACAGGTAATTAAGATCATGTATGGTGAGAAGGGTGGCATGTACTCCTCGTGGGAAAAAGCGTCCTGCTTGAAAGGGTTGATGCCATATGCGACCGGGTAGCATCAGTAGTCGGCGGTCGTAGAAGCGGTAAATATGTTCTTTAATAGCCCCTTTGAAGTAATTCTTTACGATAGGAGGGAGGTACACCTTAAAGGATGTATCGTCCATTGTATCGCACTCATGTTGCAGTGCAAGTGCCAGTTGATAGCAGAATGTGTTAAGTCCCGTATTAGGGTGTTTTATTTTTTCGGCATCGAAGCCTACTGATAAATTCATAGCAGATGTCAAGTGGGTTATATTGAGAAATTATTGATTGCGGGCTTTATCGTATGTGTTAAGTAATGATTGAACCATCTGTGTGTTGTCAAATCGTTGTATATAACTTAGTCCATCATTTTTCATGCGATAGCGTAGCGATTCGTTGGTGAGTATTGCGTTTATAGCATCTATCATACCCTTGGTATCGTCAGGGTCGATGTATATAGATGAAGGACCTCCGGCTTCTTCAAGACATGAACCTGTGGCAGCAATAACGGGTGTACCCGATGTGAGAGCTTCGAGAATGGGTATTCCGAAGCCTTCATATCGCGATGGAAAGACAAATATGCGTGCCATGTGGTACATTGCCGGCAGGTCGGTCAAGTCCATGTCATGTATGAAGCGTACCCTATTGTTGAGCTTGTTATTGTTGATGTAACTATATAATTCATTGATGTAAGGTGTCTTGCGTCCTATTATAATCATATGCATCGAAGGGTCGATGTGAGGAAGTGCTTTGATGGCCAATAGTGCATTTTTGCGGGTTTCTATTGTCCCCACATATAGCATAAACTTGTCGGGTAGGTTGTAAGCCATTTTCACGCGGTTTACATCGTGTAAGGGTAGCTTTTGACTGAAAATAGGATGACAATTCTGATGTATGACATCTATTTTATCAGGATTGATATTGTAGAATTTCACGATGTCTCGTTTGGTGCAGTCGCTTACGGCAATAATACGACGAGCATGGTTACAAGCATAGTGAAACTTAGTGTTATAGATGACGCGATCAATAGGCTTGTAGAACTTGGGATAACGTAGGAAGATGAGGTCGTGAATGGTTACTACTGATGCAATACCGGAGCGTTCAATCCCGAATGGGATTTCATTGCTCAGCCCATGAAAAATATCAATACTATCGCGTTTCAGTTGCGAGTTTATTCCACCTATACGCCACAATGCTGGTGCTATCAACCCGCGTCGAGTATCGGGCTTGCAAGAAATTACATTGCTGTGAGTCAATAATTTGTCATATGCAGCATTGTCGTATATCTTAGGTATGTACATCCGCAAGGAGTGTTCAGGGCATTGACAGGCCAAGGAGTCGATGATGTATCGGCTGTAATTGCCCAATCCGGTAAAGTTGGCTGTTGCACGTTTGGCATCAAAACCTATAATCATAAGCTGTATTCTATAAATTTTTCTATTGAAAGATGTACATATCGGGTACAAAAGTAATAGTTTTATGTGCGTTATGCAAAAATTAACAAGTACAAATAACGAAAAGATGTCTTGGCATGGATAAAAAATGCATATATTTTGGTGTAAAACTATCGGATATATAGTATTTATAATTACCTTTGCCGTGTGAGAATTGATATAATGCGTGCCGAAGTTTCTTGGCTAATATCAATGACATCATAATCAAAAACAAAGAGCAATGGTGAAAAAGTACGACTTTTTGGTCATAGGTTCGGGCATAGCAGGCATGAGTTTTGCCTTGAAAGTAGCCCAACGAGGAAAAGTGGCTCTTGTGTGTAAGAGCGAGTTGTCCGATGCTAATACCTATTTTGCACAAGGCGGCGTTGCCTCGGTAACAAATCTTGCAGTCGATAACTTCGACAAGCATATAGAGGATACAATGATAGCCGGAGATTATCTTAGCAATCCGGCAGCTGTCGAAAAAGTAGTGCGTGAAGCACCCTCACAAATACAAGAACTCATCCGTTGGGGTGTCGATTTTGATAAAAACGAAGCCGGAGAGTTTGATCTTCATCGCGAAGGTGGACACTCTGAGTTCCGCATCCTGCATCACAAGGATAATACCGGTGCCGAGATACAAGATAGCCTTATAGAGGCCGTCCGACGACATCCCAATATTACTATCTATGAGAAACACTTTGCCATAGAGATTATCACCCAACACCACTTGGGTGTAAAAGTTACCCGTCAGACACCCGATATCGAGTGCTATGGAGCCTATATTCTCGACCCACAAACCGAACAAGTGGACACCTTCTTGTCGCGTGTAACCGTAATGGCCACCGGCGGAGTGGGTGCTGTGTATCAGACAACAACCAATCCTCTTGTTGCCACCGGTGATGGTGTAGCTATGGTGTATCGTGCCAAAGGTACGGTTAAGGACATGGAATTTGTTCAATTTCATCCCACCGCACTCTATCATCCCGGCGATCGTCCCAGTTTTCTCATTACCGAAGCCATGCGTGGCTATGGTGCTGTGTTGCGAACATGCGATGGCAAGGAGTTTATGCACAAGTACGACAGTCGTTTGTCATTGGCTCCACGCGATATAGTGGCACGAGCCATTGACAACGAGATGAAAAACAGAGGCGAAGATCATGTTTACCTCGACGTAACACACAAAGACCCCGACGAGACACGAGCCCATTTCCCCAATATCTATGAGAAATGTCTTAGTTTAGGCATCGACATCACCCGCGACTACATACCCGTAGCACCGGCAGCTCACTACTTGTGTGGTGGTATTTTGGTCGACCTTGATGCACGCTCGTCTATCAATCGTCTCTATGCCGTAGGCGAATGTTCATGTACCGGATTGCATGGAGGTAACCGCTTGGCCTCCAATTCGCTTATCGAAGCTGTGGTCTATGCCGATGCTGCTGCTCGCCATGCCTTGGCTCATATGGACGAATACGATTTCCACGAAGGTGTTCCTGAGTGGAATGCCGAAGGTACAGTACCCACTGAGGAGATGGTACTCATCACACAGAGTGCCAAGGAAGTGTGTCAGATAATGAGTACATATGTGGGCATTGTACGTTCCGACTTGCGACTGAAACGAGCTTGGGTACGTCTTGACATCCTTTATGAGGAGACCGAAAGTCTTTTCAAACGAAGTAAAGCCTCGAAAGAGATATGCGAATTGCGTAACATGATTAACACCGGATACCTCATCATGCGACAAGCCATCGAGCGAAAAGAGAGTAGGGGATTACACTACAACATTGACCACATGAAGAAGTGATGAAAATTGCTTGATGGTGAATTGCATAAAGCAGAAGTGGTAAAGAGCGAATGGTAAAATAATTGCAAAATCCCTTATCACATATCCACTAAAATAATTGAATAATAAATAATTATGACGCCCTCGATAATCTTCTGTCAAGGGCGTCATAATGTGTATAAAGCCGATTTTTTTTAGGGTAAACTTATTGCTTGTTATGAGTGATATTTTTTCTTAGAATAGATATTAGACCTTGACGGAATGAGCATGGCGAGCTATGTGATTGAGGTCAAGGTGAATGATAACAAGAAAAACATCAAGCATACCCCAAGAATGTTTACCATAACGAATAAAGGAGTAATCAGAGAAATTTATAGAATTTCCCTTTAATCGTTATCAAGTTGCTTATGCTGTTTCTTGATTCTGAAAAGTATGGCTATTCCCATGACAACAAGTATGAAAACAACTAAAAGAAGTGCATAAAACCCCAATTTTGTGACAATTACATCTATCTCATCGATATAACACCCGACTAACGCATAATCTTCGTATATATAGCATATAAAATAGATGTCGCCAAATGTACAATCATAATTATAACAACCATCGGTCTCGTATTTATGCCAATCGGTATGATTGGTGAGGCATAAAGTTTCCAATTGATGGATACAATTATCCGATAACTTCTCTGCAAAGTTAAAACGTTGTACTAAGAGATCTTGATAATAACTACAATAGTATAAATTATCATAGGAATCTACCGACATTATTTCGGGTAAATCGAGATGGGTTATTTTCTCGATGTACGAAGGATTTTGTGTCAATCCGAGGTAATAGGGAGACAAGACTCCCTTTCGGGCTGATGCGAAAAGTATAACTGCCAGAACAGCAACAATCAGCCATGACCAAAGATATATTTTCAGAGTCTTATTCATTTTTATCTGTGTTTTTGATTTTACTCACTCGTACTCAACATTCATCACAACTTATCTTTGTTTTATTTTGGCGACCGTTTCTTCTTGGTGTGTTCCATATATTTTATTCCAAAGTTTGCTCATAGTTCGTGATAGTATAGAGTGAGTTGTTTTTGTAAATCTATCGATACTCTTCTTTACTAACCGGTATTTCATTTGAAATTACAGCGGGTTGTACACCATTATAACGATGGTAATAGTTGGGCATAATCAAGTATTTGTCGCCAGTGTCACATTTCAGACGATAGGTGTATTCATTGCAAGGAATAACCTCATCAAACCATTCATTGCTTACAAGTTCATGACGTTCAATATCGTAGATTTGCCATTTATCCTCTTTTCGTACTTTGCAATAGGGCTTGGAATGTGTGAGCAGTTCGATGCGGTCATATTCAATAGGAAGAATAACTCCATATCGGTCGCGAAGTCCCCAATGCTCATCATTGCCTATGCACAATACCCCATAGGGTGAGTAATCGTATTTGTCGAAGTGCCACTTTCGTTCGGCCTTTAACACCGAGTAGGGGTTATATCCAAGGCAGAATATAGGTATAATAAATGCTATCATAAGGTATAGAGCGGTACTTCTCAAAGGCTGTCGGGTATTAACTGCATAACGAACGACCGGTACAGCCATCAATAACGGTGATGCGAGTAGCAGCGTGATGCGAAGTGTGTGAGTGGTGTACTGAGCTATCCAGAAGATAACTGAGGCTACAACTATAAGCAATATATCACTGTATGTGGCTTTGCTATGTGCATACCAATGAGCGAGTGTCAACATCATGGCAGGAAGGATGCATACGGTTATGGCCGATTTCAGTTCAAGCCCCAGCCCACACACATATCCTATTGTCATCATGGCAATAGTGAGCATATAAGTTACCTCACCACGAGTGAATAATCCATTGAAATTTCCGCGATTGAAAATGAGCGGAATAAGCATTACCATTATTCCGAGTAGTAATGATGCTATAATCGGTCGATCAATTGACATTGATATAGTAGTACTCACAAGTACAATAGCAAATATATATAGGCACAATCCGATACACTTCCATCGTCCCATGCCGGTAGGATGTAATTGCTTCTTACACAGATGGTAGATGTATATTCCCAATGGCAATAGGATAACCCATATACCACATATTAACTTGGTGAGACCGATGTTGGTTGTGTTATCATTATAATCGGTTGGTTGCATTACTTCGCCTCTCAACACGCCTCCTACTACTTTTATCAAACCAATCCATGGCTCGACAAATAATGCGTAAGTTGCACCATTACCTGCTACCAATGCAACAATTGTCATTAATGATAACATAATAATGGGTGCTATCATCAATGTACTGCGACGATGCATCATAAAACTTAACCATATTCTCAATGCCGGGAATAGTATGAGAAATAGATTTAAGTGCCATTCTCCAAGACTTGCATGTGCAAGAAACAGCAGCCACACACTGCCTATGGCGAGGTCGATCATAAAGGGTAAACGATTCTGCATAGATTTAATTTTTTTGAAAGTTTATATTGTTTATTCTCAATTTATTAGTAACAGTACGGTTTTTACACTCGTTGAGGTGTGGTTATCCTAATTGTATATTGCATCGTGGAGATTTTTCTATAAAAGTTATAGATTGTACGATTTTATCCCGACCTCCCTTTTATATCCCCTTTTAAGCCATTTGCGAGGCTTACTATATTGCACAAATTTTAACTTACTCTAAAAAAGTTTACAATAAAATAACTTTCCCCTATCATTGAGCAAGACAGTTACTTATCTTGCACTCATTGCTTTCAATGTATGTACAAAGTTACAAACAATTTCAGTAATAGACAAATAAGGTACATAAATATTTTGTACCCTATTGTAGGGTAATTACCCCCTGATGAAAAAAATCATCAATCATAACAAAGCAATTTATAGAAGTTCCCTTAAATATTCCGGTGGTACACAATCGGTTAGCCATATGCCTCGTTGTGCTTTATAAAATTTATACCCCTCCTCTATCATGGAACTTGTATCTATAATCATAATAATGGGGTTTCCGTGTCGCGAACCCACATGTAGGGCTGTCTGGGTAGAATCTGCGAGGTGTACAAAATTTCGAGATTGGGGTTTTAGTCCTTCTTGCAAAATATTTTCTTTATACTTTTCAGCCGTTCCATGATATAAAACCGACGGAGGTATAGATGGTGTCAACTCTAAGTCGACCTTGATTGAATGTCCATACAATGCCCTGACCAATAGTTTCTCTTCGAGAAATTCATAACGACCTTTGTTATCACTATTGACAATATGACATAACTCCTGATAAGAGATGTGAAGTTCTTCCAACAGTACATCTACTTTTACCCATCCGTGATGGTCGGGTAGCTTGGAGTGTCGCAAGAGATATGCAAGACGTTTAGAATTGTATATTAAGTCGTTCATTTTTTATTCCTTTATGTTAATCATAACAAATACATCGATGGTCAACATCGTGTTGTGTGATAGGAGAAGGGGCTGTTACCTTGTCCAGAAGTCGATATATTGTTGTGCTACTTGGCGGTAGTCGTGGTGGCGTTCGACGAATAAGCGACTCTCATGACACTGCTGTGGCAGAGTGTCGCGGTGCAAAATGAGTTGTTCGAGTGTGGCGTATATCATATCGCGGTCGGGTACAACGTTGACAATGGGTTGCAACGTGTGTTCTCCTATAAAATCATAATATTCGGGTTCGGCACCACTTACAGCCACAATACCCTTAGCCATAGCCAGCAGTGCGTTGGTGGCAGGGGTGTAGGAATAGAGTTGATCGACAAGTACATCCGAGTCGTACATTACTCTATTGTATTCTTTATAGGGCAAACTCTCGACGGCTGTCACGCTGCATTCGTGCTTATATTTGCGTTGTAGTTGTTGCAATACATCGTACATGATGTCGGTACCTTTGAGTATTGAGCGGTCGTGCTGTATGCCTATAAAGAAGCGTAGAGGGTCGATAGTGTCGGGTATGTTGCGTACCGGATTTTCATCGAGGTTAATGGGAATAGGAATGTAAGCCAACTTATGTGCATACTCGGGTGCATAGGCTACATAATACTCCCACAGGCAGGCTGCTATGCCGTCACACTCTTGTGCCATAGCTATGTTAGCATCGCGGTTGGCTCCTTCGAGATAGGCCTCACGCTCCACGTTGTAGTTAGGAATATTCAGCGGTTTGTCGCCAACAAAATAGTCGGAATAACGATAGGTCTTGCCATCGAAACAAGCTTTTACATAATAATGGTCTGTGCCGATAGCTTCCATGAAAATGCGTCGGTTTTGCCGACGTAGTTGGCGAAATATGGCAAGGTTCTTCTCCGGACGTAGTTTGAAAAATCCATGACCTGCTATCTGCACCACGTCGTAGTCACGCCAAGTGGGTAGTAACGACATTATTTTGGCGAGATACATCATCGAATCGACTGCACCGAAACTCTTGCGACGTATAGCAATGTCGCAGTTGGTGTTCATCCATCCGCCACCATTCGATATTACTATGACGTCGTGTCCTATCTGTCGCAAGCCTTGTGCCAGTGTCCAGTGAAAGTTGCTTGCATCACCTACCAATAGTATTTTCATATTCCACTATCTTCCTATAATGATTTATACCTTTAAATGTGCCTCGCAGCAATTGCATAAATTTGCCTTTCCCTCGCACTGCCGACATGAAGGCAAACTTGCTCATTCTCAACCATGCCGTAGAACCATGTAAGTAATATTGAACTGCTCCACGAGCCATCATCACACGCTCATCGGTATAAGTGCGTGAGCCTGTACTCTCGGACGGATGTTCTACAATGTAATGTGGGAAATAGGCTATTTCCAAGCCTGCTCGGGCTGCGTCACACAGGAAAATATCCTCCTCTCCACAAATAAAATGTGAAGATCCTAATCCAAATCGCTCATCGAACCACACCTTGCCACGCACCGAGGCTACTCGCAACACTATCTCGATGGACGACACATACATGCCTCGTGGTACTTGTGGATGACGAAACTCGGTCGGTGGATATTCCTTCACAACCCCGCCGTCGGTCGACAATATCTTGAAATGTGCCACATCAACATCTTTGTTGCTTTGCATAGTATCTATTATGCAGTCGAAGTACTCATGACAATACTTCACATCATCGTCGGCAATAAGAGCTATATTGCCTTGGGCTGCTTGTAGGGCATGGTTGCGATTGCGACTTACCCCCTTGCCGGCCATCGTAACTATTTGCACATCCTCACGCTCACGCAGTGTTTGTGGGATCAGTTGCAACATCGCCTCATCGGTATATTGCATCGACACAACATACGTTACATTCTCGTGAGGAGTAATAAGTACCTCCGGCACGCGAATAATACCCTCATCGAGGGTGCATATCAACACATCGAGTTTCATAGCAAGTGCAAACTTACGGAAAAATATCTTTTTATGAAAGTTTGTTGCGGTGAAGTTGTGTCATTAAAGGTTACTCTTCTGCAACGGATTTCTCACCGGCATGATTCCGTACAATTAAGAATGTAACTCTCTGCGGTTAAGTAAGTGGAAATATTCCTTAAATCCTTAAAATTTCATCAAAACACGCACTCGATGTAAAAAATATGGAAAAATATTTGCACAGTCCGCACAAAAGAATTACCTTTGCCACGCAAAAGCCCAGATGGCGGAATTGGTAGACGCGCTGGTCTCAAACACCAGTGGATTCACTTCCATGCCGGTTCGATCCCGGCTCTGGGTACTCAAACGGAGAGAGTCATTCGACCCTCTCCGTTTTGTTTTTATCCTGCCATTTCACAATTAATCTCTATATCTACTTCTAATGCAAATAGTGCAAATTGTACAAAAAAATCAATTGATTGCACCTATTTTGTGTGCCGATTTTGACCAATAAGTCTCAATGAGTTGAAAATCGGGCAGTTTCTCACTCGTTCTTGTCAATTGGGTAGAAAAGAGATTGAGCCTATATCAGGTCATTTTCTCAATGCTCGTTGCATGTAGTGTCGGCGTTGCTCGGGAGAGAGGCGTTCGATGGCATATCGGAGCAGTGTGCGAGGGAGTGTGGTGTAGTGTGAGTCGAGGAAGTCGGTGAGTCGTTTCTCGTCGCGTTTGCCCACTTCACGAAGTAGCCATCCTACGGCTTTGTGTATGAGGTCGTGAGGATGATGGCACAGCACTCGGGCGAGTGTAATGGTGTCGTCGTATTGTCCGTTGCGGATAAACCACATGGTGGCAACGATAGACATGCGTTGTTCCCACAAGGAGGTACTGTGGCTCCACCGATATAGTAATTGTCGGTCGCGGTGCAGTAGGTGTCTTCCTATGATGTTGTAGACAGTGAGGTCGACTAAGTCCCAGTTGTTGATGTAGCCGGTGTTGGCTATGTAGGTGTCGACTATCTGTTGTCGTAGTTCGGCATTGGAGGAGCGTGACTTATATTGCTCGACCATGCATAGTAGTGCCGATAATCGTAATTCGTGAATTTCACTATGAAGTAGTTCTGTCAGTTGGGAGGGAGATAGGTGAGTATATCTCTTGGCGATGGCACGATTGACGGGGACAGTAACTCCTATAAAGATGTCACCTTCGCCGTATGACCCTTTGCCGGTTTTGAAAAATCGTGACATCTCCTTAGCCTTCGTTTCATTACCCGACGCCAACAGTTCATTTCGCATTGCAGTTACACTCATATAGTATTTTTTTTGTGAATGCACAAAGTTATAAATAATGGGCAATACTATACTCCCTTTTGACGGCGTTTTTTCCTGACTCCTGTCTTAGTCTTTGCTTTTATTGAAATCTCGTGTTACCTAATTATTGCGTATGTTATTGTATAGCAGCTATTTAATATTGTTTTGGGATGTGCTTGCTTTTACTGCTGAAAAATTTCAAATGTTTATATGTGTTAAAAATTTGCATGATATAATCTTTTCCTTGTAGATAGGATGTGGAGGTAAGGTAAAATTTTTAATTTTGATGTCGAAAGTAACACGATAATAATTTTGTAAGCTTTATGGTATTAAATTATATTTGGATTGCCTTTTTCATCATAGCTTTTGTAGTGGCATTATGTCGCACATTTGTCAGTGGTGATATGGAAATATGGTCGCTGTTGATGAATGCAGCTTTTGATGGTGCTAAGAATGGATTTGAGATATCGCTTGGTCTTACAGGAGTGTTGACCATGTGGTTGGGGTTGATGAAGGTAGGAGAGAATGCCGGGCTTATATCACTCTTCTCGCGTGCTGCCTCCCCTCTTTTTTCACGCCTCTTTCCCGATATTCCCAAGGGGCATCCGGCATTGGGTTCGATGTTTATGAATTTCTCTGCCAATATGCTCGGGCTTGACAATGCGGCAACACCCTTAGGCTTGAAAGCCATGAGCGAGTTGCAGCAACTCAACAAAGATAAGGATACAGCTTCCAACTCGATGATAATGTTTTTAGTCATAAATGCTTCGGGGTTGACGCTTGTACCGGTGGGTGTGATGACTATCAGAGCTCAGTTTGGAGCAGCCAATCCATCGGATGTTTTTATTCCTATTTTATTGGCAACCTTTGTGGCAACCTTTGTAGCAGTAGTAGCTTTGTGTATCAAGCAGCGTATCAAGATTGATAGGATATTGGTATCGTTTGCAGTGGGTTTTGTAGTTGTTATAGGCGGTATTATGTATTTTTTCTCGCAGTTGCCGCAAGACAAAATGCAACTCTACTCAACGTTTGCTGCCAATCTGTTGCTATTCACTATCATCGTGTTGTTTGTAGGTGCCGGACTATTGAAGCGTATCAATGTTTATGAAAGTTTCATTGAAGGTGCCAAAGAAGGATTTAAGACGACGGTTACCATCATACCCTATATGATAGCCATCCTTGTGGGGGTGGGAGTGTTTCGTGCATCGGGTGCTATGGATTATATTGTTGATGCGGCACGATGGGTGGTCGTTGCGTGTGGGCTTGATGCATCATTTGTAGAGGCACTTCCCACAGCTCTTATGAAGCCGTTGAGCGGTAGTGCATCGCGTGCATTAATGATTGATTGCATTAGTACAAGCGGAGGTGTTGATACATTCGTCTCACGGGTAGCTGCCACCATACAAGGTTCGACCGACACCACGTTCTATATCTTGGCTGTTTATTTTGGTAGTGTGGGTATTCGCAAGACACGCTATGCTGTTGGATATGCTCTTTTAGCCGATTTGGTAGGTGCTGTATCGGGTATTTTGATAGCATATTTATTCTTCTTTTCGTAGAATATTTTGCAGGATAAATGCTACCTTTGCACCAATTAGAATATAATGGTATATGTCAATAAATTTCAATGTCGAAAGGATAGATTTTCCACCCATTGATGTCGATAAAGTGAGTCGGTGGATAGAGCGTGTAGCTGCAAGTTATGATAAAAGATGTGGTAATATATCGTATGTATTCTGCGATGATGAACATATCTTGGAGGTCAATAAAGCCTTTTTGCAGCACGATTATTATACCGATATAATAACGTTCGATTACTCGGTGGGTCGCATCATCAGTGGTGATGTATTTATCAGCGTTGATACAGTCATGTCTAATGCACAAGGACTCGGAGTGTCGTACGATAGCGAATTGCTTCGTGTCATTATACATGGTGTGTTGCATTTGTGTGGTATCGATGATAAAGGTCCCGGCGAACGTGAAATAATGGAACGTTGTGAAAATGAGGCTCTTGCATGTTTTTAAATTATGATTTGATATAAAACGTCGCAAGTTGTGTTTGCTTAATTCAGACAAAATAGTTATTTTTGGGTATAATAACGCAGAACGATGGATTTTGAATATGATGTAATAGTTGTAGGAGCCGGTCATGCCGGATGTGAGGCTGCTTGTGCTGCGGCCAACCTTGGTTCGAAAACTCTACTTATCACTCATGATATGAACAAGATTGCACAGATGAGTTGCAATCCGGCCGTTGGTGGAATTGCTAAGGGACAGATAGTGAGGGAGATAGATGCACTCGGTGGGCAGATGGGGGTCGTGACGGATATGACTGCCATACAATTCAGAATGCTCAATCGATCGAAGGGTCCTGCCATGTGGAGTCCGCGTTCGCAGAGTGATAGAGCAAGGTTTATAGAGCAATGGCGTTCGATATTGGAGAATACTCCCAACCTCTATATATGGCAAGACGCAGTAAGTGAGTTGCTCGTCGATGAAGGCGAAGTAAGAGGTGTTGTCACCGATATGGATGTAACGTTCAAGTCACGTTGCGTTATTCTTACCAATGGAACATTCCTCAATGGATTAATGCACATAGGCCGTACGCAGCTACCCGGTGGGCGTGTGTCGGAACCTGCCTCATATGGGTTATCGGAACAGTTAAAATCGTATGGCTTTACTGTCGGACGGATGAAGACGGGAACACCGGTGCGTATAGATGGACGCAGTGTTCATTTCGACGAAACCATCGAACAAACAGGCGAAAACGACTTTCATAAATTTTCATTTCTCGATTTTACACCACGCCCATTGCAACAGCGTAGTTGCTGGACTGTTTACACCAATGAAAATGTGCATGACATATTGCGTCAAGGTCTGCCCGAATCACCCCTGTATAATGGTCAGATACAGAGCATAGGTCCACGCTATTGCCCCAGTATTGAGACAAAAATAGTAACATTTCCCGATAAAACCGAGCATCAACTCTTTCTTGAACCTGAGGGTGAGACCACGCAAGAATATTATCTGAATGGATTCTCTTCTTCGTTGCCCATTGACATACAGTTGTCGGCATTGAAAAAAATTCCCGCATTTCGTGATGTTCGCATCTATCGTCCCGGTTACGCTATTGAATATGACTATTTTGATCCTACTCAGCTGTTTCATACACTCGAAACCAAGCTGATAAAGCGACTCTTTTTTGCAGGACAAATAAACGGCACAACCGGATACGAAGAAGCCGCCGGTCAAGGATTGATAGCCGGTATTAATGCACACATAGCTTGTCATGGAGGTGAGCCGTTTGTGTTGGGACGCGACGAGGCCTACATAGGTGTACTCATAGATGACTTGGTGACGAAAGGAGTGGATGAACCATATCGCATGTTTACGTCAAGAGCCGAGTATCGCATATTGTTGCGTCAGGATGATGCCGATATGCGACTCACAGAACGAGCCTATCATCTTGGTCTTGCCGATGCTCGGCGTTATGAATTATTGTGCAAGAAGCGAGATGCGGTCGAGGAGATTATATCCTTTGCCCGAGACTATTCGATAAAGGCTTCGCTCATCAACGATAGTCTTGAGCGTGTAGGAGTACAACCCTTGCGTCAAGGTGTAAAATTGATTGATCTTATTGTGCGACCACAGTTGGATATTAACACCCTCGCACCTATGGTGCAAGCCTTGCAGCGAAAAATTGATACCATCACTTCACGACGTGAGGAGATAGTAGAAGCCGCTGAGATAAAGATAAAATATAGTGGCTATATCGAGCGTGAACGCATGATTGCCGACAAGATAGCACGGCTTGAAAATATCAAGATAAAGGATAAGTTCGATTATATGAATATACAGCAAATTTCGACCGAAGCACGGCAGAAATTGGCACGTATTAACCCCGAAACGATTGCCCAAGCGGCACGCATACCGGGTATTTCACCCAGTGATATAAACATATTGTTGGTGCTAATGGGGCGGTAATGTTTCACGTGGAACAATCAATGTAATACCTAATGCTAAATAAGATATAAACCAATAATACTAATAGAAATGATGACTATCGAAGATTTGAAAAAATTAGTGCGTGATGTTCCTGATTTTCCTCAAAAGGGAATTTTGTTCAAGGATATTACCACAATGCTTAAAGACAGCGAAGGGTTGCGTACAGCGGCTCAATTGTTGAGTGAGAAGTATATCGACAAGGGTATCACCAAGGTTGTGGGTATAGAATCACGAGGTTTTATCATGGGTCCTATTGTGGCCGAAAAGATTGGAGCAGGGTTCGTTCCTATGCGTAAGCCCGGAAAGTTGCCTGCCGATACTATAAGTGAAAGCTATACCAAGGAGTATGGTGTTGACACCATAGAGGTACACACCGATGCTCTTAATGAAAATGATGTGGTATTGTTGCACGACGACTTGTTGGCCACCGGTGGTACAATGTATGCTGCATATCTGCTGGCCAAGCGTTTCAACCCCAAGAAAATCTATGTAAGCTTTATTGCGGAATTGGAGTTCTTGAAAGGAAGAGAATTATTTCCCGCCGATGTCGAAATCGATGCATTGATAAAATATTGATACCTTGTCGGCAACCAATCAACATATCAGAGATATTCTTGCCCTCCTTCCCGATAGTCCCGGTGTGTATCGGTACTACGATAAGGAGGGTAATATCATCTATGTGGGTAAGGCTAAGAATTTAAAGCGGCGGGTTTCGTCTTACTTCAATAAGCAGCATGACGATGCACCTAAAACAAGAGTTCTTGTGCGTAATATCGCCGATATTCAATATATCGTGGTAAATACCGAAGAGGATGCTCTTCACCTTGAAAATAGTCTTATCAAGAAGTATAAACCTCGGTACAATGTATTGTTGAAGGATGACAAGACTTATCCTTGGATATGTGTCACGCGAGAACTTTACCCACGAGTGTTTCTTACTCGTAGGGTTGAGCGTGGTAGTGGTGCAAAGTATTATGGTCCGTATGCACATGCTCATGTTGCCAAGACTGTGGTTGAACTATTGCACGATTTATATCCGTTGCGTACATGTCGATATGCCTTGACTCCCGATACCATTTCATCACACAAATACCGTGTGTGTCTGCAATATCACATCAAGAAGTGCAAAGGGTGTTGTGTGGGAAATGTGACCCCACAGGAGTATGCTCATTATATTGATGCTGTAAGACAGATACTCAATGGTAATACATCGCAATTGAGTAATATGTTGGTGGCCGAAATGCAGGAATTGGCATCTCAACTACGCTTTGAGGAAGCTCAAATTGTCAAGCAGCGTTACGATTTAGTCGAACAGTATCGAGCTAAGTCGGTCGTTGTGAGCAGTACTATTAATAATGTAGATGTTTTCTCGTACGACGAAGATGAGAGTGCCGCATATATCAATTTTATTCATGTCAAGAGTGGTTCCATCGTACAATCGGTGACCATCGAATATAAGAAAAAGTTGGATGAAACGGCTGCCGAGATATTGGCTCTGGGTATAGCCGAGTTGCGAGTAAGGTTTGAGAGCTCCTCGCGTGAGATAATAGTACCATTTATGCCCGAAGTTACTTTCGAGCAGTTGAGTGTAACCATTCCTGAGCGAGGCGATAAGCGAAAGTTGCTTGATATTTCGCAGCAGAATGCGAAACAATATAAAATAGACAAGCTCAAACAGTCCGAAAAGCTCAATCCGGAGCAGCGTGCCACTCGCATACTCACTCGTTTGCAGCAAGATTTCAGACTCAACGAGTTGCCTATCCACATAGAGTGTTTCGACAACTCCAATATTCAGGGTACCCATCCTGTTGCATCTTGTGTGGTATTCAAGATGGCCAAGCCTTCGAAGAAGGATTATCGACATTTCAATATAAAGACCGTAGAGGGTCCCGATGATTACGCATCGATGCGTGAAATTATATATCGACGTTATCACCGCCTTGTCGAAGAGCAACTACCCCTACCACAGTTGATAGTAATAGATGGAGGTAAAGGACAGTTAAGTGCAGCTGTCTCCTCGCTCGAAGCACTGGGATTGCGTGGGAAAATAGCTATTGTAGGAATTGCCAAGCGACTTGAAGAAATCTATTTTCCCGGTGATACAGCCCCCTTGTATATCGATAAAAATTCCGAATCGTTGCGATTAATACAGCACCTCCGTGATGAGGCTCACCGCTTCGGTATCACCCACCATCGCAATCGTCGTAGCAAGGGACAAGTTACTTCGATACTCGATTCCATTAAAGGTGTGGGACAGCAGTCGCGTGATGCACTCTTACACCATTTTAAGAGTGTCAAACGCATACGTGAGGCTTCGACGGAAGAGATAGCCGAAGTGATAGGAATGTCGCGTGCAATAAAAGTAAAAGAGGCTTTAAGTTCCGAGTAAATGAAAGGAATGTTCTTGAATTTGTTAAATTATATATCTAAATAATATACCTATCATATTGTAAACCAATAAGATAAAATCCAACTACCTACAATTAGGTATTATTTAACTTAAAAATAGTAATTGATGGTTATTGTGTACATTTGTATATAGCTCTACCTTTGCACAGCAATTTGAAAGAAAGTTGTCATTATGGAAAATGTATCAAAATCAAGAAACTAACTATAACTAATTGCAAAACGAAATGAAAAGACTGTTACAATTATCCTTTTCGATTTTATGTTCTTTGTTGCTGTCTGCCCTGCCGGTGTCAGCTGTAAATCGTACGACAGATGCCAACATTTATGGTCACGTTACCGATAAATCGACCGGTGAACACTTGTCCTATATAAGTGTCATTCTCAGAGGTACTACCATCGGAGTTCTTACTGATGCCACCGGACACTATTTCATGAAAAATATTCCCGAGGGAACCTATATTGTAGAGGCAAAATCACTCGGATATGCCACTTTTGAGCGAGAAATAACGCTCCGTCCGGGAGAAACGGTTGAGTTGAATTTTAGTATTCTTCCCGAGCAGTTTTCGCTCGACGAGGTTGTTGTAACAGCCAATCGCAATGTGACAACTCGTCGTATGGCTCCCTCTTTGGTCAAGGTACTTGATGTTTCGACACTTACCAAAGTCAATGCTGCGAGCATTGCCGACGGACTGAACTTTCAGCCCGGAGTTCGTGTCGAGGATAATTGTCAAAATTGTGGTTTTCAGCAAGTTCGCATCAATGGTCTTGACGGACATTACTCTCAGATATTGATTGATTCTCGTCCCATTTTCAGTGCCTTATCGGGCGTGTATGGACTTGAACAAATTCCGGCCAATATGATAGAACGTGTCGAGGTTGTGCGTGGAGGTGGTTCTGCCCTGTTTGGTTCCTCGGCTGTGGGTGGTACGGTCAACATCATTACTCGCGAGCCGTTGCACAACTCGGCGTCGGCCACACACACTTCCACATCGATAAATGGTAGCAATTCGTGGGATCACAATACGATGTTCAATTCATCTCTTGTTACCGATAATGGTAAAGCAGGAATTTACGTCTACGGTCAGCACCGTCAACGCGACAGTTACGATCATGACGGAGATGGATTTACCGAGTTGCCCATGATGCGAAATCTCACCCTTGGTGCAAGGGCTTACTACAAAACCAGTCTTTTTTCAAAATTGACATTCGAGTATCATGGTACCAATGAGAAACGTCGCGGTGGTGATTCCATGCATCTCCCTCCTCATGAGGCCATGATAGCCGAGCAAACCGAACATTCAATCAATGGTGGAGGTATCAGCTTCGATTATTTCACCCCCGATTATAAGAACAAACTCAATATATATACGTCAGCCCAGAATACCAATCGTGATAGTTACTATGGTGCAGGTATGGACTTAAATGCCTATGGAAAAACCCACGACTTGACAATGGTTGCCGGTGCTCAGTATACGCATAATTTTGACAAATTTCTCTTTATGCCCGCCGAGATGACCGGAGGTATCGAATATAACTACGACGCACTATCGGACGATGCTCCCGGATATGATCGTTATATCGACCAGAAAGTACACATCGGTAGTGCTTATTTCCAGAACGAATGGAAAAACGATCGTTGGGGATTTCTTATCGGAGCTCGTCTCGACAAGCACAATCTGGTGCAGAATCTCATATTCAGTCCGCGTGTCAACATTCGTTACAATCCCACCAAAGATATAAACATTCGTGCCAGTTACTCAGAGGGCTTCCGTGCTCCGCAAGCCTTTGATGAAGACCTTCATATCATGGCAGTAGGAGGCGAAGTATCGCTCATTGTCTTAGATCCCAACCTCAAAGAGGAAAAGTCTCGTAGCGTCAGTGCTTCGGTCGACATATATGAGAAACTGGGTGAAGTGTCAACCAATTTCCTCTTGGAAGGATTTTTTACCGACCTAAGCGATGCCTTTGTCATGGAACATATAGGCGAGGATGCGACTGGCAATGCTATCATTCAGCGACGTAACGGTGGTGGCGGACGTGTGTTCGGAGCCAATTTCGAGGCACGAGCTGCCTTTACCACTTGGCTCGAAGCTCAGTTGGGTCTCACATGGCAACGCAGCCTTTACAAAGAACCCGAGAAGTGGAGTGAAGAGGCTGATGTCGAAGCAGCCACCGAGATGTTCCGCACCCCCGATTGGTATGGATTCTTCACTTGTACTGTCAAGCCCATCAAGCATTTGGCTATTGACTTATCAGGTACTTACACAGGTTCTATGTGGGTGCAGCACTTAGCCGGATATATCGAAAAAGATCGTGTAGAGCGTACCCCCGACTTCTTCAATGCCAATGTCAAGATTGCATATGATTTCAATCTTTCCAAGGAGTTGATACTGCAATTGCAGGCCGGTGTTCAGAACGTATTCAATGCTTATCAAAAAGATTTCGACAAAGGTCCCGATCGCGACTCGGGTTACATATACGGACCATCAACCCCGCGTAGCTACTATTTCGGAGTGAAATTTAATTTCAAGTAAATAGAAGTAAAATACCATCCTTCGACAAAAAATACCGATATTCCACGTGGGAATATCGGTATTTTTTATTTATTTTGCGTTATAATAGAAGTTTTCTTAAAGATATGCGTGTAGTTATACAACGAGTTAGAGAAGCCTCAGTTACCATCGACGGCAAGTTACACTCTGCCATAGGTAGCGGTATGCTAATATTGATAGGTGTAGAGGATAGAGATAATGCCGAAGAAGTCGACTGGCTTGTCAAGAAAGTGTCGCAGCTGCGTATTTTCGATGATGACAACGGCGTGATGAACCGTTCCGTTGTTGATGTTGAGGGTGAAATTCTTGTAGTAAGTCAGTTTACGTTACATGCCTCCACAAAGAAAGGCAATCGTCCCTCTTACATACGAGCTTCGCGACCTGAACATGCCATACCCATGTATGAGTTATTCTGTCGGCAACTATCACAAACGATAGGACGTAGAGTAGAGATGGGTGTATTCGGTGCCGACATGCAAGTGGCTCTCATTAATGATGGACCGGTAACTATATGTATTGACTCACTTAATCGCGAATGAGATGATGACTATCAAAGAGGCTCAACAGCAAGTAGATGAATGGATAAAAAACTATGGCGTTCGTTATTTCAGCGAACTGACCAATATGGCTATACTCACCGAGGAGGTGGGTGAAGTGGCTCGTATTATGGCACGCACCTACGGCGATCAGTCGTGCAAGCCCGGCGAGAACAAAGATCTGGCTGACGAACTGGCCGATGTGTTGTGGGTATTGATGTGTATAGCCAATCAAACAGGTATTGACCTCACCGAAGCATTGCAACGCAACATCGAAAAAAAGACCCAACGCGATAAAGACCGACATAAAAATAATCCTAAACTCAAATAAGATATGAATAAGTACGAAGAAATGTTGTCACAATATGTGACCAATCTTGATGATGCCGCTGTACAATTGGCTGTCGAGAAAATTGTTCGTGAAAATTATGAGAAGTATAACAACGCCGAGGTTTACAAGCAATTATTCAACTGTATAGACCTCACCACATTGCGTAGCGAAGATTGCACAACATCGGTTGCCAATTTTACCCGACGAGTAAATGCCTTCGACGAAGAACATGGCGATATGCCCAATGTGGCTGCTATTTGTGTATATCCCAATTATGCTGCAACAGTGCGTATGAATCTTGAAGTGTCGGGTGTCAACATCGCTGCTGTGTCGGGTGGATTTCCTTCATCGCAGACCTTCACCGAGGTAAAAGTTGCTGAGACAATGCTTGCCGTAAAAGATGGTGCCGACGAGATAGACATGGTTATCAACGTAGGCGATATGTTGGCAGGCAATTATGAAGAAGTGTGTGACGAAATCAGCGAATTGAAGAGTGCTTGCGGAGAGGCTCATCTTAAAGTAATTCTCGAAACAGGAGCTCTTAAATCGGCTTCTGTCATCAAGAAAGCATCGTTGTTGGCCATTTATGCCGGTGCCGACTTTATCAAGACATCGACCGGCAAGCAAGAACCGGCAGCTACACTCGAAGCCGCCTATGTAATGTGTCAAGCCATCAAGGAGTACTATGATAAGACTGGAACCAAGATAGGTTTTAAGCCCGCCGGTGGCATCTCAACAACAGCCGATGCTATCAAGTATTACTGTGTGGTTGCATCGGTACTGGGCGAAGAGTGGCTCAACAACACTCTCTTCCGCATAGGTGCCAGTCGTTTGGCCAACAACTTGTTGACCGATATATTGGGTAAAGAAACAAAATTCTTCTGATACACTTTTCTGTTAAATATAGAGACCTGACATAAAATAGTTATGTTGGGTCTCTTTTTATATCTCTGATGTGTTAATTACGATAAGATATTGTATTTTTTCTTTGTGATTTTTAATAATAGTATTATCTTTACCCCGTCAAAATTACTGAGTATAACTCTTGATAAAGGTGTGTTGTTATATAAAGGTGATGGAAAGTATAATTTTGAATTTTTTTAATTAACCCCTAATATTAATTTATATGACAAGAAAATTACTATTTCTGTGTTGTGCCATGATGATGATGTGCGTAGGTCGCATACAGGCACAGAGTGAAGTGTGGCACGTAGTAGCCGACAACCAAGTGTACATTCTCGTAGGCGAGGTACAATACATGTTGTTTGTTGACGGAGTGACCGAATTTTCAATCGTAAAGACCGATGGCGAAATCGTAACACCGGTAAGTGAAGTAACATTCAGCCAGAGTGTTCCCGAGTCGGTAGAGGATGCCACCAACGACCGTTTGGCCGTATCGGTATTCCCCAACCCGGTGACCACACAACTCATGCTTCAAGGCTTGCAAGCCGAGTCGCAAGTGCGA
>JAFXJY010000047.1 GCA_017531985.1 Bacteroidaceae bacterium
CTTGGTGTGCAAGATGGCTGTCGATTGTGATTGAGCAGGGATTCGAACCCTGGACCCACAGCTTAGAAGGCTGTTGCTCTATCCAGCTGAGCTACTCAACCGACCTAAAAAGCGATGCAAAGGTAAGCATTAAAATTGAAATATGAAAATAGGAAGTTGAAAATTGTGAAAACTATAGCAAATTCTATTCATTTTCTGTTGCTTGAGGCGGTTGAGGCTTGTGTACCATTTGTTAGAACGGATAACCGATGGTAATGTGCCAAGCAAAGTCGCGCTTGAAGTTGGGGTCGGCTATTGCCCATTTTACGGTGTTGTCGGCAGGATTGTATGCCTTCATACCCACGTCGGCACGAATTACGACAAAACCAAAGTTGAGTCGAAGTCCAACACCATAGGCTAATGCTATCTGCTTGTAGAAAGAGTCAAAGCGGAAAGCTCCACCGGGTTGTGTCTCGTACTCGTCTATGGTCCATATATTACCGGCATCTATAAAAATAGCCGACTCGACTTTCCAGAACAATTTGGCACGGTACTCGATGCTGAGATCGAGGCGTATATCGCCACATTGATATATGAAGCTGTTGTAGTTGTTGTAACCATTGTAACTACCCGGACCCAATGAACGTACCGACCATCCGCGCACACTGTTTGCACCTCCTGCATAGAATCTTTTTTCAAACGGCATTACCGTAGAGTTGCCATAGGGTACACCTATACCCAGTCCGGCATGCATGGCCAGCGAGTGATTTTTGTTAAATCTGTGTAGGAAGCTATAATCTACGCTTGCCTTTATGTATTGGGAGTATCGTATGCCGAATATTTTATATCCATCTTCTTTGGGCGTTCCTATTGCGTTTGATATACCATAGAGTATGTTACCTGCTGTTTCTATAGAGGAGCGCAGTGTATATACGTCGCGCAATTGAGCGTTTTTCATGGGTGAGTTTTGTGATAAATTGCTGGTATAGTAGTTATATCCAATACTCATGATGAAATGATCCTCGTAGCTATAGCGTAGCAGGGGGTTGGCCGGAGCTATTTGTTCGAGAAAGCCCTCCATATATTGTGGCAGATATACATAGTTGATATCAAGGATGTCGAGGCGATGGCGGTGCTTTTCTCGAGACCAGCTGTATCGCCATCCTGCACCGGCAATGATGCGGGTGTACTCGGGGCGTTGCTGAAAGTTGAGCGATAGGTCAAAGTCGGTTGTGGCAAGAATGCGACGACTGAATTCGTTTGACACAAACGGGAATACAAACTTGGGAACTTTCAGTCCCAGACGACCGCCAAGCTCGGTATAGTGGTTGTTGATAATGCCTTGTATTGTACCCGATACACTCTCATACGCACCTCGTATCTCGGTTGTAAAAATCTCCGAGCCTTTGAAGATGTTGCGATGTTGATATGAGAGTTGTGCGGCTATACCCAAGTCGCCTTCGGAGTTTGTGCCTTCGAGCTCGGCACTGATATTTTGAGCACGACCCGGAGCCAAGAAGATATAGCAGTCCAGAAGGTCGTTTTCGTCGCTCAACTCATGTTGAGTAAATCGGATGTTGATACTCTTCAAGTATGAGAGTCGTCTGAACGAAGTGTATGTGCGGTTGATGTCGTCTGTGCTATATATGGTGCCGGGCATGATAAAGCAGTTGTCGGCAATAGACCTGTCGGTAAGGTAATGATTTTCACCGTGTAGAATATCAACGTGCTCATACTGCTTGGCATCGCTAACGTCTATGTCAGATATGTTGAGGCTGTTGAGTTGTGGGTCGGTAATGACATACACCTTATTGATATAATATCTGTGATAGTTGTCGTAAGATGAGGTATTTCGGGCATCTACCACCGATGGCTTGGGGCGTAATGTGACAGATAGCTCTACACCACGAGTAGTTGCCAATGTATCGGCATTGAATGTGATGTGGTCCTTGATAAAGTTGAAGTATCCGTTGTTGCGTAGCTGTGCGGTGAGGCGGTCACGTTCTCGGTTGAGTAGTGAGCGGTCGAGCAACATACCCTCTTTGATGAGGGTTGGTTGCGATCGCACAATGCTGTCAATGTCGGCCTGAGGAAAATCAAAAATCAACGTGTCGATGTAAAATGGCTCATTGGCTTTTACATTATATGTAATATTCATGCGTCGATTTTTTACGATTGTGTCGGCGGTAACCTCGGCATGTATATATCCCATATTCGACATTGCTTTGTATAGCTCGTTGCAAGACAATTGCATTGCCTCTTCGCTATATAGCTCGGGAGCTTTTCCTATGTTGCGCAACCAACGGTTGATGACGTTGGTGGTATCCTTGCCTGAGAGGTTGTATAGTGTGAGTTGCAGAGGTAAGACTCCGAGAATACGATAATTGGGGTTGGTTCGGATAAACGATTTGAGGCTTCCTGCCGATATATCTTTATTGTCGGTCTTTATAGTTACCTTGTCGAGTAGGTATTCGCCTTCGGGTACATGTCGGGTGGGGCTGCATCCGGCCACTATGCACACAATAAGCATCACAAAGATACTTACAAACCAGTGTCTATATATGTGTGTGTGCTTCATCTTGCAGGCATGTGACAGTTACAAACATACAAAGATAATACAAATTGGGAGTGTGCGCG
This sequence comes from Bacteroidaceae bacterium, assembly GCA_017531985.1. Lineage (GTDB taxonomy): Bacteria > Bacteroidota > Bacteroidia > Bacteroidales > Barnesiellaceae_A > Barnesiella_A. The sequence continues at coordinate 2,617 of JAFXJY010000047.1, forward strand.
AAATTTTGGGAAATTTTATTATCTTCGCATCGCAAAAAAACAGTTGCTGTTTGTAACTTTTTCTTGGACTATGAAACAGAAACTCTATACAAAAACTTTTACACTTACCCCCGGAGAGTGCAACGGACAGCAGGAGATGTCACTCTCGTTCTTGGTAGGTCGCATTATCAAGGTAGCATCGTTGCATGCCGACTCGTGGGGCGTTGGTTACGAAAAGATGATAGCAAGCCGCACAGCTTGGGTTTTGTCGCGACTCTCTATTGAGATGAAACGTTTCCCGGCTATCAATGAGAATTATACTCTTGAGACGTGGATCGAGGATTATAATACTCGTTTCTCAACTCGCAACATGGCTATTTTGGATAGTCGTGGCGAGGTGTGTGGATATGCTCGTACTATATGGTTGGTGCTCGACCTTGAGGCTCGTCGTACGGCCAATATGGAAGAACTTAACGAGTTGCGCACGCTTGTACTTGAGCGTTCTTGCCCGATAGAGCCTCCTACTCGTATGCGTGTTGAGGAGGGTGAGAAGATAGACTCGTTTGTAGTGCGATATAGCGATATAGATCTCAATCGCCATGTCAATAGCTCTCGGTATGTCGAGTATTTGCTCAATCAATACCCTTTTGAGTGGTTTGATAATAATCGTGTTGCACGTTTTGAGATAGCTTATGCTCATGAGGCGCGTCCCGGTATAGAGATAGATGTGTTCCGTGAAATCAAGGCGGAGTATGATCATACTCTTGAGTTGCGACACAAAACCAACACATTGTGTCGCAGTCGTATTGTTTTTGCTCCACGTCTCGAGCCGGTACATATTCCATTCAATGGTTGATATATGTGTGGCTATTATATGCCACAAGAGACTGTGTCGAAAATGCTATTCTACACTCTTGATACAGTCTCTTGTTGGTTGTGTCTGAAGGTTTATCAATCATACTCTTTATTGATGTAAGTTCCATCAGGGGCAAATCGTATCTTCATAGGTTGGCTTCCTGTTGTCTCTACTTCATACCCATGTCTATTGCGCTCAATGCCACACACCTTACAGTCGGGGTAATTTTCGGCTATATATTTTTGTGCCTGTTGAGGTAGCAATGTTACGATTGTAGATGGTAGGGCATGATTATATTCATTATCAATCTCCAACCACTTGCCTTCACGGTCAAAGAGTGCTTCATATCCGTTGGTTAGCATTACTTTGTGATAACCATATTTCACAACTCGTGCTCCGACAATCTCTTCGTTGCCGAATTGTGATGATATGAATTGTTGTACGTTTTGAGGTAAATTTTCGGTTTTTATCTCTTTTTCTCGTCTGTCGGCATAGACAAAAATCGAAATACTGATAAAGAAAGCCGATAAAAGTCCATTAATCCATAAATTTTTCATACTTTTACAATTGAATTTTTACAGGTTACTATAGAACAAACAAAACAGACTGCTAAATGTTTTTCAAGCAAGTGGCAAGAGTGGCTTAAAGTTGTTAAACAGTGGTTTTTGAGATGAAATGACACGTAGGCTGAAGAAAATATCTATTCTTTTCGGAGTGATGGCAATACTATTTGTGTTGCTACCCTTGTCGGTGTATATGCCTCCGGTGCAACGTGCTGTTATCAACTATGCCGAGCAGTGGGTGGGAGAGTATACACCAATGGGATTGTCGGTGGAACGTTTTTCCTTAAAATTCCCCCTGCGACTGGCTCTGCATGATGTCGTACTGACTACTGCCGGGTGTGATACGATGGTTTCCGCCGGCGAGTTGCAAGCCGATGTTGCTTTATTGCCTTTGATATCGCAGAAAGTTGTTGTCCGCAATATTTCGTTGCATGATGCTCATGCCAGTTATATTACTTCCGATTCGTCTATAAACCTTATTGCTGAGATAGGTAGGGTGGCTTTGTCGGATGGTAAGATAGGCCTTTCGGATAATAAAGTAAGTGTCGGTGCAATTGTACTTGACAATTCGGCTGTGGAGTTGATGTATCGATCTCTCCCCGATACCGTTGCTCAAGATACAAGTGCAACTCAAGCATGGAACGTAGAGTTGGAGAGCCTGCACATGTCGCATGTCGATTTTACGGTGGCTATGCCCGGTGTTTTTGACACGTTGCAGGTGAATATGGGCGATGGACGGCTTGTAGAAGCCAATATATCACTTGACGGTCAGAGTGTTGATGTGCAGGCGGTAGAGATTGTGCAGGGCAATTATCGTTATGTGGCCTATCCATTGAACGAAGAGAGTACCTCGACCGAAGTCGATATGCCGGCCGATACGACTTCGTCGCAACCATGGGATGTGCGAGTGGGTAAGGTAAATATGACAGATAATAGTGTTGCCTATATAACCTCTACTGCGCAACCTGCATCGGGGTTGGACTTTACACACATTGAGGCAAGTAGCATCAACTTGCAGTTGTCCGATATTTATAATAGAGGTAGCGAATTGCATTTGTCGCTTGACAGCCTCTCGATGTATGAACGTTCAGGGCTTTGTATTACACAGGCACAATGTCGTTTTGCCATGACCGAAGCCGGTGAGATAACACTATCCGATTTTGTGTTGAAAACTCCCTTTAGCGACCTTTCGGCATCGGCCGATGTCGATATGAGCATCTTAGAGAATAATGCCGATGCTCGATTGCGCTTGCTGGCTCAAGCCCATGTGTCGTGTCGTGACATCAATTATATCTATCCCGATGCTTCGCAGTATTATATACACTCTACCCGTCGGCAATCATTATTGCCCATACACGAAGTGATTACCGCCAATATCGATATTGATGGTGTTGCCCGTGATATGGTTGTAGATAAGTTCAATTTGTCACAAATGGGTGTTTTTACGCTCGATACACATGCTCGGCTGAGCAATCCGATGGATGAGCAAAGACGCAATATGAATGTATCCTGTATATTGCGAACAGCCGGCCAATTTTCTCTCGAAAATTATCTTCCCGACACACTTATGGCGCAACATATTGTTGCGCAACCGATGAGTGCCCACATCAATGCGCATGTGTCCGGTAGTAGTGTTGTAGCCGATGCCGATGTGCAATGCCTTGGTGGTGATATATGTGCAAGTGCAATGTATAATATCGATAATGAGAGATATAAAGTCGGCGTAAAAGTAGATAAGTTGCCCATGGGTGTATTTATGCAAGGAGATACTATTGGGTCATTAACAGCACAGGCCGAGTTGAGCGGAGCACATTTCTCACTGAAAAATCCGGCGATGGCTGTAAATGCGCATATTCATCTCGATACCCTTGAATATCGTCACTATCTATATCGTGATATTGATATCAAGGCCGAGGCTGTAGAGAAACAATGGGCATTGAGCGTGGAAAGCAAGCAGAAAGAGCTTGATGTAAATATAGATGCGCACGGAAAGTTTATGAGTGACTTGCTCACTGCCAGCATGACGATGCAGATGGGTATGGTAGATATGAAAGCTCTTAATTTCTCTCAAGAGCCCTTTGATGTAGCTGCCAATCTTCAAGCCGAAATGGTGTTGTCTAATGTCGATAGTATCATACAGGCCGATGTGATGATAAGCGACCTTTCTGTAGGGATGGAAGAGTATCGTTACAAGGCCGGCAATGTGTCACTTTTGGCGGCAAGTGATGTAACATATAGTTATATAGATGTGCGTACGGGCGATATGCTTGTAAATCTGTCGTCCGATACAGGCCTGAAAAATCTGCAACCCAGCTTCGAGCGTCTTACACATTTGGTAGATACTGTCTTGCAAACACAACGGTTGGATATGGATGAGTTGCACCGAGGGTTGCCTCCATTTGTGTTTATAGCTCAGATGCAAGGCAATAATGTTGTGCAGCAGTATATCAACAGCAAAGGTATGCGTCTTGCCAATCTTGACTTGGAGGCCTCAAACGATTCGCTGTTTAACCTCTCAGGGGTAGTAAATAGGTTGGAGATATCGGGAATGTTGCTCGATACAGTCACAGTAGAGGCTTACGAAAATCAAGAGCGATTGAACTATCGTTTGGCTCTGGGCAACCGCCCCGGAAATATGGACGAGATGGCTCATATGCACGTCGAGGGTTTCTTGTCGGGTAATAGCACAAGACTCTATTGCTTGCAGAGTAACCGTAAGCAAGAGATAGGTTTCTTGTTTGGTTGTAAAATAGATTTCTTGGGCGATGTTGTACAACTCACTTTCGGTCCCAAAGAGCCTATCATCGGTTATAAGAAGTGGTTGCTGAATAAAGATAATCTATTGTCTATCAATCATGTCGAGCATACGATAGATGCCAATGTGCAAATTTCATATGGTGACAGTCACCTATTTATTGATACCGAGAGTCGACGAAATAAGGAGGTGAGTGGTGTGCATGTAGACTTGCAGAATGTGGAGTTGGCCGATTGGCTCACCGTATCGTCGTTGGTGGCTCCTATGTCGGGCAACTTGTCGGCAAATGTGTATGTAGATATGCCCCCCAAAGGAATAGAAGCCTCCGGTGCATTAGATATCGTAGATTATACGTATAATGGCACGCATATAGGAACATTGCAAGCCGACCTTGAGTATGTATTGGATGATGAGGGTGGAAATGATGTAAAGGCTGTCATGACGCATGATGGCAATGATGTGCTTGAACTTACAGCATATTTGGGCGTTGGAGAGCATAAGCCTATAGAAGGCGAAATAGTAATAGATAAGTTGCCGTTGTCGGTAGCCAATGCATTCTTCTCGCCCAATATGGGAGTCTTTGCAGGAGAACTCAATAGCAAGCTATCGGTTACGGGTACGTTGGATGCACCTGTTGTCAATGGAAATGTCCGATTTGACAAGGCTACGATGCAATTTAATCAAGTAGGGGCATCGCTTGCATTGAGTGATGATAAAGTTATGATACACAACAGCCGATTGTCATTTGACAACTACTATATAAGAGGAGTCAATAACAATCCGCTCAATATAGATGGCACTGTAGACTTTGAGCATCTCGATAATATAGGTGTAAATCTCACCATCCATGGCGAGAATTTCCAGCCTATAGGTGTCAAGGAAAATCGTTCGAGTATCATATATGGTTCGGTATTTACCGATATAGATATCAGTGTAAAAGGTACACTGAATGATATGAAAGTAATGGGAGGTGTATCGTTGTTGTCGGGAACAAATGCTACCTATGTAATGCAAAGTGGCTCGTCATTGTCGAGTACCGATTATTCCGATATGGTGAGTTTTGTGTCTTTTACCGATACTGTGGCTGCCAATAAGAGTAATGAGAAGTTTGAAAAACGCTCCAATAACTTTGCCGCTACCATTGGTATAGATATTGATGAAGGTGTGCAGTTGGGTGTAAATCTATCGGTTGATGGGAAGAACAGGGTCGACCTTGTAGGTGGTGGAGAGTTGCTCTATACTGCTACGGCTCTGGGTGATAATCGAGTGTCGGGACGTTACAGTCTCTCCGGAGGCTTTGTACGTTACACACCGCCCATTATATCGCAGAAGATATTCAATATTCAAGATGGCAGCTATGTGTCGTGGAATGGTGAGATGCTTGATCCTTTGTTCAATATTACAGCGGTACAAACACAGCGCTCGTCGGTAAAGAGTGGTGATGAGTCGCGTCTGGTAGATTTTGATGTTTCTATTAAACTTTCCAATACACTCAAAAACCTCGATATAGCGTTTGACCTTAAAACAAGTGACGACATCACCATAGACAACGAATTGCAGTCACTTACCGCCGAGCAACGCGAAACAAAGGCATTGAATATGTTGTTGTATAACTCATATAATGACCTGGCTACGGCAGTAGATAACTATTCGATAAACGACCCTCTCAACATGTTTCTTGAGTATGAGCTGAATACGTGGGCGCAACGTACATTGCGGGGGGTAGATCTTACCTTTGGTATAGACAACTATGGTATTGACGGAACAGGTACTCAACGCACCGACTATTCATACCAATTCTCCAAGACTCTTCTTGACAACCGCCTAAAGGTGGTTGTGGGAGGTAGTTATGCATCAAACCAAGATGTAACTCAAAACCTGAGCGAAAACCTTATTGACGATATATCGTTGGAATATCGTCTCGATAAGCGAGAAAATATGTATCTTAAGGTGTTCCGACAAACAGGATACGAAAGTATCATAGAGGGTGAAATAACGCAGACCGGTATTGGCTTTATGTATCGCAAGCAGGTACAATCATTGCTCGATTTCTTCAGGCGCAAACCTAAAGTAGAGAATAAAGCTAAACAGACAAAAGGGGATAGCGAGTCGACCGAAGAGGGTGTCAAAATCAATTATACCCCCATTGGTAATATAGTACCGCAAACACCCGAAGAGGAGGAGACGATTGTGCCATGAAAAGAGTATGTACAATATATATTTTATTAATGTTTGTCGTCGGAGTATTATTGACGACAGGATGTTCTACAACCAAGCGATTGGCTGCAGATGAAGTATTGTATACCGGTGTGAAGGAGATGACCATCGAGGCTCTCGATGGTGGTGAGATTGCTCCATCGGTCAACAGTCAGGTCAAGAAAGCCTTGTCGGTTCCACCCAACAATGCATTATTCTCTTCCAACTCTCTGAAGTTTCTGCCTATCGAATTGTGGGCTTGGAACAACCTATATACAACCAACGAGAAGAGTGTAAAGGGGTGGTTGTATAATCTTTTTGCGGCCGAACCGGTATTGATACAGACCGTGCGCCCCGACGTGCGGGTAAATATGGCTAAGGATATTCTTTTCAACAACGGATATTTCAATTCAACGTCGAGCTATACAATCAACTATAATGAAAAAAACAGCAAGAAAGCCTCGGTAAGTTATCGTGTAGTGGCCGCTCCACCATATACGCTCGACAGTATATCGTATCCTGCCGATACCACGTATGTTGCATCGGTAATACGAAGCATTGCCGACAAGACATTGCTATATAAAGGACAACGATATAGTGCCGATACGTTGGCATTAGAGCGTGAACGTATCACCTATCAGTTGCGCGATAGCGGTTTCTACTATTTTCGTAGTGAATATCTCCTATACCAGGCCGATACGACTCGCAATAGTGGTAGGGTAGACATTCGTATGATAATATCTCCTACAGCACCTGCCGATGCACTGCGCGCATACAAGACGGGGCGGATAACCGTGCGACTGCATCCACCCGAGGGCGAAGGTGTGCCCGATACATTGTCATACCGCTTTATGGATGTATATGCCTATGAAGGCCTGAAGTTGCGAAGAAGTTTGCTACCATCGAGCATCGAAATGCGTACGGGGCGGACTTTCTCCTTAACGGCACAAAATCAGTCGTTAGGGAAACTCTCTTCGCTGGGAATTTTTCGCTCGGTGGTGATGGATGTGACGCCATTCGACTCTATACAAGGTCGTGACTCGATAGATGTAGATGTAGATTTGCGATATGCCTTGCCCATGAGTGTGATGCTGGAGGCCAATGTGGCATCTAAGTCAAATAGTTATTTAGGACCGGGACTTATCTTGGGACTATCGCACAACAATCTCTTTGGTGGAGGCGAGCAACTCTCTATTTCGCTCAATGGCAGCTATGAATGGCAGACAGGAAAGAATAAAGATGCATCGCTCTTTAATTCGTATGAGTTCGGATTGAATAGTTCGTTGATATTTCCGCGTATGTTGGGTATTCGCCCTCCGCGATATTTGCGACGGCTCAAGTCGAGCACTCGTATACAATTGGGAGCAAACATTATGAACCGCCCTCACTATTTCAGGATGGTGTCGTTTAATACTTCGTATGCCTACGAATTCCACACTTCCTCAACAGCGATGCACAACCTCACACCCTTCGAGTTGGGGTATACCAAGATGCTTCGTACCACCGAGGAGTTTGATAAAACACTTGCCGAAAATCCGGCTATTGCGCTCAGTTTCCGCGACCAATTTATCCCCAAGTTGAGTTATATGTTTACCTACGACAACGGATATGAAAAGGAGAAAAAAAATCGTTGGATATGGCAGGTGGGATTTAGTGAGGCAGGAAATATTTTTTATGGAATATATTCGTTGTGTGGCGTGAAGGGAGAAAAGAAAATCTTCGGCAATCCCTTCTCTCAGTTTGTAAAACTCACCAATGAGCTGAAGTATTACCATTATTTTACGGGTAAGTTGTGTATTGCATCGCGCCTCTATGTCGGTGCAGGATATGCCTATGGCAATGCTACAGAGTTGCCCTATAGTGAGCAATTCTATATAGGAGGTGCCAACAGTCTGCGAGCATTTACCATTCGTTCGATAGGTCCCGGTAGTTATCGCCCTGATGTGTCGAATGAAAACGGTTTCTTTGATCAAACGGGTAACTTTAAGCTGGAAGCCAATGTAGAGTTGCGTGTGCCTATTTGGGGCGGGTTGGAAGGAGCTCTCTTCGTAGATGCCGGAAACATCTGGTTGTTGAAAAAGGATGATTTGCGTCCCGGAGGAGAACTTACACTCAAGTCTTTTGGTCGTGATATAGCGTTGGGAACAGGATTGGGCATACGTTATGATATAGCCAACTATCTGGTTGTGCGTATTGATGTAGGTGTACCTATCCACGCACCCTACTATACGCAAAAGTCGGGCTATTATAACATCGAAGGCTCGTTCTGGAAAAACCTCCGATTGCACTTGGCTATCGGTTATCCGTTCTAATCCCCGGCAACCCATTTTGGCCGGTAGTGGGGGTAATGTCAGAATGGCAAACTGCGCAACCACTCGCCCATGAAGCGGTCGTATATTATGTAACCATTATCGGTTAGGTATACCAACTCATTTTCGAGAAGTTTTTTCAAAGAAGAACTGACGCTACTAGCGGCACGCAGTCGATATTGGGTAATAAAGTTACCTGCTAAGACTTCCTTAACGCAACCTTCGCTGGCAATAGCTTTGAGTAGCTTGATATTGCCGGTAGAGTATGATTTCAACAAATCGGCATACGAGTAGCTGTACTCCGATATAATTTCCGATGTGGAAAGACCTACCATAGAGGCTTCAACATTAGCGTTGTATCCATACAAGCGGTTCAGTATAGCCTGCATATACCAAGTGTGTCCGTTGTATTTGTCGTAAATAGTGTCGAATATCTCTTTGGGTAGTTCTACGTTGTTCTTGGCAAAATGCTCGATAGCAAACTTGGCGTATGCATCCCTGTCGATGGCGTCTATTGTAATAAGTTGCGTGCTGTGATAGAATGGTCGTTTCGATGAGGTAAACATCTCCTGCATTACATGTTTCTTGCTACCGGCAAAGATAAAGTTGACATTGTGTAAGAATTGAATATGAGAACGCAATAAAGCCTCTACACCTTTCTCCTCGTATTCGGCAATTTGCTGAAATTCGTCAATAGCGATGTAGCAACGTTTTTCAGATGAGGCGAGGTAATTAAATATCTCTTTTAAAGTATTTACCTCCTCTCTTGGGGTAACATCTATTGTAACTTTTGGTACTCCGGTTATCTCATCAATCGTAAAAGACGGACGGCAGCTGCGAATAAATTGGCCGATGCGATTGAAAATTCTTTGTGGCTCGGAATCTAATTTGCCAAGTACTGTATTGGCGAATAGTCGAACAAAATCACCTAACGACTGCGTGGCAAAAATATCCATGTAAAGTGTTACCGTATCGGGTTCTTGCTCCTTAAGATGATGAAAGACATGATGAATAAGTCCTGTCTTACCCATGCGGCGGGGCGCAATAAGGGTTATATTGCGTCCATTATAGAGTGCGTTGAGAATTTTTGCTGTCTCTTGC
>JAFXJY010000048.1 GCA_017531985.1 Bacteroidaceae bacterium
ACAGAAGTATAAAGTTGAATCGGATGATGTAGATGATTGGTTGCAGATCGAACTCCTCCCCATTCGTGAGGCTCGGTTGGAAGAAGAGAATCGCAAGAAATACAACGGTCGCGAGTGGGTCGACCTCGGTTTACCCTCGGGTTTAAAGTGGGCAACGTGCAATGTAGGAGCTGATAAACCGGAAGAATGTGGCAACTATTATGCTTGGGGTGAGACCGAAACCAAGAGTGAGTATACCGAAGATAATTGTGTAACATGGGAAAAGAACCTCGGCGACATCAGTGGCGATTCGCATTACGATGCCGCCCGCAGGAATTGGGGCGGCAGTTGGCGAATGCCCACCGCAGCCGAATGCCAAGAACTCATAGATAACTGCACAGGGACATGGACAACGCAAGGCGGACACAAAGGATACCAAGTAACCGGTAAGAATGGTAACAGTATCTTCCTCCCTGCTGCCGGTTGGTACTACGGGTCGTCGCTCGACTGTCAAAGAAAGTACGGTCTCTATTTGAGTTCTACGCCCTACGAGAGCTATACCAAGGATGCGTACTACCTCGGCTTCAATAGCAGCGATCGCAGCGTGTACTGGTACCGTCGCTTCTACGGTCGCACCGTCCGCCCCGTTTGTGATTAATTGCCCACAGCCGTAGGGACGCACCAATGGTGCGTTGATGGCATAATTATATGAAAATCAATTAATATAATAACCCTACGCACCGCTGGTGCGTCCCTACCTCAGGCGAAAACACAATGACGAGGTCACCTTTTCTGCCCCTGCGAGCGGTAGCGAGATAGGGGAAGTCCCCGCAGGGGGGAAGGGGGTGAGACCTAACGGATGCGTTCAAGCGAGCATGGTCTATCCTTCTGATTATTATTTTTTTAACCCCTCTGTCTCGCTGAGGCTCGACGTCTCCCCTATATTTTCTGACGAAAACACAGGGGAGAAAAAGATAACTCTATCAAGCCTGCATCCGTAGGACGCACCATGGTGCGTCCCTACCTCAGGAGAAAACACAGGGGAGAAAATGGTTACTTTCTCCCCAAAGATTTATAGGCTGATTTGTATAAAAAAAATAAAAAAAAATTCATCGCACTGACAGATATTGCTTACCTTTGCAGTAAACCGCGAAGATAGTTTCGCTCGCTGTGAAAAATATGCAAGCGAGCTTGATATTTTCCGCTCGCTTATGTGTACATTTGCAATGTAAATTTATATACCGACAATAGAAGTGATATATCCCGAAAATTACGAACAGAAAATAGGTTTCGACCAGATACGACGCATCTTAAAGGAACAATGTATCAGCACCTTGGGAAGAGGACTTGTTGATGAAATTGCGTTCATGCATGATTATGACACCATACTGACCAACTTGCATCGCACTGCCGAGATGGTGCGTATAGAACACAGCGATGGTGAGTTCCCCACCAATTTCTTTTATGATGTTCGCCCAACGTTACATCGCATTCGCATCGAGGGTACGTTTATCGACGTAGGCGAACTATACGACTTGCGACGCTCGCTCGATACGATAGGTCGTTTAGTATCATTCTTTAAGGTCAAAGATGAGGAGCAGCCATTATATCCTTACCTTTCGGAGTTATCGGGTAATGTACTGATATATCCACAACTCACACGCGAGATAGATAGCATCCTTGACAAGACGGGAGGTATTCGCGACAATGCATCGCCCGAGCTGCTTGCCATACGTCGCAACATATCGGCAACGATGTCGAGTATATCGCGAAGTCTGAACAACATATTGCGAACAGCACAGAGCGAAGGGTATGTCGACAAGGATGTGGCACCCACCGTTCGCGATGGTCGGTTGGTGATTCCGGTTATACCAACATTCAAACGTAAGATTCGAGGTATTGTTCACGATGAATCGGCCAGCGGAAAGACGGTGTATATAGAGCCTGCCGAGGTAGTAGAAGCCAACAACCGCATCAGGGAATTGGAAATTGAGGAGCGACGTGAAATCATACGCATACTCACCGCCTTTACCGACAAAGTGCGACCGCAAGCGACAGAAATATCGGCATCGTATGACTTCCTTGCCGAGATAGACTTCATACGAGCTAAGGCTCTCTTTGCCATTGACATTGATGCCCACCTACCCCACATCGAACGCACTTGCCAGATCGACTGGTATCATGCCATACACCCCCTACTCCTACTTACCTTGCGACGACAAAACAAGCCCATCGTTCCGCTCAATATCTCGCTCGATAATCGCAATCGCATACTGCTCATATCGGGTCCTAATGCAGGCGGTAAATCGGTGTGTCTCAAAACCGTAGGTCTGCTACAATATATGATGCAATGCGGACTGCTTGTCCCCATGTATGACAACTCGCATATGGGTGTATTTGAGAATATCTTTATAGACATAGGCGATGAACAATCGATAGAAGATGACCTGAGTACATACAGTTCGCACTTGTCGCATATGAAACATTGCTTGAAGCACTGTAACGAACACAGCCTTCTACTCATCGACGAGTTTGGCGGAGGAACCGAACCTCAAATAGGAGGAGCCATCGCCGAGGCTTTGCTGGCTCGATTCAACCAACGACACTCATTCGGTGTCATAACAACACACTATCAAAACCTGAAACACTATGCCGAAGCCGCCGATGGAATAGTGAACGGAGCCATGCTGTACGATCGTCATCATATGCAGCCACTATTCAGCCTATCGATAGGTAATCCGGGTAGTTCGTTTGCCATAGAGATAGCACGCAAGATAGGTCTTCCCGAGGAAATCATAGCCGATGCTTCGGAGAAAGTAGGTAGCGACTACATATCGATGGATAAATATTTACAAGATATTGTTCGCGACAAACGTTACTGGGAAAACAAGCGACAAAACATACGCTTGAAAGAGAAACAACTCGAAGAACTGACAGCACGCTACTCCGACCGTCTGGAACAACTCGACAAAGAGCGAAAAGAGTGGCTTGCCAAGGCCAAGGATGAGGCTCGTGCCTTGCTATCCACTACCAATACTCGTATTGAAAGTACCATCAAAGAGATACGCGAAGCACAAGCCGACAAGGAACGCACCAAGGAGGCTCGACGTAAGCTCGATGAGTTTAAAAATCAGATTGTAGCGAACGATAATCGTCCTACCAATGAAGAAGATAAGATACAACGTGAAATACGCAAAATAAAAGAACGCGAGCAACGTAAGCAACAAAAGCGGCAGCAGCCAACCGAAAAGCAAGAGCATGAATTATCAATAAACGTGGGCGATGCAGTGCGTATTAAGGGGCAAAATGCTGTGGGCGAAGTGATTGCATTGACCGACCGTGAGGCAACGGTAGCCTTCGGTATGGTCGAATCGAAGATAAAACGCAATAGACTGGAGCGTGTGGGACGCAACCAACTCAAACGCGATAACGCACAAAAATCGACCTTTATAAGTGCATCGACCACCGATGATATGCGAGAGAAACAACTGACTTTCAGCAACGAAATAGATGTGCGAGGCATGCGTGTGGATGAAGCATTACAAGCCATCACCTACTTCATTGACGATGCTATACAAGTAAGTTGCAGCCGGGTACGCATCCTTCATGGCACAGGCACAGGAGCCTTGCGAGCTGCTATTAGGCAATACCTTGGGACTGTTCGCGGTGTGAAACATTACGCCGACGAACACATCCAACTGGGCGGTGTGGGCATTACGGTTGTCGACTTGGAATAGTCGTAAAAAAGGAGAACTCACTCATACCCTTAGTAACCGACAACTGTACCTTGGAGCATACCTTATGGGAGTTTCCTCATAGATGTCGGAACAATTTCAAAGGGACATCTTTATAGAATTACCTTCAATATATCAGCCCACAAGTTTTGGAGCAGATACCAGAAAGCTCCCCACAACTTCATAGGCTCGTGAGTGCGAGCCAATGGCATATAACATAGTATTATCACCAAGAGGTTGAGTAATCGGAAGAGCCATATGTATAGGTAGGAAAAATATAACGGATATTCTTGAATATCGGTCTGGTCAGGGCGAGTCTGCTCCTTGAAACATACGATGTGAAACATGATTGTCATGCCTACAATTATATCGAAAGCCCACAGACCACCGGAGATAGCAAGTTGAGGCGTAGCCACAAGGCTCCATAGAAATAGCATGATGTAGGTAAAGAGAGGCAAGCAATAGGGAGCCAACGTAACAAACACCTCCGACCATGTGCGACCACGAGTCCACACGACTCCATCGCGTTGATTTACCTGCAAAGATAGTATCTCTCTGAAACAAGCCACTGCAACAACAGCGTGTGTCAACTCATGCGAAAATACACCCATCATCTCACGATTGCGTCGCACAAAGTAGTGTAATATAGCAAAGATTACAATACCCACTCCCACCCATTTGTAGAGCGTGATAACCTCGAAAAATCGTTGCAAAATAAACCATCCCTCATAGAGCAAAAATGTTATAAAGGCTAACATGATGAGGCTTAATAAAATATATTTTGTGTTACGCATGTGTCTGTTATTATATGTCGGGGGGTGAAGTAATAATTCTATCAATCAGTAAAAAGTTAAACATTCCGAGACGTCTTATTTCCGTCGCCTTGGGATTTATTGGGGCATCCTTTAACTTACATTCGTTTTACTATTTCATCGATGGTCAACAAGGTATAGACCGGCTTACCATCGGGTGTGTAATTGGGGGTTGCAAGAGCAAACAAATCGCCTATGAGTTGTTCCATCTCGGTTGCAGTCAGTACCTGTCCGATGGGAATAGCAGCCGCACGAGCCAACGATAGTGCTACTTGCGAGAATAGTTTATCGGAAAGATTGCACGACGAAGTTTCTACATCGACAAGTATCTGTTCGATAAGTGTGGGTATATCAATACCTTCGATGGCAGCCGGAATACCACACACCGAATAGCTACATGCACCCATATCGGAAAAGTCAAATCCGAGTTGCGTCAACATGGGAGCCACATCGTTGAACAAAGAGGCCTGTGAGGGTGATAATTGAATTAACTCGGGGAACAAAATCTGCTGTGATGGTATCGAGGCATTATCGACGCGTTGCTGCATATAGCGGTCATATAATACACGCAGATGAGCTCGATGCTGGTCAACGAGTAATAGCCCACCGGGAGAAGGGGTAACGATGTATCGTCCCTTGAACTGCATGTACTGGGAGGTAGTTGTCGAAGTCGTCTCGGATGGCTCAATGTTGAGACTCGACTGTATATATTCACCAACCGGTTGCTGATTGTTCGTCGCTGATGGAATAATACCTTCATCGGGTATGCCCATATCGGCGGTTAAAGCAGAAGAGGTATCAGTATTATTAAATCCTTCGTACAACTTTGACCAATCGTATTGCGGACGTTGAGCCGATGATGTCCGTGATGATGAATGAAAGGGGTTGTAGGAGGGATTATAGCCTCGTGAAGGTATTTCTAAGTTTTTACCGGGAGTGTAGGCTGGAATGTCAGGAGCATCGTCCATATCAAAATCGATGGAGGGAGCAGCACAGAACTTACCGAGAGCCTCCTTGACAGCCGCCAACACGATAGGCCATATCACCTGCTCATTTTCAAATTTTATCTCAGTCTTGGTAGGATGTATATTTACATCGATGGTATCGGGGCTGACTGTAAAATTGAGGAAATAATTGGGCATTTCATTTTGCGGAATAAGCTCCTCATAGGCTTTCATAACAGCCTTGTGAAAACCGGGATGTCTCATATATCGTCCGTTGACAAAAAGATACTGCAAAGCCCCTCGCTTGCGTGCCGCCTCGGGCTTACCAACAAAGCCGGTAATATTGACCACCGATGTGTGTGCCTCGACCGGCAGAAGTTGCTGATTGAGACTCTTACCAAAAAGCAATACGATGCGTTGACGAAGTGAACCTGCCGGAAGACGATATAACTCATTATCGTTGTGCGTAAGTGAAAATTCGACCTCGGTATTAACGAGAGCCATTCTCTCAAATTCGTTGATAATGTTGCTTAGTTCCACCTGATTGCTTTTGAGGAACTTGCGACGAGCCGGCACATTGAAAAAAATATTTTTGATAGCAAAATTACTACCTACCGGCAACGTGGCAGCAACTTGTTCTTCGCACTGTGAGGCCGATATACGCAGACATGTACCCACTTCATCTTGCGGGCGACGAGTGCGTAGCTCCACTTGTGCAATGGCAGCAATAGAAGCAAGGGCTTCGCCTCGAAATCCCATTGTACGGAGAGTGAAAAGGTCATCAGCTTGTCGAATCTTGGATGTAGAGTGTCGCTCAAAGGCCAATCGGGCATCGGTCGATGACATTCCACAGCCATTATCAATTACCTGTATGAGTGTACGACCGGCATCTTTAAGAATAATCCGGATAGAGGTTGCTCCGGCATCTACGGCATTCTCGACCAGCTCCTTGATGACCGATGCAGGACGTTGTATGACTTCACCGGCAGCAATCTGATTGGCAACCGAGTCGGGTAACAGATGTATTATATCGCTCATTACAGTGTGTGGTTTATAGGTTAAATTTGTGTCGTGTGGCACGCTGATTCTCATCGTCATTGGTAACCGCTTCGACCTTAGGTCGACGATATATATCGTCCTTGTCGAGAGGTCTTTCATCACCATACCACACATACCGCGACAAGAAAATCATATCGCGTGAAAGCTTTTCCAATGGATACATTTTACCCTTTACCGATGGCCACATAACCATCTTCTGCATCTCATTATTGAGCAGATAAATATTGAGGAAACTGGCGTCGGTGTGAAACATTCCTGTGATTGTGGAGTCACTCTCCTGAGGGTAAAAGATTACTATAACATTGCCAAGAGCTTCGATGCGACGCATCTCGCCATTGTCAAAGAAAGCCTTGATTTCATTACCTTCAAGTTGGTCATAATAATCGCCTTCCTTCAATTGTGTGGCAAAAGCTGTATTGATTACATGAGCCCAGTCGACAGTCGAGTCATTAAAGAATACGCGAATAGTGTCACCAAATATTTGCTGATTACCACTCCACATGACAGGTTTCTGATATAGTGTGAGGGTACTGTCGCGTGTCACATATTGTAATGAATCACATATACCTTGTGCATCGACCCGATAAAACCGCACACCATGATACGCCGACAGGATGCGTGTAGAATCGACATCGACATAGGATAAGAGTGTGTCGGCATGCATGTATAGTGTGTCTTTTCGAGAGAACTCCAATACTCTGGCACTATCGGTAGCAAAGGAATAGTCGGTCAACTCGTTGTAAAATCCATACTGACCTTCGAGAATAACCGACTGGGCTGAGTCAATCATGAACATATTACCAAATGCTTCACCAAAACCTTTGTTGCGATCATAATAAAGGGTGTCGCCGGTGAGCATCTTCTTGTCGCCAATCAATTGCGAACGATTAAGCAGCATGGCATGGTCTCTATTAGTATCATACCACCCGAGTGTGGTAACAATGGTATTGCTGTCCGATACAATGGTTGAGGGTCCGTACAGATGGCTTATCTTGGATTGCGTGTTATAGGCAAGTGTATCGGAATAGATGGTATAATCTTCATTATAAAGTGTTACATCATAATTGAAAACTGCATCTTTCGATGAGGGAGAATATTCGCCATATACCGATGTCAGTTCGTTCTTTTCATCGATGATGGAACCTCCCACAAAGTAATATCCGAGGTTCTCCACCATATCATAATTGAGGCTGTCGGTATATAACGTAACATTGCGATTAATCATACGCACATTGTGACGCAATCTTGCCAATTGCTCCTTGCCATCGTAGAATAATACATCGCCATATATAAATAGCGTATCGCCCTGTTCCATACGAATGTTGCCAAAAGCATCAAGGGAGTTATTCTTTTCGTAGAAGTAGGCACTGTCGCAGTACATATACATGCTGTCTTTGCGAAACTTCACGTTTCCATGCAACACGCGATAGTCGGCACTCATGTCGGCATCGAAAGTGAGCGAATCGGCATGCAAGAGATAAACCTTCTCTTTGCTGCTGACAGCATTGTTGTCTTCCTTGCGTTGAGACAGACCGAACATTGTCGATGCCAATAGCAAGACCAATAATAGTGGTATAATTCGTGTCTTACTCATGCAGTGTGTATAGGGTATAGGGATTATTGGCTATGTGAATAGTTATAGATTTGTTACGACAAGTGCATAGTTTCTCAGCGTTGCTTTATCCAGCCATCATACTTAAACTCGCAATTACGCCACTCTTCCTTGATACGCACATAGGTGTCGCGACGTTTCTGGTCGATCCAGTTCTGCAATATCTCGGCACGTTTATCAGCTTCGAGCATATTGGCTATGACTTGATAGTCGTTGGCAAGGTCGGCACGATGAGCAGGTCGACGAGAACGCAACTTGACAAGCATTACCACCTCTTTATTGTTCTTTGCATCAATGGTACTGATGGGTTGCGAAATTTCACCGACTTCAAGATTGGCAACTGCCTTAGCAACATCCTGAGGCAATTCACTCATTTCAAATCGAGGAGAACCTGTATTGGGGTTACTCATCAATCCTTCGTTGAAACGAGTATCCTTATCTTGCGAGATATATTGTGCCGCCTTCTCGAAGGTAAATGTTCCGTTGTGAATATCGGTTCGCACCGAGTCCAATTGATGTACGGCAGCCGTAATATCGGAGGTAGAAACACGCGGTTTGAGCAATATGTGACGACAGTTAATCTGATCACCGCGTTTCTCTATAAGTTGAATGATATGGTAGCCAAACTCGGTCTCGACAATCTTGGAAACCTTCTTGGTATCATTCAGATTGAAAGCAACGGCAGCAAACTCAGGAGCCAACGTACCTTTGCTAACGAAGCCCAATTCACCGCCACGCATGGCTGTACCGGGGTCTTCGGAATGAAGAATGGCAAGTGTCGAAAATTCACGTTCGCCCGAATTGACTTGCTCGGAGAACTCACGCAGACGTGCCTTCACATTGTCAGTCTCCTGCTGAGGTACTTGTGGATAAAGTGCTATGACTTGCACCTCGACTTGCATAGGAATAGTGGGGAGACTATCCTTGGGAATAGAGTTATAATATTTTCGCACTTCGGAGGGTGATACCTTGATATCGCTCACCAATGTACGTTGTACTTCCTGTACGATATTGTTATTGCGGACATACTCTGACAATTCATCACGAATATCTTTGATGGGCTTACGGAAATATTCTTCAACCTTTTCTTTCGATCCAAGCTGGTCGATAAAGTAATTCAATCGCATATCGACCTCTTGCAATACCGAACTTTCGGGAACAATAATCGTATCCAGTTTGGCCTGATGGAGATATAGTTTCTGCACGGCAATCATCTCGGGAATAACGCAATAGGGATCTCCATCAATTTTCGTTCCGTCATACTGCATCTGTTGTATCTGAGTCTCTACTTCCGAGCGGTATATGGGTTCATCACCCACAACCCACACTACCTCTTCGATAATGTTGTCGTGATTGACTTGTGCCGACACCGATGCGGCTATGAACAATAGTGTGGTAGTTATAATTGCAATCTTTTTCATACACTTTATAATGTTTGTTTTACAACGTTTGTTGTATCGGATGGTTGCTTATAGTAAACATTTATCAGGCCCTGAGCGACAGCCTCATCGTAGAGCGACTGTTCGAGTTCGCGATTAAATCGGGCTCGATGCTCGTTGAGTAATATTTCCAAAATGCGTGGCCTGGCAAATTCATAGGGCATTGTGTCGCCTGCCAAACGATAGCTGTCGATACATAATAAATAGACAACTCCTTCATGACGATGTTCAAACAGTTTGTTGTGCAACAAGAATTGAGCATCATCACCGAAGTCATATGGTATATTGTCTTTAATGTCGTCAAACCACACCCAACGGTCGAAGAAATAGTCATACCCTATGGCATTCTTTACGGCATACTTTTCAATATTTTCGACTCCATTTTTTCCGGCACGAGCCACCCATTGTCGCAAAGAGGAGAGTTGCGGAGCGTTAACCGGTACTTTGAGTAACAAACCTCTGATAATGGGGCGATGCAACTTAAACTCGGATGTGTGATTATCGTAGAAAAGTTGTAATGTATCTTCGGGTAGTTCTTGCGTCAGGCGTTCGTCCGACAGACGTCGACGATATTCATAGCAGAAGAGGTCTCTCCGATAATTTTCCACCAACTCATCGAGGCGTTGTGCATCGGGTAAATTCTTTCGAGCCATGTCGTAAAGCAACTGCGATACTATCCAATTATCGATGTAATTAATCGTAAATTCGTTTTTGGCCGAATCGGACAATCCCGAAGGTACAGCACTCATCACCTGTTCGTAGGAGAGGGTTTTATTACCCACCCGGGCTATGGTATCTTGGCTCGGAGTGTGTTTACCGGAACATCCCCATACGGCGAGTATGAGGATGCTACCTATCAATGTATGCAGTATCTTTTTCAAACAGTATCGAAATTTATTGTGCCTATAAAGTTACAACGATTGTATGTAATATGATTACTTAGTTAATAGTTTTTAATACATCTTCATACTTAACAACCGTAGCCTCTTTGTTGAGACGTTCAATCCATTGTTTTTCGAGGAACTCTTGATAATCGGCTGTGGCTTGACCACGCACGTCTAAGTATGTCTCAGGCTTTTTCAATGTCTTACCTGACACGAATACAACCGGCAAGTTCTCTTCACGCTGAGCCTTGGCTCCGGCAAATACAAGTTCATCGACATACTTGTTATCACCTTCGACATAAAGTCCATAGGTAATGGCAACGTTGGTAACGCTATCGTTATTGAAGGTTGTCTCAATGGCAGCTATTGCCTCGCGATTGTTTTTATTTTTCTTTACTATTTTCTCTACTTCACCAGCCACGCTGTCATTGACACATGACACAACATATCCTTTGAAACGAGGGCGTTCCCAAGCAAATTTCTTTTTGTTTTTCTTGAAGTGTTTTTCAAGACCTTTGATGTCGGTACTTGCTTTTTCCCACACTTCGCGATTGCTTATTTCGAATAAGAGCATGCCATCGCGATACTCATTAATAAGATTGCGATATTCGGGATATTTCGATTCAAGGTTGCCCATCTCTATATCAAGCAATCCGGCGGTAGCTATGCGATCAATCTCATTTTTCACCACCACAGCAGCATTGGCATCGGCTGAATATCGACGCGACTTCATGGTATTGGCCACGTCTCGTGCGGTGACACTTTTATCGGCATATGTAGCAAAGGTCATCTCTAATTGCTCCATATTAGCTAAGAATGTCGAGTCGGGTGCAGTTCCACATGCAGTGAGTGCCGCAGTCAATTGTACCTCGTCGAGTTGATAATTGTATTGCTGTTTGAGCTGATTGATAAGAGCATTGCGACCCATCATGCCTCGCTCGTCACGCGACATACGTTGTGCCAACTCGGAACGCATAGTATCAAATGATTTTACATCGCGAGTATCTATAAGACGTACCACATGATAACCAAACTTGGTGCGAATGGGGGCTGCTATTTCTCCTTTCTTCAATGAGAATGCGGCATCTTCAAGTTCCTTGATAAGGTCGCCTGCACTTACCCAAGGTAATTCACCTCCGTTCATGGCATTGGATTGGTCTTGTGACTTTTCACGAGCCATTGCAACAAAGTCGGCTCCTGCCATCAGGTCGCTATATATAGCATCGGCTTCGGCCTTTTTCTGAGCCTCTACCTCGGGTGAAGCTCCCTGCGGAATCATCAGGAAGATGTGGGCACATAGTCGCTCCCCACGGTCGGCACGAACGTCATGTACCTTGATAATATGATAACCGAAACGGGTCTCTACGGGTTGTGATATTTCGCCGGGTTGCATGTTGAAAGCCACTTTTTCGAACGGGTATATGAGACGTCCTCCACGAACATAGCCCAAATATCCTCCTCGCGTTTTCGAACCGGGGTCATCGCTATATTGCTCGGCGAGAGCCTCGAAGTCTTCTCCTGCAAGTGCTTTATCGGCTACTTCTTGTGCTTTGATGCGAGCCGCCTCGCGTTGAGCAGCATCGGGGAATTGTCCTACCGAAATGAGGATGTGGCTTATCTCTACATTTTTACAATAGAAGTCATAAGCCTCACGTAACAGAGCCTCTTCGGTAGCAGCATCAGTCAGATAGGGACGTGCCAATTCTTGACGATATCCATCCAATTCCTTTACAAAGGCTGCTGTTGTATCGATACCGGCTCTTTCAGCAGCATCTACTTTGAGTTTATAATTAACAAAGAGAGGAATGTATTCGTCGAGACTCTTTATTTCTACTTGTTGTTTATTATTCTTTTTATATATATACTCAAACTCCGACTTGGTAATATCCTTCCCATTGATATTCATTATTATGGCATCATCTTGTGCCAATAGTGATGCGGTACATCCCAATGCCAAAAATGCCGACAATATCCATTGTTTTCTCATACTGTGTGGTTAATAGTGAATTGTTGTTTAATATTCAGTTATTTACTATTCTATAAAACGAGGACAACAAACAAAAATTGTCTGTCGCCCCGTTAATTTACCTTATATTGTATTTACAATTATTTATCATTGTCCGCGGCTGTAATTGGGAGCTTCGCTGGTTATGTTCACATCATGTGGGTGACTCTCAGCAACACCGGCATTGGTAATGCGGGTAAACTTAGCACGATGCAACTCATCGATATTATGAGCTCCACAATAGCCCATACCGGCACGCAATCCACCTATCATCTGGTAAACCACCTCATACAATGAGCCTTTGAAGGGTACACGGGCAGCGATACCTTCGGGTACAAGTTTCTTGGCATCCATCTCGTCGGCTTGGAAGTAGCGATCCTTCGAGCCTTTTTCCATCGCTTCGAGCGAGCCCATACCGCGATACGACTTGAATTTTCGTCCGTTGTATATAATTGTTTCACCGGGTGACTCCTCAACACCGGCCAACATACCTCCCAACATTACCGAATAGGCTCCTGCTGCAAGAGCTTTGACTATATCGCCCGAGTAACGGATACCTCCATCGGCAATAAGAGGAACACCTGTACCTTCAAGTGCCTTGGCTACATCGTAAACAGCCGACAACTGGGGAACTCCTACACCGGCAATTACGCGAGTAGTACATATCGAACCGGGACCTATACCCACCTTGACTCCATCGGCACCGGCCTCAACGAGATACTTAGCAGCCTCACCGGTAGCAATATTACCTACTACGACATCGAGATTGGGATACTTTTCTTTCACGGCACGCAATATTGTTACCACGCCCTTGCTGTGACCATGAGCTGTATCAATTACGATAGCATCGACGCCTGCTGCAACAAGGGCATCGACACGATCCATCGAGTCGCCCGTAACTCCCACACCGGCAGCTACACGCAGGCGTCCCAATTCATCCTTGCAAGCGTAAGGCTTATCTTTTGCTTTTGTTATATCCTTATAGGTGACAAGGCCGATGAGATGATTATCTTTATCGACAACCGGCAACTTTTCGATTTTATGTTTTTGCAATATTTCGGCAGCTTCATTCAGGTCGGTCGATTGTGTAGTAGTCACAAGGTTTTCCTTGGTCATTACATCGTCAACCAAAGAGTTGAGATTACGTTCAAAACGCAAGTCTCGGTTGGTAACAATACCCACCAACTTACCCTCCTCATCGACTACCGGAATACCACCGATGTGATACTCTTTCATCATGGCCAAAGCATCGGCAACTGTCGAACCACGAGTGATGGTAACCGGGTCATATATCATACCATTCTCGGCACGTTTCACTGCATGTACTTGACGTGCCTGCTCGGCAATGGGCATATTTTTGTGAATAACACCTATACCACCTTCTCGTGCGATAGCGATGGCAAGTTTTGCCTCAGTAACAGTATCCATCGCTGCTGAAACGATGGGAACATTCAAGCGAATATTACGCGAAAACTTGGTTGTCAACTCAACGTTGCGAGGGAGTACCTCGGAATAAGCGGGTATTAAGAGAACATCATCGAATGTCAACCCGTCCATAACGACTTTATCTGCAATAAAAGACATAGTGTATGAGCATTAAATTTTATTGCATGCAAAGATAGCTACTTTTTCGGTTAAATATACACTTCTGCATCTTTTTTTTTATTTTTTCTCTAAACAATTTCATAAATAGCCGTTTATGGCAACTTCGGCAAATCTTACCGACTGATAATCATTGATTGTCGGAAAGACTCTTTATGTTGGTCTTGCCTTCATTCCCGTCAGCCTTCAATTTTGATATCAACCACATAGCCGGCTATAATTTCGCTGTCCGATTCTATGAAAATCAGCAATCATAATCCAATAATTGACCGACGTTACCTTAAAATTATTTAATATGACTCTACAAGTGATATTTTTGTTTAGCTTTGCACTTGAATAAATATAGTTAAGTTATATAAATCAGTTCGAGTTGAATTGGATGATTATGTTAGGTATATTTCTTATTTCATCTGATGGCACAATGCGAGCATCGAAACAGAGTGCCGAGATAAATCTAATACCTAAACACTCCCCCCAAGCGACCGAAACCAAGACCTCTGATGAGTGAATTTTACATTTACTAATTTATAGAACTTACCTGTAAATTGAGTCAATAATAAATTGGCATGATTATTGTAATCATTAAGATAGTATTATAAAACGACAAAGAATGAACGAAAAAGAATTATTACAAACAATCGTAGAGAGTATTCATGAAAAGAAAGGTCACAAGGTAGTTATAGCCGACCTTACCGAGATAGAAACAGCATCAGCACAATACTTTGTAATATGCCAAGGTAATTCACCCACACAGGTCGAAGCAATAGCCGACAGTGTTCGCCAATACACCCGTGAGCATACAGGTATAAAGCCCATAGCTTACGATGGTTACCGCAACGCTCAGTGGATTATCATTGATTATGGATTTATTTTCGTACACATATTTCTGCCCGAGACTCGCAACTTCTACCGACTGGAACAGTTGTGGAATGATGCCAAATTGACAGAAATAGCCGACGTCGAATAACGTTAATAAAGACAAGTTGACAACAAGGTAATAACAGCAACGATATATAAATAATGTATGAATAAAAGACCTTTTTTCAAATTTAACCTTACTTGGTTGTACGGAACAATATTTCTGGCTCTTATCTTCCTTTACATGACTCAAAACAAGTCATACCAGAAGGAGGTAGATTCAACCAGATTTGAGGAGATAGCATTGGGAGGTGGCATAGAAAAAATCACAGTCTATCGCGACCACGCCGAGGCTATACTCACCGACTCAGCCAAACGTGAAATTTTTGGTGATGATATTTCTTCAAAAACACCTGCTACGGTAAAGACCAATATCCCTTCGAGCAATCGTTTTGATGAGAAGTTACAAGATTGGAGAGACGAACATAATATCATCATCCCTGTCACTTACGATAAGAGTAGCGACTGGACTTCGATACTCATGAGTATTGTACCATTTGTGATACTCATTGCCGTGTGGATATTTTTCTTCCGCAAGATGTCGGGAGGTGGCAGTGGCAGTAATGGCGGAGGTGTATTCAACGTAGGCAAGTCGACAGCTCAACTATACGAGAAGGGCAATACGCGTGTCACCTTTAACGATGTAGCAGGTCTGTCGGAAGCCAAACAAGAGGTGGAAGAAATTGTCGAATTTCTAAAAAATCCTCACCGATACACCGAACTGGGTGGTAAAATACCCAAAGGGGCATTACTCGTAGGTCCTCCGGGAACCGGAAAAACATTACTTGCCAAGGCTGTTGCCGGCGAAGCGAATGTGCCATTTTTTTCACTTTCAGGCTCGGACTTTGTCGAAATGTTTGTTGGAGTAGGAGCTTCTCGCGTGCGTGATCTCTTCCGTCAAGCCAAGGAAAAAGCACCTTGCATTGTTTTCATTGATGAGATTGATGCTGTGGGTCGAGCTCGTGGCAAAAATCCGAGCATGGGTGGCAATGACGAACGAGAAAATACGCTCAACCAACTACTTACCGAAATGGATGGTTTC
This sequence comes from Bacteroidaceae bacterium, assembly GCA_017531985.1. Lineage (GTDB taxonomy): Bacteria > Bacteroidota > Bacteroidia > Bacteroidales > Barnesiellaceae_A > Barnesiella_A. The sequence goes on from JAFXJY010000048.1 coordinate 16,031, forward strand.
GGCTCAAACAGTGGAGTTATTATATTGGCAGCCACCAACCGAGCCGATATTCTGGACAAGGCTTTGCTGCGTGCCGGACGCTTCGACCGCCAGATTTATGTGGAACTTCCCGACTTGAACGACCGCAAAGAGATATTTGACGTACACTTGCGTAACATCAAAATAGACAATAGCGTCGATCGTGATTTATTGGCTCGTCAGACACCGGGCTTTTCGGGTGCCGACATTGCCAATGTATGCAACGAAGCAGCTCTTATTGCTGCCCGTAAGGAGAAAAAAACAGTTGAGAAACAAGATTTCATGGATGCTGTCGACCGTATTGTCGGTGGACTTGAAAAGCGTTCAAAAATCACTACCGATGAAGAAAAACGCTCCATTGCTATTCACGAAGCCGGTCATGCATCACTCAGCTGGCACTTACAGTATGCCAATCCATTGGTCAAAGTAACCATTGTACCAAGAGGTAAAGCCTTGGGAGCAGCATGGTATCTACCCGAAGAACGACAGATAACACCTCGTGAAGCTATGCTCGACGAGATGTGTGCAACATTGGGTGGTCGTGCCGCCGAGGAGTTGTTTATCGGACGCATATCGACCGGTGCTGCCAATGACCTTGAACGTGTGACTAAGCAAGCCTACGCCATGGTTGTGTACTTCGGTATGAGCGATAAATTGCCCAATATTTCATACTATGACTCTACCGGACAGGAGTACGGATTTACCAAGCCATATAGTGAAACGACAGCCAAGATTATCGACGAGGAGGTAAGTCGCATTATTACCGAACAGTATGAACGTGCCAAACGCATACTGCAAGAACACGCCGATGGTCATGCTCAACTAACAGAGGTTCTGCTCAGCAACGAAGTTATTTATACCGAAGATGTGGAGAAGATATTCGGCAAACGCCCTTGGAAATCTCGTTCCGAAGAGATACTTAAAGACTCGGAGAATAGTAACCAAAACACCGAATATAACAACGGAGACTACACATCGACAGCTACCGTTGAGATGCCAGAGCCACAAGATACGACGAACGGAACACCGTCAGAAGAAGATAAATAATCGAAAAAACGACCGATGTACAGAAACAAGAAGAGGATATGCCTGCACGGCATATCCTCTTCTTGTTTCATTGAGCAACTATCAGATTACTTCAATGGTAAATCCGGCATTACGCACAAGCGACATTAACTCTTCTTTTGTGATGCCATCGGGAATTACAGTGAGACGACGTTCGGGCGATTGAAGGTCGACCGACCATGATGTAATACCCTGAGCAGCATCGAGTATGGGGGTTATCTTGGCAATGCATCCATTACACATGATACTTGTACGAAAATGCCACGCTTCGCTGTCTGATACTGCTTTTTTAGTGAGTTTACTAAATAAATTATTCCAACTCATAATTAGATGTAATTTTATGATTATATAACTGAATTATCAATAGTTAAGGAACTGAGTCATCATTTTTGCCACTTCAATCGCAAACTGTTACTTACAACACTGACACTACTCAGAGCCATAGCTGCACTTGCTATCATAGGGTTGAGCAAAAATCCGCAGATGGGATACAACACTCCCGCCGCAATGGGTATTCCTATAACATTGTAAATAAACGCCCAAAAGAGATTCTGACGAATGGTTTTTACGGTAAGTTGCGAGATGTGAATGGCTTGGTGTATGCGGGTAAGTTCGCTCGAAATAATGGTCATATCGGCTACATCGATGGCAATATCACTACCCTGCCCCATAGCAATACTCACGTCGGCCTGTGCCAGTGCTGCCGAGTCGTTAATACCATCACCTATCATGGCTACAACCTCACCTTCATCTTGTAGACGAGCCACAAAAGCAGCTTTCTGCTCGGGCAGAACCGATGATTCGACATGATCTATTCCTACAACTTGTGCAATGGATTGAGCCGTAGCCCTATTATCGCCTGTCAGCATTACCACTTTAAGACCTAAGTTGTGCAACTGCTCAACAGCTTGCGATGAAGTATCTTTCAATGGATCAGATATAGCAAGTGTCGCCAAGGCCTCCTCCTCGGAAGCAAACCATACGACAGTGCGTGCCTGCTGTTCCCACATCATGGCAGCCGAGTGCATAGATGGTGGAAGCTTAATATCTAACTCTTCAATAAGTCGTCGACTACCCACATAATATGTCTTATTATTCACAACAGCCTTAACACCCTTTCCCGGCAATGTTTCACTTGCATCTACCGGTATATCGACACACTCCGACAAATACTCAGTCACAGCAATAGCCAAAGGATGCTCGGAATGAGTCTCGATGGCACGCAGGATGCGACGACTATCATCATCACCATTCCACATACTATCAGTCACGACAGGATGTCCCTCGGTGAGAGTTCCCGTCTTATCAAGAACGACAGTGGTCACTCGACAAGCATTCTCCAAGGCCTCGGCATTCTTTATAAGCACACCTTGCGAAGCAGCCTTACCTATTCCCACCGTGATGGCGGTGGGTGTAGCGAGACCCAAGGCACAAGGACATGCAATAACAAGTACTGTAACGAAAGCCAATAAGGCATAAGAGAAAGCATTATCACCTCCACACAACATCCACACAATGAAGGCTGCCACAGCAATGAGCATTACTATGGGAACAAAGACAGATGCAACCTTATCGACCAACCGTTGTACGGGAGCCTTACTGCCTTGTGCCTCTTGCACAACTTGTATAATACGCGACAACAGAGTTGCATCGCCCGTGTGCATGGCTGTATAATACAAGGGACTTTTTCCATTAAGTGTACCACAATAGATAGCTGCCCCTTTGCTCTTATGCACAGGCATAGGTTCGCCGGTAAGCATACTTTCATCGACATACGACTCACCTTGCGACACGATACCGTCAACCGCTATTCTTTCACCGGGAAGTGCCACCAATCGATCACCCTCGACAACCGAAGCAATAGGTACTACACTCATACTTCCATCATCATCGACACGATGTACCTGCGATGGTTGCAGCTGCATGAGTTTACTGATGACCGTAGTAGTGTGTGCCTTGGCACGCTCTTCGAGCATTTTACCTATCGAAACAAATGTAATAATACCTGCCGATGCTTCGAAATAGACGTGTGGTTGCAATCCTTGCTGCAACCAGAACTGAGGATACAACGTATTGAATAGACTGAACAGATAGGCCACCGATGTACTTACTGCTACAAGAGTATCCATATTGGCTCTGCCATGAGTAGCTTGTTGCCAAGCACCTACAAAAAACTCTCGCCCGAAAAAGAACAAAACTGGTGTTGCCAAAAGCCATAAGATGTAATGTAAATGAGGAATCGCGAGCATTGTCATGGACAAAATCATCAAAGGCAAGAAAAATACGAGAGATCCGATCGTGCGGACTCTCCAACGATTGGCTCGTTCACGCTGATAACCGGCCACAACATTTTCACTATCGGCCGAAGGTTCAACCAAGACAAATCCTGCTTTTTTCACCGCCTTAGCCAACTTGCGAGGCGATGTAATACGAGCATCATAAGTAACATGGGCCTGAGCAGCCACAAGGTTGACAGATGCCTCTATTACCCCCTTCTGCTGTTGCAAGGTCTGCTCAACAGCAGCCGAACACGCCGCACAAGCCATGTTGAGGACGGGGAATGTGGTACTTATTATATGGTTCTCTGACATTATTTAATTTTTACATTGTGACACAATAACAATACATAAAGCGACATGGTCATTATAACAAATCAGATACCGGCTATTAGCTACCTATCAAGGCAACAATACAAGGCGAAAACCTATAAAGTCGGCTGAGAAGTCGGATGGAGCAAAAGCTCGTGCCGTTGTACGACAATCCGACACAGTAGAGTTATAGGCTCCACCGCGGAATACTTGCTGCCCCGAACCTTTGGCTCGAGGCTCTTCCACCGGCTGCGACTCATACGCTTTATACTCATCATCACATATTTCATATACATTTCCACTCATGTCATACAAGCCCAAGTCATTGGGTAACTTGGTAGCCACTGTGCGAGGCTGCGAGGCATTGGCCTCGTACCAAGCCAATCGATTTATGTCATTACCCCCACTAAAACAAGCCGATTCACCAAGAGAGCCACCTCTGGCAGCATACTCCCACTGAGCTTCGGTAGGCAAGGCAAAATGGCGATGTGTACGAGCCGACAGTTCGGCAACAAATTCGTCACAATCATATATATCGACATTAGTAACAGGCAACAAGTCACCTTTGAGCATCGAGGGATTATCTTTCATAATAACATTCCACAGCCGCTGTGTACACTCCGTTGTGGCGATATAATAGCCCGATAAAGTTACCGAGTGAACCGGATATTCATCATCGGCCGCATGAGAAACCTGTTCGGCAGTTGCACCCATATTAAAAGTTCCACCGGGAATATACACCATCTCAACAGCTACACCGGGAACAACTTCAATGGTAATACGAGACGCTATTTCGCCAGTTCCATCATCACTACGGGCCAATCCGGACACTGTCGTTGCAACTGAACAAACGACACACATATTCACAATGAGTATGAAAGCCAATATTCTATTCATAAAACGAAATTTTAAAGTATCAACATGCCCACTTCTGAGTGTGGTTGATGTTACAAAGTTAGCTATTTTTTCGCTTAACTTCACTAAGAATCTGTTTGAATTTTATATACAAGTTAATTCGCCATTGCTAAGAATAGTTTCGGCTTCTTTGAGACTCTTTTAGGCATATAAAAATCATTCATTTATCGGATTAAATAACACAAGGAAACTTCCATCCAACACGTCTTTATGATTTGTAATCGATTAAATCGAAGAAAAGAGAGTTTCCGATAACAAATAAATCGGCAATAAGAGGAATCAATAGGCATTGTCATATACATTGTCATAAGCATAAAATAGAGAAGCAACTCTCCCGAGTTGCTTCTCTATTTACGTTAATTCCACTGCCCCTTTCTCAGGTTTTATGCGGAAAACATCAATCAAAACTTGAACGTTACTCTGAAACTAAACATTTTCGATTTTATATTGTATGAAAAAGAAATTCATTAGTTCGACACAAAGAAAAGCAAGGTTTATGAGAGATACAAATTTAAGGGTTGTAACGTGCATTCAAGTGGTTAAAACCAATATTTTGGGGTGAATTTTGCAATACTGGGGTGTAATAAACACATGTTTTTATAGAGCATAGAATTAAAATAAAAAAAACATGATATTAGATGCAAAAAAATTATTACCTTTGCAGAGTATTGAGGTAATGGGAATACTTACGATCCCGACACTTTGACCGAGTAAATCAGAAAAGAAAAAACACCACAAAGGGAAATAAGATGAACATACTGACCCGAGTTATACCCGAATATCTGTGCGATAAAAACAATCTCTTGAAGATGGTTGTTTTCACAGCCATTTATGCGATTATATTCATCAATGTATATCAACCATTCGGATTAGGAAATCTGATTAGCAACTACCCACCCTTCTACTATCTCCTCTATTCGAGTATCGTAGTTGCCATTGGCTTTGTAGTGATAGGACTAAGTCGAGTGGTAATGTACTTCTGGCATCAACGACAAGCTATTATATACATACAATACTGGGTGTGGATACTCGTGGAAGTACTGTTTATGTCAATTTTCTTCACTTTGATAGTATTGGCCGTCAACCCTCAGGCACACGCAATAGCGACATTTAAGGAAGCATTTTTCAATACTATACTCATTCTTGTCATACCCTATCTGCTCTGTTTTATGTTCTTTTCGTGGGTAGAAAAGAGCAGACAGTTGGAAGAACGTGACGAGATACTACCGGTTGACAGTGCAGCAAAGATGATAGACTTCTACGACGAACGCAATATATTCCGCTTGTCGGTATTAAAGAGCAATCTTCTCTACCTCGAAGCAGCCGACAACTATGTGTGCATATACTACTTAAAGAAAAACAATGTAACCCGATATATGCTACGCAATACGTTGAAAAACATGGAGTCGTATCTGGCCGATGTCGATATTGCACGTTGTCACCGTTCCTACATGGTTAACCTTGAATATGTAAGCGTGATACGTCGGCAACGAGGAGGAATATATCTCGAACTGAATGATGTAGAGGCACCCGACATACCATTGTCACCTCGCTACCGCGATAAAGTGGATGCTTGGTTTAAAGCAGGGAATCAAAATAGACACGACAACTAAACGAATACATCCACAATGATTGAGGTCGACAATGGCAGAACAAGAATCGACACTTAAAGAAACAACGATCAAGATTATTATATCAGAACAACAACTGTAAACATTTCATAAACCAATTACCATGTTTTTCTTCCGCGATGTTATAGGTCATGACAATCTAAAAAGGAGCTTGATAGCCACTGTTCAATCGGGCAATATAGCACATGCCCAACTCTTTTCGGGCATAGCCGGCATAGGCAAGTATGCCTTGGCTATGGCATACGCTCGATACATTCATTGTACCCACCGCGGTGAGGATGACGCTTGTGGCGAATGCCCATCATGCCAACAATATAACGCCCTTTCGCATGCCGACCTTCACTTTGTTTTCCCGATGATAAAGAACAAGGATAAAAAAAAGCTTCATTGCGAAGACTATCGCAGAGAATGGTGCGAATTTATCAGCAAGAGTTCCTACTTCGGGTTAGATCAATGGTTGCAGTCCATCAATGCAGAGAACAAACAGGCACTGATATATTCGGAGGAGAGTGAAGAGATATGGCGTAAGATGACATTGAAGAGCTATTCGTCTCCTTATAAGATTATGATTATATGGCTACCCGAGCGTATGAATATAGAATGTGCCAACAAGCTGCTCAAACTCTTTGAAGAACCCTACCCCAACTCAATATTTCTACTCGTGAGCAATTCGCCCGACGAGTTATTGCCCACCATCAAGTCGCGTGTGCAGCAAATATCCATGCAGGCTCTATCCCTCGATACCATTGCCTCGACACTGCAAGCAAGCTATGGACTGACCGAGATGGATGCAAGAGCCGTATCACACCTGTCGGGCGGTAGTTTCCTGAAAGCCTATGAGAGTATTACCCTCAACGAGGAAAATAAACAATTCTTCGATATGTTCGTACAACTGATGCGACTATCATATGCACGTCGCATCAAAGAACTGAAATCATGGAGCGAGGATAGTGCCGAACTGGGCCGTGAGCGTTTAAAACGTTTTCTTTCCTATTGCAATAGGATGATACGAGAAAACTATATCTATAACCTTGCCCAACCCGAATTGAACTACATGACAGCAGAAGAAGCTCAGTTTTCGACCCGATTTGCTCCATTTATCAACGAACGCAATGTGCAGCAAATCGTTGAAATTCTGGGCAGTGCCGAAAATGACATCGGACAGAATGCCAATGCCAAAATAGTATTGTTCGATTTATCTATCAAACTCATTCTCCTACTAAAAAATTAGAATTTATTTTGTCGAGGAACAATATTACCAACTCCCCTCACAACTAATGTACTACAACGGACTATTGCCATTGTACTCCCGACAGTCGTACCACGTTCTGCAACCCCTCTCTCGAAAGGAGTTACTATCAATTCGCATCATTCATTCGTCATCGTGAACATCCTTTCAGTCATAACTTATAGAAACTACTCAAAGTCACAAATAATGCAAAGTGTGTAATATAGAAAATAACATAAATATCTCTTAGTTAGAGAAGTTTATTATCCCACAAAAGTTTTATAATAAAAAACGCAACCTTGTTATATCAATATTTATATTATTGATATTCATATATTTACGACCGTCAACATGACAGTATTATAAAATCACCGCTTTATAATTATTTCCTACATAAGTAATCATTTGCCCCTCTGTGTTTTTGTGAAAAAATATAGGGGCGACGTCGAGCGATAGCAAGACAGAGGGGTTAAAATAATAATAAAAATTGTGCTTGATAGACGATTTCTGCTTGAATCGTTGGTTAGGAACCAACATATTGTATTATATCATAAAAAAACTCTCGTATAGATACCTATTTGCATTATTTTTCATATATTTGCAGAGTAATGAACTTCTCTAACTAAGAGAAGTTTATATTGTCATCGTGAGCAGTACCTATGTATTTACGCAATATTGCATTGATAGTCATATACATAGTAATACACAAGATACAATAAACTAAGGGGAAATATAAACAGCAATGAGGTATTATACTCTAATTTCTCATTGCCAACAAGGACGACAACAAAACAACAATAAATAACTTAATTACGAACCATTAAGAACAAACAACTATGAAAACAAAACATTATTTGTTTGGTGCATTAGCTGCAACGATGCTCTTCACATCGTGCCAGGACGATGCAGCTCTATTGGGCAACGTAGGTGAACCTGCAATGGTTTCCTTCGAATTGAATGCACCAGCCATGACCACCCGTGCTTACAGTGATGGTTACACCGCCACCGTATTGCAGTATGCCGTTTATGATGAAGAGGGTAAAATCTTACCCGAACTGACAGTCACTGATGGTGAAATTCATGGTAGCACAACAGTCAACCTCCAACTCACCACAGGCAACACCTATTCGGTAGCCTTCTGGGCTGTTGCTGAGGATGCACCCTACGATGTTAACTTCACCAACAAAACTATGACAGTTGACTACAACGGTGCATTGAGCAACGACGAAAATCGCGATGCTTTCTATAAGTATCACACATTCACCGTAGAGGGTACACAAACTGAAACAATCGAACTTCGTCGTCCCTTTGCCCAACTCAACATCGGTACAAACGACTATGCCGCATCGGCAAGTGCAGGCTACACCCCCACACAATCGAGCGTAATAGTCCGCAACATTTATGGTGCAATGAACTTCGAAACCGGCAATGTCGACAAAACAACCGAACGCGAGGTTGAATATAAGTTGGCCGACATCAAACGTGACGAGACCTTCCCCGTAGCCGGATATGAATACCTCGCCATGAACTACCTGCTCATGGACCAAAATCAAGAACTTATCGAGGTAGAGTTTACTTACACCGATGGAACAGATGCCAAGACTCGCACCGTAGGTTCAGTACCCGTACAACGTAATCACCGCACCAACATCTACGGTCAACTCCTCACCAGCGACGTGAATATCAACGTAATTATCATACCCGAATATGATGATCCTGATCACAATATTGGACAAATAGCCGATGGCGTGATGTTGGATTCAGATGGCATATATCACATTTACAATGCCAATGGTATGAAATGGTTGGCTGAAAATGTTGGTGAAAATAATGGCTTCGAAGGCAAGACATTTGTCTTGATGAATGACATCGATTTGTTCAAAGGTTATATGCCGGATGGAGACCCCGTTACCACTGCACCTATCGGCGATCAAGACAAGGCTGCATTTAAGGGTACTTTCGATGGTCAAGGCTACACCATTAAAAATCTTTACCAGAATGGATGGGCTTTGAAATACGAATGGGGCGTTTACGGCTCAATAGGTCTCTTCCGCGAGATTGAGAATGCAACTGTAAAAAATCTTGTAATAGAAGATATGGAAGCATTCGTTGAAGGTGGAGATGTTTCATTCATAGCAGGTAGTGCAACAGGCAACTGCGTATTCGAGGATATCACTATAAAGAACAGCACAATAGGAACATACAACAATGGTTGTGGTAGTATTATCGCTTGGTCAGGTGCAGGAACATATACTTTCAAGAATATCACAATCGGTTCTGATGTAGTTCTTGGCGGTCTTTGGGGATCGTTCGATTCTTCTATCGGTGGTATTGTTGGTCAAGCTGAGCCGGGTGCAACTTACAACTTTGAGAATGTAGAGATCAACTGCCGCATTGACGCTTACAACGACTGTACAGCCTCTTACGACTATTACAACTACCGTATGTGTGGTATGGTTATCGGTCGTTGTGCAAAAACAACAACAATCAATGGTAGCAACTATCCCGATTTGTCGCAATATAACATCAATTGTACAAACGTAGTCGTAAACTACGGTGATTGGATGAACTATCATTACTGTCGTGCAAATGGAGCTCGTGCTGCACGCGTAGAGCCGGGTTACACCTATGGTGGTATCGCAGCCGACCGCGACCACAGTTTAGACGTAGTACATTGCATGGAGTGTATTCCATTCGATCAGCTTATCGGAGGTGATCAATATGGTGTTAAGGGTCTACGCGAGGTTGACGGTGTAACCGTAAATTATCCTTTCACTTATAACCAGACAGAAGTAACTGATGCTACCGGTCTTAAAGCTGCAATTGATGCCGGACAAAACGTAAAATTGGCAAGCGATGTAGATTGTGGCACAACTCAGCTCGCTCTTGACAATGTAAAGATAGACCTTAACGGCAAGACTTTGACTACCCACATGACTTATGGCGGCATCAGCATGAAAAACGGTGCAAGCATCAAGAACGGTACTATCGAGCATGCTGCTACTGTTGCAGCCATCAAAGCATACAACGTAGGCTCAATAGAGGATGTAACCATCAAGACTACATGTACAACACCCAATAAAACCATCACTGCAATTGCTATTCAACAAGGTGGCTATGTAGGTACTATCAAGAATGTAACCATTGAGGGTGTAAGCCAAGGTATAGAAGTAGGTTATCAAGCCACAGTCGACGTTATTGACAATGTAAGTGTGGATATGAGCACCAATGGTACTGCCGAAGGTATAGGCTTGGTAATCAATGGTGGTAAAGTTGGCAAGGCTGTCAACAGCACATTTACAGGTGATGATTATGGTGTAAAAATGCTCTTGAAAGGTGTATTTAACGTAGGTCTCGAACTGGTTGATTGCGACGTAACAGGTACAACAGCATCTATCAGTGCATATGATGAAAAAGGTATCTCTAACACCAGTGGTTCGCTCACACTTACTTACGACGCAGCTACCACACTCAATGGTCCGTTTATTTGGGACTTTGAGGATGAGTGCCTGAGCGTGGTTACACTCAACCGTCCGTAATCGACAGCAATAGTTATCGCTCGGTAGCAAAGTAACGCTATCTGCTCAATACAGCAACTGTGTCAATCTTCGGGTTGACACAGTTTTTTTTATACTAATGTGGAAACATCTATCACAACCTTCATAGTAGGTATCCGATCGAGTTGGAAAGGATGTCCCATATATAATCCCAAACAATAAGTTTTTGCAGCAGGAAATAACGATATATCATTTCCAATCGCCATTACTGTGCAACACTCCTTCTTACGAACTATCGGCTTTCAACACCTATATAGCTACGCGACTTGAATGGAGTTGTCAACCTATATATTGATCCCCCAATAGGATTATTGTAGCCCGATGCTTGCAGCAAAGTAGATAAAGAAAGCGAGCGTGTCTCACCGACACACTCGCTCAACCTTACATGAAAATTATATTACTCAAACCATTATTCTTTTATTTCCAAGTACCATGAGTATCTTGTATTTCGCCTGTCCAAGAAGCTGTTACTGTGTGCTTGGGTTCGGCATCGTCTTTGAGGACAAAGTCGATTGTATAAGTACCATCGGCATTTTCCTTGATTTCGATAGAACCTTCGGTGGCAGGTGCTTGCCCAACGGGGTCGTTTACACCATCTTCATACAGCAAGTAAGGCCAAGTTCCCAACATAACTGCCAGATTATAATATCCGGGGATGAATGTGTAGGCTTGCAGATTGTCGAGCGATCCGAGTGTAAATGTACCCACCGGTTTCTTTACATCGGCCGGCACAATGAGGTCGAGAATGAAAGACTCATCGGTACCATGATCATTGACAATCACTTCAAATTCATTAAATCCGGCAGCAGGATAATTGGCATACATGTGAGCGTAGGCAAAAATATCGTCAGAGAAAGCCATTGTTTTGTCTTCTTTGAGAGTGCTGATCCAATCGCCCTCAGGAACAATGGGACGCTCATCGAAGATAGAGACATCGCCCATGGGGAACTCGCCCGTCATATGCACACCATTACGCATAGTAATGTCTACTATAATATTGTATTTTTCGCCATCACGCTTTACCTCGATAGTACCGGCATTGGCATATCCGTGACGAATAAATCCGTCTTCTGCACTATTGCGTAGGTCTTGCACATATGTACCAACGTTCAAAGGGAATCCCATGAGCGTGTAACAATCGCCTGCCATGAAGGTAAAAGGTTGAAAATCTTCCAACTCTTGGTAGTCGGGCGATGCTGTATAAATACCTGCGGGAATAGATATTTCGTCATTAACGGGAGCTGTGGCAAAGAGGTCGATATTGAGAACCACACCACTTGTTATTACACCATCAGAGCTATCACCGTCGAAGAGTTGCAATGAGAAGCGATGGTAATCGGCATCACCACCATGAGCTGTAATAGCACACTCCTTGAAAGTCGTGTTGTCGACATCTTGATTCATAAGTGTATCCTCGGCACTTTCACTCATATTGGTAAACTGGATGCTGCCGGTATAAGAAACTTGGAATTTCTCACCTTGTGCAGTCACAAATTCGCCGGTTATACTATATCCATTTTCGATATGAGTAACGGTAACAGTTCCACTTTGAAGGATTTTATAGTCGACAGTACCATCTTCGAGCAGCACGCGAGCAAAAGTGTAATCTACCCCTACTGTACCTTCAATACAATCGGCAGTAATCGGATATACACCCTCGGGAATGATTGCATTCTCGACATCGGCACTCTCGGCCGCATAAAGGTCGATACACATCATCATACCGGGATTGATGGGAACCAACTGACCTGTGGCATCGTAAGAAGTCTCACCCTGCGAAAGACAGAAATAATAGTTGGCACTACCATCGTTGCTGGTCGACTTGACACCCTCATAATATTGAGCCACAGCCTGAGTGTCGAGTACAACCGGCAACATGGCACGCGAAATAGAGGTAACATTGGCAATGTCGATACCTGCTACCGACCATGCACCCTCGGAGGATTGATTGAATGTAGCATTACCATCTACATGAGTAATCATCTCATCGACAGTCTTTACGATAAATTGAGCTTGCACTGAAAAGGCAGCAAAGAGAGCCAATATAATAGCGTAGTAAATCTTGCGAATCATATAAATGCGTGTTTAGTGGTTACTTTTTGATGAATTTGAGTGTTGAGTGAGGAGTTTGCAACAGATAATACCCCTTTTGCAAATCGGCAACGCTGATGGTAGCGTTGTCGCCATTGACATGATGAGTGAGAACTACCTTTCCGTCGATAGAGACAATGTAGATATCACAACCGGGAGTACAACCTGTAATGTTAAGATATTCCTGCACAGGATTGGGGAATAGCGATATTTGCTCTCGCACTTCAACGGTGTTGACCGAAGTAACATCGGAGAAAGTAACTTGACTGACACCATCGATAGTAGAACCACCTTTAAGAATAATTGAGAAAAGAGGAAGATCATCAGCAGCAAGCAGATAATCGACTTGTTCAATTTTCACTGACTCACCGGTATTGGTAAGCATAGCCCACTCACGTTGTTCTTGTGCAATTGCCGGCAACATCATGGTTGCGACAAAAAGAAAGATCAATAGCCTTTTCATTAAATAATCATTTTGGTTAATACTTCGGCAAATATATTTACAATTACTATAAAATACAAATTTATAGATACTATTTTGTATAAATTTGACTAATATCAAAAAATTAACGCTATTGAGGTATAAAACACATCAGATAGTCCTAAACATATATTGCTGTAAAAAATATGGCAATTTAAACCTTTCCTATGCAATGTGATACTATCCTTATCTATTTGTATCAGAAGAGTATAATGGAAACTCTACTTTTCTATCCCGCACAGTTCGGACGAAAGTCGACACTCACAACTTACTCAATATCACTACCGACAAAAGATTTTGTATTTTCAGATGGTTAGAACACGCCTCGTTACAAAATAAATGAGAGGTAATGTCGAACAATGTCAACACAACCTCTCCTGTCTTAAAGATAATATCAGATGAGAATCTTTACTTTTCGGGCTTGGTCGAAGGCTTAGCGATACTTTCACGCATAGAAGTATCGGCTTCGATATTCTTCATCTTATAGTAATCCATAATGCCGAGATTTCCACTACGGAAGGCTTCGGCCATAGCCTTAGGCACTTCGGCCTCGGCCTCGATAACCTTTGCACGAGCCTCTTGAGCCTTGGCTTTCATCTCTTGTTCGAGAGCGATAGCCATAGCACGACGTTCCTCGGCCTTAGCTTGGGCAATATTCTTGTCGGCTTGGGCTTGGTCAATCTGCAAGGTAGCACCAATGTTCTTACCTATGTCGATGTCGGCAATATCGATAGACAATATTTCGAAAGCAGTACCCGAGTCAAGACCTTTGCGAAGAACGAGCTTGGATATAGAATCGGGATTTTCAAGCACTTCCTTGTGCGACTCGCTCGAACCGATAGACGATACGATACCTTCACCTACACGGGCAAGGATAGTGTCCTCACCGGCACCACCGACAAGTTGGCGAATATTGGCACGTACGGTCACACGAGCCTTGGCTATAAGCTGAATACCATCTTTCGCCACAGCTGTGACGGGGGGAGTGTCGATAACTTTGGGGTTAACCGACATTTGCACAGCCTCGTAAACGTTACGACCGGCAAGGTCGATAGCCGAAGCCATCTTAAAGCCGAGATCGATATTGGCCTTCGCAGCCGATACAAGAGCATGCACAACACGCTCAACATGACCACCGGCCAGATAGTGAGCTTCGAGTTCATCACGAGTGATGGTGTTGAGACCGGCCTTGTGAGCCTCGATCAGGGCTCGTACAATAACTTGGGGTGGCACTTTGCGGATACGCATCAGGAAGAGTTGTATGAGCGAAATGTTCACTCCCGATACTCGTGCCGATAACCACAAGAGGAACGGCACGAAATGGAAAAATATAGCTGTCAGTATGACAACTACTACCAGTAATAAAATTGTTGCAAACGTTCTGGAGTGCGGCCTGGCTATCGTTAACCCCGACTGGCACGCTGGCCCCGTTCTGTTCAACATCTCCCGCATCGAGTCTCCCCAGGTC
>JAFXJY010000049.1 GCA_017531985.1 Bacteroidaceae bacterium
CACATAGAAGCCTACGTTATCGCCTCGCAGCCAGTAGCGGGCTTCGGGTTGAAGGGCGAAGGTGCGGAACTTGACCGTCTCGCTGAAATAGTTCCATGCCGAGTAATATACAGGAAGTGACACCGACCAGTGGGGGACGATATCGACCTCGACGGCGATATTGCTGATACCCATTCCCCAAGCCACTGCATTGGTTTTCAGGTAGAGATAACGACTCCATGCAGGAGCGGAAAGGGCTACCCGAGCCGGCTCTCCGGCTGCTGCTTCCGGTGTCGAAATGCGAGCCGGTGTGGCTACAAGATAGCCCGAAATGCGGCTCTCATGGAAATAGACCACACACAACATTGACTTACGGATGACCGGATAATAGGTCGACAACAGATAGTCGTAATCGGGCAACTGCTGCATACGCAACTTCTTCGACGCAACATCAACATCGGAATAAATCACCGACAATATCTCATCGATGGCAACGGCCGTAAGTCGTGTATCGCTCTTGACCAACTCGGCAAGCAATGCCCACGACTCGCCTCCTGCATGTACCGTCAGACGAGACGACAACTCGGGATACTCATCGTCAATGTAGCGACGCATGGCCTGAGATCGCTCGTGCGAAAGCCACATATTACGCTCATAAGCACCCTCAGGCGAGGCATACGACACAATCTCTATCGAGTCGATACGATCCCAGCCTATCGACTGAACCATGTCGTAGAATTGACGGAACGCCACATCATTACCCATGTAAGAACCATCCAACTCGCATCGATCCAGACGGAAATGAACCTCCATGTCGTACATCAACTTGCGTAACAACACCGAATCCATCACTGACACTTCAACGGGGGTGGAAGTATCGGTTAGAGAATTTTCAAAGCTAACATGATTGTTTTTAATTTCCGAGGCCTCGATCGATGAATAATTTCGGGAAAGATCGGACTGCATATTGGAAAAAGCATACGATGCACGTTCTCCGAAACGGCCGTCAACAGCCGAAGCGAAAGAATGTTGTATGGGAGTCATTATTGAACCCAATACAATGATAATCAATATAATAAATACTTTTTTCAATTCAATGATAATTTTTATTTACATAACATTTCTTTGTCTGAAATGTTCAGTCCGATGCAAAGTTACGAAAAATTATATTATAAAAAAGAATAATACCACTATTTTTTTTTCATCCAAGCCGCAACTTTTTTCACACAAATTAAACATCGCAGTATAATTTCAACAAATAAACTTTATCACAATTTACTCATAGGCATGGAGTGACAAACTCGCAAAAATGAAAAGAGACTCCCTTAACAGAGTGTTTATCCCCCGCAATGGTTAATTTTGTTGTCAAACTCGCATTTTGTTGTATCTTTGTCAGCCGAAAAAGGTAGTAAAAAAAGAATGATATGAAAGATAGAACAATATCGCGAGGAGCAAGACCTCTTATCTTGGTTACCAACGATGATGGTATAGAGGCACAAGGCATCAAATCGCTTGTAACGTATCTCATGCCCTTAGGCGACGTGGTAGTAGTAGCTCCCGACAGTGCCCGCTCGGGACAATCGGCAGCCATAACAGTCAATGTGCCGCTGCGTGTGACACAGGTGGAAAATCAGAAAGGTTACGTCGCCTTTAAGACAACCGGAACACCCGTCGATTGTGTAAAATTAGCTTTAAATGTTTTACTCTCCGATGCCCCCGACCTTATCGTTTCGGGTATAAATCATGGTAGCAATTCGGGTGTAAGCGTCGTATATTCAGGAACGATGGGAGCTGTCTTTGAGGGTATTATTCATGGCATACCGTCCATAGGCTTTTCGTTGTGCAGCTTCTCGCACGATGCCGATTTCTCGGTGTGTCGCAATGTAGTGGAACGACTCTGTAAAAAGGCACTGCAACAAGGGCTACCCTCCCAACTGGGGCTAAACGTCAACATTCCTGCCACCGATAGTATTCAAGGCGAAGTGGTGTGTCGTGCAGCAAGGGGCAAGTGGGTAAGCGAATACGAGTCGCGAGTCGACCCCTTCGGTCGCCCCTATCACTGGCTGACCGGCTACTTTGAAAATGCCGAACCCGATGCCGAAGATACGGACGAGTATAACTTGGCTCGCAATTATATCTCAATCGTTCCGGTCACCCCCGACCGCAGCCTACCGGACGTGGATGGACGCATAGCACAATGGATGGAGTAGCTCATGACAATGTTCAACTTTATACCAATTTACAGAACATCCCTTAAAATTCACTTAAATAATTACCTCATCGGCATTATATTGAACAAAAAGCATTATCTTCGTATCGCAATATGAACGAATGGAAGCAACGAACAGCCTTACTATTGGGTGAGACAAACATCAACAAGTTGCAACAGAGTCGCATCCTTGTAGTGGGAGTAGGTGGCGTAGGTGCTTATGCTGCCGAGATGCTTGTGCGTGCCGGAGTGGGACACATGACCATCATCGACAGTGATAGAGTAGCACCATCCAACATCAACCGCCAGCTCATAGCCATGCACTCGACAGTGGGCGAAGTAAAGGTCGATGTATTAGCTCAACGCCTGCTTGATATAAATCCGACACTGCACCTCTCGGTACGACATGAGTATCTTGAAGTTGAAGCAGTAGCGACTCTGATGCAAGAGAGTTACGACTACGTTGTGGATGCCATCGACACCATAGCCCCTAAGGTAGCCCTATTGTCGCACTGCTTACAACATGACATAGCGGTAGTGTCGTCGATGGGAGCCGGAGCAAGACGCGACCCCTCGCTCATACAATATGCCGACATAGCCGACACATATCGTTGCGGACTGGCACGAGCCGTTCGCAGCCGACTGCGTAAGATGGGTGTCAAAAAGCGATTGCCGGTAGTCTTTACCCCCGAAGAACCACTCACCCATGCCATACAAGAAATAGAAGGCGAACGCAATAAACGCACTACGGTGGGTACTATTTCTTACATGCCTGCTATCTTTGGCTGCTACTTGGCAGCTCATGTCATCAATAAACTGACCGATCATGATTGAAATAAGTAACATAACCAAGAGATACGACCAACTCGAAGTGCTGAAAGGTATCGACCTCACGATTCCCGACCACGAGATAGTATCGATTGTGGGAGCCAGTGGTGCCGGCAAGACAACTTTGTTGCAAATAATAGGTACGCTCGAAAAACCCACATCGGGCAGTATCACATTCGACAACAAGCGTGTCGATAATCTTGCCGACCGCGAGATGGCTCGCTTTCGCAATGCACACATAGGATTTGTCTTTCAGTTCCACCAGCTGCTACCCGAGTTTACAGCACTCGAAAACATCATGCTGCCGGCACTCATCAACGGTCGCAGCCATAGAGAAGCCGAGAAACGTGCTGCCGAACTACTCTCCTTCATGGGACTTACCGACCGTTCCAAGCACAAGCCGGCACAACTATCGGGAGGCGAGAAACAACGCGTAGCCGTAGCCCGAGCATTGGTCAACAATCCCTCGGTCATTCTTGCCGACGAGCCATCGGGCAGCCTCGACACCCTCAATAAGACCGAACTACACAACCTCTTCTTCGACCTGCGTCGTCAGTGGGGACACACATTTCTCATCGTCACCCACGATGAGTCGCTTGCCACACTCTCCGACCGCACCATCCGTCTGCAAGACGGTTGCGTCATTAACGATCAATATAATAACAAATAAAGCATATGAAACATCTGTCACAAACACTCGTACTAGCCTTGGCGGTCATCCTCACATCGCTGGTAACCGGATGCAACAACGACTCGCATCCCGGTGAAGGCATAGTATATTACTCCGACATCGTAACTTGCCTATTGCAACCCGATAGTACCGTACACTTTGAGCAAATATTACGCAACGACCAAGGCTCAATCATGTTGTACCCCACACCACCCATCAAGGCACAAATCAATGACGGACAACGTGCTTTGCTGCAATATTACATATCAAGTACGACCCCCGATAGCAATCACAACATAGTGGCCATGCAACTCTCACCGGTGCGTCACGATACCATTATATCGACCACTCCCGACTCGATAGCCGCCTATCCCAACAATCCGATCATGCTGACATCAGGATGGCGTACAGGTCAATACCTCAACCTTGAACTACGCATCGAATATTACATCAAGTCGCATCGCTTAGACCTCTTCTACCACCCCGAACAGACATCACCCGACACACTCAACGTTATACTGCGTCACGATGCCAATGGCGATATAACAGGATACTGGACAACAGCCTATGCATCGTTCCACATACCGCAACTCGACAACTACAAGGCTATGCGTATATATGCCAATATGCCCAACGAGTCGATGCCTTATATACTGTTTAAACTCAAATAATCAACAATATAAATCATAACAATCATGGAAGAAAAAAAAGGTTTGCAAATAGAACTGACCCCCGAGGTTGCCGAAGGTATCTACTCCAACCTCGCTATCATCTCACACTCATCGTCCGAGTTCGTAATCGACTTTGCCCGCACCATGCCCGGTGTGCCTAAGGCTCCGGTCAAGTCACGAATCATCCTTGCTCCCGAGCATGCCAAGCGTCTGCTGCTTGCCCTGCAAGAGAACTTGGCCAAGTATGAGCAACAACATGGCACAATACTCGATCCTCGCGGCGGATTTATCCCCTTCATGGGACCGAACGGAAAGGCTTAATAGAGAAAAAGAGGCTGTGTGAGAAATGCGTGAATCTTTCTTAATCACAGCCTCTTTACACACTTCGATTCTAAAAAAAATCTGACACCCTACATGCTCCAAGGAACAGTCATAAAGAGTACCGGCAGCTGGTACACCGTAAAAACCGACGACAACAATGAAATAGACTGCAAGGTGAAAGGCCGATTTCGCCTGCGAGGCATTCGTAGCACCAATCCCGTTGTGGTGGGCGATCGTGTTACCATACAAGTTGCCGATGACGGCTCGGCTTTTATCACCGAAATAGCCGAACGACGCAACTATATAGTGCGACGTGCATCGAACTTGTCGAAAGAGAGCCACATCATCGCAGCCAACCTCGATGCCGCAGTGCTGGTGGTCACCATCGAACATCCTCGCACCAATCTTGTCTTTATCGACCGTTTCCTTGCCACAGCCGAGGCCTACGGCGTGCCGGTGTATATTGCCATAAACAAATGCGACATCTACAACGATGAAGAGATGGAATATGCTCAGGGCGTACAACATCTCTATAACACCATCGGATACGACACTCAACTCGTCTCGGCAACAACCGCAGAAGGCATGGAGTGGCTCGAAGAAAAGATCGTGGGACGCACAACACTATTCTCGGGCAACTCGGGAGTAGGCAAGTCATCACTCATCAATCGTCTCATCCCCGGCTTGAACTTAAAAACCGGAGCATTGTCCGTTCAACACGACACCGGCATGCACACAACCACCTTTTCGCAAATGTTTCCCCTTCCGCAAGGCGGCTACATCATCGACACCCCGGGCATTAAGGGATTTGGCACTATCGACTTCGACCCATCAACAGTGGCTCATTATTTCCCCGAAATATTTGCAGTCTCATCCCAATGCCGCTTCAACAACTGTACACACCGCAACGAACCGGGTTGTGCCGTATTACAAGCCATTGAAAATCACTACATCAGCGAGTCACGATACAACTCCTATCTGAGCATTCTCGACGATAGCACCGACGGAAAATATCGAACATAGCACCGCCCTCACCCGATGATACTGCCACACAGCACCTTCTGACAAGAAATGGTGCATATATGTTACAAAAGCATAAACTTTAACCCAAAAACTTTAAAGTATTAACACACACATCATTCATTTCATAAAAATCAGTACCTTTGTAGTCAAAAAATTGACCACATGTTTGACGGATTATTCACACTACCCATTGAAAACCCGGTACTGATATTTTTCATCGTGCTGGCCATTATTTTGATGGCACCCATTCTACTCAACCGATTTCGCATCCCTCACATCATAGGCCTTATCATAGCCGGTATCATCATAGGTCCACATGGACTGAATCTGCTGGCTCGCGATAGCAGTTTCGAGATATTCGGACAAGTGGGCATCCTCTACCTGATGTTTCTGGCAGGTATCGAGATGGACATATTCTCACTGTTACGCAACCGCAAGCCGGGAACAATATTCGGACTGCTCACCTTCGGCATTCCCATGCTGCTGGGAACGATAGCAAGTCACTATCTACTACACCTCGACTGGCATGTGGCAGCCCTCTTGTCGAGCATGTTTGCCTCACACACACTCATCTCCTACCCCATAGTGAGCCGTTACGGACTCAATCGCTACGCACCCGTCACAGTAGCCGTTGCAGGTACCATCTTTGCCATATTAGGCTCACTGGTAGTCTTTGCCATTATCACCGGCACATTGTCGGGCGACACCGGCATAGGCTATTGGATACGTTTTGTACTATTAGTAGCCATTTATGCCCTATTCATTGTCTACGCCTACCCCCGGTTGGTACGATGGTTCTTCAAGACATATAGCGACAATGTAATACAATTTATATTCGTTCTGTCATTAGTATTCCTCTCCTCTTTTATAGCCGAAGCCATAGGTCTGCTCTCCATTATAGGAGCATTCTTTGCCGGAGTTATACTCAATCGCTACATCCCCTCCGTATCGCCATTGATGAACCGTCTCGAGTTCGTTGGCAATGCCTTGTTCATCCCCTACTTCCTAATAGGAGTGGGTATGATGATCGATCTGAGCATCTTCATTGACCATCCCGAGATGATACTCGTAGCAGTTATCATGTGCATCATAGCAGTCAGCACCAAGTGGATAGCCGCATGGATGATACAACGCATCTTTCACTACTCGGCATGCGACCGACGACTCATCTTCGGCATTACAACAGCCAAAGCCGCCGTCTCGTTGGCTGCCGTCATTGTAGGTCGTGAATATGGCGTATTCGACGATGCCATTCTCAACGGAACGATCATCATGATATTGGTTACATGCACCGTCAGTTCCATCATTACCGAACAAGCCGCCGGCAATACGGTAATAAAACTCCAAGATGAAGAAAAGAATAATGACTCGGGCGAAACTACCATTGCCGAAGAACGCATTCTCATACCCGTAGCCAATCCTGTTACCGTCGAAGGTCTTGTAAACATGGCCTTACTGATGAAAAATCCCAAAAAACGCACACCACTCTATGCCCTCTACGTCAACGACGACAGCAAGCAAGGCAACCAATACAACTCGCAACGCATTCTCGAACAAGCTGCCAAGGTAGCTTCGGCTGCCGATACCCCCTTGGAACGTATCTCTCGATACGACCTCAATATTGCCAGCGGTATTTTGCACACAGTCAAGGAAAAGAACATCAGCGAAGTAGTGCTGGGATTGCACCACAAAGCCAATATTGTCGACTCCTTCTTCGGAGCCAAAATCGAGAATCTATTGCGAAGCACACACAAAATGATATGGATTACCAAGTGCGTTACCCCACCGGCTGCCACAACACGCATCATAGTGTCAGTTCCACCCAATGCCGAGTACGAAACCGGATTTGCCACCTGGATCGACCGCCTTGCCAACATATCGCAGCAAATAGGCTGTCGCATCATCTTCTACGCCTACCATACAACCATACCACACATCAAGAGTGTAATAACCCACCGCCGCTACAAGATACGCCATGAATACAACTTAGTAGAGTCGTGGGACGATATGCTGCTGATAACCAATACCGTAAACGACGACGACCTCTTTGTCGTAGTGGCTGCACGTCGAGCATCGGTATCATTCAGCACCGATTACGAAAAACTACCCACATTCCTTTCACAATATTTTGCCGACAACAATCTGATAGTACTATATCCCGAACAATTCGGTAAAGCCCACCCCGATACATTGACCTTCCACGACCCACTGGCACAATCGGCCGAGTCGAGTTCACATGGATTGTTAGGTCTGCGTGATGGCATAGACACCCTCACCCGATGGAAGAAAAAAATCACTGAGAAAAAATAAAACTACACACACTCACATCCTCATGAACAGGACTACACTCACACTGGCACTCACTCTCGGCATGCTATTGCTGCTTGTGGCTTGTGCCTCGCCCGAGGTCGACAAGCGACTGGCCGACATCGAGCAGCAGATGCATTCGCAACCCGACTCGGCTCTTGCCCTCTTACAAGAACTCTCGCTGCAACACCGCATCACGCATCCCCGCCAGCGTGCTTGGCATGCCCTGCTACACGCACAAGCTCTCGACAAGAACTTTATCGACTCTACCAACGACTCCATCATCAATATCGCTGTCGAGTATTACGAAGCACACACCGGTGATACCGAACGTCTTTTCTACGCTTACTACTAC